>DYFA01000061.1 GCA_020725425.1 Aneurinibacillus sp.
CCCCCGCCATACATTCTACCGGCAATCCCCGCTCCTGACAATGCCCAAGCTTTTGCCGGCCCGGCAGCCTCGCCTCGCGGCCGGCGCCTTCGTTCCACGCAGCGCGCCATTCGCTCCGTCTATCTGCCGGTTCACTCCCGCCTGGAGGACGCTTCAGGCAACCGGCTAATTGTTGTACCAGAGCCGAAATCGAACAAAATCGAATAAAGGGGGTAGCGCGATGCCCATGGACGACCAGGAACTCTTCATGCGCCTGGCCAACTACCTGGGGCTGTCGGCAGAAACGACACGGCGCGGCTTCCTCAAAGCCACGCTGGGGACCGTCGTGGGGGCCTCGGCCCTGGGCTTGCTGGCGAAGAAGGCAGGAACCGCACCTTTCGTCATCCTGGAGAATGCACAGGGAGTCATTGTCGCCGACACGACCCGCTGCACCGGCTGCAAGCGATGTGAGCTGGCCTGTACCGAGTACAACGACGGGAAGTCCTCGCCCTCGCTGGCCCGCATCAAGGTCTCCCGTAACTACAACTTCGGGCCCCGCGGCCAGCAGGCCGGGTTCAACCGCAGCATGGGCGAGTACGGAAACTTCCGGCTGGTCCAGGATACCTGCAAGCAATGCCCGCATCCGGTGCCGTGCGCGACCGCCTGCCCCAACGGCGCGATCGTGGTGGACGAGAAGACGGGAGCCAGAAAGGTCGACCCGGCCAAGTGCAAAGGGTGCAAGCTCTGCCAGCGGGCATGTCCTTGGGAAATGATGGTCTTCGACCCCGACACGAACAAAGCGAGCAAATGCTTCCTCTGCAACGGCAAGCCGCAGTGTGTGGAAGCCTGTCCGTGCAGCGCTCTGCAGTTCGTATCCTGGCGCGACCTGACCCAGGCGGTGCCGATCCGCCAGGTTCCTCCCGCCGCGCCGGACTACAAGAGCGCCGGCTGCGACACCTGCCACTGAGAGGAGATGAAGCGAGATGGCTGCATACGGCGGATGGACCGGTAAGACTCTGCGCGTGAACCTTTCCACCGGCAAGATCGCCGTGGAAGACACGATCGCCAAGTACAAGGACTACCTCGGCGGCACCGGCGTCGGCTACAAGGTTCTGTGGGATGAGGTACCGGCCGGAACCAAGGCCTTCGACGAGGCCAACAAGATCATCTTCGGCGTAGGCCCGCTGACCGGGACGGGCGCACCCTGCGGCGGGCGCACCTCCATCACCACCATCTTCCCCACCGTCTGGCCCGTGGAACTGGTCGGAACCGGACACATGGGCGGCCACTGGGGAGCTGAACTCAAGTACGCCGGCTGGGACAACGTGATCATCGAGGGCAAGGCGTCGAAGCCGGTGTACATCGCCATCATGGACGACAAGGTGGAGATCCGGGACGCTTCCCACCTGTGGGGGAACGGCATCTACCGGGCGACAGACGCCATCTGCCAGGAGATGGGACCCGAGACCCAGGTGGCCGCGATCGGCCAGGCTGGCGAAAACCTGGTTCGCCTGTCGACGGTGATGAACAGCTACTCGCATTCGGCCGGAGGAGTCGGCGGGGTGCTCGGCTCGAAGAACCTCAAGGCGATCGCCGTCAAGGGCACCGGCTCGGTCAGGATCGCCGGCGACCGGAAGGCCTGGAAGGAACTGAACCAGTTCATCCTGTCCATCCTGGGGGCCAACAACCAGCACGTGGTCCCGAGCACCCCTCAGCCCTGGGCCGAATACTGGGATCCCGGCGTCCGCTGGACAGCCCGGAAAGGTCTCTACTGGGGCGCCGCGAACCCGCCCGTCGAGACCGGCGAGTGCCGGCCCGAGGACCTCAACCGGATCGGCTACCGCACGATGAAGGCCACTTTCGATCTGGGTCCGCTCGCCGAGCGGTACACGGTCCGGATGGGCGGCTGCGCCTCCTGCCCGATCCGTTGTTACGTCCACATCGACGTGCCGTCGGTCGAGGACAAGTACGGCGTGAGCCGGTACGCCGCCAACACCTGCGTAGGCTGGGGTGCCCGGAGCTTCTTCAAGTCCTTCCCCGACGGGTCCCGCGGAATGACGAGTATCGAGGCCGCCGTCCTAGGCAAGCACCTGGCGGATGACTATGGCGTCTGGTGCAACTACGGGCTGCTGCAGCGTGAGTTCCAGTGGGCCTACTACAACGGGCTGATCAAAGCCAACGTCCCCGAGAAAGAGTATAACTCCATCCCCTGGGACAAGTACGAAAAGGGCGACCCGGAGTTCCTCAACGAGATCTACCGCCGTATCGCCTTCAAGGTGGGCGAGCTGGGCGTGGCCTTCGGTGAGGGTTCCGGCCGGCTGGCCGAACGCTGGAAGTTCCCGCCCGAGTACTTCAAGAACCCCACGCTCGCCTACTGGAAGCTGGGCCATCCGAAGCATCACTCCCCGGAGGACGCCGGGCAGACGGGCGTGCTCATCAACATGATGTACAACCGCGACTCCCAGTGCCACTCCCACTCCAACTTCACCCGCAACGGGCTGCCCCTGGAGGTCAAGCAGAAGATCGCCGCCAAGCTCTGGGGTGAACCCGGGGCTGTGGACAACGTCAACGACTGCAAGCCCATGAATATGGGTAAGGCGCGCATGGCGGCCTGGGCGGTGTTCCGCAAGGAGCTCCACGACTCCCTGACGCTCTGCAACTGGATGTGGCCGCTGGTCGCCTCTCCGCTGAAATCCCGCGGCTACGAGGGGGACAACACGCTGGAGGCGCAGCTCTACTCTCTGGCCACCGGCGACCAGAAGGACGTCAACGAACTCGACCTCGTTGGTGAGCGGATCTTCAACCTCCACCGGGCGCTCACCATCCGTGACATGGGCACCGTGGACATGAGGAACCGGCACGATACGGCGCCCGACTGGGTGTTCGACTACCCGGCCGACAAGCAGCCGTTCACTCCCGGCCATTACAAGATGGACCGGGCCGACATCGAACTGGGCAAAGACATGCTCTACGAAGTCCTCGGCTGGGACAAGAAGACGGGTGCCCCGACCCGGGCAACCTACGAACGGCTCGGGCTGAAGGACGTCGCCGACAAGCTGGCGGCCACAGGGCTTTTGCCGTAACGGAGGCTGACACTGATGGCCGAGGAACGGCCCGTTGGACAACTGCAAGAACTGGCGGACAAGGTCCGGCAGGCCTCTCAGGGCGGCCGCGTGGTCCCCTTGAGTGAGGTATGGGAGGGCTCGGCTGACGAGTTCCGCTCCCTTCTGGCAGACCCGGAAGCTCCGGACTGCTCCGATATCCGGGAAGTGCCGGAAGGAGACTGCCTCTATCTGTATTCGGACCGGTACATGTCCCGCCAATACGCCGAAGCAGCGGCCAGGTCGGCGGCCGGAGACGTGTTGCGGGCGGTGGCGGAGGCCGTGAGATCCGACTCCGCCACCTATCCCCGGCCGACGCCGGTCGCGTCCCTCGCCGCGCCTCCTTTCCTCCTCTCCGCGGAGGAGGTACTGGCAGCGGCGGAAGCGATGGCAAAGGACGAGCGATACCAGGACGTCAGGTTGACCACAGCCTCGGACGGCACGCTCTTCCTTTACTCCGCCCTTCATTTGGAGCCGGCCTACGCCGAGTCCCTGGCCGAATGGATCGCCGTCGGGCAGTTCAACAGCCCTTGACGCGCAAAGGCTCGTACCCGCAACTCACTTCTTCCCAAGGAAAGGCGCCGGTCAACCCGCCCGGCGCCTTTCCTTTTCCCCGCCAACAGATTTCCAACAGGACATAGCGGTCCCTCACGGAATTATTCGTCTGAGGGGTGATTTATGGGCACTCTTTTCTCCGCTGCCGTCTTGGTTCTGCCCATTGTGGCCGTTCACATCGGTCTTTTCGTCTACCTCGCCGACCGCCGGGCCCTCATCAACCGCTTGGTCTTGCTCGTCAGCGCGGCAGTCGCGGCCTGGAATCTGCATCTCGCCGTCGAGCACCTTGGCCTGCCTCACCCTTGGCTGGATGTGTGCCTCGCGGGGGGTTACTTTCTCCCCGCGACGTTCCTTCACCTTGCCGTGGAGTACACGAGCTCGCGGAGTCCCTTCCTTTCGCGCTTCTTGCTGGCGTCCTACCTCGCGGCGGGGATTCTGTTTTTCGCCGCGCCCATTTCAGCGGAAAGCCCGGCCTTTGTAGGTTATTTCCTGGCGGTCAACGGGACTTCGGCATACCTGCTCTGGCGGAGAATCTGTTCGACCCGGGGCAGCCTGCGCCATCAGACCGTCCTCATTGCCACTGGGGCAGCTGCCGCGATCCTCTCGGCTCTGCCTGGCCAGTTGCTCCCGGGGAGCATGTGGGGGCATCCATTCAACAGCCTCGGAGGGGCCGTGTACCTGGCAACGTTGGCCTACGCCGTGGTCCACTACCGTTTCAGCAACTTCAGCCTCCTTCTCCGGAAGAGTGCGGTCTATTCCCTGGCGATCGCCACGATCGTCGGCCTCTATGTATTTCTGGTGATGGTTCTCGGCCGCTGGGCGGCGGCTCTTTGGGGGGTCAGTCCGCTGACCTTCGCCTTCTTTGCGACCCTTATGGCCGGCCCGGCCTTCTACCCCTTGCAACAAGGCTTGGAACGGGCGTTCCGGAAGCTCATGCCCCTCCCCCAGGATGACTATTATCAGGGGCTCATGGTTTTCTCCCAGGAGATCAACTATCTGGCACCCCTCCCACAACTTACGGACTTCGTGGCGAGGCGGATAATGTCCCTGCTCCGGCTGGCTGGCGCATGTCTCCTCGTGATCCCCGAGCGGGCGGACGCCCTCTTGCGGGTGGCAACTGCGGGACCAACCGGGCTGCAGTCCACTTTGACGACTCTTCCCGGGCCTCCCCCCGCCGGTGTTCGTGCTCTTTCCGAAGCGAGCGGCCTTCCGCTGGCGGCAATCCTGCCGCTCGAAAGCCGGGGCCGGAAGGTGGCTGTGCTCGGTCTCTGCAACCATCTCAACGGCGAGGAGCTCTCGCCCGAGGACTGGGAAGTGGTCTCGGCCCTGGGCCGGCAGGCCAGCATCGCCCTGGACAACGCCGAGCTTTACTCAGAACTGGTGGCTGTGAAGAACCACTACGTGTCCGTGATCGAAAGCTCCGCCAATGCCGTCCTGGTGGCCGACCGCAACCTGGTCATCACCGACCTTAACGAGACAGCAGCCGGTTGTTTTGGGCCGCGCAAGGATCTCTTGAACGTTTCCTTCCGCGCCTTCCCCCCTTTCGAGGCACTGGTCGAGATGGCCGAATCTGTGCTGTCCGAAGGTGTCGCGGTCACCGGTCGTGAGGTGACACTCTCGACGCAGAGGGGAACTTGCCCCTTCCTCGCCAACATCTCTCCGCTCAAGGGAGATGCTTCCGGGCGTGATCCGACCGGCGTCGTGCTCATCCTGGCCGACCTCAGCGGTATCCGGGCTATGGAGCGCCAGGTAGACCGGGCGCAGCGCCTTGCTGCCCTGGGAAGGCTCTCCGCAGGGCTGGCCCACGAGATCCGCAACGGCCTGAACAAGATAGGCGGATACGCCGCAATGCTGGAAGACGCGTTGCCGCCCGATAGCCCCTTCGCCCGCTTTCCGAAGGGAATCTCCGAGGACGTGTCTTCCCTCGAAGGCATGTTGAGCCGGTTCCTGACCTTCGCCCGGCTGGAAAGCTGCCGGGAAGAAAAGGTCCTGATCACCGGCCTCCTGGATCGCATCCTGGACGCCCTGTCAACCGAATTGAGGGCCAAGCAGGTGAGGGTTGAGCGAGACTACGGACCCGGCCTTGAACCGGTGCAAGGCGATCCCACCCGGTTGGAACAGGCGTTCACCAACCTCGTCCTCAACGCCATCGAAGCGATGGAGCGCGGAGGCGTACTCTCCCTTCAGGTAAGCTCCGGGGGACGCGGCATCATGGTGAGGATTGCCGACAACGGGTGCGGCATCTCTCCCGAACTGCTGGACAAGGTCTTCGATCCGTTTTTCACCACAAAGCCCTGCGGGACGGGATTGGGCCTGGCCATCACCCACCGCATCGTGTCCCAGCACGGAGGTGAGATCACCCTGTCGAGCGAGCCCGGGAAAGGGACTGAGGTAACGCTGACCTTTCCCGCAACCCATGACCGGCTGAGTCCGGAATCCGAGGAGGATGCCGATGCGCGTCGTTGTAGCTGACGACGAGCCCAGAGCGCGGGAGATTCTCAAGTACTACCTCTCGAAATTCGGCAACGAACTCGAACTGGTCGGCGAGGCGGGTACCGGCAGTGAAGCCGTCGAGCTGGTGCGCCGTCTCCGCCCCGACGTCGTGTTCCTCGACGTGCGAATGCCCGATCTGAACGGTGTGGAGGTGGCCCAGCTGCTGCGAGCGCTTCCCCATCCCCCCCGGGTGGTCTTCGTCACCGCTTATGAGGAGCACGCAGTAGCGGCCTTCGAGACGGAGGCCGTCGACTACCTGGTGAAACCGGTGACGGCGGCCCGGGTTGCCCAGACGGTGGAGCGCCTCAGGCGCAACCTCCCTCAAACCCCGTCCCCAGGTCCGAAGCCGTGGTCCTCCAGAGCCGCCAGGCTCTCTGTCGAGGTTCCGGCTGGTCCGAGGGTACACCGTACCATGTTCCTTGATCCAAGAACCATCCTGGTGGTAGAGGCGCAGGGAAAGTCGGCCGTAGTTCGTACGGCCCGGGACGAAATACTGGTCAGTTCAAGCCTGGCCGACCTGGAAAGCGCGCTCCTTCCCTCACGTTTCATGAGGGTTCACCGATCCTACGTCGTAAACCTGGACGCGGTGCGCGAGGTTTACGCGGACGGCCGGACCTACGCTTTGAAGGTCGATGGACGACCGGAGGCGATCCCCATCAGCCGGGATCGCCTGGACCTACTCCGAAAGGCCCTCAATCTCCGAGAATAGAAACGGTACACCTCACCGCCCGCCGATGACCTTTGCCTCCGGTCCGTCATATTATTGCCCGAAAGGAGGCCGACGCCGCCCTGGCTGAGGCCCGGGTGGCCAACGACTGGGCACTGATCAAACACTGGGAAAGGGAACTGGCCTTTCACGGTTCGGGCCACCTGCTCCACTGGCTTTACTGGGAGAGCATGAGTCCCAGGGGCGGCGGCAAACCTGGCGGACGCCTGCTGGAAGCACTGGGACGGGACTTCGGGGGCTGGGAACGTTTTCGGGCCCAGTTCACCGAAGCCGCCATCGCCGTGGAAGCGTCGGGCTGGACACTGCTCGCCTGGAACCCGTCGTTCGGCCGACTCGACCTCTTGCAGGTGGAAAAGCACCAGGACTTGACGGTCTGGGGTGTCATCCCGATTCTCATCGTGGACGTATGGGAACATGCCTATTACCTCAAGTACCAGAACCGCCGCCCAGACTACGTTCAGGCCTGGTGGAACGTGGTGGACTGGGAGGGCGTTGCCCGGCGCCTGGTCGTCGCTCAAGGCTGGTTTCCAGGTTGGTCAGCACCACCGAGTGGTGGGGATGTTCGCCGTTAGTAGCGGCGCGGACTCCTCTCACTGCGCCACCTCCGGCTCCCGGGTATACCCCCGCTCGGCCGCCACCTGGTCCAGCGGCTGCGACTCCAGGTCGGCCAGGAAGAGGTCGATTCCCTGCTCGTCCTGGCCCCGCTGGTCGACCACCTTCAGGTAGCCCTTGCATTTGTTGCAGGCGTGCAGGGCATAGCCGGGGAGTTCCTCCACGTCGATCTCCACGAGCTGGGCATGGTCCTCTGTTCCGCAGTGCACGCACTGGATGCGCCTGATCGGCCACTCCCAGTCGCAGAGCGGGCAGACGAGCAGCCGCTCCCCCTCCTTGGCCAGCCGTCCGAAGGTCCCCTTCTGGCCGCAGACCGGGCAGCGGGTGTCCCGCCACCAGTCGCGCTTCAGGTACTTGCCGAGGCTTGTCGCGTACCGGCGGAAGAACGGCCGCAGGGCCATCATCACGAGATACGCGAAGAGCTGCGGCTCGACCCCCTGCGACTCTGCCATCTGGAGCAGACCGGAGAGGTCTTCCGAAAAGAACAGCCGAACGATCTCCTCGTAGTCCCACATGGTACGGGCGATCGCCGCCGCCTCCTCCGCCCGCCCCTGTTGGTGGCGCCAGAAGACGTTCAACACCCGCTCGAAGGCGAGCCCGAAGGCCTGGGGGTCCACCGGCACTGGCTCGAGCACCGACAGCGGCGCCCCGCCCTTCACCGTAATCCCCACCTCCGGCTCACTCGCCGTCAGTTTCACCCGGGGCAGCCCGGCCTCGATTTCCCGCAGCTCCTTCACCAGTTCCCGGTAGTAGGCCAGAGTCGGCGCCAGCTCCGGCGCCCGCTGTTCGGTCCGGTCGATCTGCGCGTTCAGCTCCTCCAGGTTCATCGGTCTCCTCCTTCGGCGCCGGCGCGGTGGCCGCGCCCGGCGGCGCGTAGTCGCGGCAAATGGGGCCCGGGGATATTCCACCTCCGGGCCCCATTTCCCTTTGTCCGAGTTCCGTCAGCTTATCAGCCCTTCGTGACGACCTTCTTGTACCACTTGCCGTAGTGTTCCTTGCAGAACTCGGCGTCGGCCCAGCCGGTCGTGATCCCCTCGAGGGCGGCCCGCATCTTCGGGTGGGCCACCGAGAGGAAGATGTGCACGCACAGCATGGAGCACATCCCGAGGAACGCCAGGTCATGCACCGGGTAGGCCAAGCGCACGAGCCACTGCGGGAAGGACTGCGGCCACCACATGATGATCCCCGAGAGCGTGAGCCCGATGCCGGTGAAGAGGGTCAACAGCGAGTTGAACTTCTCGCCGGCGTTGAACTTCGGCGCCTCGGGCAGATCGGCGTGGCGCCCCAGGATCTCCGGGAAGTAGCCCATCATGAGCTTGATGTCGTCCTTGTCCCAGTGGAACATCTCCCGGAACCACTCCTTCGCCCCTCTGGGCGAGAAGAAGACGAGGAGCGGCAGAGAGATGAGCGCGTACGGGACGGCGAAGACCCGGTGCAGCAAGCGGGTTACGTTCACCCCGCCGAGGAGCTTCGCCAGCCATCCGGCGCCACCGGGAGCGAAGAGCACCAGGCCCGTGATCAGCAACGCGAAGAAGCTGATGGTGTGGACCCAGTGCGCGGCCACCTCCACCGGGTCAAACCGGTAGACCTTGCCGTTTCTCAGGGTTCCGATCTTTGGCTGCGCCATCGGCTATTTCACCCCTTCCGCGTGGTGAGGCGTTTCCTTGGCCGGCATCACGTAGTTGAAGAAGAGACCGGCCAGGATCACCAGGAGTCCACCGCCCACGGCCAGCTCGCCGACGGGCCGGGCGAAGTACTTCCAGAACCGGACCTGCCAGGGCACGACGGCGGACTCGGGAAGTCCGTAGTATCCGGGATGCTCCGTGAGCAGGTACAGGACCGTACCACCGACTTCCTTTTCGCCGTAGATCCTGGCCCCCGGGAACTTCGGCTTGAGCTGCTCAACCCGCTCCTTCGCCAGGGCCAGCATCTCCTCCCGGTCGCCGAACTTGATGGCGCCGGTCGGGCAGGTCTTGGCGCAGGCCGGGATCAGGCCGTTCTGGACCCGGTCGGCGCACAGGTTGCATTTGGAGGACTTCTTCTCCCAAATACCGATGCCTTTCTGGTTGTAGTCGAGCTGCGGGACGTTGAAGGGGCAGTTCTGCACGCAGTAGCCGCAGCCGACGCACTTCTCCTTGTCGAGGTAGACCGCCCCTTCGGGGGTCCGGGAGATGGCGTCGACCGGGCAGACCATCATGCAGGTGGCCTCGGCGCAGTGCATGCACTGCCGCTTGCCGAAGAGCCACTTGACTCCGCCGTCGTCCGCCGCGAGCTCCTGCATCTTGACCATCGTATAGGTCTGATGGGCGAAGGCGGTCTTTGTCTGGTACGTCCCGTTGAAGGGCAGGAACTCGAACTTCTCGCCCTTCAGGTCGCCCTTGATGTTCGCCGGGAGATCGTTCCACTGCTTGCAGGCCGACTCACACCCGCGGCACCCCATGCACTTGGAGGTATCGATATACAGCGTCTTAGCCATTCACTTACACCCCCTTGATGTCCACGAGGAACGCCTTGTACTCGGGGATCATGGTGTTGCCGTCCCCGATGTGCGGGGTGAGTACATTGGCGCTCTCACCCTTGGCGATCGCCGCGAACCCGTAGTGCCACGGCATCCCGACGCAGTGCACCGTCCGCCCGTCGATCTCCATCGGCTTCCACCGCTTGGTGATCATGGCGTAGACCTCGATCTCGCCCCGGGCCGAGCTGACCTTCACCTTCTGGCCTTGCTTGATGCCCTTCTCCGCCGCCAGTTCCTCGCTCAGCTCGATGAACATGTACGGTTGCAGCTCAGCCAGCCAGGGCTGGTTGCGCGTGAGGGTACCGGTCTGGTAGTGCTCGCTGAGCCGGAAGGTGGTGCAGACGATCGGGAACTGGTCCGGGCTACCCTGCTTGTCGGGCTCCCAGACCTTGACCACCGGGTTGAGCTGCACGCTGGAGAAGGCGTTCTTCATCGGGCTCTCCCACGGCTCGTAGTGCTCCGGGAAGGGACCTTCGTTCATGCCGGTGTTGGCGTAGAGGCCACCCTTGCCCAGCACCTGCATGATGAAGGGGGCCGCCGCGGACTTCTCGGGCTTGAGGAACTTGTTGAAGTCCGTGACGTCGTAGCCGACGAAGGCGCCCGGCCCGTCCTCGGGCTTCGCCGGGTCGCCCGGCGCGTTCGGATCCCACCAGACGATCTTCTTGTCCTCGCTCCACGGCTTGCCCGCCGGATCCGCCGAGCAGCGGTTGTAGAGGATCCGCCGGTTGACCGGCCAGGAGTAGGCCCAACCCGGGAAGATGCCCTTGGCCTTCTCCGCCGGGTCGCGGTCCATGGCCCGGTACTTGTTCTCGTCCGGGAACATCCCGCAGTAGATCCAGCAACCGCTGGTGGTGGTGCCGTCGTCCTTGAGGTTGGCGAAGCTCGTCATCAGCTTGCCCGTCGTGAGGTCGCGGCCGTTGATCTCCTTTGCCACCGCCTCCGGCGTGATGGGATGCCCGTAGTCCCAGGTCAGGTTGAGGATGCCCTGGTCCTTGGCCGCCTTCGACCCCTTGTAGAGCTCCCGGATCTTCGCGAAGAGCTCGTAGATGATGTCGAGGTCCGGCTTGGACTCGCCCATCGGCTGGACGGCCTGCCAGCGGTACTGGGTCATGCGGGCCGAGTTGGAGACGGTGCCCGACTTCTCGATCGAGGAGCAGGCGGGCAGGAGGAAGACCTCGGTCTTGATGGAGGCCGGATCGGCGCCGGGCCGCTTCCAGAAGGCCGCGGTCTCGCTCTCGAACAGGTCGACGCAGACCAGCCAGTCGAGATTCTCCATCGCCTTGGCTTCCTTGGTGCAGTTCGGTCCGCTCACCGGCGGGTTCTCGCCCCACGTCCACAGCCCCTTGATCGTCCCGTTGTACATGGCTTCAAAGAGGGCGATCCAGGAGTAGTTCTTCTTCGGGTCCTTCTTGGGCAGCCAGTGGTAGCCGAACTCGTTCTCCTTCGTCGCCGCGTCGCCGAACCAGGCTTTCAGCATCGAGACGACCCACTTCGGGGTGTTCGTCTTGAACCCGCCCTTCGGGGTTTCCTTCTTCAGGTAGGCCTCGAGAGTGGCGTGGTCGGCGTTGGCGTTGGGGGCGTTGATGTAACCCGGCAGCAAGTGGAAGAGCAGCGCGTAGTCGGTGGAACCCTGAACGTTCGACTCGCCGCGCAGGGCCGCCACGCCGCCGCCCGGAACGCCGATGTTCCCGAGGAGGAGCTGGACCATGGCGTAGGAACGGACGTTCTGGGAGCCGACCGTATGCTGCGTGGTGCCCATGGCGTACATGATCACGCCGGACTTG
Source organism: Aneurinibacillus sp. (assembly GCA_020725425.1). Taxonomy (GTDB): domain Bacteria; phylum Bacillota; class UBA5301; order DYFA01; family DYFA01; genus DYFA01. The sequence continues at coordinate 11,770 of DYFA01000061.1, forward strand.
TCGGGCTTGCCGGTCTCGGCGTAGGTCCGGTAGACTTCTTCCAGCTTCTCCTTGGGCGTGCCGCAGACCCGGCTGACCGTATCCAGATCGTACCGGGAATAATGCTTCTTCAACAGGTTGAAGACGCACCGCGGATGGCTCAGCGTCGGGTCGGTCTTTGCCTTGGGCGCCGCTTTGGGATCGGCCTGCGGCTCCATCTCGAAGTCCCACTGCTTGGCGTCGTACTTGCGGGTCTTCGGATCGTAGCCGGAGAACATGCCGTCCTTGAAGTCGTAGCCCTCGCCGACGATGAACGCCGCGTTGGTGTAGTTGACCACGTAGTCCTTCCAGTACAGGTTATTCTGCAGGATGTAGTTGATCATCCCGCCCATGAAGGCGATGTCCGTGCCGGAACGCATGGGGGCGTAGACGTCCGCCTTGGAGGCGCTCCGGGTGAACCGCGGGTCGACCACGATGATCTTGGCGCCCCGCTCGTCCCGCGCCTTCGTCAGCCACTTGAAGGAGATCGGGTGGTTCTCGGCAGCGTTGGAGCCGATGATCAACGCGCAGTCGGTTTCTTTGAGGTCAGTCCAGCCATTCGTCATGGCACCCCGACCGAATGATGGCCCAAGACCGGCCACCGTGGCGGAGTGTCATATCCGGGCCTGGTGTTCCAGGTAGACAATGCCGAGTGCCCGGTTCATCTTGGTCAGGAGGTAGCACTCTTCATTGTCCAGCGAGGCCCCGCCCAGGCTGGCGATGGCCTCCGTCCGGTTGGCGATGTACGACTTGGCCGGATCCTTCTCGTCCGGCTGGGTCTCGATGAAGGAAGCGTCGCGCGTCTTCTTGACGTTCTCCGCGATGCGCTCCAGCGCCCATTCCCAGTCCTTCTCCTCCCAGGCGGAGGCGCCAGGGGCCCGGTACAGGACCTTGGTCACCCGCCGGGGGTTGTCGAAGACCTGGGAGAGCGCCGCACCCTTGCTGCAGAGCGAACCCTGGTTCTGCGGATTGTCCGGGTCGCCCTCCAGCTGCACGACCTTGCCATCCCGCACGTAGACGAGCTGGCCGCATCCGACACCACAATAGGGGCAGATCGTTGGGCTGACCTTAGCCTCGCGGATCTTGAAGTCCCGCACCTTCGCCACGGCCGGAGCCGCGAACCCGAGCTGGCTCAAGGCGGCGGAGGCGGCGGTGACTCCAGAGAGCTTGAGGAAATCCCGTCTGGTTACCCTCATTCCTCTTTCTTCAACTCCTTCCCTCAGACTATTGAAGAACCAGCGCACCGTGCCCCCCGTGCTCACCTCCCAAAGCTTATGCCGTAGGAGTACGCGGGCAAAAAAGAGCCGACAGTACCCCCGCTTTCGAAAACGTACTAGGTTAATTACACCACCCGAACCCGGCTTCCTTCTTCAAATGTCCGAAATGTTTGTGAATTGCCGCACGATTCGCGCCCTAGTCATAGCGATGGACAGGTAGAGCTCTTCTACCTGCCCTCTTCAGAATTCTCTGGCCCTTCGGCCGCCGGGGCGCCGGGTTCTTTCTAGCCTGCCGCCACCTGCGGCAAGGCAGCCAAGCCCTGCGCCAGCTCCTCATCGGACTGGACGTAGTCTTGCAGCTTTCCGCCCAGGTAGGCCTCGTAGGCCGCCAGGTCGAAGTGGCCGTGGCCGGAGAGGTTGAACAGGATCACCCGCTCCCGGCCCTCCTCGGCCGCCTGCCGGGCCTCGACCACCGCCTGGTGGATGGCGTGGGCCGACTCGGGGGCCGGGAGGATGCCCTCCGCCCGGGTGAAGGCGATCGCCGAGGTGAAGACCTCGCTTTGGTGGTGGGCCACCGCTTCCACCAGGCCGTCGTGGCGCAGACGGCTGACGAGCGGCGAGGCGCCATGGTAGCGCAGCCCGCCGGCGTGGATGCCGGGAGGAACGAACCCGTGACCGAGGGTGTACATCCGCATGATGGGGGTCAGACCGGCCGTGTCGCCGTAGTCGTAGGCGTAGGCGCCGCGGGTGAGGGACGGGCAGGCGGACGGCTCCACGGCCACCAGCCGGACCTCCTTCCCCGCCGCCTTGTCGGCCAGGAAGGGCAGGGCCAGCCCGGCGAAGTTGGAGCCGCCGCCGAAGCAGCCGATGACCACGTCCGGATACTCGCCCACCAGGCTCAACTGGGCGCGGGCCTCCTGCCCGATGACCGTCTGGTGGAGCAGGACGTGGTTCAGGACGCTCCCGAGGGCATAGTTCGTGTCGTCGTGGGAGGCGGCGTCCTCCACCGCCTCGCTGATGGCGATGCCGAGCGAGCCCGGCGAATCGGGGTTCCGGGCCAGGGTCTGCCGGCCGGCGAGGGTCCTCTCCGAGGGGCTGGCCAGCACCTCGGCCCCATAGGCGTGCATCAGGATGCGCCGGTAGGGTTTCTGCTCGTAGCTGACCCGGACCATGTACACCGTGCAGCCCAGTCCGAACTGGCGGCAGGCCATGGAGAGCGCCGAACCCCACTGGCCGGCGCCGGTCTCCGTCGCCAGGCGCCGGATGCCGGCTTCCCGGTTGTAGTAGGCCTGCGGCAGGGCGGTGTTCGTCTTGTGGCTTCCGGAGGGGCTTACGCCCTCGTACTTGTAATAGATGCGGGCCGGGGTCCCCAGGGACTCCTCCAGGCGGCGCGCCCGGTAGAGCGGGGTCGGGCGGAAGGCGAGGTAGGCCTCGCGGACCGGGTCGGGGATCGGGATGAACCGCTCGGTCGACATCTCCTGCTCCAGGAGGGCCGGCGGGAAGATGCGCCCCAGCTCCTCGGCGGTCACCGGCTGAAGCGTCGCCGGGCTCAGGACCGGCTCCAGGGGGCTCGGAAGGTCGGCCAAGGCGTTATACCAGTGACGGGGCAGCTCGCTGTCGGGAAGGATGACCTTGAGGGGACGCGAGGACACTCCGCTCATCTGCACTCCACTCCTCTCTGCCTTGCTCTGCTCGTCAGACTCTTACCCGGTCGGCACCGGGTATTTTGCGGATATGGTATCACCGGCGTCGCCCGCTGTCAATCCCTATGGTCGGGCAAAAGTGAACCCGGGTGAGCCGCGCCCACCCGGGCAGGCGATCTGCGGCCCTCACCGCGGGTATCAGTAACCCCAGCCTCCCTGGGCCCAGGCGATACCGAGCAGCGCCAGGATCAACAGGAAGACCCAGAAACCGATTCCTCCCGGCCCGAACAGGCCGACATGGTAGCCAACGCCGTCAGGCATGGTACATCCTCCCTTCTCTCAACTCACCTCTCGCGGTTGGGTGCGCCCTGCGGCAAGAACTCAGTAAACGCCACCCCAACCTCCCTGGGCCCAGGCGATACCGAGCAGCGCCAGGATCAGCAGAAAGACCCAAAAGCCGACGCCCCAGCGCCCGAAGACGCCTCCACCACAGGCGGCATACGCCTCAGCCATCGTCGATGACCTCCCTCTCACTTCCAGGATTGGCCTGCGACGCAGACCTTTCGGACTCTCCCGTCCTCAGTTGTAGGGTATTCGGCTGACGAGCAAGCGGAATCGGGCAAGAGGTACGAGGTGTACTTTCTTCCTAGCCGAGGGAGACGCAGAAGGGGAGACCGAGGGGCCTGCAGAACTCAATCGGCGAACCAACGCCCGTCCGCCCGCAGGAAGGAGCGGAGCGCTTCGGCGGTCAGCGCCAGGACGAGCAGGAGCAGGCAGAGAAAGGACAGCTTGATGGCCCAGGAGTCGGAGCGGCCGATGGGGTTGACGGGGTGCATGATCCGCCCGGCCTGCCGGATCATGGCGAGGAAAAGGCCGGCCGCCAGGGCGTACAGCAGGGCGACTCCCCGGCGGTTGGCGGAGAGGAGCGCCACCCCCACTACCACCAGGGAAAGCAGGAGCAAGGGAGACGGCGTTCGTCGCCACCGCCGCCATCCAGGTCCCGGTGGCGGCCCGGAAGGCCCGGTCACCTCCTTCCACGGGGATTCCGCCTTCGACCGCCCATCCCTTCTGCGAGGTGAAGCGATGCTGCACGATCTGGTCACGACGCTGACCCACGCCCTCCTCCACCTCGTTCAGGGGCTGGGATACTCCGGCGTCTTCCTTGCGCTCTTCCTGGAGGGCTGCTGGTTCCCGATCTCCAGCGAGGTGATCGTCCTGGCGGCGGGGTACCTGGCTCTCCAGGGCAGGCTGACCGTGATCGGAGTCGGCCTGTCCGCAGCCACCGGCTTCGCTCTGGGATCGCTGGTCCCCTACGCCGTAGCCCGGAGCAGGGGGCGGGCGTTCGTGGTCCGCTACAGCCGCTACGTCGGAGTCACGGAGCGGGCGGTGGAGCGGGCCGAGCGCTGGTTCGCCGAGCGGGGGTTGCCCCTGTTGGTCCTGGCCCGGCTCTTCCCCGTACTGCGCGCGGCCATCTCGGTGCCTGCCGGGTTGGCGCCGGTGCCCGCCGGCCGCTACCTTCTGACCACCTTCGGCGGTTACCTGCCCTGGGGCCTGCTCGTGGCCGAGGCCGGCCGTCAGCTGGGCGCCCACTGGGCCAGGCTCTCCGGGCTCGTCCAGCAGGCGGACCAGATCTTTCTCGGGGTCGCTCTGCTGCTCGGGCTCGGCCTGTGGCTGTGGCTCCGCCGCCTGAACTGACCCCTGCCGCGGCGCCCCGCCCTCGTCCGTCCCCGGTGGAAAGCGCAGCCCCGGGTTCGTCATCAGGAACCCGGGGCTGTCTCTGCCTTCTGCCCCGCCGGACTGGTCCGGCTCCGCCGGTCTAGTGCACCCGGCGCTTCCCGACCTTCAGGACCAGCTTGGCGATGGTCTCCTTCTCGGACTCGTCAGCGACCTCCCACATCTCTTTCATCAGCGCCTCTTCCGGCGTGTCCGGCTTGACGAACCTGCCCATGAGGTTGCCGATGCTGATCATGCCCTTGATCATCTGCTCGTCGCTGACGCCGTGCTTGATCCCGTCCCGGATGACCTCCGAGACCTCCTTGGGGAAGGTCCCCAGATCCACGTCGGTAACCACTCGCACACCTCCCGCTCGCTGCGTTCTTGCGCCGGTAGTGTGCAACCCCCCGCCGCCAAATATGCGAGGACAGACTTCCTAGACTTCCTCCCGGCTGGCGAGCTGGGCCACCGCCACCACCCGGTCCCCTTGGTCCAGCTTGATGATCCGCACCCCCTGGGTGTCCCGGCCCATCAGGGAGATGGACTCGACGGGCACCCGGATGATGATCCCCGCCGCCGTGGTGAGCATGAGGTCGTAGTCGGCCCGGACCATCTTGACCCCCACGATCGGCCCGTTCTTCTCCGTCACCTTCAGGGTCTTGATGCCCTTGCCGCCGCGGGTCTGCTCGCGGTACTCGTCAATGGGCGTGCGCTTGCCGTACCCGTTCTCCGTGACCACCAGGACGTCGGCGTTGGGCCGGACCGCGTCCATCCCCTCCACCGCGTCGCCCTTCGTCAGGGCGATGCCTTTGACCCCGCGGGCTGTTCGCCCCATGGGCCGCACGTCCTCCTCGCTGAAGCGGATCGAGAGGCCGTTCCGGGTGACCATCAGGATCTGCCGCTTCCCGTCGGTGAGCTTGACGCCGACCAGTTCGTCGCCCTCCTCCAGGCTGAGGGCGATCAACCCGCCGGCCCGGATGCTGTCGAACTCGGTCAGCGGCGTCTTCTTGACTCTCCCGCGCCGGGTCGCCATGAAGAGGAACTGCCCGGGACTGAACTCCTTGACCGGGATGACGGCGTTGACCTGCTCGCCCCGGCTGATCTGCAGAAGGTTCACGATAGCCGTGCCCCGGGCCTGGCGGGAGGCCTCCGGGATCTGGTGGCCCCGCAGGTGGTAGACTTTGCCCCGGTTGGTGAAGAAGAGGACATGGGTGTGGGTGGTGGTGATGAAGAGGTTCTCCACGAAGTCCTCTTCCTTGGTCGTCGCGCCGGTGATCCCCCGCCCGCCCCGGTGCTGCGCCCGGTAGGTGTCGGCCGGCATGCGCTTGATGTACCCGTGGTTGCTGAGCGTGACCACGATCGCCTCCTCGGCGATCAGATCCTCCACGTCGATCTCCTGTGCGGCGGCGCTGATCTGGGTGCGGCGCGGGTCGGCGTACTTCTCCTTGATCTCCAGGAGTTCCGCCCGGATGACCGCGTCGATCTTCCTGGGGTCGGCCAGGAGCTCCCTGAGGTAGTCGATCCGCTTTTCGAGCTCCTGATACTCCGCCTCGATCTTGTCCCGCTCGAGGGCGGTCAGGCGGCGCAACCGCATGTCGAGGATGGCCACCGCCTGCTTCTCCGAGAGCCCGAACTTGGTCATCAGGCCCTGTTTGGCCTCTTCGTCGTCCCTGGCCTGCCGGATCGTCTTGATGACCTCGTCCAGGTGCGCCAGGGCGATGCGCAGCCCCTCGAGGATGTGGGCCCGCTCTTCGGCCTTCGCCAGCTCGAAGCGGGTCCGCCGGGTGACGACCTCCCGCTGGAAGTCCAGGTAATGCTGGAGCATTTCCCTGAGGTTGAGGACCTGCGGCTTCCCGTTGACCAGAGCCAGCATGATCACGCCGAAGCTGTCCTGCATCTGGGTGTGCTTGTGCAGTTGGTTCAGGACCACGTGGGGGTTGGCGTCCCGGCGCAACTCGACCACGACGCGCAGGCCCGTCCGGTCCGATTCGTCCCGCAGGTCCGAGATCCCGTCGATCTTCTTCTCCCGCACGAGCTCGGCGATGTTCTCGATCAGGTTGGCCTTGTTGACCATGTACGGCAGCTCGGTGACCACGATCCGCGTCTTCCCGGCCGAGGTCGTCTCGATGGCGGACTTGGCCCGCAGCTTGACGGCGCCCCGCCCGGTGGCGTAGGCCTCCTTGATCCCCTCCCGCCCCAGGATGAGGGCGCCGGTCGGAAAGTCGGGCCCCTTTACGTAGCGCATCAGGTCTTTGACGGCGACCTCCGGGTCGTCAATCATCGCTACCAGGCCGTCGATGACCTCGCCCAGGTTGTGCGGGGGGATGTTGGTCGCCATCCCCACCGCGATCCCGGCCGCCCCGTTGACCAGGAGGTTCGGGAACCGCGACGGCAGGACGGCCGGCTGCTCGAGGGTCTCGTCGAAGTTGGGAACAAAGTCCACGGTGTCCTTGTCGAGGTCGCGCAGCATCTCCAGGGCGAGCTTGGAGAGGCGCGCCTCGGTGTACCGCATCGCTGCCGGGGGATCCCCGTCCACGCTGCCGAAGTTCCCGTGCCCGTCCACGAGGAGGTATCGGTAGGAGAAGTCCTGCGCCATGCGGACCATGGCGTCGTAGATGGCGGCGTCCCCGTGGGGATGGTACTTGCCCATGACCTCGCCCACGATGCGGGCCGACTTCTTGTGCGGCTTGTCGGGGTCGAGGTTGAGCTCGGACATCCCGTACAGGATCCGGCGCTGGACCGGTTTCAGACCGTCGCGCACGTCCGGGAGCGCCCGCTCCACGATGACCGACATGGCGTAGTCGAGGTAGGAACGCTTCATCTCCTCCTCGACCTGAACCGGCAAGACCTTGCCTTCCGTGTATTCGCTCACCTTGTTGCCTCCTAAGAACCCCGTACGATCCCGGCAGTATGCTTTGCGCAAACAGTGAGGTTTTCGGCGGCTCCCCCCTGCTACCCTGCTGGGGGCGGGAATTCTCCGGCCCGCTTCCGCCGCCGCAAAAACGGTACTCTTTACCCAATTCCCTCTTCCATCCGTCGGAATACCCTGCAACCGGGACAGAAAGTCGTCCCGCAAGACGGAGCGGGCCGTCGCAGGGCCCCTCCCTTGCGCAGCAAAGGAGGATCAACGATGGGAGATGCTGCGGCCAGCTACGGTCCCGGCTACTACGGGGGGCTCTTCGGCCCCGGCGGTGTCGGGTTCTGGGTCTTCCTGCTGATCCTGGCTCTACTCGGCATTTCCTGGGCCCAGGGCGGCTGGTGGGGCACCGGCGCGTAGACCACCCGACAATAGCCTGACCTGCAGGAGCGAGGCCCGGGGAGGCGCTCCCCGGGCCTCAACCAGTCCTCGACGTAGTCTTCGCCATCCGCCCCCCATCGCCTGCGTCTAAGTCACACTCCCCCCTTTCTCCCAGGGCACCGCCTTACCCCAGAGAATACGGCTATCAAGGGAAGGGGTTATCCGTTCCCGACCGCAAGCACGAGAAAGGAGGGTCCGGACAGTGTCTGATGGAGCGTGGGCCTATGCCAGGTGCGGCCTTTTTGGTCCAGGGGGCGTCGGCTTCTGGGTGTTCCTGCTGATCCTGGCGCTGCTCGGCATCGCCTGGGCGCAGGGTGGATTCTCGGGAGGCGCCTACTAGCCATTCATCCCTCCCTGGCCGATTAAGCACGGAGCTGACCCGGGACGAGCTTCCCGGGTCAGCCCTTCTTCGCGCCTCTCTCACCCGTGGCGCTTCTCTCACACGTCCAGGTTGACGACCTCGTGGGCGTGTTCCTGGATGAAGTCCCGCCGCGGCTCCACCTTCTCCCCCATCAGAGTGGTGAAGATCTCGTCGGCGAGCACCGCGTCCTCGATCTGCAGCCGCTTCAACGTCCGGGTCTCCGGGTTCATGGTCGTCTCCCAGAGCTGCTCGGCGTCCATCTCGCCCAGGCCCTTGTACCGCTGGATGACGATCCCCTGCCGACCGACGCGCTCAAGCAGCGCATCCAGCTCCCGGTCGGACCAGGCGTAGTGGCGGTCCTTCCCCTTCCTCATCATGTAGAGGGGCGGGAGCGCCACGTAGACGTGGCCGTTCTCCACCAGCGGGGTCATGTAGCGGTAGAAAAAGGTCAGAAGCAGCGTCCGGATGTGGGCTCCGTCCACGTCGGCGTCGGTCATCAGGATGGCCCGGTGGTACCGCAGCTTCTCCAGGTCGAAGTCGTCCCCGATCCCCGTCCCCAGCGCCGTGATCATCGCCCGGATCTCCGCGTTGGCCAGGATCTTGTCGAGCCGCGCCTTCTCCACGTTGAGGATCTTGCCCCGGAGCGGCATGATCGCCTGGTTGCGCCGGTCCCGGGCCTGCTTGGCCGTGCCTCCCGCCGAGTCGCCCTCCACCAGGTACAGCTCGCAGAGGCTCGGGTCGGTCAGGACGCAGTCGGCCAGCTTCCCGGGGAGGGCTGAGACCTCGAGGGCGCTCTTGCGCCGGGTCAGTTCCCGCGCCTTGCGGGCCGCCTCCCGGGCCCGGGCCGCCAAGACGGCCTTCTCCACGATCTTCTTCGCCGCCGCCGGGTGCTCTTCGAGGAAGGTGCCGAGGCCCTCCGCCACCACCGCCTCGACGATCCCCTTCATCTCGGAGTTGCCGAGCTTTCCCTTGGTTTGGCCCTCGAACTGCGGCTCCCGCAGCTTGACCGAGAGGACCGCTGTCAGCCCCTCCCGGACGTCCTCGCCGGTCAGGTTCTGCTCGTTCTCCTTGAGGACACCCTGCTTGCGGGCGTAGTCGTTGAGGCAGCGGGTGAGCGCCGTCCGGAAGCCAGTCAGGTGAGTGCCCCCGTCGTGGGTGTTGATGTTGTTGGCGTAGGAGAAGACCGTCTCGAGGTACCCGTCGTTGTACTGGAGGGCGAACTCGACGTGCGACCCCTCCACGACCCGGCCGAAGTAGGCGACCTCCTTGTGGAGCGGGTCCTTGTTCCGGTTGAGGTGCTCCACGAAGGAGACGATGCCGCCCTCGTACTCGAAGGCTTGCTCCTTCCCGGTCTTCTCCTCCCGCAGGACCAGCCGCACGCCGGCGTTCAGGAAGGCCAGTTCCCGCAGGCGGTGCATCAGGGTCTCCGCCGAGAACTCGAGGGTCTCGAAGATCACCGGGTCGGGCTTGAAGGTGGTCCGGGTCCCCGTCTCGGCGGCCTCGCCCACCATCTCCAGGTCGGTCACGGGCTTGCCCCGCTCGTAGCGCTGCCGGTAGACCTTCCCGTCCCGGCGCACCTCCACCTCGCACCACTCGGAGAGGGCGTTCACCACCGAGACGCCGACCCCGTGGAGGCCGCCGGACACCTTGTAGGCCTGGTCGTCGAACTTGCCCCCCGCGTGGAGGACGGTCATCGCCACCTCCACCCCCGGGCGGCCGAGTTTGGGATGGATGTCCACCGGGATGCCGCGCCCGTTGTCTTGCACGGTCACGCTGTCGTCCCGGTGGATGATCACCTCGATCCGGTCGCAGAAACCGGCCAGGGCCTCGTCGATCGAGTTATCCACGACCTCGTAGACCAAGTGGTGCAGGCCCCGCTCGTCCGTGGACCCGATGTACATGCCCGGCCGGCGCCGGACGGCCTCCAATCCCTCCAGAACCTGGATTTGCCCCGCGTCGTACGTTCCGTCGCGGCCGTTGGTTCCGCGATCAATTGCCATGAGTGAGTTTCTTCCTCCTACTAGCGCTGCTCGGACAGCTCCTCGAAGTAGTCCGTCACGTTCTCTGCCCGCTTCTTCAGCGTGAGCGACGAAATCTGCGAGAGATACACCCGGTCGGTGGTCAGCACGAAAGACTTCGGGTGCCCGGCGGAGACGTCCAGAAGGAGCCCCTCGTCCTTGGTGGTCTTCAGGAACTCTTCGGCGGCGCGGGACTGCGCCAGGAGACCGCGGTCGAAGATGGCGACCACCTCCCGTAAGGGCACCACGACGTCCCCACCCAGATGCAAGAACACCACCCGCACCCCTCTCTGTAGTCTTCCTCGTCAGACGGTTCCAGCCTCCGACAAGGGTTCTCCTCCGGGAGCGATTTTCCCTTGTTCCACCGTGAAGACCTGCGCCCGCTCCTCCTGGCCGGCGGGCAGGGCGCGCCGCGAGGTCGCGGTCACGAAGACCTGCGCCCGCTCACCCGCCGCCTCGAGCAGGAACCTGCGCCTTCCTGAGTCAAGCTCCGACATCACGTCGTCGAGGAGGAGGAGGGGATACTCTCCGGTCTCCTCCCGCATGAACTCGAGTTCCCCGAGCTTCAAGGCGAGCGCCGCCGTCCGCTGCTGCCCCTGGGAGGCGAAAGAGCGCGCCTCGGCTCCGTCGATGGCCAGAAGCAGGTCGTCCCGGTGAGGGCCGAGCAGAGTCATGCCCCGCCGCGCCTCCAGCGGCCGCACGCGCTCCAGTTCTTCGGCGAGGCGCCTCCGGAAGGCCTCGGGGGTTGACTCCGCCCCCTCTCCTTCCGCTTCGACCCGGCGTCCCCCCGGTCCAGCCGCGGCCAGGTAGGCCAGACGGAGTGTCTCCCGCCCGGCGGTGATCCGCCGGTGAGCCTCCGCCGCCAGCCGGGAAAGGGCGCGGACGGCCCGGGCCCGCTTGGCGTGGAGACGGGCGCCGAGCGTCACGAGCTGTTCGTCCCAGACCTCCAGCTGCCCCAGATCGAGCCGCGGGCCCAGCCGGCGGGAAGCGGAGGCCGCGGAGACGGCCCCGCCTTCCCGGAGGAGGTTGTTGCGCTGCACGAGGACCTGCTGGTAGTCGATCAGATCCTGGCGGTAGGCCGGGTCGATCTGGGCCAGCTCCAGGTCGAGGAAGCGGCGCCGGTGGGCGGGCCCGCCCTTGACCAATTGCAGGTCCTCCGGGGAGAAGATGACAGCGGTCAGGTAGCCGAAGAGTTCGGAGAGGCGGCGCACATCGGTTCCGTTGACCCGGACCCGCTTCCGTTGGTCGACCTGGTAGGCGACTTCCAGGAGGACCTCACCGTACGCCCGCTGCACCCGCCCGCGCACCGCAAACCCGGCGGCACCCCACCGGACCATCTCGGCGTCTGCCGCGCCGCGGTACGACCGGCCGGTGGCCAGGAGGTAGACCGCCTCCAGCAGGTTGCTCTTTCCCTGGGCGTTCTGCCCCAGAAGCAGGTTGAGGCGGCTGCCCGGGGCCACTTCCTGCTCGGAGTAGTTGCGGAAATTGACCAGGCGGAGCGCCTCTAGCTGCACCGGTTACTCCTCTCCCGCGGTTACGGTGAACCGCCGGCCGACCGCCTCCACCACGTCCCCGGGGTAGAGCTTTCTTCCCCGCCGCCGCTCGACCTCTCCATTGACCAGCACCTGCCCGCCGGCGATGAGCGCCTTGGCCTCGCCGCCGGTTCCGGCCAGGTCCGCCCACTTCAGGAACTGGTCCAGGGCGATGTACGGCGTGTGGATGGGTATGTCACCCATCTGCCTCAGCTACCTCAGCATGACCGGCATCACCACGTAGACGTACTGTCCCCCGTCGCCGTCGAGCGGCCGGATGACCCCCGGGCTGTGGCGGCCGGTCAACTCCACGGTCACCCGCTCAGAATCGAGGACCCGCAGCACGTCGATGAGGAAGCGGGTGTTGAAGGCGATCTCGCAGTCGTCCCCGGTGATGGTCGCGGAGAGGCGCTCCTCCGACTGGCCGACCTCCGGGACATAGGCCGAAAGCCCCACCGACTCGCCGCCGATGTTGGCCTTCACGATGCTCGGCCCGTCCCTGGCCAGGAGCGCCGCCCTCTCCGCCGCTCCGAGGAAGGCTTCCCGGTCCAGCTCCACCTTGGTCTTGAACGACCGCGGGATAACCTGCTGGTAGCTGGGGAACTGCCCCTCGATCAGCCGGGAGATGAAGCGGATCTCCGGCAGGCTGAAGACCACGTGGTTGCCGCTCAGGGTGACCCGCACCGGCGTCTCCCCTCCCGGCTCCAGAAGGCGCGACAGCTCCGCCAGACACTTCGTGGGGATAATCACCTGCGCCTGCTGCACCTGGTTGGCCGAGGTCACCTCCGCCAGGGCGAGGCGCGAGGTGTCGGTGGCGACCAGTCTCACCTGCTCCCCGGTGACCTCCCACAGCACGCCGGTGAGGAACGGCCGCGTCTCGTCGGCGGCCACGGCGAACGACGTCTCCCGGATCATCCGCCGCAGGGTGCGCTGGTCGACGTCCCACATCTTCTCGCCGTCGGTCTCGGGCAGGGTGGGAAAATCAGCCGGCGCCATGGCGTGGAGGGTGTAGCGCGCCGTCCCGCTGCGGATCTCCACCTGTCCCCGCGCTGCGTCCACCCGGAAGTCGATCGCCAGCTCCGGCAGCTTGCGCACGATATCAGTCAGGAAGCGGGCCTCCAGCACCGTGCTGCCCGCCTCGCCCACTTGCACCGGAATGAAACACTCGATACCCAACTCCAGGTCGGTGGCGACCAGCCTCAGCCGGTCCTGCGCCGTTTCGAGCAGGATGCCGGACAGAATGGGCAGGGTGGTTTTCCCCGGGACGGCGCGCTGCACAATCTGCAGCCCCTGGAGGAAGGTCTCCCGCGGGCAAGTGAACTTCATCTTGCGCGGCCTGTTCCCGACGGGAACAGGCCCTCACCCCTTTCGCGTAGTGTTGACTTATGATCTAAGTAACGAGAGAAAGTACAAGTTGTAATAGGACCCTCCGGATAAGTGGATAACCCAGCGGAGGGTCCTGCCGGAGCAGCCGCCACCCTGTGGACAGAACTGGGAAAGGAACGCCTGTCCATCCCCAGAATCCCCGGCCTTCCCCCTGCCGCGCCGGTCATCCCCAGCGCCGTCTTCTTATCCCCACCCTATCCCCAGCGCGTCCCCAGGCAGGGGAGCGGTTGTCCGGAGTCTTACCCACAGCACGGCTATCCCTCCTGCAGGCGCTGGATGATAGTAGAGAGACACTGCTGCAGCGCCGGGTCCTCCCGGCTGGTCTCTTGAATCTTCTCATAGGCGTGGATCACGGTGGTGTGATCGCGCCCGCCGAAGGCTTCGCCGATCCTCGGCAGAGAGAGGTCGGTCAGCTCCCGGGCCAGAAACATGGCCACCTGCCGCGGGAAGGCCACGGTGCGCGTCCGGCGCCGGGCCTTCATGTCGTCCAAGGAGAGGCCGAAGTACTCCGCCACGACGTCCTGGATCCGCTCGACGGTGATCGGCTTCTGCTTGGTCGAGGGAACGATGTCGCGCAAGGCTTCGGTCGCCAGCTCCAAGGTGACCGGCTGGGCAGTCAGCGAGGCGTAGGCGATCAGCCGGATGAGCGCCCCTTCAAGCTCCCGGATGTTGGAGTGGATCTGCTTGGCCAGGTACAGCATAACCTCGTGAGGCAAGTCGAGGTGCTCCGACTCGGCCTTCTTCCGCAGGATGGCTATCCGCGTCTCCAGGTCCGGCGCCTGGATGTCGGTGATCAAGCCGCACTCGAAGCGGGAGCGGAGCCGGTCCTCAAGGGTCGGGATCTCCCGGGGAGGCCGGTCGCTGGAGAGGACGATCTGCTTTTGCGCCTCATAAAGAGTGTTGAAGGTGTGGAAGAACTCCTCCTGCGTCCGCTCCTTACCGGCCAGGAACTGGATGTCGTCCACCAGCAGCACGTCGATGTTCCGGTACTTGTTGCGGAACTCCACCGTCCGGTCGTCCCGGATCGCGTTGATGAGGTCGTTGGTGAACTTCTCCGAGGTGACGTAAACGACCTTCGAGAAGGGGTGGAGCGCCTGGACGTAGTGGCCGATGGCGTGCATCAGGTGGGTCTTCCCGAGTCCCACCCCGCCGTACACGAACAAGGGGTTGTAGGCCTTGGCCGGCGCCTCGGAGACTGCCAGCGCCGCGGCATGGGCGAAGCGGTTGGAGTTCCCGACGACAAAGGTGTCAAAGGTGTACTTCGGGTTCAAGGGCGTCACCGGCTCGGGGCGGCGGAAGGGCTCATCGGCCGCCGGCCGGGGAGCGGGCGCGGCCGCTCCGCCTGCCGGCGCGGCGTCGGGCAGGACGAACTCGACCGTCCACTCCTCCCCCACCACGGTCGTCAGCGACCGCTCGACCAGCGAAAGGTAACGGCTCTGCAGCCATTCCCGGACCATGTCGTTGGGAACGGCGACCAGGAGCGTGGCGCCGCGCAGAGCCACCGGGCGCGTCTCCGAGAACCACGTGTCGAAACTCGGGCGGGCCACCTGAGTCGCGAGGAGATCCAGCGTCTGCTGCCAGATCTTGCCGAGTTGTTCCCCCAAGGGTCACCCTCCCACCGAGGCTTATCGCTTGGTCAGGGTCGCCAGCAAGTCCTCGCCCCGGGAGGAGAGCCGTCGTTTCCCTCCGGGCAGAGCTTCGAGGAGACCGGAGCGCTCCAACGCCACCAGCTCGCGGTAGGCTGACGCCAGGCTCAGGCCGGCGGCCGACGCAGCGGCGCTCGGCCCCACCTCGGGGAGCTCGGTGAAGAGCCGAAGCAGCCGCTCCTGGCGGGGAGTAAGCGCCTGCCCGGCCCCCCCTGCCGAGGGTCCGGCCGGTCTGCTCTTAACTCGGGACTTCAGCCGCTGCTGGCCTTTCGTATATTCACCCTTGAGGGAGGGAGTTCCTTCCGGCGCAGCGGAATGAGCATCGGCTCCCCCGGCAGCCGTCTTCTCGCCGGCGGGGTTGTTGTCGGGCCGCTCCGCCGAGACCGGAACAAGCGCGGGCGCCGCCGGCACCCGGGTTTCGTCGCAGATCACGTGGCGCTGCGGGACAAGCAGCGAAACCACGGTCCCTCCGCCCAGATTGTCCTCGAGGCGGAGAGAGCCGCCGATCGCCCGGAGGCTTTCCTGAGCGACGGTGAGGCCCGAGCCGACGCCCCGAATGTAGCGGCGCAACACCCGAGAGGCGGTGGTGAAGCCGGGGCGCAGGGCGCTCTCCTTGTCGGGAATGCCCGGGCCATGATCCGACACGATCACGCTCCCGTCCGGCAGGACGCTGACGACCACGTCCCGGAAAGAGGCGTGGAGCAGGTTCTCGATGATCTCCCGCAGGGCCAGGAGCGGTATAACGCCTCCTCGTTCCTGGCTGGCGTGGAGCGTTTTCTTACACACGTCGTCGATCAGGGACAGGCAGTCGTCGGCCGCTAGGGCCACCACCTGGGGCACGTCGTTATGGGTTTCGTAGAGAGCCAATCGCGCCTCATAGGGCCCGGAAGGCGACCTCTCCGGAGGATCTCCCGCAGGCGGTCGCCGGGCGAGGAGCGTGCGCCACCAACCGAACAAAGCTTCCACCCCCCTCCGTGGGTTGAAAAGCGGCCAAGGATCCAGACCCGGCACTTATCCCCAAGGGCTGAGGCTGACCGGAGGTCGGTTTCCGCTCCGGCGCGGGTTCGGCTGTGGAAGAACCTCTGGGAGGA
Organism: Aneurinibacillus sp.; assembly: GCA_020725425.1. GTDB lineage: Bacteria > Bacillota > UBA5301 > DYFA01 > DYFA01 > DYFA01. The sequence goes on from DYFA01000061.1 coordinate 27,693, forward strand.
GCAGGCGGTTTTCGGGAAGAGACCGCGGCGCCACTATCCACAGAGTTATCCACAGATTGTGTATAAGGGCCAGGGGGCCGCGTTTCGGAGAAGTCCACTTTTCACTATAGCAGCAAGGCTTTTCGGGGACAAGGTTTGAAAAGGGCCGTTTGGATTCTTTTTCTTGACAGGAAGAAAGGGTATTGTCTATAATCTTCGTGTTATTCTTCGTAGGAGGAGCGGGTGGCGAGGATGAAGCGCACGTACCAGCCGAATCGACTGCACCGGCAGAAGACACACGGCTTTCGCAAGCGGATGTCCACCCGGGCCGGAGTCGCGATTCTCCGGCGCCGGAGGGCGAAGGGGCGCAAGGCGCTGTCTGCCTAGAAGTGACGGGCCGAGGGGAGAGGTTCCAGAGGGACCTCTTTTTTCTTCAGCGTGGAGAAAGAATATGACGAAGGCGGTTCGCGGGGAAAAGCTAGCCGGAGTGGAGCGACTCCGCCGGGAGGGCGACTTTCGGGAGGTCTACCGGGGGGCCCGGAGCGTGGCCGACCGCTGGCTGGTCCTGTACGCCAGGCGGAACGGTCTGCCCACTTCGCGCGCCGGGTTCGCCGTGGGGCGGAGGATCGGCAAGGCGGTCGTGCGCAACCGGCTCCGGCGGCGATTGCGGGAGGCGGTTCGCCTCCAGGCGCCGGCCTTGCCGGGTGGCTGGGACTGGATCTTTGTGGCGCGGGCGCCGGCGCGGGGCGCCAGCGTCGGCGAGCTGGGAGCGAGTGTACGCAACCTGATCGAGCGGGCGGCGGGCCACCGGCCGGGGACGGGAGCCGGCGGGCGGGAGAAGTCCGGAGGAAAGTATGACGGGCGGGGAGAAAATAAGTAGAGCCCTGGCGGCCTTTGCCATCGGGGCCATTCGGGTGTACCAGAACACGCTCTCCCGTGTTCTGCCGCGGCACTGCCGGTTTTACCCCACCTGTTCTCAATACGCCGTGGAAGCGATCGCGCGGCACGGGATTTGGCGGGGAGGAAGCCTTGCGGCACGGCGGATTCTGCGTTGCCATCCGGGCTGCCCGGGGGGCTACGATCCCGTGCCGGAGGCAGAGGGGCGAGCGAAGGGGGAAACGATGTGGGGCTGTTGACGAAGGGGTTCGTTGAGCTGCTTCAGTTTCTGCACTCCTTTACCGGCAACTACGGGCTGGCCATCATCATCCTGACCACGCTGGTGCAGGTGGCGCTCTACCCGTTGACCGCCAGCCAGATGAAGGTGGCGGCGGATCTGAAGAGGATCAACCCGAAGCTGAAGGAGATCCAGGAGAAGTACCGCGAGAAACCGGAAGAACTGCAGCGCCGGTTGATGGAGCTGTACCGGGAGCACAAGGTGAACCCCTTTGGCGGCTGCCTCCCGCTTCTTCTGCAACTCCCGATCATCTGGGCGCTTTTCTCCACTCTGAATCACTTCCCGTACCGGGGCACGCCGGCCTTTCTCTGGGTGCCGACTCTGGCCAAGCCTGACCCATGGATCCTGCCTGTGTTGAGTGGCGCGACGACCTACCTCCAGATGGCGATGGGGCCGGTCGATCCATCCCAGCGGGCGATGCTGGTCTTCATGCCGCTGTTCATGGTGTGGGTAACCCGGAGCTTTCCGGCCGGGCTGGCCCTCTACTGGGTCGTGGGCAACGTGGTGCGGATCATCCAGCAGTGGTTCATGAATCGGCAACTGGAACGCGCGGAGAGGGGCGTACAGTAAGTGGACGAGATCACCATCAGCGGGCGCACCGTGGAAGAGGCGATCGAGGCTGGGCTCGACGCCCTCGGCGCCGAGCGGGCGGAGGTCGAGGTCGAGGTCATCGATGAAGGCGTGAAGGGCATTTTCGGGCTCTTGGGGACGCGGCTGGCCCGGGTCAGGGTGAGGCGGAAGAGAGCCGTCGGGGTGCTGGAGCCCCGGCGGGCGAGGAGGGGCGAGGCCGGCCCGGCGCGACGGGCCGAGCCGCCCCGGCCGGAGACGGCCAGAATAGAGCCTGGCAGGGTGGAGCCGGCGAGTGTGGAGCCGGTCAAAGGGGAGCAGGCGCAAGCGCAGCCGGCGGCGGGCCGGACGGCGGTCGCCTACCGCCCGGCCACTCCGGAACAGGTCGAGCGGGCGAGGACTTTCCTGGAGAACGTCTGCCGCCTGATGGGTGTGGAGGGGGAGATCGCGGTGCGCGAGCTGGACGGGGCGGTGCGACTCTCCATCGAGGGCGACCAGATGGGGTTGTTGATCGGACGACGGGGGCAGACGCTGGACGCCCTTCAGTATCTGACTGGACTGGTGGCGAACCGGGACGCCAAGATCCCCTCCCGGTTCGTGGTGGACGTCGAGGGCTACCGGGACCGGCGGGAGACCGCCCTGCGCCGTCTGGCGGAGCAGACGGCGAACAGGGTCAAGGCGCGGGGTCACCGGGCGGTGTTGGAGCCCATGAGCCCCCAGGAGCGGCGCGTGATCCACCTGGCGCTCGCCGCTGACCCGGAGGTTTTCACCTACAGCGAAGGGGAGGAGCCATACCGACGGGTCATCATCGCCCTGCGGGGGGAGACCGGCGGCGGGGACGAGCGGTAGGGGGCGGAGCGACCGCGGCCGGGGAGCCAGGGCCCCGGCCTTTTTCATCCCAGGCCTTTTCAAGCCGGCGACCTTCACTTTTCACGGGCGTGAAAAGCGAGGTGAAAAGTGGTGCAAGAGGAGACGATCGTTGCCCTCGCCACCCCTCCGGGGGAGGGGGCGGTGGGAATGATCCGCCTGAGCGGCGGGCAAGCCGTCCCGATCGCGGATCGGGTTTTTCGCTCGCTGCATGGAAAAGGAAAACTGGAAAAGGCGCCAAGCCATCGCCTGTTGCACGGGGTGGCGGTGGACCCCCTGACCGGCCGAGTGCTGGACGAGGTGCTGGTGGCGGTAGCGCGGGGTCCCCGCAGCTACACCGGTGAAGACGTCGTGGAGTTCTTCTGCCACGGCGGCCTAGTGGTGCTGGGAGAGGTGTTGGCGGCGCTCCGGGAGGCAGGAGCGCGGCCGGCGGGCCCGGGGGAGTTCACCCTGCGGGCGTTCCTAAATGGCCGGATGGACCTGTCCCAGGCCGAGGCGGTCGTCGACGTGGTGCGGGCCCGCAGCGCGGAGGCGCTCCAATGCGCGGTGGGCGGGCTCCTGGGGGCGCTGGGCGGCCGGGTGCGCGAGCTCGCGGAGAGGCTGGTCGGGACGCTGGCCCATCTCGAGGCGTCGCTGGACTTTCCGGACGAGGAGGTGCCGCCGGTCACCGGGGCGGACGTGGCGGAGGAGCTGAGGACGGTCCAGGCGGGGGTGCGGGCGCTTTTGGCCGGAGCCGGGAGGGGCAGGTTGTACCGGGAGGGGCTCCGGGCGGTGCTGGTAGGCCGGCCGAACGTGGGCAAGTCGAGCCTCCTGAATGCGCTGGTGGGTCGGGAACGGGCGATCGTGACCGGCGTTCCGGGGACCACCCGGGACGTGATAGAGGAGAGTGTGGTGCTCCAGGGGGTGCCGGTCTGCCTGGTCGACACGGCCGGACTGCGGGTCGCCCGGGATCTGGTGGAAGAGGAGGGAATCCGCCGGGCGCGGGAGGCGGCGCGGGGAGCCAGCGTAGCAGTGCTGGTGGTCGACGGAAGCGAGCCGCTGCAAGAGGAGGACCGGGTGGCAGCAGAGTGCGTCAGGGGCCAGGCAGCGGTGGTGGCGGTGAACAAGGCCGACCGAAGGCCGGCGGTGACGGACGGGGAGGCCCGGGAGCTGCTTCCCGGGCGGGCGGTGGTGCGCCTCTCCGCCAAGACCGGGGAAGGCCTGCCGGCGCTGGAAGAAGCCATTTTGGCCGCGGGGCGGACGGCGGTGGCCGGCGAAGGCGGCGGGACGGCCGGCTGGGAGGGACGCCAGGACGCCCTGGTGACGCGAGCCAGGCACGAGGAAGCGCTGCGGCGGGCCGAGCGGGAGATCGGGGCGGCGCTGAGCGAGGTGCGGCGGGAGGCGGGTGAGGAGCTGGTGGCAGCCCGGGTGCGTCGGGCGCTGCACGCGCTGGGGGAGATCACCGGCGAGAGCGTGGACGACGATGTGTTGCGGGCGGTTTTCGCGACGTTTTGTATCGGGAAGTAGGTGGAGCGGACGAGGTACGACGTAGTCGTGGTCGGGGCGGGGCACGCCGGGGCGGAGGCGGGGCTGGCCGCGGCGCGGCTGGGCTGTGTGACGGCCGTCGTCGCCTTCAACTTCCAGCGGACCGGCTTCATGCCGTGCAATCCATCGCTGGGCGGACCAGGGAAGGGGCAGTTGGTGCGGGAAATCGCCGCCCTGGGCGGGGAGATGGGCCGGAACGCTGACCGCTTCGCGCTGCAGGCCCGAGTGGTGAACACCGGCAAGGGAGCAGCGGTCCGCACGATCCGGGTGATCTGCGACAAGGAGGCCTACGGGGCAGGGCTCCGGCGCACGCTGGAGACAACGCCCCGGGTCTCTCTCCTCGAGGGTGCGGTGGCCGAGCTGGTGGTCGAGGGGGGCCGGGTGGCGGGAGTGCGGCTGGAGGACGGCGCGGAGCTTGAGGCCGGCGCGGTGGTGGTCACCGCCGGCACCTACCTGGCGGCCCGCGTGTTCGTAGGAGACCGGTCTCACGCCGCGGGGCCGGCCGGCGAGCCGCCGGCGCTGGCCCTGGCGGAGGCGCTGCGGACGGCCGGCTTCCGGCTGCAGCGGTTCAAGACAGGGACCTCCCCGCGGCTCCGCCCGGAGTCCGTGGCGGTGGACCGCCTCATCCTCCAGCCGGACGAGGGGCCGGAGATCCGCTTTGGGCTGGAGCCGGTGGCGCGGGAGGTGCCGTCGCGCCCCGCCTGGTTCACCCGGACGACGGCTGAGACGGTTCGGCTGGTGCGGGAGAACCTGCAGCGGGCGGCGATGTACAGCGGGGCCATCGTCGGCCGCGGACCCCGGTACTGCCCTTCCATCGAGGCCAAAGTGGTCTGGTTCCCTGAGCGCATGCAGCATCCGCTCTTTGTGGAGCCGGAGGCGGCCGAAGGCGGGGAGTTGTACCTGGCCGGGCTGTCGACGAGTCTTCCGGAGGAGGTCCAGGTGGCGATGGTCCGGACGATCCCGGGGCTCGAGGAGGCGGAGATCACCACGCCCGGGTACGCCATCGAGTACGACTGCCTCGACCCCCGGGAGCTCCGGCCGACGTTGGAGAGCAAGCGGATCGGAGGGCTGTTCTTCGCCGGGCAGGTCAACGGGACCTCCGGTTACGAAGAGGCGGCGGGACAGGGGCTCCTGGCCGGAATCAACGCCGCCCGGCGGGTGAGGGGTGAGGACGGGCTGGTCTTGCGGCGCGACCAGGCTTATCTGGGAGTGCTCATCGACGACCTGGTGACAAAGGGGACGGACGAGCCGTACCGCATGCTGACCTCGCGGGTGGAGCATCGCCTTCTGGTGCGGCACGACAACGCCGACCTGCGGCTCGTACCGATAGGGGGGGCGATCGGGCTCGTCGGTCAGGCTGTGGCCGAGGCGGTCGAGGCCAAGCGCGCCGCGGTGGCTCAGGAAATCCGGCGGCTGCGCCAGGGGGGCCGGCACTCCCGCTGGCGCCGGCTGGCCGCGCCGGGGGCGACCTGGGCGGAGGTGACGGCGGCCGATCCGGACCGGCCGGCGCTTCGGCCGGACGAGATCTTTCAGGTGGAAGTGGCGGCCAAGTACGAAGGATACCTGGCCCAGGAGGAACGCCTGGCCGCGCGGCTGCGGCGGTGGGAGGACCAGGCACTTCCCGCTGGACTGGAATACGACGAAGTGTCGGGGTTGAGCCGGGAGGGGCGGGAGAAACTTGAGACCGTGCGACCGGCGACGCTCGGCCAAGCCCGGCGGATCCCAGGCATTTCCCCAGCGGACCTTGTGGCGCTGGTGGCGTGGCTTGAACGGCGGCGGGGGAAAGGTGGGGCAGGGCGTGGGAGCGGGCGAGGACAAGGTACAGAATGAAGTAGCAGGGCAGACCGCCTGGAAGGCAGCGTTGGTCGAAGGGCTGGCCGCCCTGGGCCTGACGCTCCGGAGTGACCAGGAGGAGCGACTGGCGCGGTACCTCGCGCGCCTGCGCGCCGAAAACGAACGCCTCAACCTGACGGCCGTTGTGGAGCCGGTGGAGGTGGCGCTCAAGCACTTCGTCGACTCGGCGACCGTCTTGCGGGCCGTGGAGCTGCCGCCGGGGGAGAGCCTGGCTGACGTGGGCAGCGGCGGGGGATTCCCGGGAGTGCCGCTGGCGATCCTTCGTCCGGATCTGCGCGTGACCCTCATCGAGGCTAACCGGAAGAAGGCCGCCTTCCTCGGCCGCCTGCAGGTGGAACTCGGGCTGGAGCAGGTGACGGTGGTGAACGCTCGAGCGGAAGAGGTGGGGCGACAGGCGGCGCACCGCGAGCGGTACGGCTTGGCGGTGGCCCGGGCCGTAGCCCCGCTGGCGGTGGTGTGGGAATATCTCCTGCCCCTCGTGCGGGTTGGGGGCACGGCAGTCGCCCTGAAGGGGCCGGGGGTAGCGGAAGAGCTCCCGCCGGGGGGGCGGGCGGCGAAGGTCCTCGGGGGCGGCGGGCAGATCATCCATCGCTTCCTCCTGCCGCGGGGAGCCGGGGAGCGGCAGGTGGTAGCAGTCCAGAAGGTCGCCGCGTCGCCCGCCCAGTACCCGCGGCGGCCCGGCGTGCCGGCCAAGAAGCCGCTGTAATCCCCTGGCGGAGTCAGCAGGGGAAGGCCGGTGGAGGCTCGAAACAAGCAATTGTTTCACGTGAAACAATTGGGTGGGAGGCCGACAGGTGCCGGCGCGACAAGGATGGTTCTTCGGGAGAAAGAGGCCTACGAGCGGCCGCGCAGAGAGACCGCCGGATGCGCCCGCCCTCCCGGAGGGGGCAACTCTTCAGCAAATTCCCATCGACCGGGTTTCCACCAACCCGTACCAGCCCCGCAACTTCGCCGAGGGCGATCCGGCGCTGGCCGAGTTGGCCGAATCCATCCGGTGCCATGGCCTGCTGCAGCCGATTCTGGTCAGCCGGCAGGGTGACGGCTATGTCCTGGTCGCCGGTGAGCGGCGGTGGAGGGCGGCCGCCCTGGCTGGGCTGACCACCGTGCCCGCCCTGGTGGGCGAGTTCGGGCCGCGGGAGATGGCCGAGAACGCTCTCCTCGAGAACCTCCAGCGGCGCGACCTCACCTGCCTCGAGGAGGCAGAGGCCTACCGCCGCCTGCTGGAGGAGTTCGGCCTCACCCAGGAGGAGCTCGCGGCCCGGCTGGGGCGAAGCCAGCCGGCGGTCGCCAACAAGCTGCGGCTGCTCCGCCTCCCCGAGAAAATCCGCGAGAGTATTTCCCGTGAAATAATCTCCGAAGGCCACGCCCGGGCGCTGCTGATGCTGGAGTCCGCGCAGTTGCAGGAGGTGGCCCACGCGGAGATCGTCCGCCGGTCCCTCTCGGTCCGCCAGGCCGAGGAGTTGGTCCGGGGCATGGCGGGCGGGAAAGGGGTCTCCCGGCGCCGCAAAACGAGGCGCCAGGTGGTCCGGGTGTTCAAGGACGCCCGCCTATTCCGCAATTCCCTCCTCGCCCTCGTCTCCCAGATGCGGCAGGGGGGAGCGGCGGTGGAGATCGAAGAGGCGGTTACCGCCGATTACTACGAGGTCCATCTGCGGCTCCAGCGGAAGCCGGAGAGGCAGAAGGGCGGGGCGGCAGGGGCCGAAGAGGGGGAGCGGCAGTGGGCAAGGTCATAGCCGTGGTGAACCAGAAGGGCGGCGTGGGCAAGAGCACCACGGCGGTCAACCTGGCGGCCTGCCTGGCAGCGCGCCGGAAGAAGGTGCTCCTGGTGGATGTCGACCCCCAGGGGAACGCCACGAGCGGGGTCGGGGTGGACAAGGCCAAACTCAGCGGGAGCGTCTACGACGTGCTGCTCGGGGAGCGGCCCCTGGCCGAGGTGGTCGTGGCCACCGAGATACCCCGCCTGGAGGTGGCGCCGGCGACGATCGACCTGGCGGGGGCCGAGATCGAGCTGGTGGCGATGATGAGCCGGGAATTCCGGCTCCGCAACGCCTTGGCCGAAGTGCGGGAGGCGCACGACTACCTCATCCTGGACTGCCCGCCCTCGCTCGGCCTGCTGACGGTAAACGCCCTCACCGCCGCCGACGAGGCGCTGGTGCCCATCCAGTGCGAGTACTATGCTCTCGAGGGGCTGAGCCAGCTCCTCAACACGATCAACCTGGTGCGCAAGCACCTCAACCCGGGGCTGAGACTGGACGGGGTGGTCATGACGATGTTCGACGCCCGGACCAACCTGTCGGAGCAGGTGATCGCCGAGGTCCGGAAGCACTTCGGCGACAAGGTCTTCAAGACGGTGATCCCGCGCAACATCCGCCTGAGCGAAGCGCCGGGGCACGGGAAGCCCATCATCCTTTACGACAAGAACTCGAAAGGGGCGCAAGCCTACCGTGAATTGACCCGGGAGGTGCTGGCACGTGGTTAGACAGGCGCTGGGCAGAGGGCTGGGCGCGCTCATCCCGCAGGTGGAGGCAGACCAGGAGACAGAGGTGCGGCGGCTGCCGGTGAAGGACATCATACCGGGTCCTGTGCAGCCCCGCCACGGCTTCGACCAGGGACGGCTGGCGGAGTTGGCCGAGTCCATCCGGCAGCACGGCGTGGTGCAGCCGCTTCTGGTGCGGCCGAGAGGCGACCGGTACGAGCTGGTGGCGGGGGAGCGCCGCTGGCGGGCGGCGCAGCTGGCGGAACTCGAGGAGGTGCCGGCGATAGTCCGGAACCTGGACGACGCCGACGCCCTGAAGGTCGCCCTGGTGGAGAACCTCCAGCGGGAGGACCTCAACCCTCTGGAGGAGGCTGAGGCATACAGCCGGCTGATCCAGGAGTTCCACATGACGCAGGAAGAGGTCTCGGCCGCGGTGGGAAAGAGCCGCCCGGTGGTGGCCAACACCCTCCGCCTGCTCCAGCTGGCGCCCCCGATTCAGCGGGCGATCGCCGACGGGCAGTTGTCCGCCGGACATGGCCGGGCCCTGCTGGGGGTCAGCGACACCCGGACACAACAGATGCTCTTCACCCAGACCGTCCAGCGCGGCCTGACCGTCCGGGAACTGGAGAAGCTGGTCGAACGGTGGAAGGCGGGAAGCCCGCGCCCCGGAGCCCGGCGGCGGGGGGCGGCCCCGAACCCCGAAGTTGCGGCGCTGGAGGAGGAGCTCCGGCGGGCGCTCGGCACCCGGGTTCATCTCCGGCCGGGGCGCAAGGTGGGCCACCTCGATATAGAATTCTACGGGCCTGATGAGCTGGAGCGGATCCTGGAACGGCTGGGGGTTCGCCGGAGCAGGGTCGGGGGAGGTGTCTGATGATCTACCTCGACAACGCCGCCACCTCGTGGCCCAAGCCAGAACAGGTCTACCGCACCCTGTCGAGCTTTGCGCGGCGCGCCGGAGCCAATCCCGGGCGCGGGGCGCACCGAATGGCCCTGGAGGCCGCCCGGGCGATCGTGGGCGTCCGCGCTGACCTGGCCAGCCTGCTCGGGGTGGAGCAGCCTGAGCGCATCGTCTTCACCCGCAACGCCACGGAGGCGCTCAACCTGGCCCTCTTCGGCAGCGTCAAGCCGGGCGACCACGTGATCGTCAGCGACGTGGAGCACAACGCGGTGATGCGCCCGCTGAAGGTGCTGAAAGACCGGGGAGTGGCCGTGACCACCGTCCGCACCGACGACCACGGGCGGATCGAGCCGGATCTGGTTCAACGGGCGCTCCGGCCGAACACGCGGCTGATCGCCCTCACCTACGCCTCCAACGTGCTCGGGACCATCCAGCCGGTGGCCGAGGTCGGTCGGATCGCCCGTGAGGCGGGCGTGGCCTTCCTGGTGGACGCGGCTCAGGCGGTGGGGGAGCTGCCGATCGACCTCCGCACCCTGCCCGTGGACCTGATGGCCTTCTCCGGCCACAAGGGGCTGCTGGGCCCGACGGGTACCGGCGGCCTGTACATCGGTCCGGGGCAGAACCCGGAGCCGCTGATCTACGGCGGGACGGGCAGCCGGTCCGAGGTGGACTACCAGCCGGAGTTCCTGCCGGATCGCTACGAGAGCGGGACACTGAACAGTGTCGGCCTTGCCGGCCTGGGGGCGGGGGTCCGCTTCCTGCTCAAGAAAAAGGTGCAGGAGGTCCGCCGCCACACGCTGGCTCTGACCCAGCGCCTCCTGGACGGGCTGGCGGGGATCGCGGGGGTCACGGTCTACGGACCGGAGGAAGCCGCCGAACGGGTGGCCCTGGTCTCCTTCAACGTCGGTTACCTGCCGTCGACGGACGGGGCCTACCTGCTCGACCGGGGGTACGGTATCGCCTGCCGGGGCGGTCTGCACTGCGCCCCGGCGGCCCACCGGAAGCTGGGCTCGCTGGCGCTGGGAGGAGCTATCCGGTTCAGTCCGGGGATCTTCACCACCGCGGAGGAGATCGACCAGGCCGTGGAGGCCGTGGCCAAGCTGGCTCGGGAGTGTCGGACTGACTGAGATGGAAACTGAGCGTTTGCGAAACCTGTTGGAGAAGGTTCGACGGGGGGAGACGACGGTCGACGAGGCCCTCGCTGCGCTGCGGGAGTTTCCCACCGCCGACCTCGGCTATGCCCGGCTGGACACCCACCGGAGTCTCCGCAGCGGCTTTCCCGAGGTGATATTCTGCGAGGGGAAAGAGCCCGACCAGGTACTCGCTATCTTTGGGCGGCTCTTGGCGGCGGGCGGGCCGGTTCTGGCCACTCGGGTGGCGCCTGACCTGGCGGACCGACTGACCCGCCAGTACCCGGAGGCGGTCCACCACCCGCGGGCCCGGATTGTGGCGGTTCAGCGGGGCGGGCAGCGGACGACCGGGAAGATCCTGGTGGTCACGGCGGGGACGGCCGACCTGCCGGTGGCGGAGGAGGCGGCAATCACGGCGGAGACGATGGGCCACCCGGTCGAGCGGCTGTATGACGTGGGGGTGGCCGGTTTGCACCGGCTCCTCGAGCGGCAGAAGCTCCTCTACGAGGCAAGGGTCTTGGTGGTCGTGGCGGGGATGGACGGCGCGCTGGCCAGTGTGGTGGCGGGCCTGGTCGACAAGCCGGTGGTGGCCGTGCCGACCAGCGTCGGGTACGGGGCCAGCTTCCATGGCTTGGCGGCGCTGCTCTCGATGCTCAACTCCTGCGCCGCCGGGGTGGCGGTGGTCAACATCGACAACGGCTTCGGCGCCGGCTGGCTGGCCGGCAAGATCAACCAACTGGCCGAGGCCGCGAGCGGGAGGGGGACCGGCGATGCCTGAGCCCAGCCGCGTGGCCTACCTGGACGCGGGAGCCGGGCTGGCCGGGGACATGTTCCTCGGGGCGGCGATCGACGCCGGCCTGGACCCGGCGGTGCTCGAAGAGACCATCGCCGCCCTGGGCCTGGAGGACGTCCGCCTGCGGGTCAGCCGCGTCCTCCGGCGGGGCGTCTCCGCCGTCCATGTCCAGGTCGAGCAGGCCCCGGTGAGAGGCGGGGGAACCTGCGGGGCAGGGCGCCAGCCCGCCCGGCGCCTGCCGGAGGTGTTGGCCGCGCTGGGGCGGAGCGGTCTGCCGGAGGAGGTGGTGGCGGCCGCTACCGGGGCGTTCCGCCGGCTGGCCGAGGTCGAAGGGCGGATTCACGGGTGCCGTCCGGACGAGGTGCACTTCCACGAGGTGGGGGCGGTCGACGCACTAGTTGACATAGCCGGAGCGTTCATGGCGGCCCGCGCCCTGGGGCTGGTCGAGATCTACGCCTCGCCGGTTCCGCTCGGCTCCGGAACGGTGGAGACCGCCCACGGCCGGCTGCCGGTCCCGGCCCCGGCCGCCCTGGCGTTGCTGGAAGGGTGGCCGGTGCTGCCCGGCGGCCCTCCCGGCGAGGTCATCACTCCCACCGGGGCTCTGCTCTTGCGCTGTTTGGCCGGGGAGTGGCGCCCCTGTCCGCCCCTGCGGCCGGTAGCGATCGGGTACGGCGCCGGCAGCCGCGACGACCCGGACCGGGCGAACGTGACCCGCCTGATCATCGGCGAAGCGGCGGCCGCGGCGGCCTCCGGACAGGAAGGAACGGCGGCGCTCCTGCCCGGAGCGGACGACGAGGAGGTCGTGGTTCTGGAGGCAAACCTGGACGACATGAGCCCGGAGTGGTGCGGCCACCTGCTTGAGTCGCTGCTTTTGGCCGGGGCGCGGGACGCCGCCGTGACTCCGCTCCTGATGAAAAAGGGCCGGCCGGGCTGGGCGGTCATGGCGGTGACGACGCCGGAAACCGCCGGACAGGTGGCCCGGGTTTTCTTGAAGGAGAGCACCACCCTGGGCCTGCGCTACCGCCACCAGCGCCGGGTCTGCCTCGCCAGGCAGTTCCGGGAGGTGGAGGTGGCCGGGCAACGGATCCGGATCAAGGAGGGTTTTCTGGGGGGCCGGCGGCTCAACCTGGCCCCTGAGTACGAGGACTGCCGGCGCGCGGCAGCCGCCACCGGGCTGGCGCTGAAAGAAGTTTACGTCCGGGCCCAGGCGGAGGCGCTCCGCCAGGCGTTGGACAACGGGAGTGAACAGAGTTGAGTCTTCTCCGCGAACTGAACCTGTGGGCAGCCGAGTATGCCGGGGCGCTCTCCATCGCCCTGACCGGCCTGCTCGTCATCGTGGCGGTGATCTTCCTCCGCCTCAACGCCCGTCTGCAGAAGCTGATCCGGCGGTACAGCAGCCTCATGCAGGGCGTGAACCAGGCCAATTTGGAGGCTCTGCTCGAGCAGCAGGTGGAACTGACCCGCCGGCAAGAGGCCCGGCTCTCCGAGGCGGCGGCCGCTCTCGAGCAGTTGAAGGTCCAGGTGAGGAGCAGCCTGCAGCGGGTGGGACTGGTGCGGTACAACGCCTTCGACGGCGTGGGCGGCAACCAGAGCTTCTCCCTGGCCCTCCTGGACGCCGAGGGCAATGGCTTCGTGCTCAGCAGCCTGTTCGGGCGGTCGGAGTCGGCCATGTACTGCAAGGCCGTGGAGAAGGGGCGGCCGGTGCTGCCCTGCTCCGACGAGGAAGAGGAGGCCATCTGCCAGGCGATGGGCGGCCGGGAGGCTGAATAGCGGCTGCGTCGGCCGGGGAGACTCCCTACTGCTGCAGGACGCGGCGAGGGAGGGATGAGAGTGGACCGGCGGATTGTGGCCGTCGCCACCGAGCTGGGGAACGTCCGGGCCCAGCTCGAAGCCAGGGGTTTCCTGGTGGTTGATCTCGATGGGACCGATCTCAAGCAGGTGGATGCCGTCGTGGTAAGCGGGGCGAGCGACAACCTCACCGGCATCCAGAACGTCGAGACCCAGGCGCCGGTGATCGACGCTGCGGGGCGGAGCGCGGCGGAGGTGGCCGAGGACGTGGCGGAGCGGATTGAACTTCGTTGACGGGCCCGGGTCAGATCTCGCCGCGAGCCGTTTCGCTGACGGCCGCCGCTACCTGAGAGAGGCTGTCGTACAGGCTGTCGGCGATGATGTCCGCCATCTTCATCACCAACGCCAGGCGGGTGTTCTGCAGGACGAGGTACTCCATAAAGCCGCCGACGTTGACCACGCCGATGACGTGAACCTGCCCGACGGGGGGCAGGTTCTTGTTTACCCCGGTGCCGGGGCGGAGCGGCCCGGACTTCACGCTGATGCACCCGACATGGTCGGTCTTGCCGAGGCAGGCGTCGATGGCGATGACGAAGGGGTCGTGGTGGAGCTGGACGATGCGCTCCAGATTCTCGGCGAGGTTGGCGGCATGTACCGGCTGCTCCAGCGTGCCGTAGACGGCGAAGGTGCGGCCGGTGCGGGTGGTCAGCTTGGACCCGGTGAGCGGGCCGAGGGCGTCGCCCGTCGAGCGGTCGGTTCCGATGCACAGGACCACGATCTCCCGGTCGGGGGTGTACCCGCAGTCCACCAGGAACCGCATCAGCCCCAGAGAGAGGATCTGGCGGGCATAGGGGTCTTCGGCGTGCACCCGGTCGGTCTGGGGCAGCCGGAGGGTTCGGGATCCCGGAAGGACCAGTTCGAGCACGTCTCCTGGGGCACCTCCTGCGGTGTCGAGCTTGACCGGTAGCCAGTATATGGAGAAAAGAGGGGCTGTATGCGCATCCCTGCCAACCCCCGGTCATAAACCTGTGAGAGGTGAGCAGGGGCATGAAACCGGCGGGGCGGGGTGCGGCGGGCAGCCGCTGGACGGCGGCGGTGGCGGGAGCGGCCGGAGTGGTCGGGGCCGGCTTCGCCTCAGGGCGGGAAGCCGCCGTCTTTTTTGCGCCGTACGGGGTCTGGGGCCTGGTGGGGCTGGCGTTGGCTGTCCTCCTGGCAGGGCGCACGGCCTCGCGGCCTCTCCGCGTCCTGGCGGCGCCTTGGCAATCGGCCTGGCTGCTGCTGCTCTGGGTCACCCTGGCGGCCACGCTCGCGGCCGGGGGAGAGGTGCTCCACCACCTGCTGGGCTGGCCGGTGGAGGCCGGCGCGGCAACTCTGGGGGCGCTGGCGGCCGCAGTCCCCGGGCGGGCAGGCGTCCAGCGGCTGCAGGGAGCGACGGTGCTGCTCTTGGCAGGTGCCATTCTGCTCGTCGGAGGGGCGGCTGGAGCCAGAGCCGGTGCTGGCCTGGGCTCGGTCGAGCGGTGGGCTTTCTTGCCGGGGATCGCCGCGGCGGAGACGGCCCGGGGGCCGTTGGGCGCCCTTTTAGCCGCCCTGCTCTACGCCTCGTACACCTCGGCCCTGATGACCGGCGGGGCGAACGCGGGCGGGGGGCGCCGCCCCGACGCCTGGCCCGGAGCAACCCTGGTAGGCTTGCTGCTGACGGTCATGGTCAGAGCTCTTCACTGCTCGCCGGGAGCCGGCCGCGCCCCCCTGCCGATGCTGGCGGTGGCCGCCGGGTGGGGCGCCGGTGCCGCCCGGGCCTATGCCTGCCTGCTCGGCGTGGCGGCGGCCAACGCCGCCCTGGCGACGACCCGCGCTCTGGGGGGCCGGCTGGCGGGACTGGCCGGCGGTCCGGCGGCAGCCCGTTGCCTGGTGGCCCTGCTGGCCTGGGCCGCCTCGATGCTGGGCTTCGCCGACCTCGTAGGGACGGTCTACCCGCTGCTCGGGTGGGCCTGGCTCCCGGTGGTGCTCGGACTGGGGGGCGCTTGTTCCCCGAGAGGACAGGACATATAATTGAACTACCATGTCCTCCCGTTGCACGAAGGTGGCTTCCCGATGAGCCACGCACCCGCCAACTCCACACCGGCGCTGCGCCGGCGGCCGGCCTTTCCCCTTCTGGTGGCGGTCTTGGTCGCCTCCGGGCTCGTTGCCGGGGTTCTGGTCGCCGTAAGCCAGACCATCCTGCCCGGAGTGGCGGTCGAGGGGGTTCCCGTCGGCGGGCTGAGGCGGGCTGAGGCGGAGAAGCGGCTCCGCGCCGAGCTGAACGCCCTTCTGAGCCATCCTGTCTACCTGAAACACGGGCCGGAACAGAGCGAGGTCTCGCCCGGCGAGGTGGGGCTCGTGGCGGACATCCCTGCCACGCTGGCCGCCGCCTGCGCTCCCGGCCACCGGGGATCTCTGCCCCGCCGATTGCGGGCGTGGCTGAGCGCGGCGCAGGGGGTGGAGGTACCCCTTCCGGCGGTCGTCCGGTGGAAGGAGGAGGTTTTCCAGCGGTGGCTGGCGGAGCTGCGGGGGCGGCACGGGCAGGCGGCGGTTGAGGCGGGCTGGCGCGTCCTGCCGAGCGGGCTGGTCGAGGTCACTCCGGCGGCGGTCGGGCGGGACGTGCACGACGGGGAGCTGCGCCGGCGGCTGCGGGCGGCGGCCTTCGCTCCGTCCGGAGGGCGCACTGTGGAACTGCCCCTCTACACCGTTCACCCGCGCCGCTCCACGGACAAGGCGTTGTCCCTCGGCATCACCGAGGTGGTGGCCCGTTACCGGACCTACTTCGACCGCGGCGACGCCAATCGCACGGAGAACATCCGCCTGGCGGCTGAGACGATGGATCAGGCCGTGCTCCAGCCGGGGGAAACTTTCTCCTTCAACCAGACTGTGGGCCCGCGGATCCCCGACTCAGGCTACCGGGAGGCGCCGGTGGTGGTCAACGGGCGCCTTGTGCCGGGGATCGGCGGGGGGGTGTGCCAGGTCTCGAGCACTCTGTACAACGCCGTCCTCCTGGCCGATCTGGCGGTGGTGACGCGACACCGCCACTCCATCCCCTCGGCCTATGTCCCGCCGGGGCGGGACGCCACCGTGGCCTACGACTACTTCGACTTCCGGTTCCGCAACCCCCACGAGTGGCCGGTCGTCATCGACCTGGAGCTCGGGGCGGGGTGGCTGGAGGCCCGCGTGCTGGGCCGGAAACCCCCGGGCGAGAAGATCGAGCTCCGGAGCGAGGTCCTCGAAACCTATCCCCCCACAGCGGAAGAGGTGCCTGACCCGGAACTCCCGCCGGGGCAGCGGGTCGTGGTCGCCAACGGTGCCCCCGGCTACCGGGTGAAGGTGTGGCTGATCCGCTACCGCGACGGGGTCGAGGTCGAGCGGCGACTCGTCTCCCACGACCGGTATCAGCCGCTGCGGGCGCTGGTCCGAGTGGGCGCCGCCGCCCAAAGCGGCCTGCCCGCGCGGCACTAGTACCCTTCGTTCGAGGCGCCCACGACGGCGCAGGTCTGGGCGGTGCAGACGAAGCCGCACTGCGGGCAGGCCGCCTCCCTCCGTCCTTCGCTGGCGAACATGTGGCCGCACCGGGCGCACTTGAAGGTCTCTTCGGCGTTGTCCGGAGTCTTCTGCATGGTCGTCCTCCTCCTTTGGGGCGGTTCCCCCCACAGCGATAGCATTCCCTCCGGAGACCACGGCGTTTCTTCCCCCCGGCCCGTTCGACCCAGGGCACTTGGGGTTGGACTTGCTTAGGATGGTACGGGGCGAACGTTCCCCAGACCTGTACGGAAAGGACGATGAAGGCGTGGATGGATACACTGTGTTTCCTCGCCGGTACTGGCCGGTGCTGCGGCGCCTTCCCGGCCCGCCGCCCTGGCTGATGCCGCGGTTGCGGGCCCTCGGACCTCCGCCGGGGTATGTCTGGAACTGCTGCCACCGGTACCTGGACGGCCTCCGGAGCCGGTGGGGGCAGTAGGACCGGAGCCGGAGTCCCGGCTCAGCGTACACCGCGGGGAAGGAGGGAACCGACGTGTGGTGGGCACCGTGGTGGGTCTTTCTGCTCTCTCTCGGCTTGCTCGGAACCACCCCCTTCTGGTGGTGACCCTGGAAGTGTAGACTGGGCGGGAAGGGGTGAGGTACCCTTCCCGCTCTGGCAGAGAGGGGACGGCGGATGGCGGAGGAGCGCCTTTCGTATCACCAGGTTCAGGCGATGATGGGAGCGAGCAGCGCTCACCCGGGCGGTTTCGCCGCGACGCTCAAGCTGCTTGCTCTGCTGGAAATACCGCCGGGGCTGAGGGTGCTGGAGTGCGGGTGCGGGACGGGGCGCACCGCCTGCCACCTGGCCCGCCAGGGCGCCCGCGTGACGGCGGTGGACCGCAACCCCGTCATGCTGGCCAAGGCGCAGCGGAGGGGCGGGGCGGACGGAGTGGAGGTCCAGTGGGTCCTTGGCGATGTTCTGACCCTCCCGTTCGAGGACAGCCAGTTCGACCTGGTGCTGGCGGAGTCGCTCACGGTCTTCAACCCCATCCCGGAGGTGCTCCGGGAGTATCGCCGGGTCCTCGTGCCGGGCGGACAAGTGGCGGACCTGGAGATGGCGGGACGGCCCGGCCTGCCGCCCGAGGCCCGCGCCGAGCTCCTGCGGTTCTACGGCGCCCCGGACCTGCCGACCGCTGAGGGCTGGCGGGAGGCCTACGCCGCGGCCGGCTTCGACCCGGTGGTCCTCTGGGGCCCCCACCCCATCGATCTGCGTGAGCCCGGACGGAGCCAGGCCCGCCATCCCGATCCGCTGGACCTGAGCGACCCCGGAGTGCGGGACGACCCCCGGGTGGTGGCGGTGCTCTGGGAGAACATCCTGCTCATGGCAGAGAACCGGCAAAACCTCAGCTATCTCGGGATCATTGCCACCCGACCGCAGCTATCAGCCGGTCAGTAGTAAATAAAGGAAAACGATCGCTCGACGGGAATCTATCTCCGGGGTCCCCGGGAGGGCGGAAGTCCGGGACCCGGGAGGCGGAGGCGGATGGACGAGCGGCGGAGCCCGGCTCGCGGAGTCCTTTTCCACCTGGCGTTGGCCTCTTACTGGTTTTCTTTCAATTACCACTGGGGCGCCTTGCTGAACGTGGTCATCCCCTTTGACGTGCTGCGCTTCGTCCCGGAGGCGGCGAAGGGGCGCTTCCTCGGCTTGGCGCTTTCTCTCGGGGCGTTCGTGGCGATGGTGGTCCAGCCGGTGGCCGGGACGCTCAGCGACGGGTTCGGCTCGCGGTGGGGCCGCCGCCGTCCCTTCCTCCTCGCCGGCGCCCTGGGCACGGCCGCTGGCCTTCTCCTCATGGCAGGGGCCCCGGCATTCGCCGTCTTCGTG
The DNA here is from genome assembly GCA_020725425.1 of Aneurinibacillus sp. Lineage (GTDB taxonomy): Bacteria > Bacillota > UBA5301 > DYFA01 > DYFA01 > DYFA01. The sequence continues at coordinate 46,111 of DYFA01000061.1, forward strand.
GGCGCCTACGGGTTGGTGCAGCTGGCGTCCAACGTGAGCGTCGCCGGGTACCAGGGCCTGATGCCCGACGTGGTCGCCGAGGAGGAGCGGGGGCGGGCCGCGGGCTACCGGGGTCTGATGACCGCGCTGGGCAGCCTGACCGGTATCGGGCTGGCCTCCTGGGCGCTGAATTCCGGAGGGCGCACCGCCTTCTACTGGTCGATCGCGGCCGTGCTCTTCGGTGGCGCCCTCCTCACCGCCTGGAGGGTCCGGGAAGAGCCCTCCGCCCGGCGCCGCTTCTCCTTTCCCGACTTCCGGCGCGGCTTCTGGGTGGACCCGCGGCATAACCCGGACTTCGGCTGGGTCTTCCTCACCCGCTTCCTTGTCTACCTCGGGTTTTACACCATCATGAACTTCATGCTCTACTACCTCCGGGACGCGGTGGTGCCCCAGCCCGTCCTCCTGCCGGGCCTGGGCCGGCTGAACTACCTGGCCGTCCAGACGGTGGTAGGGGCGGCAGTCCTCCTGGGCACGGCGGCGGCCAGCGTAGCGGCGGGCAACCTCTCCGACCGGATCGGGCGGAAACCCCTGGTCTCCGCCTCGGCCGCGGCGATGGCCTTGGGGGCGGTGGTCTTGATCCTGCGCCCCCCGCTCCCGCTGGTTCTGGGGGTGGGCTTTCTCTTCGGGATCGCTTTCGGCACCTACCTCAGCGGGGAGTGGGCCCTGGCCACGGACTGCCTGCCGTCGGCGGGCGAGGCCGGACGCTACCTGGGGTTGTGGGGCATCGCCATGACGCTGCCGCAGGTGATCGGGCCCCTGCTGGGCGGGAGCATCCTGGACCGGGTCGCCCGGGCGGCGCCGGGTCTGGGGTACGCGGCCCTTTTCGGCACCGCCATGCTGTACCTGGGCGCGGGAGCGCTGGTCGTCTGGAGGGTACGCCGGGGCGGGAGACCGGCCGCGGCGTCGGGGGGTGAGCGGTGTGGCAGAGCAGGTACAGGTAGCGGCGGTTAACCTGGGGGTGGCCCGGCTCTGGCGGCACGAGGCGGGCGCCAGCCGCTCCGAGCGGATGGCCGCCGAGGCCCGGGCAGCGATGGCGGACTTGGCCGCCCGGGCGGCGGCCGCGGGGGCGCAGTTGCTTCTCTTCCCGGCGTTGTCCGGCATGCTCCTCACGCCCGACGGGGCAAAGGCCGTCCGGCGGTGGGCGGAGGGGCGGCCGGCCGGAGCGGACCGCTCCGCCTCCGCGGCCTGGGCGGAGGAGGCCGCCGGGTTCCTGAGCGGGCTGGCCCGCCGGCACCGCCTGCACCTGGCAGCCAGCCACCTGGTGGCGGAAGGGGACGGGTGGCGGCACGAGGCCGTGGTCTTCGGGTCGGAAGGCGCTGAGCTAGGGCGGCAGGCGCAGACGCACGCCAGCCGCCGCGAGGCCGCCGCCGGCCTCCGGCCGGCCTCCCGGCTGGCCGTGATCGACACCCCGCTGGGCCGCCTGGGGCTGGCGATCGGGACCGACACCTGGTACCCCGAGGTCAGCCGCATCCTGACCCTGTCCGGAGCCGACGTGCTCCTGTTTCCGCAGGCCGTCGTGCGCCCCTACCCCTTGTGGCGCCAGGTGGCCGGGGCCTGGCAGGAGGTCCAGCAGAACCAGGTCTTCGGTCTGGAGAGCGGCCTGGCCGGCGGCAGCTTCATCGGCCGCGCCGCCGTCTTCGGGCCGTGCGAGTTGACCCCCGGCCAGACTGGGCAGCTCGCCGGCGTCGGGCCGTCCTATACCACGGTCGACGCTCTCCAGCCGTTCGCCGGGGACAGCAGGGCTCTCCACGAAGAGGCGCTGGTCACAGCGGTCCTCGACTTTGGGAAACTGGACGGGGTGCGCCGGGCATACCCCATTTTGTCCATGCTGAACCCCGATGCCTACCAGCGGTATTTTCCCAGCGTCTACGAGGGAGCGGCGAAGGAGGGGGGCGGGCCATGAGCCTCCGCGGCTGGCTGACTGAAGCGCTGCTGACCGGGGTGAAGGGGGTCCTGTGGTGGCGGTCGCAGCCGGCGGCCATCCACCGTTTCCTCCGGCGGCGCAACCTCCGCCGGAGCGCCAACTGCGCCGCCCTCCCGGCGCCGAAGGTCCGCGTCGCCCTGGTCCAGACCTCCCTGAGCCTCGTTCCCACCGGGGAGGCGTACGCCGCCCGCATGCTCCCGCTGGTCCAGGAGGCGGTGGAGCGCGGAGCCCAGCTGGTCGTCTTTCCGGAGGACAACGCCACCTCGCTGGTGGGGCTGCTCCCCGGCGTGGAGCGGCTGGCCTCCTCCGTCTCCCTCACGGCGGGCGGAGGCGCGGCGGGGGAGGACGGCGGGCAGGGAAGCGGCCCGGCCGCCGCCGGGTTCAAGGTCGCCGACGTTTTCCGCCTCCTCTCGTCGGCCACCCGGCGCGTCTTTGAAACCACCTTCTCTGAGCTGGCCCGGGCTTTCGGCGTGTACCTGGTCCCCGGCAGCGCCGTCCTGGCCGAGCCGGACGGCCGGGTCCGCAACATCGCCTACCTCTTCGGCCCCCATGGCGAGCTGATCGGCCGCCAGCCCAAGGTCCACCTTCTTCCGCTGGAGGCGGAGTGGGGCCTGTCGCCGGGCGACCGCTTCTCGGTCTTCGCCACCCCCCTGGGGAGGATCGCCTTGCCGGTCTGCATGGACATGACCTATTTCGAGAGCTTCCGGATCCTGTCCCAGCTCGGCGCCGAGATCGTGGCGGTGCCCTCGGCCAACCCCGAGCCGTGGAACCTGTGGCTTGTGCTCCGGGGGCTGTGGCCCCGGGTGCAGGAGGCGGAGGTCTACGGCCTGATCGCCAGCGCCGTCGGGGGCTTCCTGGGGCTCGAGTTCACCGGGCGCAGCAGCGCTTTCGCTCCGATGGAGCTGACCGCCGACGGGACCGGCGTGGTCGCCCAGGCGGCCGGGGTGACGACCGAGGAGATCGTGGTGGCCGACCTGGACTTGGAGGCGCTCCGCCGCCTCCGGCAGCGCTCCGGGGTGCGCGCCGGCTTCAACCGCGAGCTTTACCGGGCCTACTTCCCGGCCATCTACCAGAAGGGGCGGGCGGAACGGCGATGACCGCCGGCGCAGTTGCAGTTCGTCTGGGCGCTTCGGCTGTTCTGGCGGTTGTCCTCCTGGTCGGGGCTGCCGCGGCGGGAGCAGGGGCGGCCGGCTCCGAAAGCGGGAAGGTGGAGGTGAGTTACACTTACGGCGAGGTGTTGGTCGACGAGGAGGGAGAGTACACCGTCTCCCCCTCATCCGCCCTGGGGGTGGAGTTCGCCCGCCGAACCGGCCCGCGGCAGCCGGGGGGCCCGGAGCTCGCCTGCGAAGGGTACTTCTCCGTCGGCGCAAGCCCGGCCACGAAGAGCGGGCTGACGCTCGGCCTGGACTGGCAGCCCCTGGAAGGCTCCCTGAGCGGGCGCCGCTACTCGGTGAACGCCTCGCTCAGCGGGCGGTGGCCCGGGGAGGCCGGCCGCCCTCCCGAGGAAGCCTGGGAGATCGACGCGGCGGTCCAGGAGCGCGGCCTGGGGGCCGCGGCGCTCGAGGCCGGCGGGCGGGCCGGGGCCCACCTGAACCGGCTCACCGGCCCCGACTACCGGGAGGCGGCGGCGTACCTCGCCACCCGCTTCGTGCTGGACGGGGAGCCGTGCGGCCTCGCCTGGGTCGAGCCGGAGTGGTTGCGCGGCTTCGCCGCGCTGTTTGCGCCCCCGCCGGAGCCGGGAGCGGAGGAGCGGAGCGACCTGCCCTACTGGTTCGAGGCGGCGGCCCTTCCCGGCCTCCCGCCCCTGCCGCCGCCGGAGGTCTCCCCTGCCAGCTCGGCCGAGCCGCGCCTCGCCCGGCTCACCGTCACCACCCGCCACACCCAGACTTGTCGCGCCTACACCGAGAACCCCTCCAACGACTGGGAGGCGGGGGAGACGCGCCTCGAGGTCCGGGAGAGACGAGGCCGGGGCGAGGTCGCCGCCTCCTATCGGAACACCGTCAAGTTCTACCCGGCCGGCGCGACCCGGACCTACCGGCTGGCCGAGGGGAAGTTGGAGGTGAGCGGGCCGGCCGGCCCGGGGCGGGGGAGGGCGGCGGTCGGCTTCCGCCAGCGGTTCCCGTGGGAAGGCAGTTACGAGGCCTACCGGCAGCACGGCGTGGATCTGGGCTACACCCTCCCGGGAACGGCGGTCGACTGGCGGTTCGGCGGGGAATGGCGGCTGCGTCGTTACGAGGCCGAGCCGGAGAAAGACTACTCCTTCACCTCGCTTCAGGGTGGAATCTCCTGGCCGGCGGAGGCCAAGAGAGGCGGCCCTGCCGCCTCAGTCACCCTCGCTGCCACAGAGGAGCGCCACCCCGCCGGCACCCGGCCCGCCGAGTACCGCCTCCGCCTGCGTCTCCGCGGGGAGCTGCCCACCGGCCCCGGCCAGACCCTCTCCGCCGGCCTGGGCTGGGAGCGGGCCTTCTCCCTCCCGCCCGGCGGCGCGCTCACCCCGGGATCCACCGAGACGCTGTTCCGCTTGGTGTGGAGGCGCTCCTTCTAGAAGCGGAAGCGGGTGCAAACCGTCGCCGCTTTGCACCCGCTTCATCACCGTGGCCGTCGGGGTCGGGAAAGTGCAGGTGCCACTGGTGAACGGGCTGGCCGAGGCCAGGCTCAGGGTCGCGGAGTCCGTGCCCTGCACCAGGGCGGCGAAGGGCGAGTCGGCCAGGTACAGCGTGGCCCCGAAGGCAAACGGTTGGGTGACGTTGGCCGGCGAGGCGGCGGTCACTATGGGCGATCCGGAGTTCATCACGTAGGGCGAAACTGCGGTGGCGTAGTCGCAGTCCTTGGCCTGCTGGCAAAAGATCTGGTTGAGCTGAGGATACGTGTTGACAGACGAAGCGGCGATGGGAATGCTGGCGAGAGGGACGCCGGGGATGATCTCCTTGGTCCATCCGGTGCCGATCTGCCACCACTTCACCTCGAAGCCCTCTTCGACCAGGAGCTTCGTGAGTTCCACGCCGTATCGCGGCAACCAAGCGGCTACGTTTCAACTCCAGCCCTCCTTTCCGCAAGCCAGACTGGTATGAGGGGAGCACTCCCTTCACTTTATGTGCATGGCCTATGAGCGCCTGACCCGGCTTTCGGCTGTGGCGGTCGGCGTTCGGCCAACTCACGGTCAGCCTGGAGGGTGATGTCACCCGAAAGACTGGAGCTGTTGGGGCCGGGCGCCGGGCGGGGACAACGCCGGGCTGAGGTTGGGCGTGGCGGCCACCGCCGGCTGAGACGCCTTGACGGGGAAGAGCACCGGGAGCGGGTTCTCCCGCGCCGCTGCCGCCCCGCGCACCGCCGTGCCCGTCACCGTAACCGCCGGCGGCTGAACCGCAGCCGGCGCCCGAGCCGGGGTCTGCGGAGCGGGCAGGCCACCCGTCAGCGCCTGGCGGAAAGCCGGGTGATCGGGGACGAACATGTACGTATGGACTGCCCCCGGCGGGCTGAACGGATTGGGCGAAGACGGTGAAGTCACCTGACATTCCTCCTCTAGCTCTGTCGGAGAGCCCGTGACAGCTTGCCGGCCTGGGCGCCTCGTCAGGGTGCGCCACCAAAGGAACGGGGTGACCCCCAGGAACAAGGCTTGGGCCTCGACCTTCAGGGCGACCAGAGCGCCAGCCACTGGCGAGGGGCGATGAACAGGCACTCCAGGTCCGGCCGGCAGGTGAAATCCAGCCCCGTAGCCTGGCATACGGCGAGCAAAGGATCGGCGTAGCTCGGGCCCCACAGGCCCATCAGTTCGGCGCCTCCAAGGAAGACCCTCATGCTCACGGCTGGTCTCCTCCCTTTGTCGCTTCATGATATGAGAGACCGGGAAAGGGTGACAAGCGGGTAGGGGGCGGGGTCGCCCCGCCGCCCTCCCACACAAGGAATGGGAAACAGGCCGCAAGCCGCTTCCCATCGTTCCCATCCCGGATGCCTCCGGGCTATTCATCAGCTGTGACCCTGGAAGTAGATGCTGAGGGTGATGGCGCTGGCAGAGCTGACAGCCGCGTAGTAGACCCGGGCGTACTTCATGAAGATGCTAGAAACGAGGCCAACCAGGCTGCCGGTGTTGAGCGTAGTGTAGGCAGTGTCGTCGGTCCACGTGACCGCGTCCGGGCTAACCTGCAGCTTGACGTAAGCCTGGGCGTTGGTGGCCGTCGAGTTGTTCTCGACCGACAGCGTGAAGGTAGTAAGGTTTAACACATTGTGGGCGGTGGCTCCTCCACCGGCGGTACTCGAGTTATTGGCGATGATCTCTGCCGTGTCGGTGGTAGCGCCGGCAACCGACAGGGCGCCGGTTACCGCAAGACCTGTGCTGGTAATCGCCACTTCCCCGGCGGCGTCGATGCTCATCGCCACGCCGCTGGGTGAGTAGATGGTCACTCGTGCTTGGTCGGGCTGATCCTGGAAGATCTTAAAGTTTGGCACAAAGGATCCCCCCTTTCCGGGCGTGTCTCAAGTTCAATACATGGTATGGCCCTAGGACCCGACACGGTGCGGTCGCGGGTGGAATACGTATAGGACATGGCGATAGTTATTTGCGGAGGGCTTGGAGAAACCGTGATCAGCCTGTGCATGATCGTGAGGAACGAGGAAAAGAACCTTCCCCGGTGCCTTGCGAGCGCAGCCGCGGCCGTGGACGAGATCATAGTGGTGGATACCGGTTCCACCGACGATACGGTCAAGGTCGCCCGACGGTTCGGGGCCAAGGTGAAGAAGATCCGCTGGACGGACGACTTCAGCGCCGCCCGCAACGCCTCTCTGGAGCTGGCCAAGGGTGACTGGATCCTGTTACTCGACGCCGACGAGGAATTAGCGGCGGGAAGCGCCGAGGTCCTTAGCCGACTGGTCTCCGCCCCCGGCGTCGAGGGATACTTCGTCAAGCTGGTCAGTTACATCGGGCAGGGAGACTGGGTGGAAGCCTGCCCGGATGTGGCGTTCCGGCTTTTTCGCCGCCGCCCGGAGTACCGCTTCCACGGCGCCGTTCACGAGCAGATCGCCGACGTGATCCAGAAGAACCGCCCCGGGGCCAAGACCGAGCTCGCCGAAGACTTGGTGGTCCTCCACTACGGTTACCTCGACGAGCAGCTCACCGAGAAGGACAAGAAGGCTCGCAATCTCGCGCTGCTCGAAAAGGAGATGGCCGCCCACCCGGACGACCGGCTCCTGCGCTACCACTACGGGGTGGAGCTGTTCCGAGCGGAGCGGTATGGTGAGGCGGCGGCCCAGTTCACCGAGGCGGGCACCGGCCTTGACCCCGGGACCATCTTTCTGCCGAAACTCATGCGGTACCTCATCCTCGCCTATCAGGGCGACCACCAGCCCGAAAAGGCGATGGAGGCCGCCCGTCTCGGCGTGGAACTCTTCCCGGACTACGCCGACCTTTACCATTACGCCGGAATGGTGGCCTACGACCATCAGGCGTACGGCCAGGCGTACGACCTCTTTCAGAGAGCCCTGGCCACACCGGAGCAGAAGGCTCACTACGCCTCGTTCCCCGGCATGCGAGGCTTTCGCACCCTCTACCAACTGGGCCGGATGGCGGAAAGGTTCTGCAACCTCGAAGGGGCCATGCGCTACTACCTCGCCAGCCTCCGCGACAACCCGTCCTTCACGCCCGCCCTGGACAGCATCACCCGGCTGCTCGAGCCGCACCGGGACCCGGTTTACGCCAAGGAGTGCCTCGACAAGACCTGCGTGTTCATGACCCCCCAGGCCAAGCTGGCGATGGGACAGATCCTGTTCCGGCACCACGCTTACGGGCTGGCGCTGGAATTCCTCGAGCAGGGCCTCGGCAAGCAGACACCTGCGCCCGAGGTGATGCTCTGCAAGGCGATTTGTCTCTTCCAGGTAAAGCGATTCCCCGAGGCGCTAAAGCTCCTGGCCCGCCTCAAAGCCCAACCCCGGATGTACTCGGTGGCACTTCTGAACGAAACCCTCTACTTCTGGCTCCAGGGCAATCGCCGCCAGGTGCGTGTCCTGGTTCAAGAGCTTCAGGCCGCAGGTGTTACCCCGGAAAACGGACTGGTACTGGGCCTCCTCGAGCGGTCTCTCACCCGCCGCAAAGGACCGAAAGTGGTCTTGGGCGAAGAAGGGCTAAAGCTTCTGCTCGACCTGCTGCAGCGGGTACTGGCCCTCGGTGAGACGGCCCGGGCCCAGGGAGTCCTTGACCTGCTCCACTCCGACGTCCTCAAGAGACAAGGGTTGGCCATCGGTCGGCTCTTCCGCACCTGGGGCCATTCGGAACTGGCTCGCCAGTATCTGGAGTTCCGCCTCGCCAAGTATCCGCAGTGCGCCGACACCGCCTTCGCTCTGGCGGAGATCAAGGAGGAAGCCGGGGAGTACCTCGCCGCCGCCGACCTCTACCGGGAGACCCTGGCCCTGGAGCCCAAGGAGCCGCGCGGCTACGTTCGTCTCATCGGCGTCTACGACAAACTCCGGCGGGAGATCCTCCGGCAGGCGGCGGAGCGATACCCCGAGTCGGAGGTTCTACAAACCCTGTTCAGGGAGGTTCAGGACGAGTGAGGACCACGACCATCGGGCTCGTCATGATTGTGCGTGACGAGGAACAGAACCTCCCCCGGTGCCTTGAGAGTGTGAGGAATCAGGTCGACGAGATCGTCATTGTCGACACGGGGTCCTCGGACCGGACCATTGAGGTGGCTCGGAGGTTCACCGACAAGATTTACCGTTTCCCGTGGAACGATGATTTCAGTGCGGCGCGCAACTTCGCTATCGAACAGGCGAGCAGCGAATGGCTGCTCTCCCTCGACGCCGATGAGGAACTCGATGTCACGGGGGGCGACCTCCGGGAGCTCGTGGCGGGCAACCGGGGATACGAGGCCTACTTTCTGCCGCTTCTCCATGCTTCGGCCGACCTGCCCGGCAACTTCAACCGGTACCTGGTCCTCCGAGTCTTCCGGAACCGGAAAGACTACCGCTTCTTCGGCGCCATCCACGAACAACTGGCCGTCGCTCGCCCGGAGGCAGTGGAGGTGTCGGAGAATCCGGTCATCCGCCACAAGGTGGTCGCTGGCCGGGATCGCCGCCGAAAGTGCCGGCGCAACCTGGAATTGCTCCAGCGGGAAGCGGCCGCGAACCCCGGCAACGCCTTCCTCCAGTACTACCTAGGGGTCGAATGGCTCGGCCTGGGCAAGCCGGCGCGGGCGCTCCCCTGCTTCCAGAGGGCCTGTCGGGAGTTGGACGATTCCCATCTCCTCTTTCGCGCCCCGGCCGTGCGCTACCTGATAGGATGCCTGCGAGCCCTCGACCGTATCGACGAGGCTCTCTGCTTTTGCCTGGAAGAGTGCGCCCGTTACCCGGATTACACCGACCTGTTCTTCGAGGGCGGCTTGCTGTTGGAAGCCAGGGGAGACTACGCCGTGGCCATCCGCTGGTTCGAGGAGGCGGTGAGAAGCGGGAGGCCGCCGGCAGTCTTTGCCCACACCGAAGGCACCTCGAGCGATCTGGCCTTCTACCACCTGGGCTACTGTTGCGAAAGACTGGGTCGCTTCGCTCAAAGCCGGGACTACTACCGGAAGGCGCTCTCCGCCAACCCGGAGTGCGTCTATCCCCTTTACAACCTCTTTCTGTTGGAACTGGCCACCAACGGTCCCCGCGAGGCCTGCGAGACCTTCCGCAGCGCCGGGTACCTGGACCGGCCTGCCTGGACGAGAGTCCTGGTGGACCTGTTCTGTCTCGCTGGATTTCCCGACCTGGCAGCGCTCTGTCTGCGGGAGGGACGGCTTGGCCGGGAGCCCGAGGACCTCGCCCGTCTGGCCCGCCTCAAAGTATACTCCCGGCAGCCCGACGAGGCCCTGGCGGCTCTCGGACGCCTGGTCCGCACCGGGGGCATGCCCGAACCCGAGGCGGAGCTGGACGAGATCCTCGCCTGGACGGCCAAGGGTGACCTCGACGAGGCGCGGAAGAAGGCGCTGGCCTTGTGGCGAAGATCCGAGGGGCGCGGCAGAGTCCTGGCCGTCCTCTCGATCGTCGCCCGCCTCTCCCTGACGTCCCGGTTGGTGGGTCTCCCCGAGAAACACCGAGAACCGGAGGCCGCCAAGGCGGCGTTGTCCGTGGTGGAACGGTGTCTCCTGTCCCGAGGAACCCACCTAGGACCGAAGCAGGCTGAGATGGCACAAATGTACCAGAAAACGCTGCGGGCCGCGATGGACTACCTGATCGACCTTTCGCCCGAAGCCTGCCGGGAACTGTCCACGCACCTGGCAGCCAGAGGCGACACCGTCCGCCAACTCAGGGATTTCCGGTTCGGGATGGCGCGGAGGCTCTGTCCATGAACACGGCTCCCTCGGTAAGCCTCTGCGTCATCGCCCGGGACGAGGAGGACGTCCTCGCTTCCTGCCTCGCCAGCGCCCGTCACTTGGTCCAGGAGATAATCGTCGTCGACACGGGGTCCACTGACCGGACGAAGGAGGTAGCGGCCCAGGCCGGCGCCAAGGTCCTCGACTTCCCGTGGACCGGCGATTTCGCGGCGGCTCGGAACCGCTCCCTCGACGAGGCCCAGGGCGAGTGGATCCTGGTCCTGGACGCCGATGAGCTCTTGCGCCCTGTCACGCGGGAGGATTTCGCCCGCCTCCTTGTGGTCCCGGGAATTGAGGGGTGGTTCCTCACCGTCAAGAGTTTCCTGGGGAAGGGAGAAGAGGAGGCGGAGGATGAGGTGGTCCGGCTCTTTCGCAACCGCCCGGAGTACCGTTTTTCGGGCGCGATCCATGAGCAGGTGGCCGGAGCTATCGTTCAGGTGAACGGCGGGGGAGGGCTCGCCCGGGCTCCGGAACTGGTGATCGAACACTTCGGCTACCTCGACCGCCGCCGCCAGGCCAAGAAGAAGCACGAACGCAACGTCTCCCTACTGACGCATGCCCTGGAGAAGCAACCGGACGACCCTTTCCTCCACTACGGCCTGGGGGCGGAGTTCTTTCAAGGCAACGAGGTGAAGCAGGGCATCGACCACTTGGAGAGAGCCCTGGCCGGTCTGCGAGGGAACGAGAGCTACTGCCGCGAAGTGTTCGTTCTCTTGATCCTGGCCTATCTCAGAGACGGCCAGCTCCGCCAAGCGAGCCGGACCGCCGCCAAAGCGGCCCGTCAGTTCCCTTGCGATCCCGACCTGCAGCTTCTGCAAGGTCTCTTGGCCTACGAACGTCGACAGGCGGTGGCGGCGGTCCGGAACCTGCGCCAGGCTGCGAGCGGCGGCGCGCGCCTTTTGGCCCGCCACCACCTCCACACCCTTCTGGGTGACGCCTGCGTCCTGGTGGGCCGGTTCGAAGAAGCCGAGCGAGAATACCTCGAAGCGCTCCGCCTGGCGCCACATCTGCTTTACCCTCTCACCCAACTGATAGGCGTGAAGAAGAGGGGCCGCGGAAAGATGCCCTGGCTTGAGCTTTGCGGGTTTGCCTCCCCGGCCCAACTGCTCGGCCTAAAGCAGCAACTTCCCGCTCCGGAGGATGACCCAGTAGCCCTGATCCTCGCCCTTCTGGCCGTGCTGGGGGCCGCAGCAGGGGGGGACGCAAGCGACTTGACCCGGGCCTCCCGGAGCTTTCTGGAGGCGACGAACCGCCCGGGACCGGCCGAGGCCGCCCCGTGGGAAAATGCCCTGCGGGAGTATCTGCGGGCCGCGGCGGGCGAACTCCTGGCGTGCGCCGCACAGGCCGCGGCCCGCCTGGAGTGCGGCTTTTCCCGGCCCCGGGAGAAGGCGCGTGCGGTGGCTTCAACCTGCCTCAACACCGTGGTCCAGGGCCTCTGTCCACCTTGGGCCCCCCTCACCAGCGGCCGACTGTGAAAGGAGTCGTGGCCGATGAAAAGGGTGCTGATTGCCAGCCCTGTGCGACAGAAACCGGCGATCCTGAAGGAGTTCCTCTGGTCGTTGGAGCGCCTGGAGACGACGGGCCTGTCGGTGTCGTACGCCTTCGTCGATGATGCGGAGGAAAGCGAAGGGAATGAGCTGCTCCGCCAGTTTGCCGAGAAGTACCCGGAGGTGCGTCTCTTCCCGGGGGAGGGGCAGGAACGCGGGGCGGGACAACCCTGCCCGGAGCAGCCGGGTTATTTTTGCGACGAGACAACTCACCACTGGAACATCGACCTCATCAACAAGGTCGCCCGGTACAAGGACCGTTTCCTCCGGCTGGCCAGAGAGGAGGGCTACGATTTCCTGTTTCTGGTGGACTCGGACCTGATCCTACACCCCAAGACTCTCGTGCACCTCGTGTCACTCGGCAAAGACATCGTCTCCGAGGTCTTCTGGACCAAGTGGTTCCCGGACCTGCCGCCACTGCCCCAGGTCTGGGTGGCCGACGACTATCGCCTGTGGGTGGCCCGGCGAGGCGAAGAGCTCGATCAGGACGAGATCCTCCGGCGCAGCGCCGACTTCCTCAGCATGCTGCGCCGGCCGGGAACGTACCGGGTGGGCGGGCTCGGAGCTTGCACGCTCTTGAGCCGGCGGGCACTGGAGATGGGCGTATCGTTCGCCGAGCTCTACAACGTGAGTCTCCTCGGGGAGGACCGCCACTTCTGCATCCGGGCCGTCGCTCTCGGCCTCGAACTCTTCGCCGATACCCACTACCCGCCCTACCACATCTACCGGGAGTCGGACCTCGCTGGAGTCGCGGAGTACAAGCGACAGAACTTCCCTTCGGAAGGCCGGCCAGCGGCCTCGCCAGCCGCGCGCCCCCACAGAGCCCGGGGAAGCCGGATCACCCTGGCGATGCTCGTCCGGAACGAAGCCGGCCGCTACCTCAGGCGCGTCTTGGGCCAGGCCAGAAAGTACGTCGACGCCGCGGTGATTCTGGACGACGCCTCGACGGACGACACGGTGGAGGTGTGCCGGACTTCCCTCCGGGGTATCCCTCTCGAGTTGATCTCCAACCCGGAGCCGGGCTTCACCAACGAATACGCCCTCCGGAAGCAACTCTGGGACCTGGCGGTGAGCACTGACCCCGACTGGATCCTGGCCCTCGACGCCGACGAGGTCTTCGAGGACTGCGCCGTCCTGGACCTGCCCTTCCTCGCTGCCAACCAGGCCGCGGAGGTCTACGCCTTCCGGCTCTTCGATATGTGGGACGAAGAGCACTACCGGGAGGACGAGTGGTGGAACGCCCATCAGCGGCTCTGGGCGGTCATGGCCCGGTATCTCCCAGACTTCCGCTACGAGTGGCAGAAGACGCGGCTCCACTGCGGACGCCTGCCCAGCAACCTGGGAGAGCTGAAGGTGGTTCCGAGCGTCCTCCGGCTCAAGCACCTGGGCTGGATGAAGCCCGCCGACCGGCTCGCCAAGTTCGACCGGTACAAAAGGCTGGATCCACAGGGGGCGTACGGGGTCCCGGAGCAGTACCTGTCGATTCTGGATCCCAAGCCGAACCTCGTCCCCTGGCGGGAGAAGGAGTGACTCAGGCCGGGGGTCCTGCCGGCTGGATTGGCGGCCGCGGCCGACGGCTTGACCCCGGTGGCCTCCCAGCCAACCCCCCTGGCCAGAGAAACTCGCCGGTCCCACTGCCGATTTCCAGGAGGCTCCCCTTCTCCGGGGCGAAGTGGGCACCATCGTCTTTGAGCTGAACACCGGGATGCTGCAGCAGGACTGGGAGCCGTTCCGGATTCCCGTGGAGCTTTCGGCCCTCGAGGGCTGGACCGGACAGAATCGGATGCTCGTCCTGACTCCCTAGCCCTGGGCATTGAACCGGATGTCCAGGGTGGTAGGCTCGCCGGGCCTCGCCGAAATGAACCCTACCCGGGCAAACCTCGAGAGGTTGGGCCCGACGAAGGTGTAGCCCTCACGCGGCCCAATGGGCACGCCAGCGTCCGACGGGAAGACCGTCCAGCTCAGGCCGTCGGGACTCGTCTCCAGCCGCACCCCAGCCAAAGCCGTCCCAGTGTTGATCGGCGTAAAGGTGTAGCTGCCGTACTGCCCTACTGGGCGTACCGCAGTGGAGTTCCAGGTGTCTCCCGTCATTACCGATTCCGAGTCATACACGAAGACCCGCAGGATGGAGACGGTGCCGGTGGGACCGGGCGGACCCGGGGGTCCAGGGGGGCCGGCCGGACCCGGGGGGCCGGGAGGACCAGGAGGGCCGGGGGCGCCGGTCGAGATCAGAGTGCCGGTGAACCCGCAGGGAAACAGGCTGTAGAAGAAGAAGTAATCAGAGGGAGTCGGATCCTCAACCGTGAGGACCATCTGCCGGAAGCGCTTCCACAGCTCTCGCCAATATTCAAAGGGCATGCAAGCCGCCATGGCGGTTCCTCCCCGGTCACCGCGGCTTGAGGTTCTCCTACAACCTATGGGAGGTTCGAGCGAACCGCACCGGGACATAACTCCCCGGACCGGCGAATCCCCATGGAGCCAGTCCGGCACCCCTGCCGGGCGCACCAGCAATGGAGCCTGGCCGAAGGGCCAGGCTCCGAAGCCATGGATACCCGGGGTGAGGGTGGTTGGCGAGGCTAGCGGCCGATGAATTCCTGCGCCGCCATGATCCCGCCGTACTTGTCCGGGACGACGCCGATCCCCACGTCGGTGAAGCCGGGATCCAGCATGTTCTGCCGGTGAGTCGGGCTCGCCAGGAGTTGCAGGTGAGCCCGGGTCACGCTGCGCGCTTCCACGATGTTCTCCCCTACCCCGTAGCGGTAGGTGATTCCGGCCTTCCGCACCATTTCCGGCGGCCAGCCGAGGGTGGGCGAGCGGTGGCTGAAGTAGTTGTTGGTAACCATGTCCTGCGCCTTCATCCTGGCCACTGCGGTCAGGCCGTCGTGGACTGCCAGAGGCTTCACGCCGTTCTGCACCCGGGCCTGGTTCAGCAGGTCGAGCAACTGCTGCTCCTGTGCGGTCAAGCCCGTCGAGGGAGCTGGCGAAGGGCTGGGGGACGGCGCAGGCGCCGGAGACGGAGTCGGTGCTGGAACCGGAGCCGGGTTGGGCGTCAAACTCCCCGGGTTGAATAGCCAGTTGGGTCTCTGGTTCCAGGACCAGGCCAGCGCTGGCCCAGCGGCCAGCGTCAGGACGAGAGCAACTGCCAGAATGAAGGTCAAGGCAAAGCAAAGCGACCTCTTCTGCACTCGGTTTCCTCCTTATCGAATTCCTGTCACCTCACCCAACCTTATCGTAGTGCGAATCACCACCCGCTACAAAATGCAATGCTTGCCTGGTCAGGCGAATACAGGAAGGCGATGGCGGAGCCAAGATGAGACAAGTTTCCTAAAGCGTCCCTCTCCTGCCGTCCATAACCTGTACCGGAAAGGAGGTTGTACGTTATGTCTGAAGCTCAAATCCAGCAGATCTTCCCGGGGCCGTGCCCGCCGGAAGGGTGCCCGCCGCCGACGGAGATCGTCTGCATCCGGACCGAGAAGGTCTACGACTTCTGCTTCCAGCAGGACACCACGACCCAGTGCGCTACCCTTCCCGCGGCTACCTGCGGTCCGCCCTTCACCTGTACGGTCACCAACGTGACCTGCACGGCCGGCACCCCTGTGCCGACGGGTGTCGACGGCTTCTCCACCGTCTCCGTGGCGGTTACCGTCACCTACACGGTCACCGGAGTGGACACCGTAACAGGGCTCCCCTGCACGACCGGACCTCAGACCTTCGTCTTCACCAAGACCGTCGTCCTGTGCGCGCCTACCGGGACCTTCGTCGACTGCAGCGAGACCACGGTGAGCTGCGGCGCCTGCACGTTAGTTGTCCCGCAAACGGGGCTGCCTCAAATCTGCTGCGCCTTCAACATCTGCCTCATCATCGAGTCGCTGGCTCAAGTCAAGCTCTTGGTCCCGGCCTACGGGTTCTGCACGCCGGCGCCGTGTCGGACGGGCGGTTTCCCGCCGTGCCCGCCGTCCCCGCTTTTCCCGCCGCAGTGCGAACTGTAGACTGAGCCGGCTCATGCGTCGCGCTACTGCCGGGAGGCCTGCGCTGCAGGCCTCCTCGCTTTTGGCCCCCTTCCCGGCGCGCCGCCGGTAGAAGGTCCGTCCTGGAGAGCGCTTCCTCCCGCCTCGGCGACCATGGTTACCCAGGGAAAGAGGGCCAAGAAGTCGAATTGATGGGCAGGAGCAAGACATACAAGCCGTACAACCCGGATCAACTGTTTCTTCTCCCTCCGTCCTTGAAGGACTGGCTGCCTGAGGGCCACTTGGCCTACTTCGCCCAGTGCGTGGGCGTTCGCTCGTCGAGGAAGATCGCCCGCCGGATCATTGTCGGGGAGACGAACTGCCGCTAAGACGCATGGCATACAGGCTTACATCCCGCCGGACAAGCAAAGGCACAACGAACCCCACGTTCCAGCGCCCCGGGGGCGAACGCCAAAGGGCCTTTCTGCTGCCTAACATCAACCCCTCCACCAAATCGGGGCAACTCCACCTGAGGGCTTGCAGGACCTGACGCGAAGGTTTCAGCTTGACAGTCCCTTGCCCGCCGGGGTACAATTACACGAGGTTGGAAATGGTGGTTACCGGTTGTTGACCGTTCCGGTGCAAAGGCTGGGGAACCAGTCTGGTAATGACGAGAGTAAGGAAATCGTCCCCACCGAAGTACGATCTTATGCTGTGCAGAGGGAAAGGGTGTCAGCGGTCGGCTGGCACCCTTCTTTGGTGCGCCCGGCACGGGCGCACGACTGACGGGTGAAAGTCCCGTACGCCCGAGTTCGACAGTTGCTGAGCACACGAACTCGCCGAAACGCCGATCAGAAACGAGTTTGGGGCCGTTTCTCCGAAAGGCCGCGTGTACCCGGCCCTCTGGAACGGCCCCGAGGTTCCGGCACGCGGCTCCACGAGGAACCCTTCTTCGTCCGCGGAGTTGTCGGTCCAGGCCAGTTCGGTTTGCCGGTGCCCCCTGCCGGGGCTGGCGCGTCATACGCCCTCTCCCCCCGGGGCATACCAATCCCGACAGCCTGGAGTGGGAGGGGACGGCGCTTGGAAGCGTATCTCGGGATCGACGTGGGGTCGGTCAGCACCAACCTGGCGCTGGTGGACGAGGATGGGCGGGTCTGCGAAACCTTGTACCTGCGGACGCAGGGGAAGCCCGTCCAGGTGGTGCAGGAGGGGCTGCGCACCCTGGGGCAGGCGGTCCCCGCTGGGGTACGGGTCGCGGGGGCGGGGTCGACGGGCAGCGCCCGTCAGCTCGTCGGGGTGGTGATCGGCGCCGACGTGGTCAAGAACGAGATCACCGCCCACGCCGTCGCCGCCCTCCACCTTGCCCCGGACGTGCGGACGGTCTTCGAGATCGGCGGGCAGGACTCGAAGATCATCATCCTCCGGGACGGTATCGTAGTGGACTTCGCCATGAACACCGTCTGCGCCGCCGGCACTGGCTCCTTCCTCGACCACCAGGCGAGCCGCCTGGGCGTCCCGATCGAGCGCTTCGGCGACCTGGCGCTGGCCGCCCGGAATCCCGTGCGAATCGCCGGCCGGTGCGGAGTCTTCGCCGAGTCGGACATGATCCACAAGCAGCAGGAGGGGCACCGCCTCGAGGACATCATCGCCGGCCTGTGCGAGGCGCTCGTCCGCAACTATCTGAATAACGTAGGAAAGGGGAAGGACATCCGTCCGCCGGTCTACTTCCAGGGCGGGGTGGCGGCCAACGCCGGGCTGCGGTGGGCCTTCGAGAGGGCGCTGGGCTATCCGGTGACGGTCCCGGAACACCACAAGGTGATGGGGGCCATCGGGGCAGCGCTTCTGGCGCGGGAGGCGATGCTCCGGGATCGGCGGGAGACGTCCTTCCGGGGCTGGGCGGTGAGCGAGGTGGAGTGCACCACCGGAAGCTTCGAGTGCCAGGGGTGCCCCAACCGCTGCGAGGTCGTCCAGGTGTGGCTCGCGGGAGAGATCATCGCCCGGTGGGGGGACCGGTGCGGGAAATGGAGCAACCTGCCGGTGGCCCTCCCGGCTGGGTGATCCCCTTTCATAATGGGAAAAGGGTTTGGCTGGACCAACGCCGAAACATGCCTCGGCAACCAGGGGAGGAGAGGCGAGCGCATGAAGGCGGAGATGAAGATCTTTGCGGGCACTTCTGTGCCGGAATTGGCGGAGGAGGTCGCCCGCGTCTTTGGCACCAGCCTGGGCAAGGTTAACATCAAGCGGTTCTCCTGCGGCGAGATCTACGTGCGGTTCGCTGAAACCGTGCGAGGCGACGACGTGTACGTCGTCCAGTCGGTCTGTCCGCCGGTCAATGAGAACCTCGTGGAACTGCTCCTCATGATCGACGCCCTGAAGCGCGCCTCGGCCGGGCGGATCAACGCCGTGATCCCTCACTACGGCTATGCCCGGCAAGAGCGGAAGGAGGCCCCCCGGGAGCCCATTTCCGCCCGCATGATCGCTGACGTGCTCCAGACGGTCGGCGTCCACCGGATCATCACCATCGACCTGCATGCCCCGGCCATCCAGGGCTTCTTCGATATCCCGGTGGACCATCTGACCGCCCTGCCGCTCCTCGCCGACTACTTCCGGAAGAAGCGCATCGAGAACGGCGTAGTGGCGGCCCTGGACGCCGGGGGGATCAAGACCGCGGAGAAGCTGGCGAGCCGCTTGAACCTGCCGCTGGTGGCGATGTACAAGCGCCATCCGGCGCACAACGTGGCCGAGGTGACCCACGTGATCGGAGACGTCGAAGGGAAGGTGCCGATCATCGTGGAGGACATGATCGACACCGGCGGGACGCTGGTCGAGGGCGTCAAGGCCCTGCTGGACCACGGTGCCCAGCCGGAAATCCACGTCGCCGCCACCCACCCCGTCTTCTCCGGGCCGATCGCCGAGCGCCTGGCCCACCCGGCGATCAAGGAGGTGGTGGTGACCAACACGATCCCCATTGCCCCGGAGAAGAGGCTGCCGAAGGTGACTGTGATCTCCATCGCGCCGCTGGTGGCGGCGGCTGTCAGCCGGGTCCACGAGGAGACTTCGGTGAGCGAGCTGTTCGTGTGAGCGCGGGCAACGCGCTTGTAACGAAATCTTAACCCGGCGGCCACGCCGGGTTCATTTCTTTCTGGTAGGGTTAGGGTGAAGACGGAAGAGTGGTAAAGGAGGCAGATATAGTGAAGAGACTGATCCTTCCCTTGGCAGTCCTAGCCCTGCTGGTTCTGTTAGCAGCATTAGTCCTCCCGCCGGGCGGCGGCGCAGTCGAACAGGCCCAGGCGGAGAGCCTCTCGGGCAAGCTGGTCCTCGCCGGTTCCACCTCCGTCCAGCCGCTGGCGGAGGAACTGGCCGAAGAGTTCAGGGCGAAGTATCCGCGGGTCCGCATTCAGGTCCAGGGTGGCGGGTCCTCCGCTGGGATCGCGGCCGCCCGGAGCGGGGCGGCCGACATCGGCACCAGCTCCCGGGAACTCAAGCCAGAGGAGAGAGGTCTCCATGAGGTCACGATCGCCCTGGACGGGATTGCCATCGTCGTGCATCCCAAGAACCCGGTGACCGGCCTTACCCTGGAGCAGGTCCGCCGCATCTACACCGGAGAGATCACCGACTGGAAGCAGGTGGGTGGACCGGCCGCGCCGATCATGGTGGTGACCCGGGAGGCGGGATCCGGGACCCGGGGCGCCTTCGAGGACCTGGTGATGGGGGGGAGGCGCATCTCCACCAAGGCGATCGTCCAGGGATCCACCGGGGCGGTGCGGAGCAGTGTCGCCCAGGCCGCCGGAGCGATCGGGTACATCTCCCTCGGCGCCCTCGACCGGACGGTGAAGGCGGTGCCCCTCGACGGCGTCCGCCCGACCGGGGATAACGTCAAGAACAGGACCTACAAGCTCGCCCGCCCCTTTCTCTTCCTGACCAGGGAGGCGCCGAAGGGGCTCGCCAAAGCCTTCATCGACTTCGTCCTGAGTAAGGAGGGGCAGCGGGTCGTGGCGGCCGAGTTCATCCCCGTCAAGTAGCAGAAGCTGCCCCGAACGTGCTTGCGGGGCAGCCTCTTCCGTCTACCGGGAGAAGATGTGGTTTCCGATCTGGACGATGACCGGGCGGCTCCAGACGAAGGCGTTGGCGGTCTTGGCCGGAGCGAAGAAGAAGAGCGCCCCTCCGCTCGGGTCCCAGCCGCGCAACGCGTCCCGGGCGGCCGCATAGGCCGACGAGGTCGGCGGGTTCCAGAACCACCCGTTGGAGACCGGCTCGAAGGCGTCCGGCTCGAAGATCACCCCGCGGACCGAGTCGGGGAAGCGGCCCGACTGGACCCGGTTGATTACGACGGCCGCTACCGCCACCTTTCCGGCATACGGCTCGTCGCCGGCCTCCGCCTGCACCAGGTGGGCCATAAGGTCCAGGTCGCCCGGGCGAAGGGCGATCCGCGTGCCCGGGTCTGCCGCCGGTCGAGCCGGCTGGACTCGCCGTCCAGGAGCCGGAGCCGCCGTGGGAGCGGAAGCCGCTGTGCCGCTTCCCGAGGTCTCTTTGACCGCCGGGCGCAGGAAGTCCGCCGCCGGCACCTGCAGGTCGGGAGCATCCGCCAAGCCGGGCTCAGGACCTTCGGAGTAGCCTGTCGCCAACGCCGGAGCCCCCAGAGTGGCGGCCAGGATCAAGCCGGCGAAGAAGCCGACTGTACCCCGCCACAACCGGTGTTCGGTGAAGAGCATGAGCAACCTCCTTTCTCCCTCGATAGTCCGCCGGCTTCGGCAGCCGGCCTTGCCATTATACCCGGCGCGCCTTCCCGTGTCAGCCCGGATGACCCGGTTTTGGGTTGCCAGAGGCGGCCTGAGGTCAAGGGAATCGGATATGCGGCCCAGATACGCATTATCCGTCCGGGAAACGCCAGTCCGCCCGCGGGTGGGTAAGCGTGCTTCCAGAGGGGGCGGTTCCCAGTCGAGGGGGGAAGCCGGGCCCGAAAGGAATAGGTAGAGGCGGAAAGAATACAATTAGACGGGCTTGCGGGGCCAAGCGGGGGGTGCGCCGGATGTTGAACGGTTGGCTCGCGCCGCGGCGGCGGGCGGCAGCTCTGGTTCTGTTGACGCTCCTCTGCGCCGTCGGGCTGGTGGGCTGGGCATATCTTTTGGCCCGGCTCTACGCTGAAGCCCCGATTGTCGCCTTCGGCCGGGTCGCGCCGCAACTGGAGCGCCTCACTGCTCTCCTCGCCGCCTACCTCGCGGCCGGCGCGCTGCTCCTCCTCCTGACCATCCGGCTGGGCTGGCTGGCCGGGCGGGAGATCGTGCGGGGCCGAAGGAAGCGGGAGGCCGAACGCCTGCTTGAGAATTGACCTTCACACCCACACGACCGCCTCCGACGGCAGCGACACCCCTGCGGGGCTAGTGCGCAAGGCGGAGCGCCTCGGGTTGTTGGCGGTGGCGATCACTGACCACGACACGGTGGACGGGCTGGAGGAGGCGCTCGCCGCCGGGGAGGCAGCGTCGGCTGCCCAGGCTGGACAAGCGGCGGTTCCGGTGGCCGTGATCCCGGGGATTGAGCTTACCACCGACACCGCTACCTGTGAAGTGCACGTTCTGGGGCTGTACCTGCGCCACCCGCACCCGCCGTTGCTGGCCCGGCTGGACGCCATCCGGGAGGAGCGGATCGCCCGCGCCCGCGCCATGGTGCAGAAGCTGCAGCAACTGGGGGTGCCTCTGGAGTGGGAGACGGTCTGGGAAACCGCCTCGACCCGGGGCTTCATCGGACGGAGTCAGATCTTCCGGGCGATGAAGGAACAGCGGTTGATACCGCCGGGACGAGGCCGGGAGGCTTTTGACTACTACTTCAGCAAAGGCGGGGCGGCCTACGTCCCCCACTCCTATCTCGACCCGGAGGAGGCCATCGAGCTGATCCTGGGGGCGGGGGGCGTGCCGGTGCTGGCCCATCCCGGCCGCCTGGTGGCCGGGACTGCGTCGGGCGACGACCTGGTCAAGGAGTTGACGGAGAAGGGGCTGATGGGCCTCGAGGTGTACTATCCGACGCACAGCGCAGGGGAGACGGCCCACTTCCTGCAGCTGGCGGAGCGGCTTGGGCTGATTCCCACCGGAGGGACTGACTATCACGGCCGCTTCGGGGCGGCCGGAGTGGCGCTGGGCAGCTACAGCCCGCCCGCGTCCACCCTGCCCAGGCTGCGCGAGGCCGCGGCGAGCCTACGCCGCATCCATGGAGGAGAGTGACGACGATGGACAAGCGACTGTACCGTTCACGGGACGACCGGGTGATCGCCGGGGTCTGCGGGGGGCTGGCCGAGTACCTGAAGATTGACGCCAACCTGGTCCGCCTGGTCTGGGCGCTTTTTTCGTTCCCGGGGGCCATCGGGCTCCCCCTTTACATCCTGGCCTGGATTCTGGTCCCCGAGGCGCCGGGCCGGTGGGTGCAGTGGCATCCGGCCGGCGACGAAACCGGCGAGGCGGCGTCAGCCGCCCAGCCAGGGCAGGCGATGGCTCCGGCGTCGGGTGAGCAACGCGGCCGGTGGGCCGGGGCGATCCTCCTCATCCTGGGAGCACTGTTTCTTCTGGAGAACCTGCTGCCCTGGTTCCATCTCGGCCGTCTCTGGCCGGTGGCGCTGATCGTCGTGGGCGTGGCGCTCCTGGTGCGGGGCCGGCGGCCGGAATAGGAGGGGGAGGCGGTGGGGCGCCGGGAGGGCGGCAGCCGGGGACGTCTCGGCGGGGCTGTGCTCATCCTGCTCGGAGTGATCCTTCTCCTGGCCAACCTGGGCTACCTGACTGTAGAGACCTGGGAGGCCCTGGCCCGCTTCTGGCCGGTTCTTTTGATGCTGGCCGGCCTCGACCTGCTCATCCGGGGAAATCGCCTCGGCTGGGTGGCGCCGGCGCTGGTTCTTTTGCTCGGGGCGGTGCTCCTCCTCAGCACGCTGGGGCCGACCCGGCGGGAGTGGGAGCTGCCGGGGCCCTGGCCGTCCAGGCGGGTCGGGGCGCTCCTCCGGGTGCGCTCCCTGGACCGGCGGGACCTGCTCTACCGCCCGGCGTGCCTCTGGACCTCGAACTCGAGGGCGGCGGGGGCCGGCTCGACCTCGAGGGACGGCGGCGGCCCAGATCGAGGTGGAGGTCGTGGGGGCTATCGGGCGGTTATCGGTGGAGGTACGCTAACTGGCGAGCGGTGCAACGGAAAGGGGTGTCGCTCATGCGGGCTACGGAGCGGTGGCTCTTCGCGGTGTTGGGTATCTTCTCGGTCTATGCCCTGATCAGCGGGCAGTTCGCCTGGCGGGAGATGCGTCACGTGCGCACCGAACTGCGGCGGCTGGGAGAGGAAGTGGCAGTGCTGAAAGAACGGCAGGTCGCCCTGGGTGAGGAGTTCGAGGGGCTGGGGACTCCAGTCACGCTGTACTTCCTCAAGGAGACGCCGACCGCCCTCCAACTGGGGACCGAGAAGCGGCGCCTCTTCGGGGCGGACCTGCCTCATCTCGCCCTGGCGGAGCTCATCCGCGGGCCGGCGCCGGGCAGCAGCTTGCGGCCGGTCCTACCCCGGGACACCACCCTGAACTCGGTCAAGATCAGGGGTGGAGTGGCCTACGCCGACTTCGGGGCCGGGGTGACGCGGCTCAACGTGGGGAGCGAGGGCGAGGCCATGGTGGTCGCCGCCATCGTCAACACGCTGACCCAGTTTCCCGGGGTGAACCGGGTCCAGATCCTGGTGAACGGGGCCCGGGTGGAGTCGCTCGCCGGCCATGTGGACGTCTCCGCGCCGCTCTCTCGCAATGAAACCGTAGTGGCCCGCTAGAGGCGGCCTGCCGAGGCGGCAAGACGCAGCGCCCCGCCGGGCGCCAAAGTTTGGCGAGGCAGGAATCACCAGCCCTCCGCCGAAATTTATTGGCGACGCAGGAAGTAGCGGAGCAGGACTCCTTGGTCAGGGTTGTGTGCAGGACAGCGGGTGGGGGTGATAGAGGCTCACCGCGGGACGCAGCCCGTCCAACCGTCCTCAAATCGATGCGGGAGAAAGGGGATCAACCTGAATGAAGCGGACCGTCTTGTTCCTCCTGGTCTGCGCTTTGGTTCTCAGCCTGATCGGCGCGGTCGGCGCGGCTCCCAAGTACAAGGTGGCGATGGTCACCGACATCGGCGGGCTCGGCGACCAGTCCTTCAACGACGCGGCCTATCGCGGCCTGCAGCGGGCGGCCAAGGAGCTCGGGGTCGAGATCAAGGTCGTCGAGTCCAAGAAGATGGACGACTATGAGACCAACCTCTCCAACCTGGCCGACCAGAAGTTTGACGAGATCTGGGCGATCGGCTTCCTTATGACCGACGCCTTGAAGAACGTGGCCAAGCGTTACCCGAACACCAAGTTCGGCATTATCGACTCCGTGGTGGACGCCCCCAACGTCATGTCGGTCGTCTTCAAGGAAGAGGAGGGTTCCTTCCTCCAGGGCGTCCTGGCCGGCAAGATGACCAAGTCCAACATCATCGGGTACATCGGCGGCATGGAGTTCCCCTTGATCATCAAATTCGAGTCGGGGTTTATCGCCGGCGTGAGGTCGGTCAACCCGAAGGCGCGGGTGCTGGTCGGCTACACCGGCAAGTTCGACGACCCCGGCAAGGGCAAGGAGCTGGCCATGACCCAGTTCAGCCAGGGCGCGGACATCATCTACCACGCCTCGGGCGCCTGCGGCATTGGCGTGATCGAGGCAGCCAAGGAGAAGAAGCTCCTCGCCATCGGCGTTGACTCCGACCAGTCCCACCTCGCCCCCGCGGCCGTGCTCTCCTCGATGCTCAAACGGGTGGACACCGGCGTCTTCATGGGCGCCAAGGCGCTCGTCGAGGGCAACTGGAAGAGCGGCACGGTGGTCCTCGGCCTGAAGGAGGACGGCGTGGGCACCGGCTTCGGCATCGACCGTTTCCCCAAAGACGGCGTGAAAGTCCCCGCGGATGTCCGGAAGCTTCATGACAAGGCAGTCGACCTGATCAAGTCCGGCAAGCTGGTCGTTCCGTCCACCCGGGAGGAGGTCGCGAAGTTCAAGTTCACGCTCTAGCGATGGCAGGGCGATAGGTTCGTGCTGCTAGGTGCGAGGGTCGTTCGGACCTTCGCACCTAGCTGTGTCGACGGCTCTGGAGGTGAGCCCGTGGAACCGATTGTGCGGCTGGTCGGCATCACCAAGCGCTTTCCCGGCGTCCTGGCAAACGACGGGATCGACCTGGAGATCACCCCGGGGACAATCCACGCGCTGCTCGGGGAGAACGGGGCGGGCAAGACCACCCTGATGAACATCCTCTACGGCCTGTACCAGCCAGACTCCGGAGAGGTCTTCATCCGCGGGCAGAAGGTGCGGGTCACCGACCCCAACGTGGCCATCCGGCGCGGCATCGGAATGGTCCACCAGCACTTCATGCTCATCCCGCCCTTCACCGTGGCGGAGAACATCGTCCTCGGGAGCGAACCGCGGCGGGGAGTGAGCCTCGACCTGAAACGGGCGGTGGCGGCGGTCGAGGAGCTGTCCGCCCGGTACGGGCTTAAGGTGGATCCCCTGGCCCGGGTGGAGAGCATCTCCGTCGGGATGCAGCAACGGGTGGAGATTCTGAAGGCTCTGTACCGGGGGGCGGAGGTGCTGATCCTGGATGAACCGACGGCGGTGCTCACGCCGCAGGAAGTCCGGGAGCTGAAGGTGATCCTCGACTCCCTGGCGGCCCAGGGCAAGGCGATCATCTTCATCACCCACAAGCTCAAGGAAATCATGGCGATGGCCCAGGTGGTGACGGTCATCCGGCGCGGCCGGGTGGTCAAGACGCTGCCCACTTCCGAGACCACCCCGGCCGAGCTGGCCAGTCTGATGGTGGGGCGGGAGGTGATCCTCGAGGTGGAGAAGGGACCGTCCCGGCCGGGGGAGGAGGTCCTCCGCCTCGAGAACGTCACCGCCAACAACAACCGGCGCCTGCCGGCGCTGCGGGGAGTCGACCTGACGGTCCGCCGGGGCGAGATCCTCGGGATCGCCGGGGTCGACGGCAACGGGCAGAGCGAGCTGGTCGAGGTCCTGACGGGATTGCGCCCGGCGACCGGGGGGCGGGTCTTCCTGAAAGGCAAGGAGGTCACTCGGACCAGGACCCGCCAGCGGATCCGGGCCGGCCTGGGGCATATCCCGGAAGACCGGCACAAGCGGGGCCTCATCCTCGACTTCTCCGTGGCGGAGAACCTGATCCTGGCCACCTACGACCGGCGGCCCTTCGCTTCGGGGATCAACCTGAACCAGGGCGAGGTGCGCAAGCACGCGGAGCGGCTGGTCAGGGAGTTCGACGTCCGGACCCCCTCCACCGAGACGGCCGCCCGCTCGCTCTCCGGCGGCAACCAGCAGAAGGTCATCGTGGCCCGGGAGATCGACCGCGACCCGGACGTGTTGATCGCCGCTCAACCCACCCGGGGCCTGGATGTCGGAGCGATCGAGTTCGTGCACGAGCGGTTGGTGGCGGAGCGCGACCGGGGGAAGGCGGTGCTCCTGGTCTCGTTCGAGCTGGACGAGATCCTGTCCCTCTCGGACCGCATCGCGGTGATGTACGAAGGCCGGGTGGTCGCGGTCCTGCCGGCCGGGGAAGCCAGCGAGGACATCCTGGGTTTGCTCATGAGCGGGGCGGCGCGCTCCGCCGACGAGGCCCGGGCCGCCGTGGAAGGAGGCAACCGTGTTGGCTGAGAGAGAACGCGCTTTCCGTCCTTTCCGCCTCGAGGGTCTGGAAAGGCTGTGGATCGCCTTCGCGGCGGTGATGCTGGCACTCTTCCTGGGGGCCGGCTTCATCCTCTGGGCCGGCAAGTCGCCGCTCGTCGGCTATCAAGCGCTCTGGCAAGGATCCTTCGGGAGCTTGCAGAACTTCGCCGAACTAACGGTCTCCATGACGCCGCTGGTCTTCACTGGTCTCTCCATTGCGGTGGCCTACCGGGCCGGCCTCTTCAACATCGGCGCCGAAGGCCAGTTCATCGTCGGGCAGATCGCCGGCGCCTGGGCCGGGGCGGCGTCGGTCTTCACCGGCTGGCCCATGTGGGCGCATCTGCCGGTGACGCTGCTTGCGGGTTTCCTGGCGGGAGGGCTCTGGGCAGCCGTCCCGGGCCTGCTCAAGGCCTACCGGGGCGTCCACGAGGTCATCAACACCATCATGATGAACTGGATCGCTCTGTACTTCACCCACTGGCTGGTGATGGGCCCGCTGCGGGCGGATCCCATCGTTCCCCGGACCAAGGACATCCTCCCCTCGGCCATGCTGTGGCGGTTCCTGCTCCCCAGCCGGGCCAATCTGGGCATCGTCGTGGCGCTCCTGGTGGCGCTGGCGGTCTGGTACCTCATGTGGAAGACCACCGTGGGCTACGGCATCCGGGCGGTGGGTTACAACCCCTCGGCCGCCGAGTACGCGGGTATCCCGGTGGCCAGGCACCTGCTTTTGGCGATGATCATCTCGGGGGGGTTGGCAGGGCTCGGCGGGGCGGTCTGGGTCTCCGGAGTGCAGCTCAAGTTTCTCGACATCTTCACCTTCACCGGCTACGGCTTCGACGGGATCGCGGTCGCCCTCCTCGGGAACAACCATCCCCTCGGTGTCGTGGGAGGAGCGTTCCTCTTCGGCATCTTCGCCCGGGGCGCTCAGCTGATGCAATCCGTGGCCGACATCCCCAAGGAGATCATCAGCGTCGTGACGGCGGTGGTCATCATCCTGGTGGCGGCGGACCAGATCATCCGCGGCCTCGGCCGTCGGCGGTCCTCCCGCCGGGCGAAGGAGGTGGCCGCCCATGTCTGATTTCTGGAGTTCGCTCACCCTCCTCTTCCAGGTCGGGCTTTTCGTCTCGGCCCTTCGGGCGGCGACGCCCCTGATCTTTGCCGCCCTCGGCGGGGTTTTCTCCGAGCGGTCCGGCGTGGTGAACATCGCCCTGGATGGCATCATGCTCGTCGGAGCCTTCATGGCGGTGATGGGCTCCTACTTCTTGAAGGACCCCTGGCTGGGCCTCCTGATCGCCCTGGTCTCCGGGGCGCTCTTCGCCCTGCTCTTCGGGGTGATCGTGATCCGCTACCGTGCCGACCAGGTCGTCACCGGCGTGGCCTTCAACATGCTGGCTCTGGGCTTGACCGGCTTCCTCCTGCGGCTGATCTTCCACCACGCCGGCCAGTCGCCGATGGTGGCCAAGCTGCCGGACTGGGTCATCCCCTTCAACCGGTTTCCGGGGCTCTCCCGTTTCCCGGCGCTGCAGAGCTTCGTCGACCGGTGGATCCAGCCAGTCCTCGGGCAGCACACCCCGCCCGTGTACCTCGCGATCGCCGCGGCTTTCCTGGCGCACTACGTCCTTTTCCGGACCCCCTTCGGCCTGCGGTTGCGGGCGGTCGGAGAGCACCCGCGGGCGGCGGACACCGTCGGGGTCAACGTGTACGCGATGCGCTACCTCGCCGTGGGCCTCTCGGGGGCTCTGGCCGGCCTAGGCGGTGCTACCCTGTCACTGGGTCTGCTCTCCTCGTTCATCGAGAACATGACCTCGGGGCGGGGCTTCATCGCTCTGGCAGCGATGATCTTCGGCAAGTGGACGCCGCTCGGGGCGCTCGGGGCCTGTCTGCTCTTCGGGTTCTTCGACGCGCTGCAGATGCTCGGCCAGACGCTCGGGTTCCGGGTGCCGCGGGAGTTCTTCCTGATGTTGCCCTACCTCTTGACTATGGCGGTCCTGGCCGGAGTCATCGGCCGGGCCACTCCGCCGGCGGCGGACGGGAAGCCCTACGACAAGAGCCACGCATAGGCGTGAAAAGGAGATTGCCTCCCGCGCACCGAAGTTAACCAGTCCGGGGGAGAAACGCATGGGGACGGCAGCGGTTGCGCGGTGGTGGGACAGACTACTGGCTCTGGGACGTTCGCCCGAAGCGCTGATGGCGACCGCCCAGCGGCTCGCGTCCCGCGGCCGCCTGCAGGAGGCGATCCGCCTCGCCCGGAGCGCCACGCGCCGCGAGCCCCGCAACGCCAAGCTCCAAAGCGACCTGGGGGACCTCCTGTACCGGAGCGGGCAGAAACTCCTCGCCGCAGAGGCTTATGCCGCCGCCATCACGGTTGACCCGTCGTACGCTCCGGCCTATCGCGCCTACATCGCTGTTCGCCAGGAAGAGCACGAACTGGAGCAGGCCCGCAAGTTCCTGTCGTCCGTCGTGGCCCAGGCAGGGGATGACCCCACCCCCCTGAACTACGTGGGCGTGGTGGATTACCTCTTGGGCCGGACGGAGGAGGCGGTGGCGGTCTGGCAGTCCATCGTCCAGAACCATCCGCGCTATGGCGTGGCCCACTCCAACCTCGGGGTGGCCTACCAGCACCAGGGGAAGTTCGATCAGGCCTTGCTCGAGTATAAGCTCGCCATCGAGTTGGACCCGCGCGGGGCGATCGGCGCTTACAACAACATCGCCGAGATCTATATGAACCGAGGTGAGCTGGAGGAGGCCATCCAGTACTTCATCCTGGCGGTGGAGCTCGATCCCGACTCGGCGGCGGTGCCCCTGGCCAACCTCGGCGCCTGCTATGCCGGGCTGGGGCGGCGGGAGGAAGCAATCCGGGCCTACGAGGAGAGCCTCAAGAAAACCCCCGGGATGACCAACCAGGACATCCGGATGGAGGTCCTGACCGCCCTGGCCAAGCTGTACCTCGAAATTCACCGGGTGGCGGAGGCGCGGGCCGCCTGCGAGGCGGCGTTGCAGCGGTCACCTCGGAGCGTGGACGCCCTGGCCACCCTCGGCCAGATCCAGTTCCAGGAGGGGCAGTACGAGGCGGCGGTGGAGACTTTCCGGAAAGCGCTGGCGGTCAACCCCATGACCCTGCGCAACCTGATGGTGCACCGTCTGATGGCTCTGGCCTACTACAAGATGGGCCACTTCGACAAGGCGGCGGCGGAGTACAGGCGGGCCAACGCCTGGCACCCCGACCGCATCTTCGGCACCAAACAGTTGGCCGGCGGGGGTGCCGTCAGTCCCGAGCAGATGGTAGCCACCTGCCAGGCGAAGCTGGCGGAACGGCCCGACGACCCGGAACTCCACAAAGAGGCGGCGGAAGCGCTGTTCCAGATGGGTTGCCTGGAAGAGGCCATCGAGGAGTATCGGGCGGCGCTGGAGAGACTCCCCGAAGACCTGGAACTCCTCTGCCGGCTCGGGACAGTCTACTACGCCGACGACCAGTACCTTCCAGCAGTCGCCTGCTTCTCCCGGGCCGCGGAGCGCAACCCGATGTACGCCCCCGCCCACCTAGGGCTGGGCTTGATGCACCTGCTCCGAGGCTCGGTCGACGCGGCCATCAACAAATTCGCCTGGGCGATCACTCTCGATCCCCAGTCGGCGGAGGCGTACAACTTCCTGGGGAACGCCTACCGGCAGAAAGGGGAGCTGGAACGGGCGGCGGAGGCCTACCTCCAGGCGATCGCCCTGCAACCCTCGTATGCCCAGGCCCAGAACAACCTCGGGCTAACCTATCTGGAGCTGGGCCGGCCGAAAGAGGCGATCGAACAGTTCCGCCGGGCGCTTGAGACCTTCCCCGATTACGTGCCGGCCCTCTGCAACCTCGGGCGGGCGCATCTGGCCCTGGGGAACACCGAGGCGGCGCGCTCCGCCTGGAACCAGGCGCTGGCCATCAACCCCCACAACCCGGTGGCTCAGAGTCTTCTGGCCGAGGTGTCGGCAGGGGAACCGGCAGCCGCTGCGGCGGAGGAAGGGGATGGCCATGGACGGTAGGCGCAAGGGCTCGGCCCTCGCCACGCGGCTCTACCTCGTGTTGTTCTACGCGGCGCTGGCCCTGATCGCCTGGAAGGGGCCGAACTTCGAGAATTCCCTGCTGTTCATCGCCGTCATACCGATTGTAGTGGCGGCCCTGGCCGGCGGGGTGCGGCAGGCGCTCCTCCAGGCGGCGGTGGCGACCGCCCTGGCGTGGTTTATGGGGGCCATCCGCCCCTTCCGGGTGTGGGTCAACGTGGCGGTGGTCCAGACTGCGCTCTTCTGGGCCACCGCCGTGGTCACGGGGGTGGCGCAGGGGCGTTACCAGGCCGATTTGCGGCGGCGGGTCGTCCAGACGGAGGAGGCGAGGGAGCAGGTCAAAGCGCTGCAGGCCAAGGTGGACCAGCTTAACACCGAGCTCAACAAGAGCATCTTCGACATCCTGGCGATCTACGAGTTCACCACGGTCCTCGGCAGCACCCTCCACCTGAACGAGATCTTCAACATGATGGTCGACACCATCATGCGCGTCGTGCGGTATGACGCTTGTTACCTGGCGCTGGTCAACGAGACGGGGCATTTCGAGATCAAAGTGGCCCGGGCGTTCACCCCCGAACAGCTCGAACAGTTCGCTCAGACCCGCATCGGGGAAGGGATCAGCGGCCGGGTGCTGCAGAGCGCTCAGCCGCTGATCGTGCCGGACCTCGGGAGCCAGGGGTGGAGCGACGCCTACCGGGGAACCCCATACCGGTCCATGCTCTCCCTGCCGCTGGTCATTCAAGGAGGGGCGATCGGAGTTCTCAACCTGTTCAAGAAGGAAGTCAACGCCTTCACCCAGGACGACCTGCGGGTGCTGTTCATCGTCGCCAACCAGTGCGCCTTCGCGGTCCAGAACGGAAAGCTGTATGAGGAGATGGCGCGGCTGGCCATCACGGACGGGCTCACCGGCCTGTATAACCACCGCTACTTCTGCTCCTGCATCGAAGAGGCGGTGGACCGGGCGAACCGGACCGGGCGGCCGGCGTCGATGATCATGGTGGACGCCGACGAGTTCAAGGCCGTCAACGACAGGTACGGACACCAGCGAGGCGACGTCGTGTTGCAGCAGATGGCCCAGCTCATCCAGCAGAGTGTGCGGGAGAGCGACCTGGTCGCCCGGTACGGAGGAGAGGAGTTCGCGGTCGTCCTGCCGGATACCGGCCCCCGGGAAGCGATGGCGGTGGCCCGCCGCATTCACCAGGCGGTGGCGGAGCACGATTTCGACGGTCTCCGCCTGACGGTCAGCGTCGGGGTGGCGACCTACCCCTCGCCGCGGATCCGCAACAAGGATGAGTTGATCAGCATGGCGGACGAGTTCGCCTACCAGGCCAAGGAGCTGGGGCGGAACCGGATTTGCAGCGAGGGGGCGCGGTGATGGCCGCCTTCTCCGGGTTGCAGGGCCAGGCCTTGCCGCTATTCCTCGGCCGGGGGACCGCCGCGCTGTTAACTGCCGCCCCCCCCGCTCCTGCCGGAGCGGCGCACGCCGCTCAGCCCGGGGAAGCGTCGACGGAGGGCCTGGACGATCTGGCCCGGCGCCTCTGGGAGGAACTGCTCCACCGGCTCGACAGCGGGGAGACCCGTCTGTACGAGGAAGACCTGGCCGCCTCGTTGTCCATCGCCTCAACTGCCCTGAGTCCGGCGTTCCAGGCGCTGCGGCTAGCCGGGTTGGTGGACTGGGAAGGGCCCTATCTCTATCTTCATCCCCGGTGCTCCCCGGTCCCGGCTCCGGACTCGTCGCCGGAGGTCGCCGCCGAGGACTTGGCCGAGGTGTACCAGGCCATCCAGGAGGTGACCGGGAAAACGTTCAGTTCGGCACAGGAAGACCGGATACGGGAGTGGCTGGCCGTCCTGGGCCTTCAGGATGTCCTGGACGAGATCAAGCTTTGCCGGCAGAGAGGGCCTTGCCGGCTCAATCAGGTCACCTTTGCCCTGGACAGGGCGTGCAACCGCCGTAGGCGCATCAGCCCCTTCGGCCCGCTTGACGGCCACGGCGTCCTCCCCGCCCCCGCGGGAGGAGCGTCAGCTCTCCAGCCAGGCCAGGCGACGGCTCCGGCGGCTTCGCCGACCGCCAACGCCGGGGCGTACGAGCCGGTCTCTCCGGAGATAATCGAGACCTGGGTGGCGGCTCACCCGGACCTGTACGCCGGCTCCCCGCCAGGCCCTCCCCCTGCGCCTCCGCACGAAAGCCGGCCGGCGTCCTGGGCCAGCGCCTATGAGCCGGTGCCGCCGGAGGTGGTCCGCCGGTGGGCGGAGGCTTTTGCGGCCGAATACGAAGAGTTCCGCCGGGAATACCGCCGCTTGGCTGAACGCGCCAAGGGCAAGCCGTCCCGGCGGCGCTCTCCCCGTCTGCCTTAAGGAGGTTTGAGGCGTGGCTCAGCGTCCCCTGGAAGCAGCCCGAGATTCCGGTTTGGCGAGCGTTCCGTGCGACCTGGAGGGGGAACGCCGCATCCTCGGCATTCTGATCCGTCACCCCAAGAGCATCGACGCCTGCATCGACCGGTTGCGTGACCACCACTTCTACGACGCCGCCCACCGGCTCATCTTCCGCGTCATCCAGCGGCTCTACCGCGAGAGCGGGCGCATCTCCTACACTCAGATCTATAACGTGCTGAGCCGGGAGAACCTCCTCCCCAACCCGAAGGAGGTGCTCCTCTCCCTCACGGAGTCTTTCCTCTCCCGAGCAGAGCTCGCGCCGAGCATCGAGTCGGTGATCGACGCCTACGCCCGCCGCCGGCTGCTGGAGGCGGCTCAGACTCTAGAGGAACTGGTCTACCGGGCCGGCGACTCCCCCACGGCCACCCTCCAGGCCCGGGCGCAGGAGCTGATCTTGGCGGCCACCCGGATGGAGGAAGGCTCCGACGATGTCAAGCCGCTGAGCCAGGTGCTGCTCCGGGTTCATGCGCGCCTGGAAGAGCGCAAGGAAGGCAAGATCGATTCCTACGGCCTGCCAGTAATGTACCAGCCGATCGACGGCATCACCGCGGGCTTCAAGAAGAAGGACCTGATCATCCTGGCCGGCCGGCCCTCGATGGGCAAGACCAGCCTGGCCCTGAACATGGCGGTCAACGTGGCCCGGCGCCACAAGCCGGTCCTGATCTTTTCCCTGGAAATGGACGACGAGCAGATCGGAGACCGGCTGGTGTTAGGGGAATGCTTCCGGCTCCGCCGGCCCAACGGGGAGTATGAGATCACGGCGCAGGACTACGCCGTTCCAGTCAAGCTCGATGACGAGAAGTTCGACAAGATCGGCTCCATCTTCAACGACCTGTACTCCCTCCCCGTGTACCTTGTGGACAAGCGGGGCCTCTCGGTCTCGGACATCAAGGCCAAGGCCCGCAAGGTGGCCGCTGAGCTGGCCAGCCAGGGTCAGACTCTGGCCCTGATCATCATCGACTACCTCCAGTTGATTCAGCCGCCGGTCGAGACCAACAAGAACTGGGCTCTGGTGGTGGGAGAGATCGTGCGGGAGATCCGCGATCTCGCCGGCGAGCTGGACCTGCCGATCATTCTCCTCTCCCAACTCAACCGGAGCGTCGAGCAGCGCCCCGACCGACGGCCTCAGCTTTCCGACCTGCGGGACTCGGGGAACATCGAGGAGTTCGCTGACGTGGTCATGTTCATCTACCGCCGGGAGTACTACTTCCGTGACGAGCCGGAGTCGAGGGGGAAGGCCGAGGTGATCGTGGCCAAGAACCGGAAAGGCCCGACTGCCACGGCGACCCTGAGCTTCATTCCCGAGTTCACCCGGTTCGTCGATCTGGCCAAAGAGGAGCAGGGCTGATGTCGTACTGCGACCGGGACGGCCGGATACGGATCCTCTTCGCCGACGCCTACGACACCCTGGCCCGGCAGGGGATTATCACCGCCGGGCAGGCGGAGGCGGTGAAGGAGCTGGTGGACCGGCTCGAGGAGTTCACACCGGCTGAGCTGGAGTGCCGCCTGGCCGAGGTGTTCCCGGCGGGCCCGGCGGGGGATCCAGAGGACGGGAGCGCAGGCCAGGCGCCATGATCGCCTACCGCTTCAAAGACGCCTTGTACCTGAATATAACCAACCGCTGCACGAACGACTGCACCTTCTGTCTCCGCCGCCACCGGGAGGGCATCGCCGGCCAGCGGCTGTGGCTTGAGGCGGAGCCGGAGGCGGGGGCGGTCCTGGCGGAGATCGGCGACCCGGCGCCCTACCGGGAGGTTGTGTTCTGCGGGTTCGGCGAGCCGCTTCTCCGCCTGGACGTGGTCAAGGAGGTGGCCGCCGCCCTCCGGCGGACATACCCGGGGCTGCGGCTGCGGGTGGACACGAATGGCCTGGCCAACCTGGTTTATGGCCGCAACATCGTTCCCGAGCTGGTGGGTCTGATCGACGCCGTGTCCATCAGCCTGAACGCCCCCACCGCCGGGGAGTACGAGCGGTTGTGCCGGCCCAGCCTGCCGGGGGCCTTTGAGGCTGTCCTGGACTTCACCCGGGAGGCGGTGCGGGCGGTTCCTGAAGTCACCCTCACCGCGGTGGCCCTGCCCGGCCTGGACCTGGAGGCCTGCCGCCGCCTCGCCGAGAGCCTGGGCGCCCGGTTTCGGGTACGCCCGTTCATCCGGGACGAAGAAGGAGTGTAGAACGATGACGAAGGCGACGCGGGACGACCGGGAGGAACTGGAGAGACTGCTCGAGGGGAAGGTGGTTGCCGCCGCCGACCTCCGAAAGGGGACGGTGCGGCTGACCTTCACTGACGGGACGCGCTTCGAGCGGGCGAAGACGTTCGAAGGTGAGATCGTCGCCACGCTGTTCGCGGCGGACGGAGGGACGATCGCCACCGCCCGCATTTGGCCTTGAGGCGGCCTCTTCAGCGGGCACGAGCGGTGAGCGGGGAACCCGTCCGGCAGACGCAGGAAATCCAGGCCGAGGGAAGGATGCAATTCTTCCGCCACATCCGGTATACTAATACACGCCAGAAAAGTTGTCCCAATTTCGTCCCAAGGAGTTGATGGGATGGTCCGGACCATTCCGGAAGCCGGGGGACCAGGGGGGCGGGCGGCGGCGCGGCCTGCGGCCCGTACCCGGCGGTCTTCGGCTCCGAAGTGGCAGGCCAGGTTGGTAGCCTTCCTTGCGGTTCTGATACTTCTCTCAGCCAGTTTGGCCTGGGCCTTGACGCGTAAGGAAATCCAGCTGGTGGTGGACGGGCAGACCCGCCGCGTCGTCACCCATCGCCGGCTGGTGCGGGCTCTCTTGAGAGCCCACGGTATCCGTCTGGGCCCCGCGGACGAAGTCGTGCCTGGTCCAGCCAGCCCGTTGAAGCGCAGGATGCGCGTGGCCGTGTACCGCGCCGTGCCGATCACGGTGCAGGTCGACGGGCGCACCTTTGAGTTGCTTACGCCCAAGCAGACGGTCCGCGAGGCCCTGGTCGCGGCCGGCGTGGCCCTGGGGGAACACGACCGGGTTGAACCGTCCGCCACGGCCCCGGTGGCCTCCGGCCTGACTGTGGTGGTTCACCGCGTTGAGATCAAGGACGTCCAGCAACAGGTGGAGATCCCCTTCACCGTCCTCCGGAGACAGGACCCTGAACTGGAAAAGGGCCTCGAACGGGTGATCCGGGCGGGGGTCAAGGGGCTCAAGGAGCGCACTATCCGCGTGACCACGGAGGACGGGAAAGTAATCGCCAAGGCGCTCGTCGCGGAAAAGGTCCTTCGGGAACCCCAGCCGCAGCTTGTAGCGGTCGGCACGAAGAAGGTCGTGCGGACGCTGCGCACCTCCCGCGGCGAGTACCGTTACACCGAGCGGCGGGTCATGGTCGCCACGGCCTACGATCCCAGCCCCCGCTCCATCGGCCCCAAGGCGACCGGTTACACCTACCTCGGACTCAAGGCTCAATACGGAATCGTGGCGGTCGACCCGCGGGTTATTCCCCTCCGCAGCCGGCTCTACATCCCGGGCTACGGGGAGGCGCTGGCGGCGGACATCGGTGGGGCCATCAAGGGCAACCGCATTGACCTCTGTTTTGACACTTATGAGGAAGCAATCCGCTTTGGCCGGCGAAAGGTCGAGGTCTACGTCCTCGAGTAGGACAGGCGGGGAGCGCCCGGGCGGGGGGATCCCCAAGTTGACCCGCCCACGCGCGGTGGCGCAGCTCCTGGCGCAGTTCGGCCTGCAGCCGCGCAAGCGGTTCGGCCAGAACTTCCTGATCGATGAGCACATCCTGAACAAGATCGTGCGGGCCGCAAGCCTCTCTCCCTCCGACGTGGTGCTCGAGGTGGGGGCGGGCCTCGGCACGCTCACGGCGGCCCTGGCGGCCCGGGCCGGGCGGGTGGTGGCGGTCGAACTCGACCGGGATCTCTTCTCCGTCCTGCGTTTCACCGTCGGCCGCCTGCCCAACGTCCGTCTGGTCCGGGGGGATATCCTGGACCTGCGGCTGGCCGAGCTTCTCCCGGACGACGCCCCTTCCTACAAGGCCGTGGCTAACCTGCCCTACTACATCACCAGCCCTGTCCTGCTCAAGTTCCTGACCGCCACCCGTCCCTGGGAGCGGCTCGTCTTCATGGTGCAGCGGGAAGTCGCCGACCGGCTGACGGCCAGGCCGGGGACCAAGGCCTACGGCTCGCTCACCGTGATTCTCCAGTTCTCCGCCGAGGCCACCGTCGTGGCCCGGGTGCCGCGAACCGCCTTCTATCCGGCCCCCGAGGTGGATTCCACCGTGGTGGCGCTCACCCCCCGGCCGAGCCCTCTGCCGCCCGGCCCGGAGCGCGACGTCTTCTTCCGTGTCGTCCGAGCCGCCTTCGGGCAGCGCCGGAAGACCCTGGCCAACGCCCTGGTGGGCGGCGGTTTTCCCGGTTCGGCGGTGAAGGCGGCGTTGGCGGAGGCCGGGCTGGATGGCGGCCGCCGGGGGGAAACCCTCAGCTTGGATGAGTTTGTGACGCTGTCCCGCTGTCTCTCCGTCCAAATCTTGTCGCCCGCCGGAGTTTGAGAGTGCCTGGCAAATCCGTTATAATGGTTCGTGGAATTTGTTCTACCTCGGCGGAGAGAAAGAGGGACGGGGTTTGACGAAGGCGGAGTTCATGAGCCCGACCAGGGGGAGGCTCACTTTCGAGCAGCTTTTCCAGGATCTCATCGGCTACGTGTGCCAAGACCCGGAGGCACACTACCGCCTCATCATCGGCACCGACTCCCAGGCGCGCGAGGAGACGACCTTCGTGACCGCCATCATCATCCACCGGGCCGGGAAGGGCGCCCGCTATTACTACTCGCGGGAGCAGTCCCGCAGCGTCCGCAGCTTCCGGCAGCGCATTTTCTACGAGACGGCGAAAAGCCTGGAAGTCGCCGGTCGGCTGGCGGCGAAGCTCTCGGAGAATGGCCAATCGGACCTGGACATCGAGATCCACCTCGATGTAGGGGAAAACGGGCCGAGCCGGGACCTCATCCGCGAGGTGGTCGGCATGGTCACCGGCAGCGGCTTCGAGGCTCTCATCAAGCCGAATTCCTACGGAGCGTCCAAGGTCGCGGACAAATACACCAAGTAGGGCCACTTTCCCCGCCTCCTCATAGAATGGGGGTTAGGGAAGGAGGCGCTGGCCATGGCCGGAGAACTGCACCTCGTCGTCAACGGGCGGAGAGCCCTGGCGCGAGTGGCGCCCCGGCTGGCCGGCGATACGGTCATGGTTCCGGCCCGGGCCGCGGTCGAGAGCTGCGGGGGGACCGTCGAGTACCTCCCCGGCCCTCCCGCCCGGGTCGTGATTATGCTTGGCGGTTCCCGGAGCGAGGCGGTCGTGGGGGAAAACCAAGCCACCGCTGGGACCCGGCTGGTGCCTCTGCCGGCCCCGCCGGTTATAGTGGAGGACACGATGCTGGTGCCGGCGGAGGTCCTGCGGCCGCTGGGGATCGAGGTGGAAGTAGCTGAGCCGGCCCGGGCCTGCCTTTGCGGCTGCCGTGACTCCCGCCTGAGGGGGCGGCGCATCTTCCTCGATCCGGGCCACGGAGGCAGCGATCCGGGGGCCATCGGACCCGGCGGCACCCGGGAGGCCGCCGTCACGCTGGACGTGGCGCAGCAGACCGCCCGCCTGCTCGGGATGGCCGGCGCTGTCACCTCGCTCAGCCGCACCAGCGACCGGAAGGTCTCCCTGGAGAGGCGGCTAGCCGCTGCCGAGACCCGACGGACGGAGGTTTTCCTCTCGATCCACGCCAACTCGTTCACCGACCAGCGGGCCCGCGGGACGGAGACCTACTATTACGAGACGTGGGAGAGCCAGAAGCTGGCCTCGGCGGTCCAGCAGGAGTTGGTGGAGGAACTGGGCTTGGCCGACCGCGGGGTGAAGGAGGCCTCGTACTACGTCCTCCGCCATGCCCGCATGCCGGCTTGCCTGACCGAACTGGCGTTTCTTTCCAGCCCTGACGAAGAGGCGCTCCTGGCCGATGCCTGGTTCAGGCTGAGAGCGGCCCTGGCCCTTTTCCGGGGTATCAGGACCTTCATGGACAGCGCTGCGGCGCGCCTCGCCTGAGCTCCGTTTCTTGACCCTGTGGACAACCTAAGGTATACTGGGACCCGGGGAAGGCGACCATACAAAGAGGTGATATGGTTGCCCAAAGGGTTGGCACGAACCAACGTGCTTGACCTGATTCGCGAGGACCTGGATTCGTACGTGGGGAAGCAGGTTATCGTGCGGGCCAATCGCGGCCGCCGTAAAGTCGACGAGGTCGAAGGAATCCTCGAGCATACTTACCCCAGGCTGTTTGTCGTCACACCGCTGGATCGAACCCCCTTCAAGCGGCACTCCTACACCTACTGTGACGTGCTGACCTCCAGCGTCGAAGTGATGCACAACGGCGCGCGGATCGGCTACACCAAGTGACGATGACAGGAGACGGACTTCCGTTCCAAGCACGGCGCCTTCCCCTTTCCGGGAGTTCGACGGCGGCCCGCCGCTGGAATAGGGGAAGATCGCTAAGAGGTTCAGGGTCTGGCAGGTGGGATCGCCCACCTGCAACGAGAGTTGCCGTCCTGAAGGACGCAAGTCGGGTTGCTGGCCTACTCGGAGGCGAGCCAGAGCCTGATGATACGTTAGCGATCTTCCGCTTTGTAGAATATCCCCCTTGCCCCCAAAATAAACGCAGGCCGGCTGGCTCTCCGCTCTGGAAAATTCAACCGGCCCGCGTTGAATTTGTCGTCGCTGGCACCTTCAGGACTTGATGTTCATCGCCGAGTCGAGCTGGTCCACGCAGGACCGCACGATGCGCTCGTTGTCCTCCACTGTGATGACCCGGTCCAACAGTTTGCTGGTGGCGAAGACCGTCAGGTTGGCGATCTCGCTCCGGATGTCCATCAAGACCTTTTCTTTCTCTTTCTGAATATCGGCCCGGGCCCGCTGGAAGATCTTCAACGCCTCCTGCTCCGCCTGTTCGACCATCTCGCGCTTGAGCTCTTCGCCCTGCTTGGTGGCCTGAGCCAGCAGGTTGTCCGCATCCTGCTTGGCGTTGGCCATCATCCGCTGGTACTCGGCGAGCAGGTTCTCGGCCTCTTTCTTGGTTGCCGCGGCCTGCGCCAGCGAGTTTTCGATGAACGACTCACGCCGGGCCAGGATGTCCGATACCGGCTTGAACAAGACTTTATAGAGCAGGTAGACCACGATGCCTACGTTTACGGCTTGAAAGATAAAGGTGGGAATGTGGAACGGAGAGATGCCACCGCCTTCAGCCGACATTTCCGTGCCCCCCTCCTGCCGGAAAATCCCTGAGCGCCGTGCGCCGGAAGGGTTGCCGGGGGATCCCCCGGCAACCCGGAGCGCCCCTCTACTTGATCTTGGTCCACATCAGGATGGCCATAACAAAGGTAAACAGAGTCAGAGCTTCCATCATGGCCAGGGCCAGAAGGAGCGTCGTGCGGATATCGCCGGCCACCTCCGGCTGGCGCGACATCCCCTCCATAGCCTTCCCGGTCGCAAAAGCCTGACCTATGGCTGAAGAAATCGCCACTAGGGCGAGGGTGATGCCGACCGGCAGCAGAGTAAGTGCCAGATTCATTCATTTCTCCCCCCTTTCCAAAGCAACAGCGAGAACTAGTGCCCCTTGAGGATTCCTGTGAGGTAGCTGGTGGTGAGCAAGGTGAAGACGAATGCTTGCACCAGACCCATGAGCGCGCCGAGAATCATGACCGGTGTCGGGAGGAAGAGCGGCGCCAGGATGAAAAGCACCGTGACTACCATCTTTTCCCCGAACATGTTTCCGAACAACCGGATGGCCAGGGTGAAGGGTCTCATCAGCTCCTCGATCAGGGTCAACGGGGCCATGATCGGCGAGGGTGAGGTGTAATGGTGGATGTAGTGCTTGAGCCCCTTTTTCTTGGCCCCGATAACGTGCACCGTCAGGATGGCGAAGGCCCCCAGGCCGAACGTGGTCGAGAAGTCGGTGACCGGCGGGAGCATGTTAGGAATGAGCCAGGACAGGTTGAGCGTCATCACCGCAATGAACATGCCGCCGATGAACCAGAGGTACTTGCGGCCCTCCCGGCCGAACGCCGGTTCGAGCAGGCCGTAGATAAACTCGACGAGCATCTCGAGCACGGACTGGAGCTTGCTCGGCTTGTTTTCCGAGAGCCGGCGGGTGGCGAGGTAACACAGGATCACCACGATCCCCCAGATGATCCAGGTGTTGGCCACAGTCGAGGTGAGCCACGGAAGGCCGAACACGGGTTTCCGGTCGAAGTGCGAAAGGATGTTCGCCAGCTCGTGCATTTTTTCCGGAGTCATGAAATTCATGCCCTGCCCTCACTCCTTTTTCTTGCCGGGGTTCTGGCCCCGGCGAACCCGGGCTTTCTTAAAGTAGAGGCGCCGCAGGTTCATCGCCCGCTGGTATACGGGGGAGACTTCCTCGTGTTCGACGAAGTCCGTCTCCTTCATACTGGTCAAAGTCTCGTAGAGACTCTTGAAAGCCACGACCGTCCCGAGCACAATCCCTGACACCAAGAAGAGGGGCGTCGTCTTGTACCGGTGATCGAGCCAGTTGCCCAGCCAAGCTCCTCCGCCTACGGCAAAGACCAGCGTGAAGCCAAAAGACAGAGCGACGTTGCCATACTTTGCGAATAGGTAGAGGTCGTTCTGCTTCCGGGCCACGTTGCACCTTCCTCCGGACAGGCCCGCCGAGTCGGTTTCCGTTTTAGAGCTAGAAGTAGTGATGTTATATTCGTCCTGGGCCGGCCAACTCCTCCCGAATCGCGTTGCCGGTCTGCGATTATTTTTCATAAATTCCGCCAAAAACGGGCTGGAGTCCGGGTTACGGCGGATAGCGCCTCTCCTTGACGGGGCAGGGTAATTCTGCTAATCTGGTCGTGTTCAAAAGGGGTGGTGGCGATGCCGGCGGTCGTGGTGGTAGGCACGCAGTGGGGCGACGAGGGCAAGGGCAAGGTGACCGACCTCCTGGCCTCCGAGGCGGAGCTGGTCGTCCGGTACGCCGGCGGCAGCAACGCCGGACACACCGTGATCATCGACGGACAGTTGTTCAAGCTCCACCTCATCCCCTCGGGCATCCTCTCTCCGGGGACGACCTGCCTGATCGGGAACGGCGTGGTGCTCGACCCGGCCTGGCTGCTCCGGGAGGCGGAGGAGCTGCAGAGCCGCGGGGTGAGCCTGGAAGGGCTGCGGATCAGCGAGCGGGCCCAGGTGGTCATGCCCTGGCACACGCTTCTGGACGAGCTGGAGGAGAGAGAGAGGCGGCCCGAGGACCGGATCGGCACCACTGGCCGGGGTATCGGACCGTGCTACGTGGACAAGGTGGCCCGCCTGGGTATCCGGGTCGCGGATCTGGTGGATCCGGAGGCGCTGGCGGACCGGCTGGACGCCGTCCTCCCCGCGAAGAACCGGCTGTTGCAGAAGGTTTATGACCATCCCGGCTTCGACCGGGAAGCAGTGCTGGCGGAGTACCGGGGATACGCCGAACGGATCCGGCCCTACGTCGTCGACGGGGCGGCGCTGGTCCGCCGGGCGCTGGACGAGGGGCGGCGGGTTCTGTTCGAGGGCGCCCAGGGGGCGCTGCTCGACCTGGATCATGGGACTTACCCCTTCGTCACCTCCTCGTCCACTGTGGCCGGGGGGGCGTGTACCGGCGCCGGCGTGGGGCCGGGGAGTATCGACCGGGTGGTGGGGGTGGCCAAGGCGTACACCAGCCGGGTCGGGCGGGGGCCTTTCCCGACGGAGCTGCCGGACGAGACGGGCGACCTCATCCGGGAGAAGGGGCACGAGTACGGGACGACCACGGGCCGGCCGCGGCGGGTCGGCTGGTTCGACGCCGTCATTGTGCGCCACGCCGTCCGGGTGAACGGAGTCGACCTGCTCGCCGTGATGTCCCTGGACGTGCTGGCGGGGCTGTCGACGGTGCGCCTGTGCACTGCCTACCGGTACCGGGGACGCCAGCTTCCCGACTTCCCGGCCGACCTGCGGGTCTTGAGCGAGT
Organism: Aneurinibacillus sp.; assembly: GCA_020725425.1. Classification (GTDB taxonomy): domain Bacteria; phylum Bacillota; class UBA5301; order DYFA01; family DYFA01; genus DYFA01. The sequence goes on from DYFA01000061.1 coordinate 89,046, forward strand.
GCGAGCCGGTCTACGAGGAGTTGCCGGGCTGGGAGGGGGAGCTCTCGGGCTGCCAGAGCCTGGGCGAGCTGCCGGAGAATGCCCGCCGCTACCTGAACCGTCTGAGCGAGCTGACCGGCGCCCCGTTGGGCCTGGTCTCCCTCGGGCGGGAGCGCCACGAGACCATCGCGCTGACGCCGATCTACACCCGGCGGTAGGGCGGCGGGCACACTCTGTTGACAACGGAAAGCCCGCCAAGGTACAATTAAGTGGTCCTGATGAGCCATTAGCTCAGTTGGTAGAGCACCGGACTTTTAATCCGGGTGTCCCGAGTTCGAGTCTCGGATGGCTCACCATTCTTATCTGCCCCCATCGTCTAGAGGCCTAGGACACCGGCCCTTCAAGCCGGCGGCACGGGTTCGAATCCCGTTGGGGGTACCACTTTGCCCAGAGCGGCGACACCCGACCCGCGCCATCCGCCAAGGGGAGCCTGCGTGTTGACATCGCATACCGCCAGTGGTACAATTGACAATGCTCTCGGTCGCATAGCTCAGTTGGTTAGAGCGCTACGCTCACATCGTAGAGGTCCTTGGTTCGAATCCAAGTGCGACCACCACCGAAAAAGCCCTCCCGGAGCCGGTTTCAAGGCCCCGGGATTTTTCGTGTCTTGGCGCTTTTGGCCCCTACTGTAGCCAAACTGTAGCCAATCTCCGTAAGCTCCGCGGTGAACTGGTCCATGGCCCGGGCCGCCTTCTCGTCCTGGCCGGGCATCAGGTGGCCGTACAGGTCTAGCGTGATGCGGATGTTCTCGTGGCCCAGGCGCCGGGAGACGGACATCACGTCAACCCCCTGAGCGAGGAGCAGGGCGGCGTGAGTATGCCGGAAGGTGTGCAACTTGACCCCGGCGAGAAGCTTTTCGGCGGCGGCCTGGGCGTCCGTCCGGGTGGCGCCCGCCTTCTCATACTCTTCAGCCGCCAGCCGGCGGGCGTTTCGTATGACCCGGCCGAGGTCCCGGCCGTCTACGTTCGTGCGGCGCAGCATCCCCCCTTTCTCGTTGGTGAAGACGAGCCCGGTATTCTCCCAGGCGGCGCCGGCCCGCAACCGTTCCTCTGCCTGGCGGCGGCGCTGGCGGTGTAGGGCTTCGAGGGCGGCCTGCGGGAGCGCGATGGTGCGCTGGGCGGCCTTGGTTTTGACGGGACCGATGAAGACTTGGCCGTTCTCTTCGTGCAGGGCCTGGCGGATCGTGATGGCGCCCTTCGAGAGGTCCACCGCATCCCAGGGAAGCCCCAGCCATTCTCCCGGCCTGCACCCGGTATTGAGGGCGAGAATGAAGCCGTCCTCCAGCCGCTCACCCCGCGCGCCCTCCAGGAACCAGCGGACCTCCTCCGGCGTCATGAAGCGGGCTTCATGGCGGCCGGGCGAGCGCTTCGCCGCAAGCTTCGCTGGGTTGCGGGGGATGAGCCCTTTCGCGACGGCGTCTTCGAGCGCTGAGCGCAGGATCGAAGCCACGTCGAAGACGGTGCGGGGCGCCAGGCCCTGCTCGTCGAGCTTCGCGTACAGGGCGTTGATGCGCCGGTAATCCAGGTCCCGGAGGCGCAGGCTCCCCAAGAACGGGATGACGTGTTTTTCAAGGTTGAACCGGTATCGCAGGAAGGTGCCGGAGCGCACCTGGCCCTTCTTTGTCAGGAGCCAGTCTGTAAGGTGCTCCTGGACGGTGATTCTCTCGGGCTTCACGGGCAGGCCCTGAAGCGCGTCCTGCTGGAGCTTCAGGAGCTTCTCCTGCGCTTCTTTCTTCGTTCGGCCGTAGACCGTCACCCGCTGGCGCTTCCCGTCCGGGCCGTACCCCATGCTGAGCGAGCCGGTCCACACGCCGTCGGCCCGCTGGAAGACGGCTCCTTCCCCACGGCCGCGGCGCTTCTTTGACTCCTTAGCCATTCGCGCCTCTCTCCTTTCCCAACTGCTTTTGCACGTTCTGCGCCATAGCTGCCGTCCAGTACCAGTCGGGCGATTCGGGCAGCCAACCCTGCTTCACTGCGTCCTGATAGCGGCCGTAGGCTTCCGGGGAACGCCATGGAGCGAAGGCGAGGTAGCCGTCAAGATCACGGCAGTCGCGCCCCGTCTCGCGGCGGGCGCGGTAGTCCGCGGCCAGGACGACGGCGGCAACCGGATCGAGATCGGGCCAGCCGGCGCGCAGCCACGCGATCCATCGGGCGTGCTCCTGTGTCAACTCCCATTGCCAGGAACGCCCCTTGCTCCGCGCGGCGCACTCTGCCATGGTCGCCAGGATCCGCGCGTCGTCTTCGGGATCGTTCTCCGGGCCGGGCCGCCACGGCCCCGACGCGTCAGGCGGGAGAAGTTCCCGCACCACGGAGCGGATGGTCCGCTCGCTGGGCGCCTTGTCTGGAAACCGGTGATCCACCTCCCGCCAAATCTCGGCGGCGTTCGTGTATCCGCCTTCCCGAACCATGCGGTGAATCTCTCGATAGACTTCCGGATCGATGCGCCGCTGTCGTTTTGCCATCGGTGCCCTCCTTGTTGCCGAAGATTGCCGGAATGTTGCCGATTGATGTATTTACCTACCACTTGGCTTCCGCTATCATTATACCGGCGAACGGGAACGGACGCAATCATTTCTGGAGGTGGATACACCTTGAAGCGAGAGGAACTGGTCGGAGACGGCCTACTCGGGGTGGAGGAGGCGGCTGATTTCTTGGGTGTGCGCCGGTCGCTGCTATATGTCCTGATGGGCCGCCGGGAGCTCCCGTGGACCAAGATCGGTCGCCGGCGGCTGATTCCCCGCCGGGCGCTGGTGGAACTGGCGGCCCGGGAGCTTCGGGGCGGGGACCACGAGTAATCTGCCCCTTCGGGGAAACGGAGCGGCCCGGGTCGCCAGCCCGGGCCAGGAGGGTGAGAAACATGACTTCCACCTGTAGCTTATCACAGATCCGACTCACAAGAGCCTACCGATTGCCCCGGTGGCTCGATTCGAACGCCGATGCGCTCCGGGCGACGAATGACGACCTCTCGGATTTCGACGACCTCGAGCTGGCCAACGAGGCGTTCCGGGTGCGCCAGGCCCTCGCCAATCTTGGCCCTGGGGCACCACAGCTCGTCTTCATCGGCCGAAGGCGACTCCCGGCCCGGGACTGGCTTCTGCTGCGACTCGCCGCGATTCGGCGGGAGCGGCAAGCCCGATGGAGGGAGGCGGCGGCGGCGTGGTAGACCGTGCCCTTTTGGTCGAGGCAGGCATTGTCCCTCCCCCGCCACCGAGGCGACAAAAGGAGACGCCGGCCCCGGCAGAAGAGGCCGCCCCAGAGGAGCAGGGTGATGAACCCAGGCCCCTCCTGGTGCGGCTGGCGGACGTGGAACCCCAGGCCGTAAGCTGGCTCTGGGAACCGTACATCCCCAAGGGCAAGCCGACCATCTTGGAAGGCGACCCCGCGGTGGGTAAAACCTGGCTGGCGCTGACCCTGGCCGCCATTGTAAGCCGAGGCGACCCGTTCCCCGGCCCTGACGGCGTGCCGAGGGAGCGGCGGAAGCCCGCCAGCGTGGTCTACTTATCCGCCGAAGACGGCTTGGCCGACACCCTGCGGCCCCGGCTGGACGCGGCGGGGGCAGACGTGAGCCGAGTGTGGGCTCTCACCGGGCAGATGGCCGAGGGCGAGGAGAAGTCTATCACCCTGGCGGATCTCGGAGTCCTGGAGGCGGCGCTGGCGTCCGTGCGCCCCGCCCTGGTGATTGTGGATCCGATTCAAGCCTACCTGGGCGGCGGGGTGGACATGCACCGGGCAAATGAGGTACGCCCCGTCCTGGCTGGCCTTGCAACCCTGGCGGAGAAATACGGCGCAGCGGCGCTCCTCATCCGGCACTTGGGCAAGGCGCCGCAGGACAGGGCCATCTACCGGGGGCTGGGCTCTATTGACTTCGCCGCGGCGGCTCGAAGCATCCTCCTCGCCGGCAAAGACCCTAACGACGAATCCCGGCGAGTATTGGCCCACGTCAAAAGCTCCCTGGCCCCTCTCGGCCCGTCTATAGCCTACACGCTAGGCCCCGACGGCTTCACCTGGTGCGGCGTGTCGGACGTGACCGCCGAGGCGCTGTTGGTCTCGCCCAGAAGCGAAGAGGAGAAGACCGCAATCGAGGAAGCAGGTGACTTCCTGCGCGAGGCCCTGGCCGATGGCCCGCGTCCCACCAGGGAGATTTTCGCCGAAGCCCGGAAGCTGGGCGTCACGGAGAAAACCCTTTACCGAGCGAAGGCCCGCCTGGGCGTCGAGGCCCGCAAAGATGGCGACCTAAACAAAAAGGGGCAGCGGGCATGGCGGTGGCACCTGTGCGAAGAGCCCGATGAGCAAGATAGCCAAGGCCCGCCTGAAGAAGGGAGGACCCTAAGCGTACTTGGGTTGACCACCTTGACCACCTTGCCTCAAAGCCAGTCCCAGAACGGCTTTCAAGGCACGGAGCAAGATGGCCACATGACCATCTTCCCTAACGCCCCTCAAACCAGCTCCCAGAGCGGCTTGGAAGGAAGATGGCCAAGATGGCCAAGTGAAATACGCTTAGAGGGACCGGGCCGCGAAGAGGCCGCCGCCACCCAAGGTGCTCATGATGATCGTCTTGACGAATCCCCCCTAAGAACACCCAATGAGCATCTTGGCTCCCTGCCTCCAAAGCCCGATGAAGAGGTGAACCCCATGACAGAATTGACTAGATTGACACAATTCACCCCAAGAAGTGATTCTGTCAATAGTGTCAATTCTGTCACGCCCTCCTTGGCTCCCGGGCCGGGGAAGGTCGCCGCCTTGGAAGGCATTCCGGACCTCCAAGAGGACGACAACCTCGAGGGGGTGGACTTCTGATGGACGCGCCCACTCTCTTCCGGAAGCTCCGTGAAGCCGGCTGCGAACTTCGGGCCGAGGGAGAGCGGCTGAAAGTGCGCGCCCCCAAGGGGTTCCTGACGCCCGACCTGCGGGCGCTGATTGAGCAGCACAAGCCCGAACTGCTGCGGCTGCTTAGCCCGGCCCGGGGGGCCCGCCCGGTCAGTCTGCCGGCGTCCCTTTGGTGGGACGGGATGTGCCTTGCGTGTGGCGCTGGCCAGTGGTGGCTGTCCATCTACGGCGCGCTGATCTGCGCCACCTGCCACCGGCCGGCGGCTACCTGGCTGGTGGAGCGGCTGGTCGGCCAGGACGAAGCGGCCCGCCTGGCCCTGGCCCGGGAGGAGGCGAATCGCCGATGAAGATCATCGAGGTGAAACTGCGCCGTTGCACGTTGGCCTTGACCGAAGCCGAACTTCTGAGCCTCTTGGCCGCCGACATGACCCTGTGGCGGCGGGCGCTGGAACGCGGCAAGGCGCTTCGGCGAAGCCGGGCGAAGGAAGCTCGGCTGGGGTGGGCCCCCGGGGCTTCGGCGCAACCAGGAAGGGAGGGTAGGCCATGAAGGCGTTGTTGGTCGCCTGCCGGGTTATGACAGCCATAGGCGCCGTGGTGGCAGTGGTGGTCATGGTGGCCGCGGTGTGGGCGCGGTGACGAAAAGCCCTTGCGTAAGCCCAGCTAGGGGGAGGGGGGCCGCGTTTTCCAGCGTTCCGGCTCTGGGGACCGGCCGGCCAGGCTTCTTCAGGCGGGCGAGGGTAAAGCATAATTAAAAGTTATGGGAGGGGATGGAAACGCCTATGAATGCCGGTCCCAAACCACCGAAGGGGCTGTCTTCGGAGGCCCGGCGCTGGTGGAAGCGGGTGGTGTCGGAGTTCGCAGTGGACGACACTTCCGGGCTGATGCTCTTGCAACAGGCGCTGGAGGCTTTCGACCGGGTTCGGCAGGCCCAGGCCGTGTTGAAGACGGAGGGGCTGATCGTGACAAACCCTGCGACCGGCGCCCGGCACGTGCACCCGGCGGCGAAGATCGAGCAGGACGCCCGCATGGCGCTGCTGCGCTACTGGAGAGCGCTTGGACTGGACATCGAGCCCCCAGGAGGGAGGAAGTAGCCATGGCGACCGTGAGGCGCCGGCGCCGGGTGAAGCGCCGGGATGAACTGACAGACGGCGAATTCTGGGACCTGATGCTAGATCGCAAGTGGCGGGAAGGGAGCTCCTTCGAATCCCCCTTCCTGCGAAAAGCGGCCTGGCTGGCGCACCGGGAGGAGTTGCTGGAAGGGCATGTCGGAGAGGGAGTCCGGCCCGGCGCCTGGTGGGAGTACGACGCGCCGGGGCAGCCCCTGATCCTCACTGACGGGCGGGAGGAAGGCCATCTTGCGGCCCTGGTGAGATTGGGGGAAGCCACCCCGGGGGAAGTCCGCCAATTCCTGCGTGAGCATGCGCTGAGGTTCGGAAGTCCCCAGGAGCGCGAGGATCTCTTCCGGTTTCATCCAGACGAAAAGGTGCGGTATGAGCATGAGAAGCGGCTCATCGAAGCCTTGGAAAAGAAAGGGAGAATGCAGAAATGAGCGATCCGACCTACGCCAGGCTTTGCGCGCGCGCCGGCGAGTTTTGATAAGGGGGGGTGCAGCGCCGCCCCCGAGGCAGGAGGAAAGGAGGAGCACGTCATGCCTGACTCGACAGCCCGCAAGAAGGGCTACCCGGGAGCCCCTTACTGGGAGCGGGAGGCGCCCGCTGAGGTCTGGACCGACCGCCTAGCCCTGGCCTACTACCCCACGGCCGGCAAGCTCCAGGTGGCAGCCGCTTTCCGGGACCGGACCACGGGTGAGAAGCGGCGGGGCAAGACCGTGACCCTGGACCAGGAGGATCTGGCTCTCCACCCTGAGGCCCGGGAACTTCTGGCCCGCGTCTTGGAGGAGTGGGGAGGGTGACATGCCCCGAGGCCCGGGCATGAAGGACTGGAGCGGGGCGCGTGGAAAAACGAAGGAACGGAGGTTTTTAACGTGAGCGAGCGAGTCTACGGCATGTATGCGCTGGACAGGGAGACCTTGCAGCGCGTGTTCTGGCTTTTGGACTGGGCGGAGGCCAACGTAGGCCTGGAGAAGGAGCCTCTCCTGCGGGACTTGCAGGCCAGGTTAGCCAAGACGTTCTTGCGGGTGGGCGATGCCGAACCCCTGCCGGAAGTCCTGACCGTGGCGGGTGATGGCGGTGCCGTTTAGGGATCCTGAGAAAAGGCGGGAGTATCACCGTGAATACTCCCGGCTGCGGCGGGTTTGTCAAACCCCGGGCCAAACCCCGCTCCCCTCCGAGTTCAGACTGCAGACGGCCCGGGACGTCATCACACTCCTGGCCGAGCAGGTCGAGGCGGTGCGGCGGGACACAGAGGCGGGAACGCTGGAAAAGGCCAGGTGCATAGGGTACCTTGCCGCCGTAGCCCTGAAGGCCGTGGAGGCGGCGAACCTTGAGGCCCGGATAGAGGCCCTGGAGCGGGCAATCCAGGAGAAGGGGAGTGTTGCGAGGTGGGCCTGAAAGACCGCCTGAGGCGGCTTGAGAAGAACGCGCAATGCCTGCGGCAAGACCGCTGCCTCGGGTGCGGCGGAAGGCACGCGAGGACGTTGGTTGACTTCCTGCTGTGGGCCGAAGGAAAAGGCGACGAGCCGGCTTGCACTTGCCAAAAGTGCGGCTGCGGCGGGTTTGTCCGCAAATTGCACTCTGTTGGCACCGGAAACTCAAGGTTGGGAAATTTCCCAACCTGAAATGTTTGTCCGCAAATTGCACTCTGTTGGCACTGCGCCCGAGCCACGCCCCGACCGCTGCGAGACCCAGAATTGGTTCCTGTGAGGCGATAAGGCGAGCGGGAGGAGAAATATATACGCCCAGACCAATGACCCAGGGCCCCCTGGCATACCGGGTGGGTGGTGTTATACCCCCGCCCCGGATACCCCCGAGGCACCTTCGCGCGCTCGTGGTCGCTGATTATCCCTCGCCGCAGCGGCCCCTCACGCCAGGGAGCTTCCCATCGGCTTTCCGGAGGTTGAGTCACTGTAGCCAAACTGTAGCCAAACGGGCGGAAAACGGCGGAAAATGGGGTACATACACGGAAGCATGCTATGGACCAAAACCCGCACCAGGAGCCAGTTATGAATGAAGGCGGACGGTGGCGGAAAGCACCGAGATGCAGCTCACATCGTAGAGGTCCTTGGTTCGAATCCAAGTGCGACCACCATCCGCAATCCCACCCGCCTGCACAGGCGGGCTTTTCTCGTTTGCAGGAGATTCCCGGCCTTCGTCAAACTACGAATGGAATACCTGGTAAATGATATACCTGGTATCGGTTCGGTGCCCACGAATCGGGGCAGAACGTCCACGTGCGACGGAGGTATCGTCATGGCTCTGGAGACGCTGCGCCTCCTGCGCGAGGCCGAGGATGCCGCCCTCCGTACTGTCGAGGAAGCGCGGCGGCAGGCGGCGGAGACAGTCCAGCAGGCACAAAGAGAAGCGACCCGACTGGTTCAGGAGGCTCGGGAGCGCGCCCAGGCCGAGGCCCGGCAGATGCTCCAGGCCGCCGAGGCCGAGCGCGTCAGGCGGCGGAACGAGGCCGCGGCCGAAGCCGAGCAGGAAGCAGCAGCCCTCCGCCGCCGGGCCGAGAACCGGTTGGCGGACGCAGCAGCACTGGTCGTAGAGAGGATTGTGCACCGCGATGGCCGTCGTTGAAATGCGCCGGGTGACCATCCTCGGTCACCAGTCGTTGCACGAGGCGGTTCTGCGGGAGCTCCAGACGCTGGGGACGGTCCAGGTGGACGACGTTCGCCAGGCGCTGCAGCCCGAGGAGCGGGAAGCGCTGTTTCCGGAGAACGGTACAGCCGGCTCTCCGGCGGAGGATGGCCAGGTCTCCCGGGACCGCCGGGCTGACGCCCACCTCGACACTCAGACGGCGCAGGTACAGCGCGCCCTTGACCTGCTCGACCGGTTCTTCCGGCCGAAGAAGGGCGTGATCGAGACCTTCGCCGGGATTCGCTTTCCCTTGTCGGAAAAGGAATACCGTGAAAGAGCCCAGGCCACCCAGAGGATCGCCGAACTGGTGGCCCGGGCGAGGGACCTTGACGAGCGGCTGACCAGCCTGCAGGCCAGGGAAGCGGAGCTTAAGAGCCGCCTGGGGTTGCTCCGGCCGTGGAGCGACTTGGATGTGCCGCGCGAGGAGCTCCGCGACACCCGCCTGTTCCGCATCGTCACCGGGCAGGTGAGCGCCGGGGCGAGCGAGAGCCTCGGCGAGGAGCTGGCCGCGGCTTCACCGGCGGCCGGATACGAGGTGGTGGGCCAGAACCGGGAGGCCCTGCTGGTTGTTCTCTACTACCCCAAAGCGGACGAGGAGAGGGTTCTGTCGGTCGCCCGCAGTCACGACTGGACGGCGGTGACGCTGCCGGAGTTCGCGGGGACGGTGACCGACGAGATCGCGAGGGTGGAGAGCGCCCTCGACGAAATCGTCCCGGAGAGGCAGCGGCTCATCGCCGCAGTGGAGCAACTGCTCTCGGAACGGCTGACCCTCTATGCCCGCTACGAGCACCTGCGCAACGAACAGGTCAAGGAGGAGGCGAAGGAACGGCTCGGCTACACGGAGCGGCTCTTCCTATTGCGCGGCTGGACACGCCGGCGGGACGTGGCCCGGCTCCGCCAGGCCATGGAGCGCCTTTCCCCCGCGGTGGTGGTCGAGGACGAGGCTCCGGCGCCGGGTGAGGCCTACCCGGTCGACTTGGAGAATCCGCCGCTCGTCCGGCCGTTCGAAGTCGTGACGAGGGTGGCCGGGCTTCCTGCAGCCGGGGCACTCGATCCAAGCCCCTACCTGGCGCCGTTCTTCTTCATCTTCTTCGGCTTGATGCTCGGAGACGCCGGATACGGCATTCTCCTCATGGTCGGCGGGTTGTGGCTGGTCAAGCGGGCCCGGGCCGTGGGGCTCGGCCGCCAGTTGATGTACCTCCTCTCCTTGTGCGGCGTTTCCACCTTCCTGGCCGGGATGCTGACCGGCTCCTGGTTCGGCAACCTCTTCGGCATCCCGCCGCTCTGGTTCGACCCGCTGAAGAACCCGGTGAAGATGCTGGTGCTGTCGGTGGCCCTCGGGGTGGTGCAGATCTTCACGGCCCTGGGGATCAAGGCGTATGACAACATCCGCAAGGGGAACGCCTTGGACGCCCTGTACGACCAGGGATTCTGGCTTGTCTTCCTGAGCGGCCTCATCCTCATGCTGGTCAGCGCGGCTGGCGGGGGGCTCGCCGCGCTGGCTCAACCCGCCAGGTACCTCGCCCTCGCCGGAGCCGTGGCCCTGGTCCTGACGCAGGGGAGGAGCAAGAGGAACATCCTGGCGCGCCTCGGTGCGGGGGTGCTCTCGCTCTACGGCGTGAGCGGTTACCTTTCAGACGTGTTATCCTATTCCCGATTGCTGGCGCTAGGGCTGTCCGGCACGGTGATCGCTATGGTTCTCAACTTCGGGGCCAACCTGATCAGGGGTGTGCCGGTGATCGGCTGGCTCCTCATGGCGGTCATCCTCGTGGCGGGCCACCTCTTCGACCTGCTCATCAGCGCGGTTGGGGCGTACGTCCACGCCAGCCGGTTGCAGTACGTCGAGTTCTTCACCAAGTTCTTTGAAGCCGGGGGCAAACCGTTCAAACCGTTGACCGAAGGCCACCGCCACCTGCTCATCGAGCCGGAAGCGGCGCCTTCGGAAAGACAGTAGAGGAGGTTTTGGTGAATGGAGATCACGTTGGGCACAGTCCTGGCTTTCCTGGGGGCCGCGCTGGCGGTCATCTTCCCCGGTATCGGCTCCGGGATTGGCGTCGGCTGGGTGGGACAGGCAGCTTCCGGGGTGGTGACCGAGGATCCGGACAAGTTCGGTCAGACGCTCCTCCTGCAGGCGCTCCCCGGCACGCAGGGAATCTACGGGTTCCTGTCCGCCTTCATGATCATGCTTAAGATCGGCGTCCTGGGCGGGAAGCTGGTGCCGCTGCCGTGGCACACCGGGATGCTCTTCTTCCTGGCGGCTTTGCCGGTGGCCATGAACTGCTGGTGGACCGCCTACGCCCAGGCCAAGACCTCCATGGCCTGCGTGAACATCGCAGCCAAGCGGCCGGAGGAAATCGGCAAGGCTCTGACCTTTCCGGCGATGGTCGAGACCTACGCCGTGCTGTCGTTTCTCGCCAGCCTCCTCTTGATCTTCGGTATCCCCGTCGAGTAGGGTGGGCGAGATGTCCAACCTGGACAGGTTGCGAGAGACGCTGGCCGGAGAGGCGGCCGGCCAGGCGGCGGAGATCCGGGCCGAGGCGGAGCGCCGGGCGGCTGAGATTCGCGCCGAGGCCGGGGTGCAGGCGGAACGCCTGCGGGCCGAGGCGGTGAGGGCGGCGCAGCGGGAGATCGAGTTGCGCCAGCGGCAGTCGGCCGCCGAGGAGCGGCTCCTCCGGCGGCAGGCGCTCCTTGAGGCCAAAGCGGAACTGGTCGGGCGGGCGATGACGATTGCCCTCGAGAAGCTGGCGGACCTGCCCGAAGAGCAGTACCGCGCCCTCCTTTCCCGGCTGATCGAGGAGAATGCGCCGGACGGACAGGTGACGGTGGTGCTGAACCGCCGGGACCAGGCCCGCCTGGGAGAAGGTTTTGTCAAGCAGGTGGCCGGGAACCTGGCGGCCCGGGGGCGCCGGGTGGAACTGGTCCTGTCGCCTGCGGCGGAGGAGCTGGCCGGGGGAGTCAAGCTGGTCGGACGGGACTTCGAGGTCGACTGCTCACTCGAACGCCTGCTGGAGTTGGCGGCCGAGGCGGTCGAACCCGAGGTGGCCAAGGTGCTCTTTGGCTAGCGGGAGGTGTGCCGTGACCCTGGCGGATATGCGCTTTGCTCACGCGGTGGCCCGGATCCGGGTGCTGGAGCAGCGGCTGCTGGACCGGGGGCGCCTGGAGCGGTTGCTGGAGGCGGCCGACGCCGGTGAAGTCCTTCACCTTCTGGCAGAGACGGAGTACGGGGCGGCAGCGGCGGCCGTCAAAGGGGGCCAGGACTACGAGCACGCCCTGGCCGCCGAGCTACAGCGCGTCTACGCCCTGGTCAAGTCGTTCTCGCCCGAACCCAGGCTCCTCGAGGCCTGGGCGGCCCGCCACACCTTCCACAACCTGAAGGCGGTGTTGAAGGCGGCGCTGCGGGGCGAGGCGGCGGAGGAGGGGACCCTCTCCCCGCTGGGGGCGATGGACCGGGGGCGGCTGGAGGCGGTGGCCGCCGAGGCGGTGGGTGAAGGGGCCGCCCGGCCCGGCCAAGCGGCCGCCCCGGTGGCGGTTTCCCTGCCAACGGTTCCCGCCGGGCCGCCGCAGGTGCGGGTGGGAGGAACGGTCGGCGAACGGGTGGCCGGCCCGGAGGTCGAGGGGTACGTAACCCGGGCGGCGAAGACGGCGGTGGCGGCGTACCGGTCCTTCGGGGGTCCCGAGGAGATCGACCAGGCAGTGGACCGCGCCTATCAGGAGTACCTGCTCGCCCTGGCCCGCGTCCCGGGGGCGGAGTTCCTGCGGGGCTGGGTGGAGCGGTGGACCGACCTGGCCAACCTCCGCACGTTCCTCCGTTTCGCCCTGGCGGGACGCGACGCCGGCACCCTGCTCCGGGCGCTTCTGCCGGGTGGAGCAGTCCCGGTGGAGCGGCTGGTGGAGGCGTATGAGAGCGCCCCGGCTCCCCGGGCGAGACTTGAGGCCCTGCAGGTTCTGGCGGCGCGGACGCCGTACGGCGGGCTGGTCAGCGAGGGTATATCCCGGTTTGAAGCTGAGGGGCTGCTTCACGGCTTCGAACGGCTGATGGACCTGTACCTCCTCGACTACCTGCGCCGGGCCAAGCGCGAGACCTTCGGCCTGGCCCCCGTGTGGGCGTACCTGATGGCGAAAGAGCAGGAGGTGCGTCTGTTGCGCCTGATCCTGGTGGGAAAGAGCGCCGGTCTGTCCCCGGAACGGCTGAGGGAGCGCATGTCCGATGTCTACGCCTAGAATTGCGGTCCTGGGCGACCGGGCGTCGGTCCTGGGATTCAAGGTCCTGGGGTTCGACGCCGTGGTGGCGGAGGGTCCCGAGGCTGCCCGGGCGGCGCTGGCGCGCCTCGTGCAGCAGGGCTATGCCGTGATTTACGTTGTGGAAGCGACCGCCGCCGGGATGCTCGACGCCATCGCCGAGTACGCCGACCGGTCTCTGCCAGCCATCGTGCTAATCCCGGGGAGCCGGGGCAGCCTCGGCCTCGGTCTCGCCAAGATGAAGCGGGCCGTGGAAAAGGCGGTCGGAGCGGACATTCTGTTCGGGAAAGAGGGATGAGCGTGGGCGGAAGGATCGTCAAGGTCTCGGGCCCGCTGGTGGTGGCCGAGGGGCTCCCTGAAGCCCGGATGTACGACGTGGTCCGGGTCAGCGAGGCCGGGTTGATCGGCGAGATCATCGAGGTGCGCGGGGACCGGGTCAGCATCCAGGTGTATGAAGAGACCGCCGGCCTGGGACCCGGAGAGCCCGTGGTCACCACGGGCGAGCCGCTCTCGGTGGAGCTGGCTCCGGGCCTCGTCGAGTCGATCTTTGACGGGATCCAGCGCCCGCTGAACGTGATCCGGGAACGGCACGGCGACCGTATCCAGCGGGGGGTGGACGCCACGCCTCTCGACCGGACGCGGCGCTGGCTGTTCGCGCCCCGGGTCAAGGCCGGCGACCAGGTGGTTCCGGGGGACATCCTCGGAACCGTGCAGGAGACGAAGATCGTCGAGCACCGCATCCTGGTGCCGCCGGGAGTCTCGGGCAGGGTGGTCGAGGCTGCGGCCGGCGAGTTCACCATCACCGACCCGGTCGCCGTGGTGGAGCGGGCTGACGGCTCCCGGGTCGAGGTGGCGATGCTCCAGCGGTGGCCGGTGCGGAAAGGCCGCCCGGTGGCGGAGAAGCTGGCTCCGACCGAGCCGTTGCTCACCGGGCAGCGGATCATCGACACCTTCTTCCCGGTGGCCAAGGGCGGCACGGCCTGCGTCCCCGGCCCCTTCGGCTCGGGCAAGACGGTCGTCCAGCACCAGCTGGCCAAGTGGCCCGACGCCGACCTCATCGTCTACGTGGGCTGCGGCGAGCGGGGCAACGAGATGACCGACGTCCTGATGGAGTTCCCCGAACTCCGGGACCCCAAGTCGGGCGAGCCGCTGATGAAACGGACGGTCCTTATCGCCAACACTTCCGACATGCCGGTGGCGGCCCGGGAGGCCTCCATCTACACGGGCATCACGATCGCCGAGTACTTCCGGGACATGGGGTACTCGGTGGCGCTGATGGCCGACTCCACCTCCCGCTGGGCGGAGGCGCTGCGGGAGATGTCCGGAAGGCTGGAGGAGATGCCAGGCGAGGAGGGGTACCCGGCCTACCTCGGGTCGCGCCTCGCCGAGTTCTACGAGCGGGCCGGGAAGGCGAAGGTCCTGGGGAGCGACGGACGCCTCGGGGCACTCACCGTCGTGGGCGCGGTCTCGCCGCCCGGCGGCGACCTCTCGGAGCCGGTCACCCAGAACACGCTGCGGGTGGTGAAGGTCTTCTGGGGCCTCGACGCCAACCTGGCGTACCGGCGCCACTTCCCCGCCATCAACTGGCTCATCAGCTACTCGCTCTACGTGGACCAGGTCGACGCCTTCCTTCGGGAGCAGTACGGCGAGGAGGCGGTCGGGTTGCGGCAGGAGGCCATGGCGCTCCTGCAGGAGGAGGCATCGCTGGAAGAGATTGTGCGTCTGGTCGGAGTCGACGCCCTCTCGGCGGCGGACCGGCTGACTCTGGAGGCGGCGCGGAGCGTCCGGGAAGACTTCCTCCACCAGAACGCCTTCCACGAGGTCGACACCTACACGTCGCTCGAAAAGCAGATCCGGCTGCTCGGCGCGGTGCTGGCCTGGTACCGGGAGGCCAAGGAGGCCCTGGCGGCTGGAGCCGCTCTGGAGAAGCTGTTGAAGCTGCCGGTCCGGGAGGCTATCGCCCGGGCCAGGTACCTGCCGGAGCACGACGCTGAGGCCTTCGCCCGGTTGCGGGCGGAGATCGCCTCCCAGGTGGCAGCGGTCAGGGAGGAGGGCGAGGTGGTTGCTTAAGGAGTACCGGACGGTCCGGGAAGTCGCCGGACCCTTGATGCTGGTCGAAGGGGTCGAGGGGGCCAAGTACGGGGAACTCGTCGAGATTGAAGCCCGGGAGGGCGACCAGCGGCGCGGGCGGGTGCTGGAAGTCAGTGGTGACCACGCCCTGGTGCAGCTCTTCGAGGGGTCGGCCGGGATCAACCTGGGCCAGGCCAAGGTGCGGTTTCTGGGTCGCGGGATCGAGCTGGCGGTGGCCCCCGACATCCTCGGCGGCGTGTACGACGGGCTGGGGCGGCCGCGGGGCAACACGCCGCGCCTTGTGGCGGAGCGGCGGATGGACATCAACGGCCTGCCGATCAACCCCTGGGCCCGGGACTACCCGAACGAGTTCATCCAGACCGGGATCTCGACCATCGACGGCTTGAACACCCTGGTGCGCGGGCAGAAGCTCCCGGTCTTCTCCGGCGCCGGCCTGCCCCATGCCCAGATCGCGGCGCAGATCGCCCGCCAGGCGAAGGTCCTCGGGGCGGAGGAAAAATTCGCCGTGGTCTTCGGGGCGATGGGGATCACCTTCGAGGAAGCCAACTTCTTCATGGAGGACTTCCGGGCGACGGGGGCGCTGGAGCGTTCAGTGCTCTTCATCAACCTGGCCAACGACCCGGCGATCGAGCGGATCGCTACCCCCCGGATGGCCCTGACCTGCGCCGAGTACCTGGCTTACGACCTCGACATGCACGTTCTGGTCATCCTGAGCGACATGACGAACTACTGCGAGGCGCTCCGGGAGGTCTCGGCGGCCCGCAGAGAGGTCCCCGGCCGGCGGGGCTACCCCGGCTACCTCTACACCGACCTGGCCACCATCTACGAGCGAGCCGGCCGGATCAAGGAGCGGAAGGGGTCGATCACCCTGATCCCCATCCTCACCATGCCGGAAGACGACCTGACCCACCCGATCCCCGACCTGACCGGATACATCACCGAAGGGCAGATCATCCTCAGCCGGGAGCTGCACCGCAAGGGCATCTATCCGCCGGTCAACGTCCTGCCCTCCCTCTCCCGACTGAAAGACAAAGGGATCGGCCCGGGCAAGACCCGGGAGGACCACGCCGACACCATGAATCAGCTCTACGCCGCCTACGCCCGGGGCAAGGAGGCCAAGGAGCTGGCGGTCATCCTCGGCGAGGCGGCCCTGAGCGAGACCGACAAGCTCTTCGCCAAGTTCGCCGACGCCTTCGAGGACCGGTACGTCCGGCAGGGGCCGCGGGAGGACCGCTCGATCGACCAGACCCTGGACCTGGGCTGGGAACTCCTGGCGATGCTCCCGCGGGCCGAACTGAAGCGCATCCGGGACGAGTTCCTGGCCAAGTACCTGCCAACCCCGGCGGACTCGACAGCCGCCCAGTAACGCGACGCAAGGAGAGTCTCGCATGGAACTGCGGGTCAATCCCAACCGCATGCAGCTTCTACGGCTCCGGGTGCGCCTCAAGACGGCGCGCCGGGGCCACAAGATGCTGAAGGACAAGCGGGACGAGTTGATGCGGCGCTTTCTCGATCTGGTGCGGCAGAACAAGGAGTTGCGCCAGGTGGTGGAGGAGCGGCTGGGCCGGGCGGCCGGCCAGCTTCTGATGGCGACAGCCAGCGCCTCGCCCGCGGTCATCGAGGAGGCGCTGGCCTTCCCGAAACAAAAGCTCGACCTGAGGGTGAAGAAAGACAACATCATGGGCGTGCGCGTGGCCCGGTTCGACTTCTCGTGGGGTGGCGCCGGGGGGGAGGCCGACCTTTACCCTTACGGCCCGGCCCACACCCCGGCGGATCTGGACGCGGCCATCAAGACCCTGAGCGAGACCCTCCCTGACCTCTTGCGGCTGGCGGAGATCGAGAAGGCGGCGGAGCTTCTCGCCGTCGAGGTGGAGAAGACCCGCCGCCGGGTGAACGCCCTGGAATACGTCCTGATCCCGAAACTCGAGGAGACGATCAAGTACATCACGATGAAGCTGGACGAGGCCGAACGGGGGAACCTGACCCGCCTGATGAAGATCAAGCAGATGGTGCATGAGGCTGAGGCGTAGGGAAAGCCGAGGCTTACAGCCCGAGTTGCCGGGCGTTGTACTGGAGGACGTCGATCAGGGTCCTGGTCCCGTCCTTCCCGGGGAAGTTGATCAGCAGGGCGTGAGGGATTCCGGCCTCCACCGCGATGCTGGCGCCCTGGGAGTTGTGCCAGTTGTCGACCACCAGCTCGGGGCGCCTCTGCAGCAGCTCCGCCAGCTTGGCCGGAGTCAACTCCTCTCCCCCGCCGAAGGTCCCGACCACTCTCAGGCCCAACCACTCGGCGTACCGCACCAGGAACTTGTGGACCACGGCCCTCCGGCCGGCCAGGCCCTTGGCCTTCGCCTGAGCGAGGATGTCAGCCGCCGCTGCATCCAGGGCCTTCTCCCACTGCTCTTCTCGGGCCTCGGTTCCGAGCACCGCCGCTACCTTTCTCGCTTGCTCCTTCAGGGTCTCGGGCACGTTGTCGGTGACGACCTGGATCAGCCTGGAGTCCGGGATGGCCGCCGCCTTCTGCAGCTTTCGCACGAAGGGTTCGTAGCCTGCCCAGAAGAGGTAATCCGCCTCCAGAGCCTGCTTGATGTCGCCCGGCTGGAAGTCGTACTCGGGCGGGTGCCTCAGGTCGACCGGCGCCAGCACGGCCACCCTCGGAGCGCCGGCCGCCTCGACAATCGCGGCTACCCAGGACGTGGAGGCGACGACGGTGGGAACCCCGGCCCCCAGAGCGCCGGAGGCCGCACCGGCCAGCAAACAGAGAGCCATTGCCGTCAAGAAGACGGCCACCAGAGGCTGGAAGATCCTTTTCATTCCACTCCACCTGCTTTCTATTGTCTTCTATCCTCCTCTTCTAGGCGCTGGTCCGCGCCGCAGAAGATGACCGAAGCCTCCAGATGGACCGCACCCCCTGGCTGGCGGCTAAGACGAGCACCCCCGCCATGGCCACGCTGGCGCTGATCGGGAGGTCCCACTGGAGCGAGGCCACGATCCCCAGCGTGCTCGAGATCAGTCCGAAGAAAGAGGACAGGACCAGGGCGTGTTTGAGGTTCCTCGCCAGAGGCAGCGCGGCCATGGCGGGCAGCATGAGCAGGGCGTCCACCATGAGCGCCCCGACCAGCTTCAGGCAGGCTCCGATGGCCAGCCCGAGCAGGGCCAGCACCGCGTAACGGAAGGCAGACGCCCGGACTCCCAGGGCCGCCGCCAGTTCCTGGTCGAAAAGCATCAGGTTCAGTTCCCAGTACCACAACCCCAGCACCGCCAGGACTCCCGCTCCGAACAGCGAGAGCACCGCCAGGTCCCGCGGCGTGAGCGTCAGAATGCTCCCGGTGAAGATGGAGAAGGCCTCCATCGCCGGAACGTCGGCCTTATACAGGAGCAGGAAGGCGGCGGCCAGACTCCCGGTCATGAAGAGGGAGCTGGTCTGTCCCACGTCCAGCTTCACCCAGTCCGCAACCGGCCCGAAGAGGAGGGAGCCGCCGGCGATGAACGTCATCCCGGCCAGGAAGGGGTCGACCCCGCCCGCCAGGCCCGCCGCCGCTCCCAAAAGCCCCAGGTGCATGAGGGTGAAACGGAGACCGGCCAGGTTCAGCGCCAGCGCCGCCACCCCCACGGGCGACAGGGCGAGGGAGGCCACGATCAGGCCGGTGGCGGCTCTCAGCATGAAGGGCAGGAGCAGGAGTGAGAGGCCTGTCATGGCTCGGTGACGATGCGGCCGGCCTTGAGGGTCACTATCCGGCTGCAGCTTTCCGCCAGCAGTTGATGGTCGTGACTGATCACTAGGAAGGTTATGCCCCTGACCCGATTGAGCGCCCCCGCCAGGGCCAGGAACGCCGCCTGCGATTCTCGGTCCAGAAAGGTTGTCGGTTCGTCCATCAGCACGAGCCTCGGCTCTCTCACCACGGCCCGGCCGAGAGCCACCCTCTGCCGGAGTCCGCCGGAAAGGTCGCGGAGGTCGGTGTTCCGGTAGGCGGTGAGGCCCAGCCGCTCCAGCACCTCTTCCACCGCCTGTCGGTCGGCGAGGGACGGCCGCCGCCACCCCGCGAACCCCTTGCCCCATCTCCCCACCAGCACGGAGTCGAAGACCGACATCGGGAGGCGGCCGGAACCGCTCCCCTGCGGAACGTAGCCAACCTGGCGTCGGGCCGCGCGGAGGGACGCCGGGCGACTGCTTGACCCCCCCAACACCTCGACCAGGCCCCGGGCCGGCTTCAGGAAGCCGAGGATCAGGCGGAGGAGCGTGGTCTTGCCCGCTCCGTTGGGGCCGGCCACGCCAAGGAACTCCCCCTCGGCGACCTCCAGGTTGGCGCCGTCGAACACGGGCCTGCCGGGGTAGCCGGCCGCCACCTCGACGAGCCGGACGCACGGCTTACCCATGGTTCTTGACCCCCGCGACCAGGTAGAAGTTCTCCGTCTCCCAGGCTTCCGTAACCTCGAACCCGGCGGCCCGGACTAGGTCGGCCACCTCCGCCGCCGGCTCGAGGAGGTCGTTCCGGATGGCCGTACAGGGAGAGCTCGAGTGGATACGGTTGACGAAGGCCCGGCCGCCGAAGTGGCAAATCGCCAGCCGGGCGCCCGGGGCGGCCACCCGGTGGAGCTCCTCCAGGGTGCCGCGCCGGTCCTCGAAGTGGGGATAAACGCCGTTGCAGACGATCGCGTCGACGGTCGCGTCGGGCAGCGGAAGCCGGCGGGCGTCAGTCCGGAGAAAGGTCACCGCGGCGAGGCGAGAGTGCTTGGCGGCGGACCTTTTCAGCATCTCCCGGGAGAGGTCGCAGGCGATGATCTCCGCGGGGCCAAACCCGGCCAAGTGGGGGATCAGCGACCCCGTCCCGCTGCCCACATCCAGCACCCGGTCGCCCTCCCTGATCCGCAGGACGGAGAGCAGCCGGTGGAGGAGATCCGGCGCGGGCGGCGCCGCCAGGGAGTCCCAGGCGCTCGCAAGCTCGTCGAAGAAGCGTTCTTTCAACCGGAGTGCCATCCCGCCGGCCATCGGTGCTTCCCTCCGCTTCCGCTCCGTGCTACCGGGAACGCCTTTCAACCCCATCCTGTAGCACGAATTCTCTGGTAGTGCCACTATGTTTCGGCGGGCTCCGCCTTTTTCCTTCCTCCGAGCAGAGTCCCCGCCGCTCATTTTCCAGCAGAATCCTCGCCTCCGGCCGCCCCGATGGTCTCACACTATCAGCGGAGCGCGACGGAAGGAGGGTCTCCTCTTGACCAGGAACACGCCATTCACGAAGGACTGGTTGCTGCTCGGGATGGCCACCGGCATGGCGGCTTCCGCAGCCAAATCGCTGGTCAATTACGCCCTGGACAGGACCCGCGTGCCCACCATCCAGCACGGCACCCTGGCCGGCAACATCGTGATGGGGAAGCGGGAAAGGCTGGGGGGACTTCTTCCCGGCGGGGCGCCGCGCACCTCGGGCGAGCGGGCGGCCGGCTACCTGGCGGACACAATCGCCGGGGCAGCCTGCGGCGTGGCGCTCTCATACGTCTATGCCAAGACCCCGCCCGGCAACGAGACGATCAAGGGAATACTCGGCGGAGCGGTCATGGGAACTGTAACGCTGGCGCTGGGCAACCAACTGAGAGTCAAGGGCTTCCGCAACCTATCCCCGGGACAGGTAACCTCGATGCTGGCGACCAGCGCCCTTTTCGGGGGCCTGGAGGGGTGGGTCATCGGCCGGTACGGGGCCAAGCTCGCGCCACAATCCCATCCGCTGCCGGTGAAGAACGTGACGGACCGGGAGTGTGAACAGGGCCGTCTGGCTCCGGCAGGGCGGGCGGCCAGACCGCTCGATGCGGGGCTGTCCCCGACGCTGTACTGAACCGGGGTGGGGTTCGTGACGCCTGACGCGGTCGCCTACGTTCGGCTTGGCGTCTTCATGTTCTGGACGGTCCTCTTCACGCTGGCCGCCCTGGTGATGGCGCGGCTGCTCCGGCGGAACCGGCCCAACCCGGTGAAGCTCTCGACCTACGAGTCGGGCCTGGTGACCCGGGGGGAAACGTGGGTGCGGTTCAAGACCAGCTACTACCTGTACGCCCTGGCGTTCGTCATCTTCGACCTGGAGACCCTCTTCCTCTATCCCTGGGCCGTGGCATTCCGCCGGCTCGGGGGCTTCGCCGCCTGGGAGGCGCTGCTCTTTGTCGTGACCCTGTTGCTCGGGTTGGGCTACGCGTGGCGGGAGGGGGCGCTGGAGTGGAAATAGGGCAGCCGCCACCGCAGGGCGAAGGGGTGGCCCGGAACGTCCGCTTCACTACCCTGGACAACCTGGTGAAGTGGGCCCGCTCGTCCTCCCTCTGGCCGCTCACCTTCGGTCCGGCCTGCTGCGCCATCGAGATGATGGGGGCCAGCATGGCCAAGTCGGACCTCGACCGGCTGGGGGTCTTCTTCCGCCCTTCGCCGCGCCAGGCCGACGTGATGATCGTTGCGGGGACGATCACCCAGAAGATGGTTCCGGTCATGAAACGCCTGTACGAGCAGATGGCCGAACCGAAGTACGTGATCGCCATGGGGAGCTGCGCCATCGGGGGCGGCCCCTTCGCCGAATCGTACTCCGTCTTGCGCGGGGTCGACGAGGTCCTTCCGGTGGACGTTTACGTTCCCGGCTGCCCTCCGCGCCCGGAGGGGCTCATCTACGGCATCATGAAGCTCCAGGAGGCCATCCGCCGGGGTGAGACCAGGGGGGAGAAGGGATGACCCCGGCGGCCACCCGTGACGCGGGCGCCAAACGCGAGGCCCTGGCGGGCGCCTTTCCCGGGCTGGCGGCAGCGGAGGAACACGGCGTGCTCGTGGTGGACGCACCGCCCGGGCAGGCGCAGGACGTGCTCGGTTATCTGAAGGAGGCGTGGGGTCTCAACCAGCTCACCGATCTGACCGCGGTGGATTACCCGGAGAGGCGGAGCTTCGCCGTGGTGTACCGCCTCAGCCGGGTGCCGGAATACGACACCGCGGTGGTCAAGGTCTCTCTGCCCCGGGCGCATCCGGAACTCCCGAGCGCCGCCGGGCGGTGGGCCAACGCCGACTGGCTGGAACGGGAAGTCTTCGACCTCTTCGGCGTGAACTTCCCCGGCCACCCCCACCTGCGCCGCATCCTCACCTGGGAGGGGTTCCCGGGGCACCCTCTGCGGAAGGACTGGGAGGTCGCCGCGGAGCTGTCCGAGGGGATCGAGGAACGAGAGGAGGAGCTGACGATCAACGTCGGCCCCCAACACCCCTCGACTCACGGCGTCTTCCGCTTCAAGGTGCGCCTGGACGGCGAGACCATCGTCGAACTGGACCCCGTCATCGGGTACGTCCACCGGGGGATGGAGAAGCTCCTGGAGTCCCGGGCCTGGCACCAGATCATCCCGTACACCGACCGGTTCGACTATCTCGCCTCCATGTTCAACAACCAGGCCTACGTGATGGCGGTCGAGCGGCTGGCCGGGATCGAGGTTCCCGAACGGGCCGAATACCTCCGGGTCATCGCCTGCGAGCTGAACCGGATCGCCTCGCATCTCGTGGCGATCGGCGCCTACGGCCTGGACGTCGGAGCGCTCACCCCGATCCTGTACACCTTCCGGGAGCGGGAAAAGATCTACGACCTGATGGAGATGCTCTGCGGGGCGCGGATGCTCTACTCCTACTTCCGCATCGGGGGCCTGGGGTACGACGTGCCCGAGGCGTTCTGGGACCGTCTCCCGGCTTTCCTCGCCGAGATGCCGCGGCGGATCGACGAGTACGAGGAGTTGCTCACAGGGAACGAGATCTTCCTCGCCCGCACCCGGGGAGTGGGCGTCCTGACCGGCGGCCACGCCATCGACCACGGCGTCACCGGGCCGAACCTGCGGGCCAGCGGGGTGCCGTACGACTTGCGCCGGGCCGACCCGTACTCCCTCTACTCCGCCTTCGACTTCGAGGTGGTCACCGGCGAGCGGGGCGACTCCTACGAGCGGTACCTGGTGCGGGTGCGGGAGATGCGGGAGAGCCTGAAGATCCTGGAACAGGCCGCCCGGGCGTGCCCGCGGGAAGGCCCGGTGCTGGCCAAGGTGCCGAAAATCCTGAAACCGCCGCCCGGGGAGGTCTACGCCCATGTGGAGTCACCCCGGGGCGAGGTCGGCTGCTACCTCGTGTCGGACGGGCGCCCCCAGCCCTACCGTTTCCGCTGGCGCTCGCCCTCCTTCAACCACCTCTCGGTCCTGCGGGAACTGGTCAAGGGAGCCAAGGTCGCCGACCTGATCGCCGTCTTCGGCTCGATCGACGTCATCGGGGCGGAGGTGGACCGCTGATGCCGGCGGGATGGCCCCGGGTCATCCTCTACGCCTCCCTCGCCAGCCTGGTGGTGCTGGGCCTGGTTTCGGGGATCGTGCTCTTTTTGGTCTACCTCGAACGGCGGGTCCTCGGGCGGCTGCAGGCCCGCATCGGCCCGAACCGGGTCGGACCCTGGGGTCTCCTGCAAACCACCGCCGACGCCCTGAAGCTCCTCACCAAGGAGGACATCGTCCCGGCCGAGGCGGATCGGATTCTCTTCGTCCTGGCGCCGCTGGTGGTCTTTTTCGGCGCGGCGATGGCCTTCGCCGTCGTCCCGGCCGGCCCGCGACTCGTTCTGGTGGACCTGGGGGTGGGGGTCCTGTTCGTCGTCGGGATGGGGTCCCTCGCCATGCTCGGCTACCTCATGGCCGGCTGGGCCTCACACAGCAAGTACTCGCTCCTCGGCGGGATGCGGGCTGTGGCGCAACTGGTCAGCTACGAGCTGCCGCTGACCCTGGCCCTGCTCGGGGTAGTGATCCTGTCGGGCTCCCTCGCCGCCACCCGGATCGTCGAGGTCCAGCGCCACGGGTGGTTCATCCTGCTCCAGCCCCTCGGCTTCTTCATCTACTTTACGGCCGGCCTGGCGGAGATCAACCGCTCCCCCTTCGACCTGCCGGAGGGCGAGTCGGAGCTGGTCGGCGGCTATCACACCGAGTACTCCGGCATGCGCTGGGCCCTTTTCTTCCTGGCGGAGTATGCCGGGGTCTTCTCGCTCTCCGCCCTGGCGGCCACCCTCTACCTGGGCGGGTGGCTCGGCCCGTGGTTGCCGGGGCCGGTCTGGCTCCTGCTCAAAACCTTCGCTCTGGTGTTCGCCATCATTTGGCTCCGGGGAACGTGGCTGCGCCCCCGCCTCGACCAGTTGCTGAGCTTTTCCTGGAAGTTCCTCCTGCCACTCTCCCTGGTGAATCTGGCCTTCACCGCGGCGGAGGTCTACTTCCTGCGCTGGTTGGGGGTGGCGTGATCTGAGGATCTCAGAGGCGGTGGAGGATGTCTAAAGGCAAGGGGCTGGTGAAAGGGCTCCGGCGGACCCTGCAGACTTTTTTCGCCAAGCCGGTCACCGTGGAGTACCCGAGGGTGAAGCCGGCGGTTGACCCGCGCTACCGGGGCGCCTTCGCCTTCGATCCGGAGAAGTGCATCGCCTGCGAACTCTGTGCCCGGGCCTGCCCGAACAGAGTCATCCGCCTTAAGTGGGAGAAGGGCGAAGGCAGCGGGGCCGGCAAGCGCCGGGTCACCGAGTACCGGATGGAACCGGGGCTGTGCCTGTTCTGCGGGCTGTGCGCCGAAGCCTGCCCCACCAAGGCGCTGGCCATGACGCCCCGGTATGAGCTGGCGACGCGGCGGCGGGAGGAAGCCGGCCTGGTAGCGTTCGGCCGGCAGGAGAGATGACGGCGGTCTTCTGGTTCCTGGCGGGGGTGACAGTCCTGGCGGCGGCGGGCGTGATGGCCCTGCCCAACGTCTTTCACGCCTCGCTCTGCTTCGCCTTGTCCTTCTTCGCCCTGGCGGGGGTCTACCTCACCCTCGGCGCCGAGTTCCTGGCGGCGATCCAAATCCTTATCTACACCGGGGCCATCGCCGTGATCATCGCCTTTGCCGTGATGCTCACCCCGCCCGCCATCGGCCATTCGAACCTCTCGAACCGCCAGCGCCTGTGGGCCGGCGCCGTCGCCTTGCTCGCCCTGGGTCTTCTGGCAGGGGGCCTCGTCCCGGTCCGCTGGCCGGAGCCCGGCCCGCTTCGGGCGACGAGCGCGGCCAGCCTGGGGGAGCTCATGCTGACCCGCTACGTGGTGCCCTTCGAGGTGGCCGGCTTCATCCTCCTGGTGGCCCTGATCGCCGCCATCACCGTCGCGAAGGGGGCGTTGAAGCCGTGAGCCCGCCGCTTCACCACTACCTCATCCTGGCGGCTGTCCTCTTCTGCCTGGGCCTCTACGGCGTACTGGCGAAGCGGAACGCCATCGTGGCGCTGATGTCGGTGGAGCTGATGCTCGCCGGAGTCAACCTCAACCTGGTGGCCTTCGACCGCTACCTCGGCTCCCGCTACCTGGGGCAGGTCTTCGCCCTGTTCACAGTGAGCGTGGCGGCGGCCGAGGCGGCGGTCGGCCTGGCGCTGGTCATCGCTCTGGCCCGGCGCCGGAACTCGGTGGACCTGTCGGAGTTCACGGACCTTTCAGGGTAGGAGGGCGGCATGGGCGGCATCCCGGCACAACTCGGGAGAGAGTTCTGGCAGGCTCTGGCGTGGCCTTTGGGCGCGGCCGCCCCTGCTCCCGCCGCGCCTGCCCTGCTCGTGGTTCTCCCGGCCCTCGCCTTTGTCCTGGCGGGACTGAGCCTCCGCCGCCGCCCTGGTCTGGCGGCAGGGCTGGCGATCGCCGTGACAGCCTGGTCCCTCGTGGCTTCCGCCCGGCTCTTCCTGACCGTCCGGCTGCTTAATGGGGAACTGGTGGCCTCCTACACCTGGGTGGCGGCTGGGGGGGTGCGCCTGGAGGCCGGGTTCGCCGTCAACCCGCTGACTGCGGCGATGCTTCTGGTGGTAGCGGCGGTGAGCCTGCTGGTGCAGGTCTACTCGACGGCCTACCTGGCGGGCGACCCGGGGTACAGCCGCTACTTCGCCTACCTCTCGTTCTTTACCGCAGCCATGTTCGGCCTGGTCCTCTCCCCCAACCTCTTCCAACTGTACGTGTTCTACGAGTTGGTCGGGCTCGCCTCGTTCCTGCTCATCGGCTTCTGGCACGAGGAACCGGGCCCGGTGGCGGCTGCCCGGAAAGCCTTCGTCACGACCCGCCTCGGCGACTTCGGCCTGCTGCTCGGGATTCTGCTCCTCTACTGGCATGCCCGGACCCTGGACTTCACCCGGCTGGCTTGGCTGGCGCCCGAGCTCGACCCGGCCGTTCTCCGCCTGGTTGCCCTGCTCATCTTCGCCGGGGCGGCGGGCAAGTCGGCCCAGTTTCCGCTCCACGTCTGGCTCCCGGACGCCATGGCCGGTCCCACTCCGGTCTCCGCCCTCATCCACGCGGCCACGATGGTGGCGGCCGGAGTGTTCCTGGTGGCCCGGGCCTTCCCCCTCTTCGCCCCGGC
Source organism: Aneurinibacillus sp. (assembly GCA_020725425.1). GTDB lineage: Bacteria > Bacillota > UBA5301 > DYFA01 > DYFA01 > DYFA01. The sequence goes on from DYFA01000061.1 coordinate 115,355, forward strand.
GGTCGCCGGCCGCCTGCCGCTTCTGGTCGTCGCCGCCGCCGGGGCGGTGACCTCCTTCCTCGGGGCCACGGCTGCCACGGCCCAGGACGACGTCAAGCGGGTGCTGGCCTACTCCACCGTCTCCCAGCTCGGCCTCATGATGCTGGGACTGGGGGCCCAGAGCTCCACCGCCGCCGTCTTCCACCTGATCACTCACGCCTTCTTCAAGTCCCTGCTCTTCCTGGGGGCGGGAGCGGCCATCCGCCGCTGCCACCACGAGCAGGATATCTGGCGGATGGGCGGCCTGGCCCGCCCCATGCCTCTCACCGCCCTGGCCTTCGCGGTCGGGGGGCTCTCCCTGGCGGGGGTCCCGCCGCTCTCCGGCTTCTACAGCAAGGACGCCATCCTCCTGGCCGTCCTGGAACAGGCCCGGGGCTCCCGGCCGCACGCGGCGTTCCTGACCGTGGGCCTCGCCGTCTCCGCCTTGACCGCCTTTTATCTGGCCCGCCTCTTCTTCCTGATCTTCACCGGCGCCCCTCAGGAGGAAGGCCCTGTTTCCCCAGGCCGAGCCCACCGGCCGGGCCCCGCCCCTCGAGAAGCGGCGGCCGCCCCGCCGGCGATGACCGTCCCCCTGCTCCTGCTCGCCGTGCCGGCTGCCGTCCTGGGATACTTCGGCCAACGTTTGCTGCCGGTGAAGGAGCACCTGAACCAGACCCTCGCCGGAGGAACGACTGCCCTGGCTCTGGCGGGGATCGGAGCCGCCTGGCTGCTCTACGGGCGCCGCCGTCCAGCCCGCGACCCGCTCGTCGCTGCGCTGGGCCCCGTCCACCGCCTCCTCCGCTCCGGCTACTACCTGGACGACCTTTACACCCGCCTCGGGAACTACCTGGTCCGGGGGTTGGCGGCGACCCTCCACCGGTTCGACCGCACCGCGGTGGACGGGCTCGTCAACGGGGTGGCCGGGGTCGTCCTCCTCTCCGGCCGGACCCTCCGGCGGGTGCAGGGCGGATGGGTGCAACGGTACCTGCTCTACCTGGTAGCCGCCGTCTTCCTGGCCCTGGCGGCCTGGCTCTGGCACGGCCTCGAACTTTACCCTGCAGGAGGGATGGGCCGATGGTGACGGCGATGGTCTTCGCTCCTCTGGCCGCCGCCTCTCTGCTGCTCCTCCTTCCGGCCAACCGGCGCCTGGCGATCAGGGTCGTGGCGGCCCTCGCCTCCGGGCTCTCCCTGGCACTCGCCGTGTACCTCTGTTTCGCCTACGACCAGCGCCTGGGGGGCGTCCAGTTCCTCACCCGCCTCCGCTGGATACCCGTCCTCGGCGCCTTCTACCTGGTCGGCGCCGACGGGATATCCCTCGCCATGGTGCTGCTCACCGCCCTGGTCCTCTTCGCCGGGGTCTTCGCTTCCTGGCGGATGGAGGAGCGGGACAAGGAATTCTTCGTGCTCCTTCTGGTCCTTGTAACCGGCGTCTTCGGGGTCTTCGTCTCCTTCGACCTCCTCCTCTTCCTCAGCTTCTACGAGCTGGCCGTTATTCCGATGTACCTCTTGATCGCCGTCTGGGGCTCCACGCGCAAGGAGTACGCCGCCTACAAGCTCACGCTCTACCTGCTCGCCGGGTCGGTCCTGCTCATCCTCGGCGTCATCCTGGTCTACTTCTCGACCGGGATGCTCACCTTCGACTTCCTCGCCATCTCGGGTCTGCGCTTCGACCCCGCCTTGCAACGGCGCCTCTTCCCCTTTCTCTTCCTGGGCTTTGCGGTGCTGGTGCCGATGTGGCCCTTCCACACCTGGTCGCCGGACGGCCACGCGGCGGCCCCGACTGCCGTCTCCATGCTCCATGCCGGCGTCCTGATGAAGCTCGGGGCGTACGGCGTCATCCGCGTGGCTCTTACCCTCTTCCCGACGGCCGCCCGGGCCTGGTCGCCGCTCATCGCCGCCCTCTGCACCGTGAACATCCTCTACGGCGCCTACGTGGCCCTCGCCCAGAAGGACCTGAAGTACGTCATCGGCTATTCCTCGGTGAGCCACATGGGCTACGTCCTGCTCGGGATCGCCTCGTTCACTGCCGCCGGCCTGACCGGCGCCGTCTTCCAGATGTTCTCCCACGGCGTCATGACGGGGCTCTTCTTCGCTCTGGTCGGCCACGTCTACGCCCAGGCGCACACCCGCGAGATCGCGGCCCTGGGGGGCTTGGCGAAGGCCATGCCGGTCGCCGCCACCACCTTTGCCATCGCCGCCCTGGCCTCTCTCGGTCTGCCGGGCCTCTCTTCCTTCGTCGCCGAGGTGCTGGTCTTCTTCGGGGCCTTCCGCCGCTTCCCGGCTCTGGCCGTCCTCGGTATAGCCGCCATCGTGGTCACGGCCTCCTACATTCTGCGCACAACCCAGCAGGTCTTTTTCGGCCCCCCTCAGGAGCGCTACGCCGGGGCGAAGGACGCTCGGACGGTGGACCTCGTGGGGCTCTTCCTGCTTCTCGGGGTGCTGGTCGGCTTCGGCCTTCTGCCCCAGCCGCTGGTAGGGCTGATCAGCACAGGCGTGCAGCCGCTCGTCACCCGCATGGGGGGGATGCCTTGATGCACACCCGGTACCTCGCCCCCGAACTGATCCTGGCGGTCACGGCCCTGCTGCTCCTGCTCCTGAAGGTGACAGGAAGGCGCCTCCCCGGACTCACCGCCTTCGCCTCCCTCTCTCTCCTCCTGGCCGGCTGGGCGCTCTGGCCGCTCCACGAGGAGAACCTCTCTTTCCTAGGCGGGACGTTTCTCCTGGACCCCCTGGCGTTCTACTTCAAGGCGCTCTTCCTCGGGACGGCGCTGCTCGCGTTCTGGGGGGCGGCCGGGTGGGTGCGGCGGAACCCCGAGACAGCCCCCGACTTCCACGCCCTCCTGCTTCTGGAGACGGCGGCCCTCATGCTGATGGTCTCGGCCGGGGAACTGATCTCCCTCTACCTGGCGCTCGAGGCCTCCGTCGTCACCTTCTTCACCCTGGCCGGCCTGCAACCGGAGCGGCCCGGCTCGCTCGAGGCGACACTGAAGTACGTGCTTTCGGCAGGTGTCTCGGCGGCCTTCCTCCTGTATGGAATGAGCTTCCTCTACGGCTTCACCGGCACCACCAACCTGGAGGAGATCGGGGTGAGGCTCGGCGCCACCGCCTGGTCGCCGCTTCTCCTGCTCGCCGGCCTTTTTCTCTTGACCGGGTTCGGGTTCAAGCTGGCGATAGTGCCGTTCCACTTCTGGTCGCCGGATGTGTACGAGGCGGCGCCGACGCCGGTCGTGGCCTATCTCGCCGTCGCCTCGAAGGCCGCCGGGTTCGCCGTCGCCCTGCGGGTCTTCACCGTCGCCCTCGGCGCCCTGGCCGCGGGCTGGTCTTTCGTCTTTGCGGTGGTGGCGGCGGCGACGATCGTCTTCGGAAACTTGGCGGCGATTCCCCAGACCGATCTAAAGCGGCTTCTGGCCTATTCGAGCATCTCCCAGGCGGGATACCTGCTTCTGGGCCTTGCCGCCATGAGCCGGCCCGGCCTCTCCTCGGCCCTGTTTTACGCCGCCCTGTACACCCTCTCCAACCTCACCGCCTTCTTCGTAGTGGCGGCCTGGGAGGAGGCCTCCGGCCGGACCGACCTGGCCGGCTTCGGGGGACTGGCCCGCCGGGCGCCGTTCCTCGCCGCCGCCCTGCTCATCGCCCTCCTGTCCCTCGGAGGCATCCCCCCGCTCGCCGGGTTCATCGGCAAGCTGACTCTCTTCATGGCGGTGGTCGACGCGGGGCAGGTGTGGCTGGCGCTGATCGGCGCCGCGCTGAGTGTCGTCTCCGTCTACTACTACCTCAACGTGGCGCGGGTGATGTATGTAGAGCCGCCTGCCGCCCTGGCCGCCCCCGGCAGCCCCGCTCCGGCTCCGGCAGAACAAACCAGTCCAGCCATCCTGGCCGGGGTTGCTCCCACCACCCTCCTGGCAATCGCCCTCTCCCTCCTGGGCACGCTACTCTTGGGCGTCTATCCGACGTGGCTCCTGCGGGCGGCCGACTGGGCAGCCCGCCTCTTCTGGGGATGAGTTCCGGTCAAGGAGGTTGCACGTGCGGGACGAACTGCGGACCGTGATCTCTCTGGCGCTCTCCCGGGACGGCTTCCGACAGATCCTGCGGGGCTCGCTCTTCCACGCCGAGGCGCTGTTCACCCAGGCGCTCTCGCTGGACGAGGACAACGCCTACGCCCGGCTGGGGCTGGCCGAGGTGACCGCCTGCCGGGAGCAACTGGCGGCCGCCCTGCCGAAGTACCGGGAGGCCATCGAGCGGGCGCGCCCCGAAGACCGGACGCAGTTTCTCGAAGCGTTCGTGGCGGCGCTGGTCCGGGCAGCCGTCAAGGCCCGGGACGAGGGGCGAAACAGCCGGGCTGAGCGCTACTTCCGCGAGGCGCTCCTCTTGACCTCCAACGACACCCTCCGCCTGGCCTGCCATGAGGCGTTGGCCGCCATCTGCGCCGACTCAGGCAGGAAGGAGGCGGCGGCCTGGCACTTCTCCCAGGCCCTCTCCGGTCTAGATCCTCTCGAACCCGAGCTTGATCCTTAGCTCCTCCTGGTCCCCCCTATCATTGCCGGAGCCCGGGGGTTCCGCAGCGTCGCGGTATTTTTGTCAGGCCGTTGCCTTTCCAGGAGGAAAGATGAAGGTTTTGTCGAAGAATTGGCAAAACAGGAGCTCTACTTGTCGATAGAACGCGTATACTGGCTGTGACGGGGGGTGGTCGGTGAGCATGCCGAGAAGATGCCTAATCTGTGGCAAGCCCGAACCCGCTGAACCCTTGGAGCCGGGGGAGGAGAGGCCCCGCGGGCGCGGCAAGCGCAACAAGCGCCCTTACGTCTGTGAGATCTGCAAAGCCAGAGTCCAGTACGAAGCTAAAGAAGGACAAAAGCTGCCGAAACCGATGTAACTCTTTTTGAAGTGAATCCACTGCAAGCAGCCTGCTAGAGCGCTAGCAGGTTTTTTCAGCCGCATTCGTGAACGCCTTCACAAGCTGCGAGGAGGGGGTTGCTGTGGGGAATGCTCAGGAAAAGGCCGAGCGGGGCGCGCCTCTTGGCCACCCGGTGGCCCGAGTGGTGACCGCGGGGGACATCAGTTCCCAGCTGCGCCAAGAGGCCGCCGCCAAGATCCGGAAACTGGTCGGTGACGCCGTGGAAGTGGTGTTTGAAGTCGACCCGGCCATCATCGGCGGAATGGTGGTCCACCTGCCCGACCGGGTGATCGACCTGAGCCTGGCCGGCCGGTTCCGGAGTTACGGCCGGGCGGTTCAGGAGATCATCGGGAGCCATCTTCAAGCTCTGGAAGGCTGGGCCAGAGCCGAGGGGTCTCCGGCGCTCAGCGTTGCGGGGCTGGCGGCAGGAAAGGAGTAGAGCGGCATGGAGAACTGGCGGCGTCACATTGCCAAAGCCGAGGGCGTCACCGCAACCGTTCCGGAGTTGGCGGAGATGCGCCCGCTTTACCGGTCGGACCTGCGGGTGACGGTCCGCAGCGTCGAGCCGCTCTCTCCGGAGATCGTCAAGGCGATCGCCGACAAAGTGCGGCGGGCTTATCAGCGGGAGGTCCTGATCGAAGTCGAGCTCGATCCCTCCCTGCTCGGCGGGCTGGTGGTCATGATCGGCCACCGGGTCATCGACATGAGCCTGGCGACCCACCTGCGACGGATGTCCGCCCAGATCGCGCAACGCCTCGAGGACGTGGTCAAGGAACTCGATCAGACCTGGGAGAGGCGCCTGAACACCCGGATGGAGGAGTTCGTGGCGGACATGCGCCGGCGGGTGCTTGAGCTCCCGGCGAGCGAGCCCGCCCCGTCGGCTGCCCGCGAGGTCGGCCTGAGCGCCGTTCCCGAGTCCGCCGAGGTCCTGGCGGCGGCTCCGGCCGAGACCTGAGCGCCGCGGCGTCACGCGACGGCGGGCCCGGCGGTTGACGGCCCCTCCCGGCGGTAGTATAATTAGGACTCGACAGCGCGGCGGTCTGCGTCTTTCCGCCTTGGCCGATGTAGCTCAGCCGGTAGAGCAGCGCACTCGTAATGCGCAGGTCGTCGGTTCGAGTCCGACCATCGGCTCCAGGTTTAGCAGGGGTTTCGGGAGCAGTGAGAGCACCCGGAACCCTTTTCTGTTATCGCAGCTCGAACTGGACCCGCACGACCTTCCCGATGATCTTCACCTGGCGCCGGGGGACCACAGCCGGGCGGAGCATGGGATTCTCGGGCTGGAGCAGCCACTTGCCGTTGGTCCGGTGGAGCCGTCTCAGAATGGCCTCGTCGTCGTTCCCTACGAGCACTACGGCGATGTCTCCGTCCTCCACCTCCGGCTGCTTCCGGACGAGCACCAGGTCTCCGCCGTGGATGCGGGCGCCGGTCATGGCGTCACCCTTGACCCGCAGGAAGAAGTACTCTCCGTCCTGGACGTCCTCAGCGGGGACGGAAACGTGGCCTTCCACGCTATCGGCGGCAGGAACCGGCTCGCCGGCCCGGATCGCTCCGACCACGGGAAGGCGGAGCATCTCGTTCGGCGCGCCTGGAGAAGGGTAGCTGACGGGGGATTCGGCCGTCTGCCACGGGTCGCTCCGGCCGAGCAGGTAATCGAGGCTGACCCCGAAGTAATCGGCGAGCCTCTGAACCGCGGACATCTCCGGCGTCCGGTGGCCGGTTTCCCAGGAAGCCAGGGTGTTGCGCGAAATCCCCAGCGCGTCGGCCAGCTCCTTCTGCAGCAGCTGTCGCCCCTCCCGCAGTTCCTTTAGTCTTTTGCCAAGAACGGACATGCTCCCTGCTCCTTCTCTCCCAGCCAAATTCTATAGTACACTGTTGCAGCCGGCAACATATGTTGCATGCCGTCAACAAATTCGGGATAACCCCTTGACCTGTTGCCTCATGCAACATATAATGGCAGTGAAGGTTTTTCCTGGATAGCCCTCAGGAGGAGGTCGACCTGTGCGGAAGGCACTGATTGAGACCCGCCGACGAGCGGGCCTTTCCCAAAAGGACGTGGCGGAAGCGGTCGGCATCTCCAGGTCGTTCTACACGTTGATCGAGCGAGGGACGCGCAATCCGTCGTTGCCTGTGGCATTGCGCATAGCCAGGTTCTTCGGCGCCGATACCAGGCAACTGTTCTGTCAGTCGGCGGCGCGCCCGGCGCCGCCGCAACACCGGGACCCGTCGGGCGCGCCGGTGCGCAACAGCCGGGCGGAGGACCGGTGAAGTCTTTATGGCGGAAGACCTGAAGGAGCTTGAACAGCTCCGCCAGAAGCTCAACCTGTTGCTGGACCGCCTGGACAAACTTAACGATCCGGAAGTAGTTCAATTGGCGCAGCAACTCGACCGGCTGATCATTGAGGAGATGAGAAAGAACCTGCCGGAAGACGGAATCCAGGAGGCCCCCTCTTCCGATCGCCCGGCGCCGGAGGAGACTACTGCGGTGTTGTGGCGGGAGTAGTCCCTTGCCCACCCTGTGATCCCACCTCTGACTTCGTGCCAAATCCCGCGAGCCATTTCGTCCCTTTCGCGGCCACCATGTGTCCGAAAATTGACAATCGCTGTCCGAGAAGAGACAACATGCAGTATGCGGCAGGGTTCGCGGTTTGATGGGAATATTGGCATAATTGCGAGTCCTGAAGACCGCGAAAGGAGCGAGACGGGATGGATGAGCGGGGCGAAAGGCAGTCGGAGACGAGAGAGGTCTCGCGTCGAGAGTTTCTGAAGCTGGCCAGCGCCTTCGCCGTGGGGTTGGGCCTGGGCGATGCGCTGCCGCGCCTTCTGTACCTGGGCGAGGGGATGGTGGCGATCCCGGCGTCCGGCGGGTACCTCCTGGTGGACACCAAGAAGTGCGCCGGCTGTGTTTCGTGTATGCTGGCTTGTTCCCTGGTGCACGAGGGGAAGGAGAACCTGTCGCTGTCGCGGATCCAGGTTTTGCAGAACCCGTTCGGGCGGTATCCGGAGGACGTGAGCCAGGAGCAGTGTCGGCAGTGCAGCTACCCGGCGTGCGTGGAGGCGTGCCCG
>DYFA01000009.1 GCA_020725425.1 Aneurinibacillus sp.
GAGAGGGGGCGGCTCCGGTGTGCGGGGTGAGGATCGACGGCCGCGCCAACCGTGGCCGCTCCTTCGAGGAGCTCATCGAGCTCGCCAACGCGCAGTACCGAGCTCGGGGAGTCGCAGTGGTCCACAAGGTGCCGACGGCGTGGCTTCCGCTCCGGGATGGCGAGGGGCGAATCCGCAGCGCCAAGGTAGAGCATAAGGCGGCCGTGGACTTCCTGGGCGTCTACCGGGGGAAGCCCATCGCGTTCGACGCCAAGCACTGCTCGGCGGACCGGGTGCGTTGGGATCGGGTTGAGCCCCACCAGGCGGAGCTCCTCACGGACTGGATGAACAACGGCGGGATCAGCCTCATCCTGGTGGGATTCCAGATGAGCCGGTTTTTCGTGGTGCCATGGGGGGCCTGGCTGCGGGCGAAGATGGAGTCCCGGCGGGCGTCAATCGGCTGGCGCGAGCTTGCTGCGGAGCATCCGGAATGGCAGGTTCAGATGGGCGGCCGGGTGGTCCTGGACTACCTGGCGGTGGTGGACCGGCTGATGGCCGAAGAGGGGGTGGCGTGATGGTTCCCTGGTGGTGGCTTCTGGTGGCGGCGTTCGTCCTCCCGGGCGTGGCCGTGGTTCTGTTCGCCGCGCTCGTGGCCGGCGCCCGGGACGACGACCGGCGGCGGATAGCGGCGTTGGAGAGAGCTTGTAATAGTGCTTTTGACGACCTGCTGCTAGCCGCCGATCCGAGCATGGACCAGTGCGTGTGGCTCGACAGCGCCGGTGAGACGCTTGCCCGGGTGCTGGGCAAGACGTGGCGAGAGGAGGAATGAGGGATGACGGTCGAGGAGCCGGCCCGGGTGGAGAACGCCCCGACGATCCGCCCCAAGGTGGCGGCGGTGGCTCTGGGTCTGCTGGCCCTCCCGCCCAGTGTGACGTGTCTCCGGATCGAGGTGCGGCGATGATCCTCTTCAAGCCGGAGCACGTTGAGCCCATCCTGGAAGGGCGGAAGACTCAGACCCGCCGGAC
>DYFA01000062.1 GCA_020725425.1 Aneurinibacillus sp.
GAAGGCAAGCTGTACATGCTGCAGTGCCGGGTGGGCAAGCGCACGGCCATGGCGGCGGTCAAGATGGCGGTCGACATGGTCAAGGAAGGCCTGATTGACAAAAAGACGGCGGTCCTGCGGGTGACGCCGAAGCAGATCGACGAGCTGCTGCACCCGATCATCGACCCCCAGGTGAAGGTCAAGCCGATCGCCAAAGGCCTGCCCGCCTCGCCCGGTGCCGCCGTCGGGAAGATCGTCTTCCACGCCAGCGACGCTGAGAGATGGGTGGCCAAGGGCGAGAAGAAGGTCATCCTGGTGCGGACCGAAACCTCGCCGGAGGACGTCGGTGGGATGCACGTCGCTCAGGGGATCCTCACCGCTCGGGGAGGCATGACCTCCCACGCCGCCGTGGTGGCCCGGGGCATGGGCAAATGCTGCGTAGCCGGATGCGAGGCGATCCGGGTGAATGAGGAGGAGAGGTACTTCACCGTCGGCGACGTCACCGTGCGGGAAGGGGACTGGCTCACCCTCAACGGCACCACCGGGGAGGTCATTCTGGGCGAGGTGCCGCTGGTCGAGCCCGCGCTTTCCGGCGACTTCGCCACCATTCTGGACTGGGCGGAGGAGTTCCGGCCGGCTCATCCCCGGGTGCGGGCCAACGCCGACACCCCCGTCGACGCCCGGGTGGCCCGGGAGTTCGGCGCCGAGGGGATCGGCCTCTGCCGGACGGAGCACATGTTCTTCGCCGAAGACCGGATCAGGGCGGTGCGGGAGATGATCCTGGCCGACAACGCGGAGGAGCGGAAGAAGCCGCTCGCCCGGATCATGCCGATGCAGAAGGGTGACTTCAAGGAGATCTTCCGGGAGATGAAGGACCTCCCGGTGACGATCCGGCTTCTGGATCCGCCGCTGCACGAGTTCCTGCCCCACGAGGAGGACCAGCAGCGGGCGCTGGCCCAGGAGATGGGCAAATCCTACGAGGAGGTCCGCCAGAAAGTGCGGGCGCTTCAGGAGCTCAACCCGATGCTGGGCCACCGCGGCTGCCGCCTCGGTATCACCTTCCCCGAGATCTACGACATGCAGGTGCAGGCGATCTTCGAGGCCGCCTGCGAGCTGGCCAAAGAGGGGCTGAGCGTCTTTCCAGAGGTCATGATCCCCCTGGTTGGAACGGTCGAGGAGTTGCGGATCCTCAAGGAGAACGCCGTCCGGGTGGCGGAGGAGGTCATGAGACGGTACGGAGTGCGCGTCCACTACTCCGTCGGCACGATGATCGAGGTGCCCCGAGCCTCGCTCGTGGCGGACAAGATCGCCCAGCAGGCGGAGTTCTTCTCCTTCGGCACCAACGACCTGACTCAGATGACCTTCGGGTACTCCCGGGACGACGCCGGCAAGTTCCTGCCCGTCTACATCGAGCAGGGGATTTTGGAGAAGGACCCCTTCCAGTCGATCGACCAAGAGGGGGTCGGCCAGTTGGTGCAGATGGGCGTCGAGCGCGGGCGGTCCACCAACCCTGGGCTGAAGTGCGGCGTCTGCGGTGAGCACGGCGGCGATCCCGCCTCCATCTTCTTCTTCCACCGGGTCGGGCTGGACTATGTCTCCTGCTCGCCGTACCGGGTGCCGGTGGCCAGGATGGCTACGGCCCACGCCGAACTGAAAGCGAAGAAGGCCTGAACGCCGAGTTCCTGAGGGGGTTCCGGCGCCGCCGGGACCCCCTTTTCGGTTCCAGGTTGCCGATCCTGTGCGCCGTGGACGAAGGAGGAGGGGGGTCTCGTGCTCAAGACGTTTCTGACCACATTCTGGCTGATTTTCCTGGCCGAACTGGGAGACAAGACGCAGCTGGCCACGATGAGCCTGGCGGCCGAACACGGCAATCCCTGGCCGGTCTTCGCCGGGGCCGCCTCGGCTCTCGTCCTCACCTCGGCGGTGGGCGTCCTGGCCGGCGGGGCGCTCGCCCGGATCATCCCGGCGGCCTACCTCCACACCGCGGCGGCGTTGGGCTTTATCGTCATCGGGAGCTTGATGTTGCTGGGACGGTTTTAGGTAGCCGTTCCCGGGCGAGGGGGAGACGAGCCGATGGAGCGGGGAACCATCCGGCTGATGCAGGAGGAGGAGGAACGGCGCCGCCTGCGACCGGGGGCGGCCCTGGCGGCGGAGACGCTGGGCCGCGCCTATCCCGATGCGGAATGCGACCTCCGGACCGCTTTCCAGCGAGACCGGGACCGGATCATCCACTGCAAGGCCTTCCGCCGGCTTAAACACAAGACTCAGGTCTTCATCGCCCCGGAAGGCGACCACTACCGGACACGCCTGACCCACACCCTCGAGGTGGCCCAGATCGCCCGGACCGCCGCCCGGGCGCTCCGGCTGAACGAAGACCTGACAGAGGCCATCGCCCTCGGCCACGATCTGGGCCACACGCCCTTCGGCCATTCGGGGGAGGAGGCGCTGAATCGGGTGGTGCCAGGGGGGTTCTGCCACAACGAACAGAGCCGGCGGGTGGTGGAGGTGCTGGAGCGGCGGTCGGAGCGTTATCCGGGCCTCAACCTGACCTGGGAGGTGAGGGACGGGATCCTCAACCACACGGGCCCGAACCAGCCGGCGACCCTGGAGGGCCAAATCGTCCGGTTCGCCGACCGCATCGCCTACCTCAACCACGACGTGGACGACGCTGTCCGGGCGGGCGTGCTGCGCCCCGAGGATCTCCCGGCTGAGGTGCTCCAGGTTCTGGGGAAGACCGGCGCCTCCCGGATTGACTTGATGGTCAGGGATTTGGTGGCCACAAGCTGGGACGAACCGGCAGTGCGGATGAGCAGCGAGGTCTGGGAAGCCATGAACGAGCTGCGCACCTTCCTTTTCAGCCACGTGTACATCGGATCCGAGGCGAAGCGGGACGAGGGGAAGGCCCAAGCGCTGCTGGTGGCGCTTTACCAACACTACGTCGCCTGTCCCTCGGACCTGGGTGTGGGAGGAGATGCGGAAGGAGGGGAGTCGGCGGAGGTCACCCGGCGGGCGGCGGATTACGTGGCCGGAATGACCGACCGTTTCGCCCTGGCCGAGTATGAGCGGTTGTTCCTGCCGGCGGGGTGGGGACGCTATTGACCGATATTCTGTTCGCCTCCGGGAAGGGATGCCGGCTGGTACCTCGAATTAAAGGGTGACGTCTTCCGCCCGGCGGGGGAGGGTGCCGTGGAGAGCCCCAGGGATGCTCAACTGATCGACCGGGTTCGGGAAGCCAACGATTTGGTGGAGGTCGTTTCCGGGTACGTCCGGCTGAAGCGAGCGGGGCATACGTACAAGGGGCTCTGCCCCTTTCACAGCGAGAAAACCCCCTCGTTCACGGTTTCCCCGGACAAGCAGCTGTTCTACTGCTTCGGGTGCCAGGCGGGCGGAAACGTCTTTCACTTTATCATGAAGATTGAAAACCTGGATTTCCCAGCCGCCCTGAAGCTGCTCGCCGAACGGGCCGGCATCCCGCTGCCCGAGCCGCAGGAGAGCCCAATGGCCAAAGCGCGGCGGGAACGGCGGGCGCGGTTGCAGGCCGTGGTCGAGCTGGCCATCCGCTTCTACCAGACGGTGCTGAGCCGCCATGAGGCCGGTGAAGCGGGGCGGGCCTACGCCCGGCAGCGGGGTCTCGATAGAGCCGTCCTCGAACGCTTCGAGATTGGTTTTGCCCCCAATGCCTGGGACGGGCTAGCCAAGTTTCTGGCCAAGCGGCAGGTTGAACCGGCGGTGGCGGAGGAGGCCGGTTTGCTCCTCCGCCGGCGAGATGGGGGATACTACGACCGGTTCCGCAACCGACTGATGTTCCCGATCCGGGATGCACGGGGCCAGGCTCTTGGCTTCGGGGGGCGGGCCGTCGACGAGGCGGAGCCGAAGTACTTGAATTCGCCGGAGACTGGGCTCTTTCACAAAGGAGAGACACTGTACGGGCTGCATCTGGCGGCAGAAGGGATCCGCGAGGCCGGGTACGCTCTGGTGGTCGAAGGCTACCTCGACGCGGTCACCTGCCACCAGCACGGTTTCCGCCAAGCCGTCGCCTCGCTCGGCACCGCCCTGACTGAGGCCCAGGCAAGGCTGTTGGCCCGCTGCACTGCCGAGGCCCGCATCGCCTACGACGCCGACGCCGCGGGGCAGGCCGCGACCTGGCGGGGACTGGACCTCCTTTCGGCCGCCGGGTTCCGGGTGAAGGTGGTCACGCTGCCGGCGGGCGAGGATCCGGACAGCGTCTTGCGCACCCGGGGCGCCGCCGAGTTCGAGCAGCGGCTGGCCGCCGCCGAGGCGCTGGTCGACTATAAGCTGGGGGTCGTGGCCCGCCGGCACAACCTGACCTCGCCGGAGGGCAAGGTCCAGGCGGTGCGCGAGGTGCTGCCGGTACTCTCGGCGATCGAGAGCGCGGTGGCGCGGGAGGAATACCTCCCCCGGGCCGCGGCGGCGCTGGGAGTCAGCGTGGGAGCGCTCGAGATTGAGCTGGCCCGGCTAAGCGCTGCTCAGGGGGGTAGGAGAGCCGTCGGGAGGAATATTCTTCCGCGGCGGGTAAAGAATAAACAGGACTTATCCAGGGTGAAGGCAAGCCGCTCGCCGGATGAGCGGGAGGTGGTCAAGGTCCTCCTGCTCCACCCCGAAGCGGCCGGAACTTTCGCTCGGGAGGTTTCGTTGGAGGACCTGGAGAATCCGGCCCTGCGCGCAATCGCCGCTGCCGTGCTCGAGGCGGGCGCGGGTGGACAACCGGTCGACCCCGCCGGGTTGCTGGACGGAATGGCGGAGGAGACCCGGGCCATGCTCTCGGCGCTCTGGCTGGCCGACGACACCCACCTGCAGGCGGTGGAGCCGCACGCCTTCTTCCGGCGGTTCGGGCAGCGCCGACGGGAGAGGACGGCGGCCCAGTTCGAGCGGGCCGTGGAGGACGCGGCGGGGGCCGGCGACCTGAACCGGCTCAACCGCCTGCTTGTTGAATATAGATGGTGGCAAGACCGTGAACAGGGTTGAATCCGGCAGGGAAAGGAGGGGAGACCGTGAGCAAGGGCAAGGAGTTGATGGCCATTCCCGGCTTCAAGGAACTGCTGCAGCGGGGGAAGAAACAGGGCGCCCTGTCCTACCGCGAGATCATGGACTCGCTCCAGGACGTCGATTTGGACTCGGAGACCATCGACAGCATCTATGAGCGTTTCGCCCAGGCGGGGGTGGACATCGTCGCCGACGGCGAGGGAGGCGAGCCTGACACCCTCGAAAGCGACGGCGAGCCCGAGGAAGACACGGCCGACCTCGACCTGAGCGTGCCGGAAGGCGTGAGCCTGGACGACCCGGTCCGCATGTATCTCAAGGAAATCGGGCGGGTTCCGCTGCTCAGCGCCGAAGAAGAAGTGGAGCTGGCGAAGCGCATCGAACAGGGCGACGAGAAGGCCAAGCGCCGACTGGCCGAGGCCAACCTGCGGCTCGTGGTCAGCATTGCCAAGCGCTACGTCGGCCGGGGGATGCTTTTCCTCGACCTCATCCAGGAGGGCAATCTGGGCCTGATCAAGGCGGTCGAGAAGTTCGACTACCGGAAGGGCTACAAGTTCTCCACCTACGCCACGTGGTGGATCCGGCAGGCGATCACCCGGGCCATCGCCGACCAGGC
>DYFA01000063.1 GCA_020725425.1 Aneurinibacillus sp.
CAGGCGCTGGGCCACCACCCCGGCCAGCGCCGGCCCGGCGAACATCCCGACGGCGTAGATGGCCTGGAAAAGGCCGACCGCCGTGGCGGTGTAGGCGGGAGGCGAGGCCCGCAAGGCGGCGGCCATGAGCACCGGGTATGTAGTTCCACGGCAGAAGCCGAGCGCGATGAAGCCGGCGGCCAACTGGCCGGCGGTGCGGGAGAACGGAGTAGCCCAGACGGCGAGCGCCATCGCCGCGAAGCTGGCCCCGACCAGGAAGCGCCAGGGAAGCTGCCGCATCTCCGCCCGAGTGGCCAGAAGGGTTCCCAGGACGTACGCCAGGCCGCTCGCCGTGCTCAGCACCCCGAGGGTGAGCTTGGAGAGTCCGAGCGAGGTGACGTAGACCGGGGTGAAGCCCAGGATGGTGGCGTAGAAAATGAAATGGGTGAGCAGAGCCAGGAGGGACGGTTCGAGGATGGCCGGCCGGGCGCACTGCCGGAGGGCCGGCTCGACCGCCTCTCCGGTCTTTCTCTGTTCTCCCGTCCTTGTCTCCGGAACAGCCAGGACGAGGGGGACAGTGAGCGCTCCGGCCATCGCCGCGCCGAAGAAGGGAGCGGTCCACCCCCCGCGCTCGGCCAGGAAGCCGCCGGCCAGGTTGCCGGCCAGCTGGCCGCTGGAGGCGGCGAAGGTGAGCAGGCCGGTCCGCTTGCCGGTTTCCGCGGAGGGGAAGAGGCTGGTGTAGAACACCGTGAAGAGCACCCAGGTGGCTGCGGCGACCCCCGACAGGGAGCGAAAGAAGAGAAGATGACAGGGGGTGGAGGCCAGGCCCAGGCCGAGGGCGCTGATCCCGGCCAGGAGAACCCCGGCGACTACGAACGGCTTCCGCCGGGCCAGGCGGTCGGACCACAGGCCGAGCGGGATGCGCAAGAGGAACTGCAGCGCCCCGTAAGAGCCGGCTACCAGGCCGGTCATCGCCAGCGACCCGCCGAGCACGCCGACGTAGGGGGTGAGGAACGGAGCGTAGGTGTACTGGGAGAGGAAGAAGAGGCAGGTTACCAGGAGAAAGACGGCGTCCACCCGCCGGGCGCTCATTTCGCCTCTCCTCCCCTCGTGGACCCACTCCGGCTGCCATGCCCTCGAATTATTCGAGGTACCTGTGGTTCAACCCTGCCGGGCGGGGGACTACCACCGCCGGGAGGGCCGTTCCTTCGCCGGGTTGACGATCAGCCGCCGTCCTCCCCACTCTGAGTTGTGAAGTGCCTCGATCGCCCGGTCGGCACCGGTGTCGTTCATCTCGACGAAGCCGAAGCCCCGCGAGCGGTGAGTCTCCCGGTCCAGGGCGATCCGGCTCGCTTCCACCGTGCCGTACTGGCCGAAGACCTCGGCGAGTTCCCGCTCCGTCACCTCCCAGGGCAAGTTTCCGACAAAGATGGTCTTGGTCAAGTCCTTCCCTCTCTTTCACTTGGTTCGGGGTCCGCCGCGTAGATTGTCCAAAATGGCAGCCGGACACTCGTCGGCTCCCGCGGGTCGAAGTAAAAGAAGGAAGACTGTCTCCCATCCAGAACCATCCAGGCGGGGGGTGGGAGGATGCCGGCGGAGATTTGGTGCATCACCCTGGAGGTGGCGCAGGTTGAGGGAGGACGGTCCGATGTTTGACTGGGAAGGATACCTGCCTCGCGGCCCGGGGCGCCTCCACTACTGGGAACTTCGTCCCACCGGAGCGCCGCCGAAGGGATTAGTCGCCATCGTCCACGGGGTCGGCGAACACTCCGGCCGCCACCGGCGCTTGGCGGAGTTCCTCGTGGACCGGGGATACGAGGTTCTCCTCCACGACCTGCGCGGCCACGGGAGGACCGACGGACTGCGGGGGCACGTAGACCGTTTCGAAGACTACACCGACGACTTGCGGGCGCTGGTCGACGTCCGCAACTTCCCTGGGCCGGCCTTCGTCCTGGGGCACAGCCTCGGCGGGTTGATCGCCGCGGCCTTCGCCCAGAGCTACTCGAACCGCCTGACGGGCTTCATCCTTTCCTCGCCGTGCCTGAAGCTGAGGGTGGTCCCGCCGCGGTGGAAGCAGTGGCTGGCCCGTCAGCTCCACCCCGTCATACCCCATTTGCAGCTTTCCAGCTGGTTGCGGCCTGAGGCGCTCGCCCACGACCGCCGGGTGGTGGCGGCCTACCGGGCGGACCCTCTCTGCTTCGGCCAGGTGACCCTCCAGTGGTACATGGAGCTGGTCCGCAAGATGGCCGAGGTGAACCAGCGGGCTTCTTCGACGACCCTTCCGGCCCTGGTCTTGCAGGCGGGAGACGACGCGCTGGTCGACCCCGAGGGTATCCGGGACTTCTTCGCCCGCCTGGGTTCCCAGGACAAGAAGCTCGTGGTCTACGACGGCGCCTACCACGAGATCTTCAACGAGGACTGCCAGGCGCAGGCCCGCGAGGAGGTCGCCGCCTGGCTCGACGCCCACTCCGCCCGCCCCTGCAGGGCGTGATCCATGGCGTGATCCATGAAGAAGAGCCGGGCGTTCCCCCGGCTCTCCCGTTGTCACTGTGGCTATAGTACTCTTGGTCTGTCAGAACTTGATGGTGGCCGAGATGAGCCAGTTCCGAAGATCCACCAGATTCGTCACGTGGACCGCATCGAGTTGGATGTTATCGCTTAGACGATAGCCGATCCCTGCAGTGTAGACCGCCTTGGTATTGGAACTTTCCCCTGAGTACTCCTCGGAGTACTCATAGACGTCACCGGGCAGCTGTGTGCCATTGACGGTATTTGGGGCATCTGTCCCCTTCCACTTGATGCTGTAGTTCTCCTTGTTCACCAGGAAAGCCTCGCTTCCGAGCCGAAGGGTGAGCCGATCAGTGAGGCGGTGCTCCAGCCCCACGGGGATGCTCACCTGGAGGTATTCGGACTCGACGGTGGTCTCCTGGGGGTCGTTATGCTCGATCACCGTCTTGGTTCCGTTGTCGTCCACCGTTGCGACTCCCCCACCCTGCTTCCAAATGGTCTTCGACTTGCCACTGAGGGCCTTGAGACCAAGACCCAGGGTGGTCTCTTCGCCCAGGGCAACCTGATATCCGCCACCGAGGGTGTAGGTGTTGGCGCTGATGTCGCCGCTCAGGTCGTGCTCATAGGTATAGAGGTATTTGTAGCCGGAAGAGTCGGAGTTGTTGTACTTATACAGGTCGGAGCCGTCTATTGATCCCGAACCAGTCGTGGCGCCGGCGAAGAGGCGCACCACAGCGTCCTGGCCGAAGAGCGTCGCCGGCTTACTGGCGCGACCCATCAATCCATAAGTGGGCAGGTTTGCTGTGTAGGAGTACTCGTCACTATAGAGGTAGTTCCAATACTCATCTGTCAACCAAGTTTCGTCCCAGGAGTACTTGTCTACGTATTCAGTTTCCGCCTTCTCCGAGAGAAGCTTGCCGCTCAGGTCGATCGTCCAATCGCCCGAGGCCAGTTGAGCACCCACCTCCAGCCGGAGGGTGGAGGCACTGTCTGATCCATCGCTAAGATTCAAGTACCGGTAGGTGTCGTGATAACCGGTGCCCTGCTCGTCCCCGCTGTAACCCCATTCCCATGTTTCGCCATGCTTTGCGTTGACTTGGCCCATCCGGGCTCCGATCTTAACCCCGTTGCCGAGTGTCAGACCATAAAAGGCGCTCAGGTCCGAGAGGGAGCCGGATTCAGTGTCCTTGTACTGATACTGATAGGTGTCGGTCCAGGTGGTACCGATGTACTTGCCTTCGCTCGACGCGTTGGCCGTGAAATCGTAGGCCCCATGCTCGTAGAGGAAACCGGCCTTGCCGTTGGCAAGCTCGGTGACGAGTCCGACTACGTTGGTGGCTCTCTCATTGGCGAAATCGTATTCGGCGCTATCGAGATTCTGGTCCAGGGTCTGAACGGGCTCACCCAAGTTCCCCAGGTTGGTGAAGAGCGTGGTCCCCTTCATGTCGACTACCAATGCAGGGAAAAGGTTGAAGTCAGTGTACTCGTCGTCGACGATGCCGGCGAGCCCTTTTCCCATCCCCAGTAGTCTGAACGACACGTCCGATAGTGCGAAGCATGGTGTGGCCAGACTTAGTGCGAGGAACAGAGATAAAACCGAGGCCAGTTTACCTTTCATTACCAATCACCTCCGGCAAGATGTATATGTGGACACGGCTTCCATATACCGGGTCCACCTGAAGTCTGCCCATAGGCCCTGAAGCTATTCCCTGTGGAGAATAACCTTGTCAGCCCCAGGCCAATCATGGTATGCTGTATACATCTCGGACTCTTGGAATGGGCTGGAAGGAGTGAGGCACGAGCCCCGGGTAGGGAGAGTACCGCCCGGGGCTTGTGTATGCCCCTGAAAGGAGAACCTGAAATGGGTGGGTTGCGCCTCCCGGAACCCTACCGGGGGCTGCCGAGAAGCATCTACGTCCTGTTCTTCGCCAACATCGTGAACAGCCTGGGCAGTTTCGTCTGGCCGTTCCTGACGCTCTACCTCACCGAGCGGCTGGGGATGAGCAAGCACGGGGCGGGCCAGATCGTCACGCTCTCCGCACTGGCGTACGTACCCGGCTCGCTCTTCGGCGGCAAGATCGCCGACCACCTGGGCCGCAAGCGGGTGTTCGTGGTCTCGCGCCTTCTCGGCGCCCTGGCCCTGGTCCCCTGCGCCTTCCTCGGCGTCTCGCCGCTCATCCCCTGGCTCCTCATCGCCACCAGCCTGCTGAGCGCGGCCGTGGACCCGGCCCTCAGCGCCATGGTGGCCGACCTGACGACCCGCCGGAACCGGCAGGGAGCGTTCTCCCTCCTTTACCTGGGGCACAACATCGGCTTCGCGGTGGGGCCGATCCTGGCCGGGCTGCTCTACCGCCACCACTTGCCCTGGCTCTTCCTGGGGGACGCCCTGACTACGGTTCTGTCGGTCCTCCTGGTGGTGGTCTTCGTCCGGGAAACCCTCCCGCAGCACAGGACAGAGGAGGCGGAGGGCGTCGGAGAGCTGCCGGAGCAGGAACGGGCCGAGAAGGGCGGCCTGCTCTTGGCGTTGTGGCGCCGTCCGGCGGTGCTTCTCTTCTCATTGGTGCTGATGGTCTACTCCTTCGTCTACGTGCAGCACGCCTTCAGCCTCCCCGTTCAGATGCGGGCGCTCTTCCCGGAGAACGGGCCGGCCCTGTACGGGGTCCTGATGAGCGTGAACGCCGTGACTGTGGTCCTCTTCACGACCCTGATCACCCGGGTCACCAGCCGGTTCGACTCGACGCTGAACATCGTGCTGGGAGGCCTGTTCTACGCGGCCGGGTTCGGCATGATCGCCCTTATCCGGGGGATCCCTCTCTTCGTCCTCTCGGTGATGATCTGGACGTTCGGAGAGATTATGGTGGCGACCAACTCCTCCGTGTACCTGGCCAACCACACTCCGATCTCCCATCGGGGCCGCTTCCGCGCCGTGCTGGACATCGTCTCCGGGACCGGCTGGGCTATGGGGCCCCTGTTTATGGGCCGGCTGATCGACCGGGCCGGCGTCCGGGCCGTCTGGCCGCTCTGCTTCCTCCTGGGGCTCGGGGGATCGGCGCTGATGGTGGCCCTGTGGGGAGCGGAGCGGACCCGGCCGGTGAAACCGGCCGAGCCCGATACAGTAAGCTGACCTGGCTCTACCGGAGCGCCGCCCCCGGGACATCCTTGCCCGTGACCGCCTTGTAGGTCGACTGGAGCACTTGAACTGCGTAGGCCGGGTTGTGAATCCCGCGGCTCTTGTCCAGCTCCACCAGGAGCCAGTTCCAGGCAGCCTGGAGGGCCTTCGGGTCGGAGGTGGTCACGGGCTTGCCCGCCTGGTCGAGGAACTGGATCTTGCCCTTGGCGTGGCCGATCTTAACCGCCCCGGCGAGCCTGGCGATCTCGGGTTCCAGCTTCTCCAGGAGGCCGTGCACCTCGGTTTGGACCCCCTCCAGCGTCCCGTCTCCGTCGTAGTCGCCATAGGCGGTCCGGTCGAAGCTCTTAAGGTCAGGATGGCAGGGGCGGCAGGCGTTCAGGTTCTCCTTTCCGTCCTTAGTCTTCATCCGCATGGAGTGCCCACCGGCGTCGGCCGGATTTCCGGGAGCGGCCGCCATGTGGCAGGTCACGCAGGAATCGGCCAGGGCGGTGTGGACCGAGTTGGTGTACCTGGTGCCCGGGTACTCGAAGGCGTTGGTCCCGAGCAGGAGCTCGCTCTGGGGCGCGTAGTGGGGTGCCGACGCCTCCTTCAGGGTAGCCGGGTCGTCGATGTTCCGCCGCGAGTTGTGGCAGGTGATGCACGTGGCGGCCGTCCCGGCCTCCACCGCCTTGTTGTTCGGCAGGGTGGCCTTGCCCACGATCCGGAGCTTGCCTTCTTTATTGCCGCCGAAGTCGTGGCAGTCGTTGCAGCCGATCGCCTGCGCTGAAACCTCCGCCGCCTTGGAGGTCTGCTTGACGAAGCCCGGGCCGGTGTGGCACTTCACGCAGCCGTCCCGGGTGTGCAGGGGCGGCTCGGACGGAGTGATGCGGCTGTGCGCCGAGGCCTTGTGCTGGGCGCTGGTGTTGGTGGTCGGAGCGGGGTTGGCGGGGCTCGGCTGATTGCTGGGCGCACCCGGCGTCGGCTCGGCCAGCCGGAAGCCGCCCGGTCGCCCGGCGAGCAGAGCGACGACCGCCACCGCCGCCACCACCAAGAGGACTGCGATGGTCCGCGGTCTCACAAGGGGTCCCTCCTCAGAGCGAAATGTGTCTTCGCCCAGAGTTTCCCCTGGTTGCCGGGAAGCTCATGCCTGGGGACGAAAGGGAACCGTTCAGCAGGGTCTGAGGGAGGGAGTGTGCCGGAGTCAGCGGGTGCCGAGCCAGACCAAGACCACGCCGAGGGCCACAAGACCGGTCCGCCACAGGGAGAAGCGCACTGCCACGAAGATCAGGCCGAGGGCG
Organism: Aneurinibacillus sp.; assembly: GCA_020725425.1. Classification (GTDB taxonomy): domain Bacteria; phylum Bacillota; class UBA5301; order DYFA01; family DYFA01; genus DYFA01. The sequence goes on from DYFA01000063.1 coordinate 6,895, forward strand.
CAGACCAGTAGGTTGACTGCCGGGCCGATGAGCCCGAGGGTGGCGTTGAGCTGCAGGGCGGGACCGACCTTCCCGGCTCGGAGCATCAGGAAGGCTGCGCCCACCTCAAGGAGGCCCGAGACGGCCCGCAGCAGCGCCATCCCGCCGACTACCCGCGCCTCGACCACCGCCTGGCCAACTTGAGCGGCTAACGCCGCTTTTCCAGGGACGGCGGCCGACGGCCAGGGGGGCGCCGTCGACAGGAGCGCCCCCAGGAAGCCCAGCGCTACGGCGAGGATGAGGTCCGGGTGGGCCCGCAGGAAGAGCAGGCCCCGCTGGGCCAGGCAGGTCCCGAGGAGGCCGGCGGCGAAGGCGGCGAGCCCCAGTGGCGAAAGCAGGGGGGAGAGGGAGAAGGAGGCAGGCCCGGTGGCGAGAGGAGCTAGGGCGGCGGCTGCCAGTAACGCCCAGCCGGCGGGGAGACCCCACCGCCCGAGCAGCGCCGAGAACTCTGTGAAGCCGGTAAGGTGAAGCAACAGCAGGGTCCCTGCAGCCACCGCCACCGGGCGACTCTGGGCCAAAAGCCCTGCCAAAAGCACCAACAGCAGAGGTAAAGCCGCGCCCATCACCCACGCCTCACTTTCCGAAGAGTCGCAGGAGCAGAGCGGTCACTCCGGCAGCGGTCAGCGGCCCCACGGGGATGCCCTGGAGGGCCACGACCCCGATGATCGTGCCGACGAGCAGCCCGCCGATCACCTCCGGCCGGTCGCGCAACAGGCCGATCCCCTGCCCGTTGACGCAGGTGGCCACAGCTCCGCCGATGACCGCGAGCCATCCTGGCAGGGAGGTGAAGAGCCGCGCCAGGTCGGCCAGGGTGGTGCGGTCGAGGGCGAGGGGGGCGAGGACAGCCACCGTGAGCAGAAGAAGGCCGAGCTCCAGCGATCGCTCGGCGAGGAAATGGAGGACTCCCGCCAGGTTGGCCAGGCGGACGACCAGGAGCAGAGTCGCCGCAGCCGCCACCAGGCGGTTGCGCGCCAGAAGCCCGATCCAGAGGACCAGGAGCAACGGCATGAGTGCGGTGTCCATCGGAAACCTCCGGACAAATCTTATTCTGCGGCCGAAGGTTCCCATGCCGCTCTTTTCAAGCAGAGGGCGCCTTGGCCGGGCGTATGAACGGCCTGCTCGACGGCAGACTAGGGGCATGGACAAGAAGCTCACAGTCCCCCTGGCCGCGCTGTGCACGGTTCCCTTCATCATGGTCCTGGGTAATTCGATGCTGATTCCCGTCCTGCCCGGGATCCGGGCGGTCCTTCACCTCACCCAGCTCCAGACCGGCCTCCTGATCACCGCCTTTTCTGTGCCGGCGGGGATCGTCATCGCCTTGATCGGTATCCTCTCGGACCGGGTGGGGCGGCGGACAGTGATCGGGCCGAGCCTGCTCATTTACGGTCTGGCAGGGGCCCTGGCCGGGCTGGCGGCAGTGGCGCTGCACCGGCCGTACGCCGCGATCCTGGGAGCGCGGGTCCTGCAGGGGCTCGGCGCGGCGGGGACAGCCCCGGTGGCGATGGCCCTGGTGGGCGACCTCTTTCAAAGCCGGGAGCGGTCCAAGGCCCTCGGTTACCTCGAAGCCTCCAACGGTCTGGGCAAGGTGCTCAGCCCGGTCCTCGGCGCCGGGGCGGCGTTACTCTCCTGGTACGCCCCGTTCTTTGTCTACGCCGTGCTGGCGGTGCCGGCTGCCTTCGGTGTCTGGCTCCTCTGCCCGAAGGAGCAGGACAAGCAGCCGCCTCCCCCTTTCCGGCAGTACTTCACCGACCTGACCCAGGTTTTCCAAAAGAAGCCCGGTTCCCTCGCCGCCTGCTACCTGGCGGGCGGACTCATCCTCTTCACCCTGTTCGGCATGTTGTTCTACTTCTCCGACCGGCTGGAGACGGTCTACCACTACCGCGGGCTCGTCAAGGGCCTTTTGCTCGCGCTTCCCGTGGCGGCCATGACTCTGACCTCGTTCGCCACGGGGGCTTTCCTTCAGAAGAGGGCCCATCTGCTCAAGGGTTCTACCGCGCTGGGGCTGGGCCTGGTGGCGGCGTCGCTGGTGCTGCTGGTAGCCGCTCAGGCAAAGCCGTTCCTTACTGCCGCCCTGGTGACCGCTCTCGGCGTCGGCAACGGGTTCGCCCTGCCGGCCCTCAACACGATGGTGACGAGCGCCGCCGCGGGCAAGACTCGGGGCATGGTCACCTCGCTCTACGGCGCGGTGCGTTTCCTCGGCGTGGCCCTGGGTCCCCCCGCCGTCGGCTGGCTGATGCAGTGGGGGCCGAAGATGGTCTACTGGCCGGTGGCCGCCGCAGCCGCCCTCACCACCGCGGCCGTCCTCCTTCTCCTGGATGACCGCCAGGTGCGTCCCCCGTCTCCGGGAGGATAAGATGCCATTTTGGAGACCTCCTACCAATTTGCACCATTTTTGGGAGAGCCCTTCGACATAATTCGACACGAGCCTGGTACCGGGGGTGCTACAATGGGCTTGTCCGAAAGGGGGGAGAGTCGGTGCGGCACCCAACCGGGGCAGGCTGTCTTCTGCAACTGTCAGGCCTGGAGTCGGCTCCCGCCTTCCCGGTCGTTCACCTGCCTGTCTTGTCCGTCACCGGGTTTCTCCTGGGGCGAGTCTCGCTGTTCGGCCGGCTTCACCCCTTCGGGCTGGCTTTGGCCGGCGCCTTTGCCGGGGCCGGCGCTCCTTGGGAGGCGGCGCTCGCCGGCCTGGGGGCCGTCGCCGGACTGGCCTCCCTCGACGTGACCCGGGTCGGGGAGTACCTCCCGGCGCTGCTGCTTCTGGAGGCGGTGGCGTGGCACCGGCGGACCGCGCCGGGGTCCGCGACCGGGGAGAGAGCTGACCGCCGGTCCGGCCGGGAGCCGGTGTTGCTCTGGACGGCAGCGCTGGGGACGGTGGCGACGGCGCTCGGCCGGGTGGGGTGGGAGCTCTGGGCCCGCCGCTCGGCCTTCGATCTTGGGCTGCTCCTGCTGGAGGCGGTGGGAGCTGGGCTGTTGGCAGCGCTGTTGCGGGAAGCGCTGGCCGCGATATCCGGGCTTGGGGCCGGCCGCCGCCCGGGCCGGGAGGAGATCGCCGGTCTGGCGTTGCTGGCCACTCTCCTTGTGACGGGGCTGGAGGGGTTCGGCCTCGGTGCGCTCTCGCTTCAGGACGCCGCCACCCGCTGGGTAGTGCTCGCCGCGGCCTGGGGGGCCGGGGCGGGCGCCGGGGCGGTGGCCGGCACGGTGACCGGCTGCGTGGGGATGTTGCTCGGCAACGTGCCCTTGTACTTCGTGAGCGCTTACGCCCTTGCCGGGACTCTCGGCGGCTTGGTGCGGGAGTGGGGTAAGCCGGCGGTGGCCGGCGGGTTCTTCCTCGGCACTCTCATTCTCAGCTATCAGATACCCCGGGCGGGGGAGTTGACTGGCGTCCTGTTGGCCACCGGCCTGGCGGCACTGGCCTTCAGCGTCACGCCGGCCAGTCTCGCCGCCTGCCTGGCAGCGGGATGGCCAACCGGGCGGCGGGCCAGGACGAGCCGCAGGGTTGAAGCGGACAAGCTCCAGGAGACGTTCGCCCGCCGGCTGCAAGACTTCTCCTCCGTCTTCAAGGAACTGGCGCGCATCTTCCGCGTGCCCCCGCCCCCCTACGGAGAAGGCGAACGGCCCGAGTTGGCCCGACTCATGGAGGCCGTGGCTGAGCGGGCCTGTGTCTCCTGCGCCGAGGCGACCGAGTGCTGGAAAGACCGCTTCTACCTGACCTACCGGGACGTGATGGAGTTGCTCAGCCGGGCGGAGACGCTGGGCCGGGCCACTCTGCTCGATGTGCCGGAGGGTTTGCGCCGCTGCCCCCAGGTCCACAAGGTCGTCTCCGCCGTCAACCAACTGCTCGAGCTGAACAAGCTCAATTCGCTCTGGGAGCGGAAGGTGACCGAGAGCAAGCAGATCGTGTACGGCCAGCTCAACGGGGTGGCGGAGTTGATGGAGAGCCTGGCCCGGGAAGCCCGGCTGGGCGCCGCCGGCGCCTGCACCGAGTGGGAGGAAGAGGTCCGGGCGGTGCTGGATCGCTACGGCGTTCCGGTCGAGGACGTGGCCGCCACGACCTTGAGCAAGGGAAGGGTGGCGATCGAGGTGCGCCGGCGCCCGTGCGACGGCCGGGAGCAGTGCCGCCGCCTCCTTCCGGAGCTGCTCACCCAGGCGGTCGGTCAGGCCTACAGCCTGTATGAGTCGGAGTGCGGGCGGGCCAGCCGCCGCGACCGCTGCCTCCTGCGCTACCTGCCGGAGCGGGCCTACGACCTGGTGGTCCAGGTGGCCAAGTGCGCCGGGAACGGCGGCCAGATCTGCGGGGACTCCCACGCGGTGATCGACCTCCCGGGAGGCAAGACGGCGGTCGTGCTCTCCGACGGCATGGGCGTCGGCCCCGAGGCGGCGCTGGAGAGTTCCGCAGCGATCGACGTGCTGACCCAGCTCATGAAGGCGGGGTTCGAGCGGGAGTTCGCCGTCCGCACCGTCAACTCGATCCTGCTCCTGCGCTCCCAGGACGAGAGCTTCGCCACCGTGGACATGATGCTGGTGGATCTTTACACGGGGGAGGCCGAGTTCGTCAAGATCGGCGCCTGTCCCTCCTATATCCGACGGGACGGCGAGGTCCGCGTCGTCGAGCGGCCGTCGCTCCCGGCAGGCATTCTGAGCGCGATCGACGTCGAGGTGAAGGAACTGCTCCTGCGCCCCGGCGACCTTGTGGTCATGGTGACCGACGGGTTGCTCGAGGGCGAGGGTCCCGCCCAGGCGGGAAGAGAGCCCTCGGACTGGATTCCGGCGGCGCTGGCCGGGTTCACGGAGATCGATCCGGCCGCCGTCGCCCAGAAACTTTTGGCGCAGGCCCGCATGACCCGCGGTGATCGAGTCGGGGATGACATGACGGTGCTGGTGAGCCAGGTAAAGCGGCGAGCGGACTTCTGCCTCCCCCAAGCCCTCGTCGGCGCCTGGCCGGACGCCCGCCTCGTCTGACCTCCCCCCGTCCCCGGCCCACCTGCGCCCGGCTGCCGCAAGGCAGCCTTTTTTCTGTTCTTGGGCATACTGGAGCTCGCTGACAGGAAGCTCTCTATGGGCGGCGAAGAGTACAGCGGGGGTGGGAGAGTGGCGGACCTCCTCGGGCAGGTGCGGCGGACGATCGAGCGGCACCGCATGCTAGCCTCGGGCGACCGGGTCGTGGTGGCCGTCTCCGGCGGCCCCGACTCGGTGGCGCTTGCCCATCTCCTCTGGCGGCTCGCCGGCGAGTATTCCCTCTCCCTCCATGTGGCCCACCTGAACCACCAGTTTCGGGGGGAGGAGTCCGAGGCCGAGGCGCGCCTGGTGGCGGAACTCGCCGCCGGTTGGGGCTTGCCCTGCACGGTGGAGGCGGTGGATGTCCCGGCTTATCTCGCCCTTCACGGGGGATCGGCCGAGGCGGTAGCCCGGCGGCTGCGGTACGCCTTTCTGGAACGGGTGGCCCGGGCGGCCGACGCCTCCCGGATCGCCCTCGGTCACCAGGCCGACGACCTGGCCGAGACGGTGTTGATGAACCTGTTGCGCGGCGCCGGTCCCCGCGGCCTCTCCGGCATCCCGCCGGTCCGGGCCGGGCGATACATCCGTCCGCTGCTCGAGACCGGCCGGGGGGAGATCCTGGCGTACCTCGAGGCGGAAGGGCTGCCTTACCGCCTGGACTCCTCCAACGCCTCCCCGGTCTTCTTCCGCAACCGCGTCCGGCATCAACTCCTGCCCTACCTGGAGCGCGAGTTCGCCCCGAACCTCCGGGCCATCCTGGCCCGGACCGCCGACATCCTGCGGGCGGAAGACGAATACCTGGAAGGAGTGGCCGCTCACCTCCGGACGGCGCTGATGACGGCGCGTCGGGGAAAGGGGTCCGCAACTGTCCTCGATGGGTTCACCTACGACTGCGCGGACCTGGCGGGCCTGCCGCCGGCGCTCCTGCGCCGGCTGGTCCGGCAGGTCTGGGCGGAGCTCGCCGGCGAGGCGGCGGAAGCCGAAGAGGACTTCCCCGGTGAGGGGCGCCTCAGCTACGAGCGGGTCGAGGCGGTCGTGGCCCTGGTCCGCGAGGGGCGAACCGGCGCCCGCCTGGAGCTGCCGGGCGGTGTTACCGTCCGCCGCCGCTACACCCAACTGCTCTGGGAGCGCTGTCCGCCCGGCCAGGCTGAGCCCGTTCCAGTCCCTCCGGTGGAACTGAAGGTGCCGGGTGAGACGTTAATCCCCGCGACGGGATTGATCCTGGAGGTGGAAGAACGGGCGGTGACCGACGCCGCGGAGGCTGCCCGGCTGGTGGAGGAGGTCAAAGCCGCCGGGCCCTTCTCCGCCGCCCTCGACGCCGATCGGCTGGAACCGCCGCTCGTGGCGCGCCGGCGGCGCCCGGGCGACCGGTTCCGGCCGTTGGGAGCGCCAGGGGAGAAGAAGCTCAAGGATTACCTGATCGACGCCAAAATCCCGGCGGAGGAGCGGAAGAATCTCGTCCTGGTGGCCGACCGGCAGGGAAGGCGCCCGGTATGGCTGGTCGGCGACCGGCCGGCCGAGGCGGTGAAGGTCACCGGCGCCACCCGCCGGGTCCTGCTTCTTAGGGTCTGCCCAGCCCGCTGCGAATTGTAAAGCTCTTCCGTGCTGTGCTATAATTAAGTGCTGCCTTTTGAGAGGAGGCTCTTGGTTGAACAAGTTCCTGCGGAGCTTCATCCTGTACGTGCTCCTGGCGGTGCTGCTCGTCTCCGTCGCCTCGAGCTTCACGCCTGGCCCGGAGCCGAAGGTCCAGATGAAGTTCTCCGAGTTCGTTTCTCAGGTCAACGCCGGCAAGGTGCGCAGCGTCACCTTCATCGGCGAGCAGGAGCTGGAGGGGAGGACCGAGGACGGCAAGGCCTTCACCACCACTCTGCCTCCGCAGACGGACAACCTGGTGACCCTCCTGCAGAGCAAGAACGTCGAGGTATCGGCGAAGCCGACGCCCACCCCGCCGTGGTGGATGCAGATTCTGCCGAACCTGATCACCCTGGTGATCTTCATCGGGGTCTGGCTGTTCATCCTCAACCAGATGCAGGGGGGCGGCAACCGGGCGCTGTCCTTCGGCAAGTCCCGGGCTCGGCTCCACACGGAGGATAAGCCCAAAGTCACCTTCGACGACGTCGCCGGCCTGGATGAAGCCAAGACGGAGCTCCAGGAAATCGTGGAGTTTCTGAAACATCCCCGCCGGTTCGTCGAGGTGGGCGCCAAGATCCCGAAGGGGGTCCTCCTGGTGGGGCCGCCAGGTACCGGGAAGACGCTCCTCGGGCGGGCGATCGCCGGGGAGGCGGGAGTGCCCTTCTTCTCCATCTCCGGCTCTGACTTCGTGGAGATGTTCGTCGGAGTGGGTGCCGCCCGGGTGCGGGACCTCTTCGACACGGCGAAGAAGAACGCCCCGTGCATCGTCTTCATCGACGAGATCGACGCCGTCGGGCGCCAGCGCGGCGCGGGATTGGGCGGCGGCCATGACGAGCGAGAGCAGACCCTGAACCAGCTCCTGGTCGAGATGGATGGGTTCGAGACGAACTCGGGGGTCATCATCCTGGCGGCCACCAACCGACCCGACGTGCTCGATCCGGCGCTGTTGCGGCCGGGCCGCTTCGACCGGCAGGTCGTGGTCGACCGGCCCGACGTGGTCGGGCGGGAGGAGATCCTGAAGATCTACGCCAAGAACAAGCCGCTGGCCGAAGAGGTGGACCTCAAGACGCTGGCCCGGCGGACCCCCGGCTTCACCGGCGCGGACCTCGAGAACCTGATGAACGAGGCGGCGATCCTCGCGGCGCGGCGGCTGAAGCGGAAGATCACCATGGAGGAATGCAACGAGGCCATCGACCGGGTGATGATGGGCCCCGAGCACCGAAAGCGGGTCATGAGCGAGAAGGACAAAATGGTCTTCGCCTACCACGAGGCGGGCCATGCGGTCGTCGCCCACTTCCAGGAGCATATGGACCCGGTGCACAAGGTCTCGATCATCGGGCGGGGCATCGCCGGCGGGTACACCATGTACGTGCCGGTCGAGGACAAGTATGTGACCACCAAGACGGAGCTCTTGGAGTACCTGGCGGCGTCGTTGGCCGGGCGGGCCGCCGAGGATCTGGTCTTCGGCGAGATTTCCACCGGCGCCGAGTCGGACCTGGACCGCGTCACCAAGCTGGCCCGGAAGATGATCACCGAGTACGGGATGAGCGAGGAACTCGGGCCTCTGTCCCTCGGCCGGGCCCACGAGGAGCAGATCTTCCTCGGCCGGGACATCGCCCGGGAGCGGAACTACTCGGAAGAGGTGGCGGCCAAGATCGACCGGGAGGTCCGGCGGATCGTGGAGCGGCAGTACGCCAGGGCCAAGACCATCCTGCAGGAACACCGGGCGGAGCTCGACCGGGTGGCGGAGGCTCTTCGCGACCGGGAGACGCTGACCGGGGAAGAGTTCCGGCGGGTCGTGGCCGGCGAGCCGCGGGAGGCGGCGGCCCGAGTGCCGGAGCAGCCGGGCGGAGCGGGAGCCGGCGCAGCTGCGGCGAAGACGGTGCCTGAGCCGGGGCGGCCGGAGAAGCAGAAGAAGCCGCGGGTGGTCATCGAGGGCAATCCTGCCTGACACTCGGAGGAAACGCGGCAGGCGGCGAGGAAATAAAGGCCCACCGGGGCACGCCCGGGGGCCTTATCTCATGGTGCCACAACCGCGGGGCGGAGGCTCCGGGGAGAGGAGGGTCGCCGATGAGCACGGCGCTTGTGGTGATCGACATGCTTGAAGATTTCCTGTCGCCGTCCGGAAACCTTTATATCGGGCCGGAGGCCGGCCGGGTGATTCCGGCGGTAGCGGTCGAACTGGAACGGGCCCGGGCGGAGGGGTGGCCGGTGATCTTCGTTTGCGATTCGCACCGGGAGGGCGACCCGGAGTTCGCGATGTGGCCGGACCACTGCCTTTGCGGCTCGCAAGGGGCGGCCGTCATACCCGCCCTAGCACCGCGCCCCGGCGAGCCGGTCATCGCCAAGCGGCGGTACAGCGCCTTCTTCGGCACCGATCTCGACCTGACGCTGCGGGAACGGGGGGTGGAGGAGGTTGTGCTGGTGGGGGTCTGCACCAACATCTGCGTCCTGTACACGGCCGCCGACGCCCGGATGCTGAACTATTCCGTGACGGTCGTCGCCCCGGCGACCGCCTCCTTCGACCGGGCGGCCCACGACTTCGCCCTCCAGCAGATGGAGACGGTCCTCGGCTGCCAGGTGCGCAGGTAACGCAGGCAGGAGGCGGCGGAGCGTGGTGGAGATGCGCAAGGTCCGGGTCGTGCGCCTGGAGAGCCGGGCGGAGGCGCGGCGGGCCCTCCAGGAGATCGGAGTCGACCCGGCGGGCGTCGACCTCATGCTGCCCAAGCTGCGCCACCACCTCTTCCGGCTTCACCAGGTGCCGCTGCGGGCGGCCATTCTGTTGAAGCAGGAGATGCTGGCCCGGGGCGGGGAGGCGGCGGTCTCCCGGGAGGTGGCCGCCCTTGCGGCGGAGGCCACCGACGTCCTGCTCTCCGGCACGGAGGCGCAGTTTGCCTCGCTCCTCACGAAGCTGCGGACCCAGCCGTTCGGGCTGGCCGGGTGGGCCGACGAGCTCGAGACGGCGCTGCGGGCGGTGGAAGGCGAAGGGCGGCCGGCCGTGTTCGAGCTCCCCCGCCACCCGCTCCCTCTGGGCGCGCGGACCTACGTGATGGGCATCCTCAACTTGACGCCCGATTCCTTCTCCGACGGAGGGCGCTACCCGACAGTGGAGGCGGCGGTGGCGGCGGCCGAGGCGATGGTGGAAGAGGGCGCCGATCTGATCGACCTTGGTGGGGAGTCCACCCGCCCCGGGGCGCTCCCGGTACCGGTCGAAGAGGAGCTGCGCCGGGTGGTGCCGGTGGCGGAGCAGCTGGCCGAACGGCTGCCGGTGCCTCTCTCGGTCGATACGACCAAGGTGGAGGTGGCTAAAGCGGCGCTGGAGGGCGGAGTGGAGGTCGTCAACGACACGAGCGGCCTCACCGCCGCGCCGGAGCTGGCCCGCGTGGCGCAGGCCCATGGAGCCGGTCTGGTCTTGATGCACCGCCGGGGAGAGCCGGCGACCATGCAGGACAACCCCGTCTACGTCGACCTGTGGGGCGAGGTCCTGGAGCACTTGGCGACCGGGGTGCGGCGGGCGGAGGAGGCCGGCGTCCCCCGCTCCCGGCTGGTGGTCGACCCGGGGATCGGCTTCGGGAAAACCGTCGAGCACAACCTGGCCCTCCTCCGCCACCTGGAGGAACTGCAGGTCTTGGGGTTGCCAGTCCTGGTGGGGACCTCCCGCAAGAGTCTCATCGGGCGGGTGTTGGACCTGCCGGTGGAGGAGCGGCTTGAAGGAACGCTGGCCACTCTGGTGCTGGCGGTGGCCAAGGGAGCGGACTTCGTGCGGGTGCACGACGTCCGGGCGGCGGTGCGGGCGGTGCGTATGGCCGACGCCGTGGTCAGAGGGAGAGGATAACCGGATGGGTGGCGAAGAGGGCTGGCTGGACCGCCTGTCGCTTCGGTCCATGACCTTCTGGGGATACACCGGGGTCCACGCTGAGGAGCAGGAGCGGGGGCAACCCTTTGAGGTGGACCTCGACCTCTACCTGGATCTGCGCCAGGCGGCGCGGAGCGACGATCTGGCTGCCACGGTGGACTACAGCGCCCTTTTCGGCCTGGTCCGCCAGGTGGTGGAGGGGCGCCGCTTCCAGCTTGTCGAGGCTCTGGCCGGGGCGGTGGCCGAGGCGGTCCTCGCCTCCGCCTCCCCGGTGGAGGCGGTGACTGTCCGGGTCCGGAAGCCCCGCGCCCCGCTGCCCGGCGTCTTCGAGACAGTCGAGGTCGAGCTCCGCCGAAGCCGGACCGGCGAGGGCCCGAGCGAGGTGAGACGGGCGTGAAGGGCGTCTACGTGGGTCTCGGGGCCAATGTGGGGGACCGGGCGGGCAACCTGTTCCGAGCCCGCCGGACGATGGCGGCTTTGCCCGGGACGCGCCTGGTCGCGGTCTCCCGCCTGTACGAGACAGAGCCGGTCGGCTACCGGGACCAGCCGTGGTTCCTCAACCAGGTGGTGGAACTGGAGACGGAGCTCCCCCCCAGGGAGTTGCTCGAGTTCCTGCTGGACATCGAGACGGAGCTCGGGCGGGTGCGGACGGTCCGGTGGGGACCGCGCGCATTGGACCTGGATCTTCTGTTGTACGGACCGATGGAGCTGTCCACCCTGGCCCTCACCCTGCCTCACCCCCGGATGTGGAACCGGGCGTTCGTCCTGGCGCCCCTGGCCGAGCTAGCCCCGGAGCTCCGAACCCCCGAAGGAGAACCGGTAGCCGAGGCGGCGAGCCGGCTGGCGGAGGAACAGCCCTTGCGCCTCTGGCACCCCCGCCTCCTCGGCGAGCCTCTCTTCCGCTACCCGGAACTGGACTCCACCAATGCCGAGGCCCTGCGGCAGGCGGCCCGGGGCGCCCCGGCGGGGACCGTCATCGCCGCCGGATCCCAGACGGCCGGCCGCGGCCGGCAGGGGCGCGCCTGGCTCTCCCCGCCCGGCTTGGGGTTGTATCTCTCCGCCCTGTTTCGTCCGGCCTACCTTTCGGCGGCGGCCGCCCCCCTGTTTGCAGTGATCGGAGCGGTGGCGGCCTGCCGGACGGCCCGGGTCCTGGGAGCGGATAAGGCCGCCCTCAAGTGGCCGAACGACCTGATGGTGGGCGGAAGGAAGGCGGGAGGAGTCCTGGCCGAAGCGGCCAGTACCGGAGCTGAACTGGCCTCCGTAGCCCTCGGGGTGGGTCTCAACCTGAACCACCGGCCGGAGGACTTCCCGCCCGAGCTCCGCCGGAGCGCCACCTCGCTGCTCCAGGCGGCAGGAAAGGCGATCCCGCCGGAGCGAGCGGAACGGGCGCTGCTTGCGGAGTTGAACGAGGTATACCTGGAGTTTCTTTCCCAGGGCCCGGAGCGCCTGATCGCCCAGTACCGGGAGCACCTGGCGACCCTAGGGCGGGAAGTGCGGATCAGCGGCCCCTCGACCACCCTGGTCGGTCGGGCGGTGGACGTGGAGACAGCCACGGGGGCCCTGGTGATCGAATTGAGGGGCGGGCAGCGCCAGGTCTGTGCTGCTGGCGAGGTCTCCCTCCGGACTCTGGAGCGACCGTAGAGCCGACAAGACCTGCTCACCGCATATGGCGGCACCCCTCCTGGTATGCTAGCGGCAGAAGCGACGAGGCCTGGAGGAGGTGCGGGAGACGTGGAAGAGGCGGACCATTTGGAGCTGGGAAAGAAGGTCCAGCGCGTCATAAACGGGTACATGGAGGCATGGAAGGTACCCTACGCCGAACTGGACGACCTGGACAGCCTCGAGCGGGAGGAGCTGCTCGACGTGATCCAGGACGAGCTCGGTATCGGGCTGGAGCCGGAGGACGCGGAGGCGCTCATCATGAAGAGCGGGCTGACGGTGGACGACATCGTGGAGGCGCTGGAAGAGGGCGGAGTGATTCTCTACTAGAGTCCACGCGGGGCCTACTCCAACTGCCGCCCCTTGACCACGACCTCCCGCCGAAAGCGGGTGTTCAACTCGTCCATCACCGCCAAGACCTGGCGTTTCCGGTCCGGCAAGAGTGACAGTTGCTGGGCTGGAACCAGCCCGGAGGCGTACAATCCCAGCAGGCGGAAGGCCTGCTTTTTCTCTACCTTCTCCCAGAGCTTCAGCGCCTCGGCCAGAAGGGTGTCGTCGTCGTCGAAGGGCGCCGAAAGCGTCCGGCTGCGGGTGAGGGTGGTGAAGTCGGCGTAGCGGAACTTCAGCGTGACCGTGCGGGCGGCGAAGCCGTGCTGGCGCAGGCGGCGGCCGACCTGGCCGGCCAGCGAGACCAAAACCCGCCGGAGGTCCCGGGGGTCCGAAAGGTCGGTGGGAAAGGTCTCCTCATGCCCGAGGGACTTCGGGTCGCCGCCGGAGCTCACCGGCCGGTCGTCCAGCCCGTAGGCGAGCTGGTGGAGCTCCGGGCCGAACTTGCCGAACCGTTCGACCAGCCACTCCACGGGTGTCCGGCGCAGGTCGGCCACGGTCTTGATCCCGTAGCGGTTGAGTTCCGCCTCGGTCTTGGGGCCGACACCCCACAGTCTCCCCACCGGCAGCGGCAGGAGAAGGGAGTCGAGGTTCTCTCCGGTCACCACGAGGAGGCCGTCCGGCTTGCACAACTCCGAGCCGAGCTTGGCCAGGAACTTGTTGGGGGCGATTCCGACGGAAGCGGTCAGGCCTCCGGTGGCGGCGGCGATCCGATCCTTTATCGCCCGGCCGAGGGCCGGGAGGGACGGGTGCAGGTGTTCGGCGCCGGTCAGGTCCAGGAAGGCCTCGTCGATCGAGACCGGCTCGACGAGCGGTGTGAACTCGTGGAAGACCCGCCGCACCACTTCGGCCACCTCGGCGTAGCGAGTCATGCGGCCGGGCACGAAGAGGGCGTCGGGGCAGAGCCGTGCGGCCTGGGACAGGGGCATGGCGGAGCGGACGCCGTAGCGGCGGGCCTCGTAGGAGCAAGTCGACACCACCCCCCGCCGCGATCCCCGGGGGCCGCCCACAATCAGGGGCTTCCCCCGGTACTCCGGGTGGTCCAGCACCTCGACGGCGGCGAAGAAGGCGTCCATGTCGACGTGGGCGATGGTCCTTGGCATGGCGTCCTCCCTGGGCCACGGCTCGCCGGCTACCAGCTCCGGCTACTAGCTGACCAGCTCCTCGGCGGGAGCGAGGTCCCGGCAGGCCTCGTCCGGGTCCTCCGCGGTCAGGCGCGCCCGGACGCAGTGCGCGAGCGGCTCCTCGATGAAGAAGAGGTACTCCTCGACGCTCAGCGGGATGCCGGTCTCCTGGATGATCCGGTAGCCGGTGACGAAACCGGACACTTCGATGTCTAGCGGGATCTGCGAGTAGTGGAGGTTGTGCGTCACCTCGACCAGGTGCGGGTCGGCGTCGAAGTCGACCACGTGCCCGAGCTCGTGCGCCAGGACCGTCAGGACGAAGCCGAGGGGCTGCTGGTAGAGGTCGGGTTCCCAGATGGCGATGGCCCGCTCCGGCGGGTAGTAGAACCACAGCTCGTCAATCTCGCTTTTCTGCAGTTCCACACCGAGTTCGCCAGCCTTCGCCACCAGACGGTCCAAGTATTCGTGGGAAGGCAGGGTCAGCGAACGGTCAGGGCCACGGCCGGGCTTGCCGACCGGGGATGCTGCGGTCATTGCTGCGACAACTCCTCTCTACTCCCTACGTGGTACGACGTCTTGCGCACTCGTTCCTCCGCTACTTCGCCACCCTTCTCCGCGAGTCCTGGTGGGAATGGGCGTGGAAGACTCCACCAATTGCCTGGACGCCCAGCGGCCGCGGAGGAAGGGAGAACCCTTGTAGCTGGCGAAATCCTTATTCATGCAGCAGAACGACCCCAGAAAAAGCTGGGCGGGGCTGATGCTCTTCCTGCTCCTGGCGTCCGCCCTCAATGCTACGGGCACGGTTCGGGCCGCCGGGGAGCAGCGGCTTCGGTGCGCCGCCGACGCGCGGGACCTCGCGCACCCGGCCCTGGGGACGCTGCCATACGAGGAAGCCCGAGTCTACTTCGTGGCGGAAGACGGGACAGTGCTCAAGACGGCGGCCGTGACCCAAAGGCTGCGGCACGGAGTATACTACATCCCGTGGGAACTGGCCTTTGGCGACCGGACGCCGGCGGGGACGCGCCGCATCTACCTGGTGCACAACCATCCGGGGGGCAACCCGGCGCTGTCGGAGTCGGACATCCGGCTCGGCTCGTTCTGGGCCGCCCGGGCGGCGGAAGAAGGGATCGCCCTCGATCTCCTGGCCATCACGCCGAGCGGCGACTACACGAGCCTTCACGAGAGCGGGCAGCTCCGGCCGGTGCCGAAGGGTCTGGCGACGGCGCTGGACTACGCCGGGTATGTCCTGGCGCCGGGAGTTCAGATGGCCGGCTCGCGCCTCATGGAAGCCGCCCGCACCCTCGTCCGCTAGCCCGGTTAGCCCGGTTGGCACGGCCCGGTAAGCCCTTGACCCTGCTGGGGCCCGATGCTATAATAGCGTTGCGAAATTGCCGAAGTGGTGGAATTGGCAGACGCGCTAGATTCAGGGTCTAGTGCCCGCAAGGGCGTGCGGGTTCAAATCCCGCCTTCGGCACCAAAGCTTTCAGGAACCCCGCAGAGATGCGGGGTTTCGTTGTTTCCTGAGGGTCTGTACTAATCATCTGCTCATCTGGCCTAACAGACAGTGACCGTCGCCACATAGTCCTTCAGGTCGGGACTTGTTGATACTGGGCGGCACAATCACCGGGATTAGATCCGAACCGCAGCGATTCCAGGGATCACCGGGCCCCATACCGACATCTTTCCACCCAGGCCCAGCATTGAACATCTTGGAGCAGGCTGTAGCTTCTGTTCAGTATGGAGGTCTTATCGAGTTCGCCATCGGGACGCCTTCCAAGCTCGTAAAGAACATTCTCGACTACTTCGTCATAATTCAGGGTAATGACGGAGTCGTCCGGTGAAACAAGCTCCAAGAGAGATTTGTGAAGGGGGCCGACTGCTCCATTTGGAAGCTTCAACCGTTCGTGGATATAACTCATCAGTTGGGTGTATGCTTCCTCTGCCTCCGTGGGCCTAGCTCGGTGAATAGGGCCTTCCAAGGTAATGTCCAGGTGCGTCACGACTTCCTCCAGGTTAGCATCTTTCGGCGAAGCAGCGGGAAACAACGACGAGAGGAGGTCTCTGAGACGATGGTAACGCGGCTGGTCGAGGTCTTCCGCCCGAAAGAAGTCCTTCATGACCGGCAGGTGAAACCTAGACGCTGCTGAAGCGCCCACACCGAGGAAGTAGACCGTCTTCACGATATCACCCCGAGCCCCCCCAATTAATCAAACGAAGGATTCGCCTGGCGCTGGGGGCACTCTCTTGCTCGTCGGGGTCGCATGGGAGTAGCGCCGCGTAGGAGTCGATTTCTCCGAGGACGGCGGGTTCGGAAGTGGCGGGGGCGGCGTCGCCGATCCGGCCGACTCGCCTTCGGTCCCCCCAACCCACCAAGTTGGCGTAACCTAGTTGGCGGGCCGAACAATTGTGCGCTTGTCGGCAGGAATTGTTGGTCTGGACGAGCAGGTTTGCCTACGTTGACCTGTTCTCCGGCCCGGCTCGGTGCAGGGATGGGACTCCCTCGACTCCCCTCCTTGTTCTCGGCCACGTTATAGGCGATGTGGTGCTACGTTCGAGGTTGGTTACTCTCTTTAACGATCATGACCGCGCAGCGGCAGCCTCCCTGCAAGAGGCAATCAACAGCATGAGGGGAATTGAGACCCTGTCCTGTCGATGACGTGCGTCGGGGAAGCACGTCGACCCTCTTTTTCGTGGATCCATGGGGCTACAACCGGATTAACGCTGGCCTGCAGAACGACAAGGTGCGTGAACACATGGACGCGCTCTTTGGCAGGTGGCGGGCTGATGCCCTTCGGACGGAACTCCAGAAATTGGATTCTCGGGAACGCGAACTGACCATCGTGGAGAAGATTACGGAAGCTTTTTCCGCCAATGGTCTAAGGTATGTGCTTCCCTTCACTTTCAAAAGGGCCACAGGTGCTCGGACAAGTCACCACCTGATCTTCGTAACCAAAAGCAAGGTCGGGTACGGAATCATGAAGGACATCATGGCTGCAAAGAGCTCAGACGAGAACCAAGGAGTGCCGTCTTTTCAATATAGCCCTGCGACCGTGAGACAGCCTCTGCTCTTCAATTCCGTTCGCCCTCTCGATGAGCTGGAGGGAATGCTACTAGACGAGTTTGCCGGGCAAGAGTTAACGTTCCAGGAGATCTACCGAAGGCACAACATCGGCCGTCCATACGTCGAGAGGAACTACCGAGAGGCTCTTCGTAAGTTGGAGGATGCCGGAAAGATCGTGGTGAACGAGTTCCGGCTCACGCTTCACGACGCCATGCTGAGTCTGCCGCTTCAGTGGAAGAGGCCGCAGACTGTCTTCGTCAACTCCATGAGCGATCTCTTCCACGCGGACGTGCCTCAGGATTTCGTTCTTCGGGTGTTCGACGTAATGCGGAGGGCGTACTGGCACCGCTTTCAGGTGCTCACCAAGCGTTCAGAACGACTCCTGGAGTTGAACTCACTCCTAACCTGGCCTGAGAACGTTTGGATGGGGGTTAGCGTGGAGAACAGCGATTACCTCTACCGCATCGATCACCTACGGGGTACGGGGGCTAGGGTGAAGTTCTTGTCGATTGAGCCGCTGCTCGGACCGCTGGGCCGGTTGAACCTTGGAGGCATAGACTGGGTGATCGTCGGGGGAGAATCAGGGGTGGGTGCTAGGCCGATGAGCGAGTCCTGGGTCTTGGAGATTCGCGATCAGTGCCGGAAGGCTCGCGTGCCGTTCTTCTTCAAGCAGTGGGGCGGGGTGAACAAGAAGAAAGCAGGGAGGCTGCTTGAGGGAAGGACGTGGGACGAGATGCCCCGAGAGGCCGCAATGCAGGCGGAGCGGTGGGAGCTTGCCTCAGACGGTCCTGCTGCTTCGTTGGCCCTCAACCCGACCTGCTAATCAGTCTGCTAATAGACGCACCGAAACCAGCCGTTACGGCGTGGACTCCTGAACATGCTGAAAGAGTATAACCGCAGATAGAATGGACGACAGGGGATGGTGGATTATCGCCCAGCATGGGTGCCCTGGAATCCCGCCTTCGACACCAAATGAGAGTCCAGCCCGGAGCCGGTTTCAGTTCCGGGCTTCTGGTTCTCACCGGCCGGCAGAACCTTCGTTGGGCACAGAATTGGGCACGAACTTGCGAAGGGCCAGCTACTTAGCCTGCTCTCTCGGTAGTCTTCGTGTAGCGCGATGATGGCATCAAGAGCAGCGGCTGCCTCGTTATGCATGGCGGGCTGGACATAATGCGTGAGGGCGGTCAGGAAGCGGTGCCTGGATCATTGTGGGTGTCAGGTGAACCACCCAGGGTTAAAGGGACGACTCTAAAAGAAAGAAGAAAGCGGTGGCACCTGGTAGAGAGGATGAGGATGGGGAGGGTTGATGGTAGAGAGAGTAGGACGAGGTACCACCGCTATCTGTCCAGTGCCATGATACCATGATTGAGCAGCCAAAACAACTCGGGAAGCCCTTATCAACAAAGGCTCGATGCAAAAGGCGCCTTATAGCTGCAGCGTAGACAACTGCAAACGGCCGCCTCGGGACAACCCGGGCGGATTCTTGATTTCTGACAGGATTGGCCATTTCCGGGCAGAATAGCGCGCGGCGGGGCTTCCCCAGGGTTCGACCACAAGGTGCTGGCCCGAGACGTCCCGCCTCCCTCAGCCCTGAACTGAATCCAGAAAACATAGGTTGCCATAAATGTGCTCTTGCCATGAATACCCCACCGGGGTATAATAGAGTCAGGGGATACCGGCAGGGGGTATTGTGGAAGCAACTCCCGCCCCCGCTGCGGGTGTTTCGCGAAGACTACAGGACGGA
This sequence comes from Aneurinibacillus sp., assembly GCA_020725425.1. Taxonomy (GTDB): domain Bacteria; phylum Bacillota; class UBA5301; order DYFA01; family DYFA01; genus DYFA01. The sequence continues at coordinate 25,392 of DYFA01000063.1, forward strand.
CGCACCGACAGGGAGGGAGCGCTCACATGGCAACCGGTGTTGAACACGGTGTTGAACAGGGTCCCCAGACCAGCAAGGTCACACTCAAGATCGGGGGCATGAGCTGCGCGTCCTGCGCCGCGAAGATTGAGAAGGCGCTGGCCGCGGTACCCGGCGTGCAGGAGGCCAACGTGAATTTCGCCCTCGAGCGGGCGACCGTGGCCTATGACCCGGCACGGGTCGGCGTGGAGGAGTTGAAGAAGGCTGTGCTCGACATCGGCTATCAGATCCGAAGCGATCTGGCCAAGGTCGAGCTGAAGCTCGTCGGCATGAACTGCGCCTCCTGCGCCAACCGGATTGAGAAGACTCTGGCGGGTCTTCGGGGGGTGAGCAAGGCGGTCGTCAACTTCGCCACCGAGAAGGCCACGGTGGAGTACGATCCTTTGCAGGTCAAGATCACGGACATGCTCAGGGCCGTGTCGGATCTGGGGTACAAGGCGGTGGAGCTCACTGGGAAGGTGGACACCGACCGGGAAGGCGAGGAGCGGGAGCGGGAGATCCGGGCCCAGACCGGGAAGTTCATCTTCGCTGCGGTGCTGTCCCTGCCGCTGCTCTGGTACATGCTGGGCATGCTCTTCAGGTTCTGGATACCCGGTCTGTTTCTGAACCCGTGGTTCCAGTTCGCCTTGGCCACGCCGGTGCAGTTCTATGCCGGCTGGCAGTTCTACCGCGGGGCCTATCACGCCTTGAAGAACAAGAACGCCAACATGGACGTGTTGATCGCCATGGGGACCTCGGCCGCGTACCTCTACAGCACGGTCGTCACCTTCACCGGCACCCGGGGCGAAGTCTACTTTGAAGCCAGCTCGCTGATCATCACCCTGATCGTCCTCGGGAAGTTGCTGGAGGCGATCGCCAAGGGGAGGACCTCGGAGGCGATCAAGAAGCTCATGGGCCTGCAGGCGAAGACCGCCAGGGTGATCCGGAACGGCGAGGAGGTAGACATTCGGGTCGAGGAGGTGCAGGTCGGGGATATCGTGGTGGTCCGCCCGGGCGAGAAGATCCCGGTGGACGGCGTGATCAGGGAGGGCAGCTCGGCGGTCGACGAGTCGATGCTGACCGGCGAAAGCCTCCCGGTGGACAAGAAGCCGGGGGACGAGGTCATCGGGGCTACCCTCAACAAGCACGGCGTTTTCAAATTCGAGGCGACCAAGGTCGGGCGGGACACGGCCCTGGCGCAGATCATCCGGCTGGTGGAGGAGGCGCAGGGGTCGAAGGCCCCCATCCAGCGGCTGGCGGATAAGATCAGCGGCTACTTCGTGCCGGCGGTGGTGGCGATCGCCGTGGTCACCTTCCTTGGCTGGTACGTGGCGACCCGCAACTTCACCCTGGCGCTCATCAACTTCACGGCCGTCTTGGTCATCGCCTGCCCGTGCGCCCTGGGGTTGGCCACGCCGACGGCGATCATGGTCGGGACCGGCAAGGGGGCCGAGCACGGCATCCTGATCCGGGGTGGGGAGCACCTGGAGAACGCCCACAAGCTCAACACGGTCGTCCTCGACAAGACCGGCACCATCACCAAGGGCGAGCCGGAGGCGACCGACGTCCTGGCCACGCACGGGCTCTCCGAGCGGGAGCTGTTGAAGCTGGCTGCCTCCGTGGAGCGGGGCTCCGAACACCCGCTGGGCACGGCGATCGTCGCGCGGGCCCGGGCGGAAGGGCTGGAGCTGGCTGAGCCGTCGGGGTTCGAGGCGATCCCGGGGCATGGCGTAAGGGGCATGGTGGACGGGCAGGCCGTCCTGCTCGGCAACAAGCGATTGATGGAGACCAACGCGGTCGACGTCGCCCCCTTGGCGGGCGATCTGGAACGGCTCGAAGGGGAAGGCAAAACGACCATGATTCTGGCCGTGGAGAACCGGCTGGCCGGAGTCATCGCGGTGGCGGACACGGTCAAGGAACACTCGGCCGAAGCGGTGCGGGAACTGCAGCAGATGGGGATCGACGTGGTCATGCTCACCGGCGACAACCGGCGCACGGCCGAGGCTATCGCTCGCCAGGTCGGGATCACCCACGTCCTGGCGGAGGTGCTCCCGGAAGAGAAGGCGGACCGGGTCGAACAGCTCAAGCGCGAGGGGCGCTTCGTCGGGATGGTCGGCGACGGGATCAACGACGCGCCGGCGCTGGCCACGGCGGACGTGGGCTTCGCCATCGGCACCGGCACCGACGTGGCCATGGAGGCGGCGGACATCACGCTCATCAAGGGGGACCTGCGGGGCATCGTGGCCGCCATCAAGCTCAGCCGGCGGACCATGCGCACGATCAAGCAGAACCTCTTCTGGGCCTTTGCCTACAACACGGCCGGCATCCCGGCGGCGGCTCTGGGCTATCTCTCGCCGGTCCTGGCCGGCGCGGCGATGGCGCTGAGTTCGGTCTCGGTGGTGAGCAACTCGCTCAGGCTCAAGCGGTTCCGGTTCAAATGAGAAAGCAAAGCGGGGGAGGGGGAAGCGTGGAATCCCGCCATACGGCCCACTCGGACCAGCTCCACAAAGCCCAACTGTTGCGGCGCCTGGCCAGGATCGAAGGACAGGTCCGGGGGATCCGGCGCCTGGTCGAAGAGGACGCCTACTGCGTGGACGTGCTGGTGCAGATCAGCGCGGCCCGGGCAGCCCTGCAGGCGGTGGGTCTATCCATCCTGGACCGGCACATCCGCACTTGCGTCACCTCGGCCATCAAGGCCGAGCGGGCGGACGAGTCCGTCAAGGAACTGATCGACGTCATCAAGCGGTTCACGAAGTAGCCGGGGCGCGGGTCTGAATTCGCTCTGGCGCCGGAGGAGTACGTTGCATACAATAAAAGATGCAATAGAAGATGCGATGGAGTTCGCAGGACAGTTCCCGTCCACCGCCACTTGGCTGATGACTCCTACCTACAACACGGGCAGGAGTTTTCTTTTGCCCGATGCGATGAGAGGCCGGCCGGACAGGCGTCCCGGCGGCCAAACAGAAAGGAGAGGGCCATGAAAATCGAGGGTCAAGGGCGCGAGTTGCGGATCTACATCGGCGAAAGCGATCGCTATGGTGGCAAGCCGCTGTACCGGGCCATTGTGGAGATGATGAAGCGGGAGGGTCTCGCCGGGGTCACGGTGATGCGGGGGATCGAGGGTTTCGGGGCCAACAGCCGCATCCACACGGCCAACATCCTGCGCCTCTCTGAAGATCTCCCGCTGGTCATCGTCACAGTGGACTCCCAGCAGAAGATCGATAAAGTGCTCCCCCGGTTGAATGAGATGGTGACCGAAGGCTTGATCACGATCCACGACGTGGACGTGATCAAGTACACTCACAACGGAGAGAAGATCCAACAAAAGTAGCCTGCTCAGGCAGGAACGGCAAAGGATGAACGGACGTGTACAAGCTCCTCGCGGTGGCCCTGGGCGGGCTTCTCGGTGCCTCGGCCCGTTACCTCGTCTCCGGCTGGGCGCAGAGGGCCTGGGGATCGTCGTTCCCCTGGGGCACGGCCCTCGTCAACATCGTCGGGTGCTTTCTCATCGGCTACCTGATGACGTATAGCGTTGAGATCTCCCCCATGCGGGTGGAACTGCGCCTGTTCCTGGTTACGGGGATTCTCGGAGGATTCACGACGTTCTCGGCCTTCGGGTACGAGACCATGCGCTTCGTCCAGGACGGCGCATCGCTCTTGGCGTTGGCGAACCTGGGGCTGAATCTCATTGCGGGGCTTGGGGCCGTGATGTTGGGCACCTGGCTCGCCAGGACTCTCTAAGGGCAACCTGCAAGTGGCCAGGGCCGGCGACCAGCCGGTCCAGTCAGGGCTCAGCGGAGGCCCGCTGCCCGAGAGAGTTCAACGCCTCCCAGCTCGTGGAGTGGGTTGCGAACTCGGTGGCGCTGGTGGAGGCCAAGCGCTAGCGGCGGGGATTCCTTGTCGCGAGGGTCCGGGGCGAGTCGGCTCCGGGCCTTGTTTTTCCTTCGCCGCCGAAGGGGAGGGACAAGGTCACGCTGGGACCGCGGCGCATAGGATACGGGCATGAGCCGCACTGCAAGCTTGGTTCTCAATGCGAGACAGTTGTCCGATCTGGAGCTGATCGGCGCGGGGGCGTTCCACCCCCTCCGGGGGTTCCTGACCCGCCTCGACTACGAGAGCGTCCTGGAGCACCTGCGCCTGGCCGACGGCCGGGTTTGGCCGCTCCCGGTCACGCTGGCGGTAAGTCAGGAAGAGGCCGAAGGGCTGGCGGAGGGGGAGGAGGTGGCGCTCCTCGACGAGCGGGGGCGGACGGTGGGGAGCCTGCGGGTCGAGGACCGGTATCCCTACGACAAGGAGCGGGAGGCACGCCTGGTCTACCGGACGACCGACCTGGCCCACCCCGGCGTCCGGAAGCTCTTCGCGCAGGGCGAGGTGCTGGTGGGGGGTGAGGTCCGCCTGCTGGCCCGGCCGGAGAGGAGGTTCCCCCGCTACGAACTGGACCCGGCGGAGACCCGGGTGGCGATAGCGGCGCGGGGCTGGCGGACGGTGGTCGGGTTCCAGACCCGCAACCCGGTCCACCGGGCGCACGAGTACATCCAGAAGTGCGCTCTGGAGACCTGCGACGGCCTGCTTCTTCACCCGCTGGTGGGAGAGACGAAGGAGGACGACGTCCCGGCCGAGGTCCGCCTCCGCAGCTACGAAGTTCTACTTCAGCGGTACTACCCCCGCGACCGGGCGCTCCTTGCGGTCTTCCCGGCCGCCATGCGGTACGCCGGGCCGCGGGAGGCAGTCTTCCACGCCCTGGTGCGCAAGAACTACGGCTGCACCCACTTCGTGGTGGGGCGGGACCACGCCGGGGTCGGTGACTACTACGGCCCCTACGACGCCCAGCGCATCTTCGACGAGTTCCGCCCGGAGGAACTCGGGATCACCCCTCTCTTCTTCGAGCACACCTTCTACTGTCGCGCCTGCGGAAACATGGCCTCCGCCAAGACCTGCCCGCACAGCCCGGCGGAGCGGGTGGCGCTGAGCGGTACGAGGGTGCGGGAGATGCTGGCCAAAGGCGAACTCCCCCCGCCCGAGTACACCCGGCGGGAGGTGGCCGAGGTGTTGCGGGCGGCGGCGGGGGCTGCCCCGCAGGCGGAAGGACGATTGGGAGCGACGGGAGAACGGGGGGAGGGGTCGACAGTGGCGCAGCAGACGGAGGCGGGTTTCACCCTGTGGTTCACCGGTTTGTCGGGCGCCGGGAAGTCGACGCTCTCCCGGATCGTCGCCGACCGCTTGCGGCAGGCCGGGCGGAAGGTGGAAATCCTGGACGGGGACGAGGTTCGGCAGAACCTGAGCAAGGGGCTGGGGTTCACCCGGGAGGACCGGGAGCTCAACCTGCGCCGGATCGGGTTCGTGGCCGGGCTCCTCAACCGCCACGGGGTGGTGGCTGTCACTGCCGTCATTTCGCCCTACCGGGAGGTGCGGGAGGCCCTCCGGACAGAGATCGGCCGATTTGTGGAGGTGTACGTCAAGTGCCCCCTGCCGGTCTGCGCCGCACGGGACGTGAAGGGGCTGTACAAGAGAGCGCTGGCCGGCGAGGTGCCGGCCTTCACAGGGGTCTCGGACCCCTACGAGGAGCCACTCAACCCGGAGATCACGGTGGAGACGGACCGGGAGACGGTGGAGGAGAGCGCCGGTCGGATCCTGGCGGGGCTGGAGGCGCTGGGCTACCTGCGCCCCGGGGAGGTGAGGCAGGCTTGAGCCAGCTTCCGGTGCGCCGGCTCCAGGCCGACCTTTTGGTCGTCGGCGGCGGGACGGCCGGCTGCATGGCGGCGGTCTGGGCGAAGCGCCAGGCGCCGGCCTGCCGGGTGGTGGTGCTGGAGAAGGCGCAGGTCGACCGGAGCGGCTGCCTGGCGGCCGGGGTCAACGCCCTCAACGCCTACCGGCGGCCGGAGGACGACCCGGCACAGCTTGTGGAGTGGGTCCGGCAGGACAACGGCGGGCTGGTGCGGGAGGACCTGGTAGAGTCGATCGCCCGACGACTTCCGGCCGTTCCCCCGCTCCTGGAGGAGTGGGGCCTCTCTATCCCCCGCGGGAAGAAGGGGGGCGACTACGTCTTCCGGGGCCCCCGGAGCATCGTCATCCGGGGCGAGGGGTTGAAGCCGCTCCTGGCGGCGGAAACCCGGCGGGCCGGCGTGGAGGTGCTGAACCGGGTGGTGGCCACCGGCTACCTCCGGGACGGGGAGCGGGTCGTGGGGGCCTGCGGGTTCGGAGTGCGGGAGGGCGTCTTCTACGTGGTCGAGGCGCCGGCGGTGATCTGCGCCACGGGCGGGGCGGCCGGGCTCTACCCGCCGCCCTGCGGGGGCGCGGCCCACCACCGAACCTGGTACTCACCCTTCAACTGCGGGACTGGGTATGCCATGGGAATTCGGGCGGGGGCCGAGATGACCTCCTTCGAGATGCGGTTCGTCCCGCTGCGGGTGAAGGACGTCCAAGCGCCGACCGGGACGGTCGCCCAGGGCGCCAGGGTCCGTCAGGTCAACGCCCTGGGGGTGGAGTACCTGCGAGGGGACGACCGGATCACCACGGCGGACCGGCTCGAACGGACCCTGAGGGAGCAGCAGGCCGGGCATGGGCCGTGCTACCTGGACCTGGGGCGCCTGGTGCCGGAAGAGGTCAGGCGGCTCTGCGAGGCTTACCTCGCGATGTGCCCCAGCGCCGTCCTGTACTGGGCCGATCGGGGCATCGACCCTCAGGCGGCGCGCCTGGAGATCGCCGGGGCGGAGCCGTGCCTCACCGGGGGCCACGCCCAGGCGGGGTACTGGGTCGACGTGGACCGACGAACCACTCTCCCGGGCCTTTTGGCAGCCGGGGACGTGGCCGGCGGCGCGCCGAAGAAGTACGTCACCGGGTGTCTGGCGGAGGGGCAGATCGCCGCGGAGACAGCCCTGTCCCTCAGGCCGGAGGGGCGCCCGGACCGGAGCGAGCTGGAGCACCAGGTGGAGCAGGAGTACCGGCGGGCGCTCCGGCCGCTGGTCGAGCCGGGGCCGGTCACGCCCCGGGCGCTGGAGGGGCGGCTGCAGAAGATCATGGAGGAATACGCCGGCGGAGCGAGCCGGGGCTACCGGGTCTGCGAGAGCGAGCTGCGGGTGGCGGCGGAGCTGCTGCGGGAGGCGCGCCAGCTCGCCGGCGACCTGGGAGTGGCGGACCTGCATGGGTTGATGGCGGCCCACGAGGTCCTCGACCGGCTGGAAGTGGCGGCGGTGCTGGTGGAACACCTGCGTTATCGCACCGAGACCCGCTGGCCAATCTACCAGAGCCGCGCCGACTTCCCGGAGCGGGACGATCGGCGGTGGCAGTGCTTCGTCAATTCCCGGCGGGAAGTGGAAGGGACTGTCGCCCTGCTTGAGCGGCGGGGGACGTCGCCCGGGGGGTGGGCGCCGTGGCACTGAGCATCGACCGTCAGCGGTGCACGGGGTGTCTCTCGGCGGAGGAACCGCCGTGCGTGCGGGTGTGCCCTGGAGACCTCCTCCGGCGGGAGGAGGGGGTCGTCCGGCTGAGGGAGGCCGGCGACTGCTGGGACTGTGCCTCCTGCGTGAAGGCCTGCCCGTGGGGGGCGCTGGCCCTGGTCCTCCCGGTGGAGCTCGGCGGGCGGGGAAGCCGGCTGAGCGCGCGGGCGTCCCCCGGGCGCACCCGGTGGACCCTCCGCTGCTGGGACGGCCGGGTGGAGGAGTTTGAGACGTGAGGAGGGGGAACTATGAGCAATCGGCGGCTGACCGGCCCGCGGGGGGTGCTTTTGGCCCTGGCGGCCTGTGGGCTGCTGCTGGGGTTGGCCGGGGTAGAGGCGGAGGGGGCGGGGAGACCGTCCAGGGTGGTCCGACTGGGTTACTTCCCGAACATCACTCACTCCCAGGCACTCCTCGGTGTCGCCAGCGGGGAATTCGTCCGGGCGCTGGGCCCCGGGGTGGAACTCAGAACCAAGGTCTTCAACGCCGGCCCCTCGGTGATCGAGGCCCTCTTTGCCGGCGAGTTGGACCTCAGCTATATCGGGCCCAACCCGGCCATCAACGGGTACGTGCGCTCCGGCGGGGAGGCCCTGCGCATTATCGCCGGCGCTACAAGCGGGGGGGCGGCGCTCGTCGTCCGGGAGGGGGCCGGCATCCGCACCGCCGGTGACTTCCACGGCAAGCGGATCGCCTCGCCGCAGCTCGGGAACACCCAGGACGTGGCGCTGCGGGCCTGGTTGGGGAAGCACGGCTACCGGCTAAAGGAGAAGGGCGGAGACGTCGAGGTCATCCCCCTCAAGAACCCGGATCAGCTCGCCCTCTTCCTGAAGGGTGAGATTGACGCGGCCTGGACGGTGGAGCCGTGGGCGTCCCGCCTCATCCACGAGGGCAAAGGCCGCCTCTTCCTCGACGAGCGCCAGCTCTGGCCGGACGGAGACTTCGTGACCGCCCATGTGATCGTGAGCACGAAGTTCCTCCGCGACCACCCCGACCTCGTCCGACGGTTCTTGCGGGCTCACGTGGATCTGACCCGCTGGATCGCCGGCCACCTACCGGAGGCGAAACGCCGGCTGAACGACGAACTCCGCCGGTTGACCGGCAAAGCGCTGCCGAAGAAGGTCCTCGACGACGCCTTCTCCCGTCTTGAGGTGACCTACGACCCGGTAAGCCGGTCGCTCTTCGGCGCCGCCGACTCCGCCTTCGCGCTGGGTTTTCTGGGCCGGGAAAAGCCCGACCTCAGCGGCATCTATGCGCTTGACCTGCTGAACGAGGTGCTGGCGGAGAAGAAGCTTGCACCCGTGCGGTGAGGAGGGGGAACGATGGTGGAGCGACGGCGGCCGGTGAAACTGGTGCTGCGCAACGTCTCCAAGGCCTTCGCCGGGAGGAACGGGTCGGTCACCGCTCTGGAGGACGTCAGCCTCGAGGTGCGCCAGGGGGAGTTCGTCTGTCTGGTCGGTCCGTCGGGGTGCGGGAAATCGACCCTCCTCAACCTCATCGCGGGCCTCGAGAGGCCCAGCCGGGGAGAGATCCTGATGGACGGGCGGCCGGTGACCGGGCCGGCGCCGGAGCGGATGGTCCTCTTCCAGGAGTCGGCGCTCTTTCCCTGGCTCAACGTGGTCCACAACGTCGAGTTCGGGCTGAAGCAGAAGGGTGTCCCGGCGCGGGTCCGGCGGGAGATCGCCCTGTACTACCTGGAGATGGTGCACCTCCGCAAGTTCGCCGGAGCGTACGTCCACGAGCTCTCAGGGGGGATGAAGCAGCGGGTGGCGCTGGCCCGCGCCCTGGCCGCCGACCCCGACGTCCTCCTGATGGACGAACCGTTCGCCGCCCTGGACGCCCAGACGCGGGACATCCTCCACGCCGAACTCCAGGAGATCTGGGCGGCCACCCGCAAGACCGTGGTGTTCATCACCCACAACGTGCGCGAGGCGGTCTGCCTCGGCGACCGGGTGGTGGTACTGACCTACCGGCCCGGGCGCGTCAAGGCGCACTGCGAGGTTGCCTTGCCCCGGCCGCGGCAGATCGAGGACGAAGGGCTCCTGGCGGTGGTCGCCGAGGTCACCGCCAGCCTGCGCGGGGAAGTTATGAAGGCCTTGAACGAGGAGTTGAACGAAAGGGTTGAAGGCCATGAACCTGCGAAGGCTGGTGTTCTTCGGCGCGCTGTTGGGGCTCTGGGAAGCGGCCGCTAGAGCGGGTTTCTGGCCCCCGTACATCTTCCCGTCGTTCTCCAGCGTCTCCCGGACGCTCCTCGCCGGCCTGTGGGACGGGTCGATCGTGCTCGGCGTCGTCGTGAGCCTGCGCCGGATCCTCCTGGCCTACTCTTTCTCGGCGGTGGTCGGGACCATCCTCGGGCTGGCGCTGGGCCGGATCAAGGCGCTGGAAGACACGGTGGGTTCCCTGGCGCTCGGCCTGCAGACCCTGCCGAGCATCTGCTGGCTCCCTCTGGCTCTGCTCTGGTTCGGCCTGAGCGAGCAGGCCATCCTCTTCGTGACGGTCATGGGGGCGGTGCTCTCGATCACCATCGCCACCGAGGCGGGGGTGCGCAGCCTGCCGCCGATCTACCTCCGGGCGGGCCGCACGATGGGGGCGAGGGGCCTCGCCCTCTACCGGGACGTCATCCTGCCCGCCGCCTTCCCGTACATGGTCTCCGGCTTGAAACAGGGCTGGTCCTTCGCCTGGCGTTCCCTCATGGCCGGCGAGCTCCTCTACGTCAACCTGGGCCTGGGACAACTGCTCATGATGGGACGGGAACTGAACGACATGGGCCAGGTGGTTGCGGTGATGCTGGTCATCATCGGGATAGGAGTGGTCGTTGACCGCGGGATCTTCGCCCGTATCGAGCAGCGCATCCGGAGCAAGTGGGGGCTCCTGGCCTGACCCACCCCGCCCTGCCACCTCCCCCTCGACATGGGCCTATGGTGCGACCGGCGGATGGGGAGACTGGTGGTAGATTGGAGACTGAGGACAGGCGGCAGGAAGAGCGGGCCGAGGGGAGAACCAGGAAACTGGAGGTGCAGCCGGTGGAGATAGGCTTGATCGGGTTGGGGCGCATGGGACTCAACATGATGAAACGCCTGACGCAGGGCGGGCACCGGGTGACAGGCTGGTCTCCCAGCGGAGGCAAGGAAGAGGCGGTTCGGGAGGCGGGAGGGGTCTACGCCGAGAGCCGGGAGGCGCTGGTGGCGGCGTTGCCCCCGCCCCGCGTGGTGTGGCTCATGGTGCCGGCGGGGAAGGCGGTGGATGAGAACCTCGACTATCTCCTCCCGCTGCTCACCCGGGGTGATCTGGTCGTGGACGGCGGCAACTCCAACTACCGCGACTCCCAAAGGCGGGCGGAGCGGCTGGCCTCAGCCGGGCTCGAGTTTGTCGACGCTGGAACCTCGGGGGGAGTCTGGGGCCTGACCGTCGGCTACTGCCTGATGGTGGGCGGGACGGCGGAGGCGGTCGCCCGGATCGAGCCGGTCCTGAAGACGCTGGCGCCGCCGGACGGATACCTCCATGTCGGTCCGGTGGGGGCCGGCCACTTCGCCAAGATGGTCCACAACGGCGTGGAATACGGGATGCTGCAGGCGTACGGGGAGGGGTTCGAGATCCTCCAGGCCAGCGGCTTCAACTTCGACCTGCGGAAGATCGCCCACCTGTGGAACCAGGGGAGCGTCGTCCGGTCGTGGCTGCTTGAGCTGGCTGAGCGGGCCTTCGCCGAGAACCCGACTCTGGACGGCGTCAGGGGGTACGTCGAGGACACAGGGGAAGGGCGCTGGACGGTGCTGGAGGCGATCGATCATGACGTGCCCGCCCCGGTCATCACGCTCTCGCTGCTCCAGCGCTTCCGGTCGCGGCAGGAGGACTCGTTCTCGGCCAAGGTGATCGCCGCGCTACGGCAGCAGTTCGGCGGCCACGCCATGAAGACGGCGGAGTGAGGCGGCGGATCCCATGGTGACCATCCGGCCCACTGTCGAGCCGATTCCGGCCTTCACCGCCAGAGAGAGGCCGGAATCTTGCCTGATCGTCATCTTCGGCTCCCGGGGCGACCTGGCCCAGCGGAAGCTGTGGCCGGCGCTGTACAACCTGGCAGCCGAGGGGTTGCTCCCCGAGAATTACGCCATGGTCGGCCTGGGGCGCCGCCCGCTGACTCAAGAGGAGTTTCTCCACGCGGTCCACGGCGATCTGACCGCCCACTCGCGCCGGCCACCCGAACCGGAAGTCTGGTCCGCCTTCAGCCAGAGACTCTCCTACTTCACTGGCGATTTCGACCAGCCGGCGACCTTCACCGCGCTGCGCGAGACCCTGGTCCGTCTCGGCCGGAGGTATCGAACCAAAGGGAACCGTCTCTTCTACTTCGCTGTTCCTCCCAGCGCCACGCCGTCGCTCCTCAGCCACCTGCGCGAGGCCGGCCTGATCCGGCCGCCCCGCCGCGGTCCCTGGACCCGGGTCATCCTCGAGAAACCCTTCGGCCATGACCTCCCTTCGGCGACCGCCCTCAACCGGAGAGTCGCCGCCATGCTGGACGAGTCCCAGGTCTACCGCATCGATCACTTCCTGGCGAAAGAGACCGTCCAAAACATCCTGGTCTTCCGGTTCGGGAACTCGCTCTTCGAGCCGGCGTGGAACCGCCAGTTCATAGATCACGTCCAGATCACCATCGCCGAGGAGGCGGGCGTCGGCACCCGGGGGGCGTTCTACGAGGAAGTGGGGGCCGTCGGGGACATGGTGCAGAACCACCTGCTCCAGCTCCTCGCCCTGGTTGCCATGGAGCCACCCTCCTCCTTCGATGCCGACCCTCTCCGGGACGAGCGGGTCAAGGTCCTGCGGTCCGTCAGGCCGCTATTGTCGGAGGAGGTGCCCCAGGTGGCGGTCCGGGGCCAGTACGCCGGCTACCGGGACGAGCCCCACGTGGCCCCCGGCTCTGTAACGCCGACCTACGTGGCCCTGCGGCTCTTCATCGACAACTGGCGGTGGCAGGGGGTGCCGTTTTACCTGCGCACGGGGAAGCGGCTGGCCGCACGGCTGACCGAGATCGCCATCCAGTTCCGGAGCGTGCCGCTCTGCCTCTTCGGCAGCACTAACGTCTGCGCCAAGCTCCTCCCCAACACCCTGGTCCTCCGGATCCAGCCGGACGAGGGGATCAACCTCTCCTTCATGATCAAGCCGCCCGGGGCCCGCATGGACCTTGAGGAGGCGGAGATGCGCTTCTCCTACCACGACCACTTCGGCTACGACCCGCCTGAGGCGTACGAGCGGCTGTTGCTTAATGCTTTGCAGGGGGATGCCACGTTGTTCGTCCGGAGCGACGCGGTGGAGGAGCAGTGGCGGATCGTCACTCCGCTGCTCGAGGCGTGGCAGGCGGCGCCGGCAACCGACTTCCCGAACTACGCCCCTGGAACCTGGGGTCCCCCGGCGGCCGACGAACTCCTGGCCCGGGACGGGCGGCGCTGGCGGAGGTTCAGCCGGCGTGGCTGAACGGCTAGTGGTCCGGGAGAGCCTGGAGGAGTTGAGTTTCCTGGCGGCCGATTGGATCCGGGAGGTGGCGGAGGCGGCGGTGAGACTCCGGGGCGTTTTTGCGCTCGGCCTCTCCGGCGGCTTTACGCCGGTCCGCACCTACCAGTTGCTGGCCGATCCCAAAGCCGGACCACCGCTGCCCTGGGCAGCCACCCAAGTCTACTGGTGCGACGAGCGGTGCGTCCCGCCGGACCATCCGGAGAGCAACTACGGGCTGGCCTTCAAACATCTGCTTTCCCGGGTGGCGATCCCGCTGGCGAACGTTCACCGGATAAGGGGTGAGGACGCCGAGCCGGCCCGGGCGGCCACTCAATACGACCGGCTCCTCCCGCCCCGCCTGGACCTGTTGGTGCTGGGCATCGGCGAGGACGGCCACACCGCCTCGCTCTTCCCCGGGTCCCCCGCCTTGCACGACCACGTCCACCGCGCTGCTGCGGTGGTCGCCCCCAAGCCCCCGCCCCGGCGGATCACGATCACCCCGCTCGTCATCGAGGCGGCGGAGCGCCTCCTGGTTTTGGCGGCCGGGGAGGGGAAGGCGGCGGCGGTAGCCCGCGCCCTCTCCGGGCCGGAAGACCTCGACGCCTGCCCCGCCCAGCTCGCCCGCCGGGGCTTTTGGCTTCTGGACCGGGCCGCGGCGGCGAATCTGGAAGAAGGGATGCATGGGCGGTGATTCAAGCTCTCCTGGCGGCGGTGCTCTTCGGTGCCAGTGCGCCCCTAGCCAAGCTGCTCCTGGGTGTCAGCGAACCGATTCCGCTGGCGGCCTTTTTGTATCTCGGGAGCGGCTTCGGTTTGGCGTTGTTCCGGAGTCTGCAACGCCGGATCAGCCGCGAGGCGCCCGCCGAGGCGCACCTCGACCGGGACGACCTGCCCTGGCTCGCCGGAGCCATTCTGGCCGGCGGGGTGGGGGCGCCTCTCGCCCTGCTGTTCGGTCTCCGTCATACCCCGGCGGCGACGGCCTCGCTCCTCCTGAACTTCGAAGGCGTGGCGACCGCGCTGATCGCCGCGCTGGTGTTCAAGGAGGCAATCGGGCGGCGCGCCTTTTGGGCCATGGGACTGGTGACGCTCGCTAGCGTGCTGCTCTCCTGGGACGCCGGCGGCCGGTGGGGCTTCTCGCCGGGCGCCTTGGGGGTTCTGGGGGCGTGCCTCCTCTGGGGGCTGGACAACAACTTCACCCGAAACATCTCAGCCAAAGACCCCCTGGCGATCACCGCGGTTAAAGGTCTGGGGGCCGGGACGTTCTCGTTGGTCCTGGCCGCCGTCCTCGGCAACCCTTTCCCGGACCTTTTCATCGCCGTCAAGGCGATGGCGCTGGGGAGTGTGAGCTACGGGGCGAGTATCGTCCTGTTCATTCTGGCGATGCGGAGTCTGGGGGCGGCGCGCACGAGCACCCTGTTCAGCACGGCCCCCTTTGTGGGCGCCGCCCTGTCCTTCGTGCTCTTCCGGGAGACACCGGGCGCCCTGTTTGCCGTGGCGGTCCCCGTGATGGCCGGCGGGGCGGCGTTGCTCCTCGGCGAGGAGCACGGCCACCTTCACCGGCATCCCTTCCTGCAGCACGAGCATCGCCACAGCCACGACGACGGCCACCACACTCACGAACATGCAGAGGGCGGGCTTCCGCCCGGCGGCTGTCACTCACACCCGCATACCCATGACGGCGTCGAGCACTCCCACCCTCACGCGCCGGACATCCATCACCGGCACCGGCATTGACCGGCGGTCGGATCCGTAACGCCTTACGCGATCGGCACCCGGATCTCGGTGACGGCCGGCCGTGCTTAGCCTCAATCCTTGAGGCGAACGGCATCTTTGATGATGCTGTTGAGTAGACTATTGAGTAGACTATAGACAAGTCTAGCAAATGGGATGTTATAATGGGGGTGCAACGATGCCATTCAAAGCTCCGCGGAAGATAAAGAAAAAGGGGAGAGAACCGATGGGCGCGGGTGGAGCGGTTCCCAAGAGCGGGTTTGAAAAGCCGGAGAGTGAATCGTCTCTCTTCTTGAGCAAGCAGTGGGAGATACCCGTGCAGCAAGAACAAGCTCAAGAGCTTAAGCGGTCGTTTGGCCGGGTTGTGAAGAAGCTGAATGCTTACCGCCGCCTCTTGATCAATTACCGAAACAAGTCGCAGGTAGTGATGCTGCGCCTGGATGATTGGAACAAGATTGTTGAGCGGCAACAGGCTTTGGAAGCTAGACTGGAACAATTGGAGGATCTCTTGGAAGAGGTGGAGTTGGCCCCGGAGATTTTGAGGCGGGCTGAGGCCAACAAAACGGATCCTTCCCGGCTGCTTGATTTGGAGCAATTCATGGCGGCAGTCAGGGAACAAAGGCCATGAACCTTCAGATTGAACCGGCCGTCATTCAAGTCGATCTTCCTCGTCTGAGAGCGACCATCAACACCAGCGAGGCCTGGGTTGAATTCGAGGCCAGGCTCCGGAATGCTCTGGAAACGATACGCGATCACCCAGACCAGGGAAGAGAATGCCAATACCCGCCTCTTCGGGGATACTGGAGATACAAATTCCACTCCAGGCGACCTTCCCGGAAGGCCTAGCCGGCCTGGGGGGACAGCGACTTGGCGGTTCCGGTCTGCCCATACCAGGATATCTGCTTTCGGAAGGCGCCCCTCTTCGCCGGGTTGTCCGAGGCCGACCAGTGCCGGATTCACCAACTCGTCCGGCAGCGACGGTACCGTCCGGGCGAGGTGATCTTGCGGGAGGGGGAGACCGGCGAGGGACTGTACATTGTCCGGCGGGGGACGGTGAAGCTCTACCGGACCAGCCGCGACGGCAAGGAACAGGTGGTGGCCTTCCTCCGCTACGGCGACGTCTTCGGCGAGCCCAGCCTGCTCCTGGATGAGCCGCTGGGCGTCTCGGCCGAGGCGGTGGAGCCGACGACCATCTGCCTCATTCCGAAGAGAGACTTCACCGCCCTGCTTCAGACGACCCCGACGCTCGCCTTCGAGTTCGCCCGCGTGCTGGCCCGGCGGGTGGAGGCGACGGTCGGGGTCATCGGGCACCTCGGGCGCCACGACGCCCGGGAGCGGCTCAGGGGATACCTCGCCTCCCTGGCCCGGGGGACGGGACGGCGGACAGCGGAGGGAATCGAGATCACCCTGCCGGCCAGCCGGGCGGAGATCGGCAAGCTACTGGGCATCACTCCGGAAACCCTCAGCCGGCGGATGGTCGAACTGGAGAAGGAGGGGCTGGTCCGGCCGAGAGGGCGGCGGGTCCTGCTGCTGGCGGAGGAGCTGCTCGAGGAGTGAGGGGAAAGGGGTTGCGGGCATGAAGGGGGCATTCCTCTGGTCGATCGTGACGGCGGTGCTCTGGGGCTTGGCGCCGATCGTGGAGAAGCTGGGACTGGCCAAGGTCGAGCCGGTGACGGCGATGAGCCTGCGGAGCTTCACCATCAGTCTGATTCTGCTGGCCTTCCTCGGCTTCTCCGGCCAGTTGCCCCGGTTGGCTCAGGCGGATACCCGATCGCTGCTTTTCATCATGGCCGGCGGCGTCATCGCCGGCCTGCTCGCCCAGTGGACCTACTTTCTGGCGCTGAAACAAGGACTCGCCTCAGCGGTGGTCCCGGTCATCGGTGCTTACCCGCTGGTCACCATGCTTCTGGCGGCGCTGCTCCTGGGCGAGCCGGTGACTCTGCTCAAAGCGGCCGGGGCGCTGCTGGTGGTCGCCGGGGTCGTCCTGATCAAACTTCCGGTCTAGGGTAAACCGCCGCTGAATTCTCGCCTGAACTTGACCTGCGTCAAGGAACGCCCCGCTCCTCTCTGCTATGCTGAAGGCAGAAGAACCGCACAGCAGAAGGAGGAATGGCCGTGTTCTGCAACCAGTGCCAACAGACCCTCGGCGGGGTGGCCTGCACCAAGTCCGGCGTCTGCGGCAAGAATCCCGACGTCCACAGCCTGCAGGAGAACCTGCTCTACTCGCTCAAGGGCATCAGCGCCTACGCCTACCATGCCCGTGAATTGGGCTACACCGATCCCGAGGTCGACGCTTTCCTGGCGGAAGGCCTCTACAGCACCCTCACCAACGTGGACTTCGACCTCCAGCGGTTCCTCGAACTCAACCTGAAGGCCGGCCAGACCACCCTCAAGGTGATGGACCTGCTGCGCCGGGCCCACGTCGAGACGTTCGGCGAGAGGCAGCCGGTGGAGGTGGCGACCGGGACCTTCCGGGGGCACGGGATCGTCGTCACCGGTCACGATCTGAAAGCCCTGTACGAACTGTTGCGGCAGACGGAGGGGAAGGGGATCAACGTCTACACCCACTCGGAGATGCTGCCGGCCCACGCCTATCCCAAGCTCCACGCCTTCCCACACCTCAAGGGGAATCTCGGCAAGTCCTGGACCGAACTGCGTCCTGACGCCGCTTCCGGAGTACCGGGACCGGATGTTCACCTCGGGGATCGCCGGGCTGCCGGGAGTCAAGCACCTCGAAGGTTATGACTTCGCGCCGCTCATCGAGAAGGCGCTGAGCCTCCCCGAGCTGCCCGACGCCCCGGGAGAGACGACGCTGGTCACCGGCTTCTCCGACACGAACGTGCTGCCCTTGGCGGACAAGATCATCGCCGCGGTCAAGGCGGGGAAGATCCGGCACTTTTTCCTGGTCGGCGGGTGCGACGCCCCGGGTCAGGATCGGGAGTACTACCGGGAGTTCGTGCGCACGACGCCCCCGGATACGATGATCCTGACCCTGGCGTGCGGGAAGTTCCGCTTCAACGACCTGGACCTCGGCACGATCGACGGGCTGCCGCGCCTCATCGACCTGGGGCAGTGCAACGACGCCCTTTCGGCGATCCGGATCGCCGGGGCCTTGGCGGAGACCTTCGGGTGCACGGTCAACGACCTGCCGCTCACCCTCGTCCTCTCCTGGATGGAGCAGAAGGCGGTGGCGATCCTGATGAGCCTCTTCGCCCTGGGGATCAAGGGGATCTACCTGGGGCCGACGGTGCCGGCCTGGCTGACGCCGAACGTCATCGCAGTGCTGCAGAAGGAGTTCGACCTCCGCCTCACCGGCGAACCCCGGTCCGACCTGGCCAAGATGCTCGGGTTCAGGGGCGATCCCCTCTGGCCATAATCAAATCGGCCGCCTTCTTCTGCGACCGGCTGGCGGCCTCATACCCCTTGTGGATGATGGCCCGCAACTGGGTGTCCATCACATCCGATTCTATGATGGCATGACCCAGCATGGCCATCCGGGCGTCCTTCTCGTAGTCCTGGAGCATATCCATGTCGGACAGGTTCATCGCCATCACTCCATGGTCAGTCTTTCGTAGTAATCCTGCAAGAGCCGGGCGCTTTTGACGAGCGTATCGGATTCATTGTTGAAGAAATCGGCCACTTCCTTGTCTGTCGCAATCCCGGAGTAAAACTCGCACTTGCGGGCGGCGATCTGGGCCTCGCTGATCAACTTTACGACATAGGCGCCTTCTTTAGTCTTCTGGATGGTGATCGGGTCCTGTTCCCGCAGTCGGGGGTTGGGGGTCACCATTACGTTCCGCACCTGTTTCACCTCCGCGGTATAGTATACCCCGGCTGGTAAGAGGAGCGAGACGGCGCCGGGGGCGCCGTCTCTCGGCTCACGTCATCTTGTACACGCCGTCCGCCCTGTTCTTACCGGTTCCCTCGGGAGCGAAGGTCTTGCAGCACGTGTCCATGCAACTGTTCACCGGGGTGGCCGGGGCGGCGGAGGCCTGCGGGGCGTCCCAGGAATCAGGCTGGGCGTCGCCCACCCGGTCGGAGGTCACCAGGATCTCGTTGGCCACGCAGAGGTTGCCCTGTGCCCAGTAGTGGCAGTTCGAGACAGAGCAGTGGATGTGCTGGTTCGCGGGTGTCTGCGGCAATGCTCTTCCTCCTTTCTCGCGGGGGTAGTCTTTCCCGCCACCCCCGGCCTTACGCGGCGGAGGAGACCCGGCGCGCCCCGCCGGTGAACAGACGGTGGACCAGTGCGGCCAGAGGCTGTTGGAAGAGCATCATCAGGCAGACGGTGAGGGCCACCCGGGGCGGGAAATAGGCGGCCGCGATGACGGTGCCCGCCACGGTATTGCGGAAGCCGGTGCAGTAGGCGAGGCTGACCGCCACCGGCTTGGCCCAACGGAGGAGGCGAGCGGCGGCGAACCCCGAGAGGTAGCCCAGGGCACTCAGGGCGAGCAGGATAAGGATGGCCGGCAGGTAGTGGCGGTCGAGGGTGGGCAGGCGGGCGGCGGAGTTCGCCACGCTGAGCAGCACGGCCAGGATCATCGTGACCTTGGCGGCGAGCTGGGCGTAGGGTTCAAGGGTGCGGTGGAGACGGCCGCCGGTCAGGTCATGGCTGGTCACGCCGAGCAGGGTGGGCAGGACGGCCATCTTGACGAGCCCCAGAACGAAGGCGCCCACGGCGACCGGAACCTGTCTCCCGGCGAAGAGGTGGATGATGAGCGGCACGACCAGCGGGCTGAGCAGCGTGTCGAGGGCGACCAGGGTGAGGGCCAGGGGGACGTCGCCACCGGCGAGGCTGACCCAGAGAAGGGCGGAGACACCGGTGGGCACCGCGGTGGCCAGCAGCAGGCCGATCCCCATGTCAGGGCTGGCGGGAAAGAGCGCCTGCCAGGCGAGCCAGGCGTAGAGCGGCGCCACCAGGTGGAGCAGGAGGAGCGCCACGGCCGCGGGGAGCGGGCGGGCGGTGACCCGCCGCAGGTCGGACCAGCTCGTACCGAGTGAGAGGGCCAGGGTCATCAGAGCGAAGAGCCAGGTGGAAGCGGAAGCGTAAGGGGAGAGCACCTGCTGCCAGCGCCAGCCGGCGGCCATGGCAGCCGGGGTGAGGAGGACCATCCAGCGCTCGAGAAAATGGTCGGCGGCCTGGACCCGGCGCATGACGAAGGCAGGCATCGATTTCCCTCCTGGCAGACCCGTGTGGTACATATCCTTCATGATATCATGGCCCGGGGGAGAAGGCCAGAGCAGAGGAAATCGCCGCGAGGCGGCGTATCACCCTGGAAGAGAGGTCAAGCAGCAACTGGGTGAGGAGGGAGACATACCGATGGACGACGTGTTGAAGCTGGCGGCGGAGCTGATGGCGCTGTCGGCCCGGACCGCGCCCAAGGCGGCCGGGAAGGACTTTGTAGTGACCCGGGTGGTGACCCGGGCGGAACTGCGGCAGTTAGCGGAGGACATGGAGCAGTACGGGGTGGAGTCGGGCAAGAAGAACTTCGACCGGGACGGGCGGAACGTGGCCCAGAGCGGGTCGGTTCTCCTGATCGGACTCTCCGGCGCCCAGACGCTCGGACTCAACTGCGGCGCCTGCGGCTACGCCAAGTGTGCCGACCTGCCAGCCGCCAAAGGCGGGCCGGAGTTTGCCGGGCCTTACTGCGCCTGGCGGCTGATGGACCTGGGGATCGCCCTCGGCTCGGCGGCGAAGACAGCTTCCCTGCTCAACGTGGATAACCGGATCATGTATCGGATCGGCGTCTCGGCCCGTCGGCTGGGGCTGATCGACGCTGACGTCGTGGTGGGGATCCCCCTCTCCGCCACCGGGAAGAGCCCCTATTTCGACCGGTAGGAGCCTGGAGGGTTGATCAGAGTTGTTGAGCGCCGCTTCCGGGGCCGCGACGCTGCTTTTGTCAGCGGCCTTTTTCGCGGGCCTGGTGGACTCGATGGCTGGTGGAGGGGGCCTGATCTCGCTCCCGGCCCTCCTGGCGGCCGGCGTCCCGCCGCATTACGCCCTGGGGACGAACAAGATCCAGAGCTGCCTCGGGACGGCGTTCAGCACCGCCCGGTACCTGCGCCACGGCCACGTGCACTTCCCGCTCGCCCTCACGGCAGCCGCCGGCGCCCTGGCCGGTTCATACCTCGGATCCCGGGTGGCGCTGGCGTTGCCCTCGGAGCGGTTGGCTGTCCTTCTGCCGCCGCTGATCCTGGCGGTGGCGGTGGTCACCTTCGCCCGGCGCGAGTTCGGTGTCCGGGACACCTTCGCCGCCACGCTTCCCCGTCACTTCTGGCTGGCTGCCGCCACCGGACTCGTCATAGGCTTCTACGACGGGTTTTTCGGCCCCGGCACCGGCACCCTCCTTGCCTTCGCCTTCGTCTTCCTCTTCGGCTTCGGCTTCGGGCGAGCCACCGGCAACACCAAGGTGGTGAACCTGGCGAGCAACCTGGCGGCGGCGGCGGCCTTCGGCCTTTCCGGCAAGGTCTTCTGGAGCGTGGCGCTTCCGATGGGTCTGGCCAATATCGCCGGTAACTGGCTCGGGGCCGGCCTCGCCATCCGGGGCGGCGCCCGGGTGATCAAGCCGGTGTTCGGCTTCGTCCTGGCCCTTCTCCTGGTCCGGATCACCATCCTCCGCTGACCTTGGTGGTTGAACCAGAGCTCTCCTGCGTCAGGTCAACGTGAGTTCGAAGAAGAGCGCCCCGTCCAGGGGGTTGTGGCGGTAGGGGGCAATCGGCTCAAAGCCCAGGGATCGGTAGAGAGCGTTCGCCTCAGGCATCGAGGCGAGGGTGTCGAGGCGGAGGCGGGAGTAGCCGAGCCTACGAGCCTCCTCGATCACCGCGCCGACCAGGGAACGGCCGATCCCGGCGTTGCGGAACTCCGGGCGCACGTAGAGCCGCTTGAGTTCGCCGATGCCCTCAGAGAACTTCCGGAGGGCCACGCACCCGGCGACCAGGTGGTCGCGCCTGGCCAACAGCAGGACTCCGTCCGGTGGGGCGTACTCCCCCGGAAGCCGGTCCAGCTCTGCTTCAAACCCCTGGAACTCCAGGTCGAAGGGTAGGGAGGCGGCATACTCCCGGAAAAGGAGCCGCGCCTCATTCGCCTGTTCGGGGGAGGAAACCCGGGCTAGAGTTACCACGCGGCACGCCCTCCTCGTTGCGGTTTCCTCTTACTATTGGCTGTCGCCTCTCCCGGCTCCTGTGCGCGCAGGACAGAGACACCCGGTCACCGAATTGTCCTACCATGATCATGGTGTTGGAAGCCACCCCTCCCGCCGCGGCGGAGGTGCTTCGGCTGCTTGACGGGCCGGGTGGCGGGGCTGGGGCGGGTAAAGCGGTGGAGGAGGCGGCCCGCCGCGCCGCGGCGACCGCCGAGCCCCGGGCGGCCGTCGGGCTGGTCGACCGCGGCGCGGCACTGTGGCCGCGCCTTCCCCCGGAATTGGCGGAGGCGGAGGTCGTTCAGGCGGCCGTGGTCACCCTCGGAGGGGCCCTGGAGGAGGAGGTCCGCCGCCTGTTCCAAGGGGGCCGGGCGGCGGAGGGCCTTTACTTGGATGCTGCAGGGAACGCCTTGCTCAGGGCAGCCACTCGGGAGGTCTGCTGTTGCCTGGAGGGCGTGTGGCTGGCTCCCGGCTGCCCAGGTGTGCCTCTTCCTCTGCTCCCGGAGATTGCTGTAGCTGCCGGGTGTTGGAGGATCGGGGTCGAGACGCTGCCGAGCGGCATGCTGAAGCCCGGGAAGAGCGTGGCAGGCCTGATCGTCCGGGGTGCCGGGGTCTGGCCGCCTGCCTGTGACAGTTGCACCTCTCCGGTCTGTCCCTGGCGCGGGCGGAGGTGATGGGATGCGGCTGAGCTTTGTCCTCCCTGAAGGGGAGGCGCCGGTGGAGGGGGACTTTCCGCTTGGACGGGGAGTCACCGTGTGGGAGGCGGCCCGGCGGCTCGGCCTGCCGCTGGCTGTGCCTTGCGGGGGGCAGGGTCTGTGCGGGAAGTGCGCCGTCCGCCTCCACCCCGCCCCGCCGCCGACCCCCCGGGAGCGGCGCCTCTTGACGGCGGAGCAACTGGCGCGGGGCACCCGACTGGCCTGCCTGTGCCAGCCGGAGGAGAGCGCGGTCGTCCAGGTGGAGGAGGCGCCCCCGTCCCCCCGCCCGGCGGCGGCCTTCCCGGCGGTGGTCCCGGTGGACCCGGGACAGGAGGGGTGGGGCGTGGCGGTCGACCTGGGCACCACGACCCTCTCCGCCGGGTGCGTGGACCTGGCCACCGGGGCCGTCCTGGCAGCCGCCACGGCGTCCAACCCCCAGGTCCAGTACGGGGACGACGTCCTGGCCCGGCTGGGCTACGCCCTCAAAGGGCCCGCCGCCCGGGAAGAGTTGCGTCGCGCCGTCCTGGAAGGGCTCAACGCCTTGATCGCAAAGGTCGCGGCCGAGGCGGGGGTGCCAGTGGAGCGCCTGGAAAGCGCCGTGGTGGTCGGCAACCCCGCCATGCACCACCTCCTGTTGGGCCTGGAGGTGACACACTTGGCCCGCGCCCCTCACCAGCCCGTGTCGCTTGAGGCCCGGGACGAGGCGGCTGCGGCGCTCGGGCTGTCCCTGGCGGAGGAGGTCCGGGTTTACCTGCCGCCGCTGGTGGGGGGATTCGTCGGCTCCGACGCTTTGGCGATGGGCCTGGCGGAAGGACTTTTGACGCCGGGCGGGCGGCGGCTGGCGGTGGACCTCGGAACGAACGGCGAAGCGCTCCTGGCTACCCCGGATGGGGTCTACGCCTGCTCGACGGCGGCCGGGCCGGCGTTCGAAGGGGGCGGCCTCCGCTGCGGCCTGCGGGCTGGGCCCGGAGCCGTCGTGGCGGTGGAGCCCGGCCGGCCGTTAACCGTCCATACGCTGGACGGGTCAGCCCCGCGGGGACTGGCCGGCTCGGGGGTCCTCAGCGCGGCCGCCACGCTTCTGGCGCTGGGAGCTCTGACCCCGAACGGCCGGCTGCGCTCGCCGGACGAACTGCCGGAGTCGCCGTGGCCCGGCCTGGCGGAGCGCCTGGTCGCTCTCCCGGGCGGCCTCCGGGCGGCGGTGCTTGTCCCGGCGGGCGAGACGGCCACCGGCGCCGACCTGGTGCTCACCCAGAACGACCTCCGCCACCTCCAGCTGGCCAAGGGTGCCCTGCGGGCCGGGGTGGAGGCTCTCCTCCGCAGGGCGGGGGTGGACGCCGGGGAGCTGGATGAGGTTCTGCTGGCAGGGGCTTTCAGCCAGGGTCTGCTTCCGGAAAACGCCCTGGCCACCGGCCTCTTGCCCCCGGTAGCCGCAGCCCGCGTGCGGGCGGTCGGAAACGCGGCCTGGCGTGGCGCCGCCCTCCTTCTCGGTCGCCCTTCCCTGCGAGAGCAAGCAGCCGAGGCGGCAGGCCGCATCGTGCACGTCCCGCTGGCCGACGATCCCGACTTTGCGGCGCTGTACCTTGCCGCCCTGGACTTCCCGGTGTCCCCGGCCGGGAGCGGTAGCCGCCGGCCGGGAGGGTCGGCCGTCTGACTCAAACAAGACCGACGGAGGGGTGAGTGCAGTGAAGTTTTACACCACCTATCTCACCATGCGGACCCCCAAGCTCCGCCAGTACGTGAACATCACCGGCGAGGTGGAGAAGGCGCTGGCCGAATCGGGCATCCGGGAGGGGATGATCCTGGTCAGCGCCATGCACATCACCGCCGGAGTGTACGTCAACGACGCCGAGGAAGGGCTGATCGGGGACATCGACGAGTGGCTGGAGAAGCTGGCGCCGGCCCGCCCCGACTACCGGCACCACCGGACCGGCGAGACCAACGCCGACGCCCACTTGAAGAGCCTGCTCGTCGGCCATGAGATCATAGTGCCGGTGACCGGCGGGCGCCTGGACTTCGGACCGTGGCAGCAGGTCTACTACGCTGAATTCGACGGCCGGCGGCCCAAGCGGGTCATCATCAAGGTGATGGGGGAGTGACCCCCGGCAAGGAGGTGCGCCAGGTGGAACTGGCCAGACTGATCGACCACACCCTGCTGAAGCCGGAGGCGACGCCGGAGGCAGTCGCCAGGCTGTGCGCCGAGGCCGTCGAGTACGGCTTCGCTTCAGCCTGCGTCAACCCGGTTAACGTCGCCCGGGCGGCCTCCCTGCTCCGGGGCACCCCCGTGAAGGTGTGCACGGTGATCGGATTCCCGCTGGGGGCCACAGCCTCCCTGGTCAAAGCCGTCGAGGTCCGGAACGCTGTGGCTGACGGGGCGGACGAGCTCGACATGGTCCTGAATGTGGGAGCCCTGAAGGCGGGAGATCATGCCCTGGTCGCCCGGGATATCAGGGCGGTGGTCGAGGCGGCCGGCGGGCGGGTGGTCAAGGTCATCCTGGAGACGGCGCTCCTGACGGACGAGGAAAAGGTCGAGGCGTGCCTCCTGACCAAGGAGGCCGGGGCGGCGTTCGTCAAGACCTCAACCGGCTTCGGGCCGGGCGGGGCCACGGTCGAGGACGTCGCACTGATGCGCCGGACTGTGGGACCGGAGTTCGGGGTCAAGGCCTCAGGGGGCATCCGAGATCGCGCTACCGCCGAGCGGATGGTGGCGGCCGGGGCGACGCGGCTCGGTACCAGTTCCGGGGTGGCCATCGTCCGGGGCGAGGCCGGCCGGCACGCCTACTGAAACACCAAACAAATTTTTGTTGAAACGGAAGGAGATGCCCTGTGGTTTGTCGAACATTTGTTCGCAAAAGGGGGCATCATCCGATGATTCCGTGGCGGTCGAACCAAGTGGTCGCGGCCTTTCTGCTCGGCCTGGGCGGCATCACCGCGGCGACCGAGGCGTGCCGGTGCGCGCAGGTTCCGCTGGAAGTCGCCGTCCCAATACTCGGCCTGGCGGGGGTCCTGGCCTTCGCCGGTTCCTTGCTCGCCATGCTGGCGGCCAGCCTCTGGCGGAACCGGGTCCGACGGGCGGTCCGGGGAGGGCGGCGGGATGTCCGGGACCTGTGTGTGGCTTTCCTCAAGTCATGTCAGGGGACGCCGGGAAGCCGGAGGAGGCCGGGCGAGGCGCCGCTCCTGCTCGACGACCCGGTGCCGGGCGGGGTGGCCCGCCTCCGGCGGGCTCTGGCTGAGGTGGGGGTACAGGCCAGCGCGGCGGAGGTCTGGGAATACGTTCTCCTGTGCCGCTGGGCTCAGCGGCGCCTCCAGGGCAAAACAGCCCCGCGGAAGGCTGGCTGGTTGCCGGCGGGACAGCCGGGCCGTCCGGCGGAGCTGAAGTGCGCAGGCTAGGCCCGCGGCCGGTCAGGCAAAGAGTTCTCGCGTGTGCTCGGTGGGGAGGTACCGCCCCCGGCGGACCCGCCGGGCGAAGAGCTTGTCGGGCGAGTTGCGCTTGCTGACCATGGCGGCCAGCGCCCAGCTCAACTGCTCGGCGCGCAGAGCGTCGATGTTCTGGTCGCGCAGGAAGAGCGCCATTTGACGGGCGGTGTAGCCGGCCGGGTTTGGCGAGGATTCGTGAAGCTGCTGCAGGGCGTAGGCCGCCTTCTGGAGGTTCGAGACCAAGCGGGGCTTTCCGCCTTCAGGCTCACCGGCGGAAGAGGGGGGTGGAACCCGTTCGGCGCCGGCGCCGGAGGAGCGGCGGGCCGTTTTCTTGGCCTGAGCGGCGATGGCTTCCCCTTCCTCCCCGACCAAAAGGGAGCGGAGCTTGAGCCAACGGGCCCGGTCTTTGAGGATTTGTTCTGAGACATTGACCCTGATCTCCAACACTTTCTACCACCTCGCTCGCAGTCTTGGCAGGTTTCCTCTTGGTAGGTAGTATATGCATTTATCCCTTTCTTCAACGAGCGATGAAGCAGCGACAAGCGAAGCGGCTGCGCCGGGGGCGCAGCCGCTCAGATGGCCCAGTCTCGCTGGCGAGGTCAGGATTTCAGCCTCCGCACGACCCCGAGCAGGAACCGCAAGCGCTCTCATCGAGCTGGTCCGGGCGGATTACGAAACCCTCGCCGGTATCGTTCTGGAGGAAGTCCACGGTCAGGGGGCCGGCGGCGTCCGCCTCGCTCTTGTCGATCACGAACCGGAGGCCCCCCAATTCCGCGGTCACGTCTTTTTCCGGGTCAGACGACTCATCCAGAGCCATTCCAAAGTTGGGTCCGCTTCAGCCATAACCCCGGAGGTAGATGCGGATGAGGCTCGGCCCGCTCTCCTCCCGGCCGGTCAAGATCTCCCGGATCTTTTCCTGGGCCTTTTCGGTGACGGTCAACATGTTTCTACCTTCTTTCCGGGCGATTCCAGTGGTTGCGGGAGCCGGCACCCTCGCCGCCACGCACGGTTCCATGGTACCAAGAGTCGCCGCGCTAGTCAAGCCGGGGAGGTTTCTGGCGGGCTTTAAGCGTCCGCAGGAGGTGGAACCGGTCAGCCACGTCCGCGCTCAACATGAAGAGAGCGGTCAGGGCGAACCAGGCCGCGAGGAGAGGAACGCCGGGCCACTGCCCCCCGCTGGCCGCCAGGGCGACGAAGGGCGGAAGGAGGAAGAGGCGGGAGAGGATCACCGCCCAGCGCCAGGGGCTGGGACCCGCGGCGGCCGTCCTCTGGCGCTGGACGGCCACGGTGCTGTAGATGACGAGCAGGACTCCTGCCACACTCACGAGGAGGATGAGCCATCGCACCACGCCGACCACCTCGCGCCCTATCATACCCGAAGGCCGGCCAGACATCCAGACATAAAGAAGGAATTGCCCGGACCTCCGCCGAAAAGGCAGAGAGCGCCCAGGCGCAAACGTCCGGTACCGCCGCCAGGCGGACTGGAACGGGAGGGAATGACAAGTGAATAGCGGAACTCGGAGGATCACTGTCGCGGGTCTTTTGGGTGCCATGTCGGTGGTGCTGGCCGTGAGCCCGATCGGGAGGATCCCGGTGCCATGGACCGGCATGATGGCCACCACAATGCACCTGCCGGCCATCGTCGGGGGCATCCTCGAAGGACCGGTGGTCGGCGCAGCGGTGGGGCTCATCTTCGGTCTTTACAGCTTCCTATTCCCGAGCGCTCCCTTCTTCAAAGACCCCCTGGTTGCCATCGTGCCCCGGCTCTTCATCGGGGCCGTGGCCGCCTGGGTCTTCCGCCTCACCAAGCGTGCGGAGTGGGCGGCGGTGGCGGGAACGGCGACCAACACCCTCGGAGTGCTCGGCATGCTCGGGGTGCGGGGTTATCTCCCCTGGAAGGCGCTGGGGGCGATCGCCGTCACCCACGGGATTCCGGAGATCGTTCTCGCCGTGGTGGTAGTGGGCCTCTTCCACCGGAAGGTGCGGGTGATGTCCGCCGGGGCGCGGTAACCGTCGTCGAGGGAGGGAACGCCTTGCTCCTGGTCGTCAACATCAACAACACCAATACCAGCCTGGGGGTATACGACGGGGAACGGCTGGTCAAGGACTGGCGGGTGGCGACCGTCGCCTCCCGGACGGTCGACGAGATCGGCCTCCTCTTCTGCAATCTCATGGCGCTGGGCGGGGTCGACCGGGAGCAGATCGACGGCGTGGCAGCCGCCTCGGTGGTGCCTCCGGTGGTGCCCACCTGGGAGGAGGCGATCCGGCGCTACCTGGCGGTGGAGCCGCTGTGGGTCGGGCCGGGAGTCAAGACAGGGGTGCCGATTCGCTACGAGAATCCCAAGGAGGTGGGGGCTGACCGGATCGTGAACGCCGTGGCCACGATCGCCCGCTGGGGGACGCCGGCCATCGCCATCGACTTCGGTACGGCCACCACCTTCGATGCCATCTCAGCCCAGGGGGAGTACCTGGGCGGGGCGATCTGCCCCGGCCTCGGCATCGCCGCTGACGCCCTGTTCAGCCGGACGGCCAAACTGCCCCGGGTGGAGTTCCTCCGACCGGAGAAAGTGATCGGGAAGACGACGGTGGCCAGTATCCAGGCGGGGCTGATGTACGGGACGGTCGGACAGGTCCGGGAGATCACCCGCCGGATGGCCGGGGAGATCGGGGGCCGACCGAAGGTGATCGCCACCGGCGGACTGGCTCCGGTCATCGCCGGCGACGTGCCCGAGATCGACGCGGTCGACCCCCACCTGACCCTGGAGGGGTTGCGCCTGGTCTGGGAGCGGAATGCACGCGACGCTGAATAAGGGACGAGAACGGGCGATTCTGGCGGCGCTGGCCCTGCCCGGCCAGAGCGCGGCCGAGAGCGAGGAACTGTTGCGGGAGCTGGCGGAGTTGGCCACCACGGCCGGGGCTGCGGTGGTGGCCGTCGTCCACCAGCGGCGGGACCAGCCGGATCCGCGGTACTACCTTGGCGAGGGCAAGGTCGAGGAGCTCCACCTCCTGGTACACGGCGAAGAGGCCGACCTGCTTATCTGCGACGACGAGCTGACCCCCACACAACAGCGGGAACTCGAGGCGAAGCTCGAGATCAGGGTAATCGACCGAGCCCGGCTCATCCTCGACATCTTCGCTCAGCGTGCCCGAACTAAGGAAGCCCAGCTCCAGGTCGAGCTGGCGCAGTTGGAGTATCTCCTTCCCCGGCTTACCGGGCGGGGAGTGGCGCTCTCCCGGCTCGGCGGCGGCATCGGGACCCGGGGTCCCGGAGAGACCAAGCTCGAGGCGGACCGGCGGCGTATTCGGAGACGAATCGCCGGGCTGCGGCGGGAACTGGCGGAGATCCGGAAGCAGCGGGCCGTCCAGAGGAAGGAACGGACCGCCTCGGGCCTGCCTATCGTAGCGCTGGTTGGATACACCAACGCCGGCAAGTCTACACTGCTCAACCGGCTGACCGCCGCCGGGGTCCTGGCAGAGGACAAGCTCTTCGCCACTCTCGACCCGACGGTGCGCCGGTTCACCCTCCCCAGCGGAGAGACGTTGCTCCTGGTGGACACGGTGGGTTTCATCCGCAAGCTCCCCCACGAGTTGGTGGCCGCCTTCCGGGCGACACTCGAGGAATCCACCGGGGCGGACCGCCTGCTCCATCTCATCGACTTGTCCAACCCGGGTTTCCCCGCCCAGAAACGAGCGGTCGAGGCGGTCCTCGCCGACCTGGGCGTCCCGCCCGGGCGGGTGATCCCGGTCCTGAACAAAGTGGACCTGCTTCCCAGCGCCTATCAGAAGGAACGGCTGCGGGTGGAGCACCCGGACAGCGTCGTGATCTCGGCCCTGAGCGGGGAGGGGATGGAGGACCTTTTCGCCCGGCTGACGGCGGAGTTGGCCGAGCGGTGGGTGCGGTTGGAGTTGCGCCTGCCGTACGCCGAGAGCGGGCTGATCGGGGAAATTCAGGCCGCTGGATCGGTCCGCGCGACGCGGTACGAGGCGGAGGAAGTAGTGGTGGAGGCGGTGGTGAGCCGCGCCGCCGCCGACCGTTGGCGCCGTTATGCCTCTTTTGAGCGGAGGCGCCGGGCCGACTGAACAGACTGAACGGGAGGAAAAGCCGGGGGGATCTACGAAAAGTACCCGTGGCCTTCCCCCAGTTTTCTCGAGGAGAGGCGGCCTCTTCGATGCAGCAGACATATCGCACCTCCGGATGGATCGAGATCATTGTCGGGTCCATGTTCTCCGGGAAGAGTGAGGAGTTGATCCGGCGTCTCAAGCGCGCCCGCATCGCCCGCCAAAAGATGCAGGTCTTCAAGCCGGCGATCGACGACCGCTACTCGCTGGCCGGTATCGTCTCCCACGACGGGGACAAGATCGAGGCCGTCCCGGTCGGCACGGCGGCCGAGATCATGCCGCTGGTGGCCGACGACACCGAAGTGGTGGCCATCGACGAGGTGCAATTCTTCGACCCGGCGATCGTCACAGTCTGCCAGCGCCTCGCCAACCAAGGGCGCCGGGTGATTCTGGCCGGGCTTGACCAGGACTTCCGGGGTGAGCCCTTCGGCTCGGTCCCGGTCCTCATGGCTCTAGCCGAGGACGTCACGAAGCTCAGGGCGATCTGCATGCGCTGCGGGGGACCGGCCAGCCGGACGCAGCGGCTGGTCGACGGCCGCCCCGCTTGCTACGAAGACCCGATAATCCTGGTCGGGGCCCAGGAGAACTACGAGGCGCGGTGCCGCAAGTGCCACGAGGTTCCCCGCCGTTCCGCTTCCGTCCGAGAGGCGGCGCCGACGAAGGAGTGATCGAAGCGGCCGGAGGCGGCAAGCCGGGAAGACTAAGCGCATATAAGGAAGGGACGGACGGACATGGCGAAAGACCAGCCGGTCGCCCACGGCGGCCAGGCCGTGATCGAAGGCGTGGCCATGCGCGGGCAGCGGGTGATGGCCACGGCGGTACGGAAGGCCGACGGGCGGATCGTCGTGGACAAGCAGCCGCTGGTTCCCTGGGCCGAGCGTTACCCCATCTTGAAGTGGCCGCTCGTACGGGGCAGCGTGGCGATGATCGAGTCGCTGGTGGTGGGAACCAAGGCGCTGGTCTTCTCCGCCTCCCAGTTCGCCGAGGGGGAGGACGTCGAGTTCACCGCCAAGGACACAACCCTCGTGGTTCTCCTGGCCTTCGCAGTGACGGTGGTGGTGTTCATTGCTTTGCCGGCGTTTGTGGTCCGGCTCGCCCAACCCGTCATCCGCTCCGCTCTTCTGCTTAACCTGCTGGAGGGGCTGCTGAAGGTGGCGCTCTTCGTGGCGTACGTGGGGGGGATCGGGCTCTTCCCGGACATCCGGCGGGTCTTCGAGTACCACGGGGCGGAGCATAAGACGATCAACGCCTTCGAGGCGGGCGAGGAGCTGACGGTGGAGAACGTCCGGCGCCACACTACGCTCCACTACCGGTGCGGGTCCAGCTTCATCCTCATTGTCCTTTTGACCAGCATCCTAGTCTTTTCCCTGGTGACGGCGGCAGGCCGCCCGCCGTTCCTGCAGCGGTTTCTGATCCACCTGGCCATCCTGCCCGTGGTGGCGGGGGTGTCGTACGAGTTGATCCGGCACGCCAGCCGGCGCGGTTCGTTCTTCCTCCTGCGGTGGTTGGCCTCGCCGGGGCTGCTGATCCAGGCCTTGACCACCCGGGAGCCGCACGACGCTCAGCTGGAAGTGGCGGTCCGGGCGCTCAACGAGGTGCTGGCGGGGGAGGATGATGGTGCTCCCGCCACCGGTGTGGTAGAATAGGCGGGACCAGGTGAGCAGGAGGTAAGGCGCTCGCATGCTCGAGAGACTGCAGGCGATCGAAGAACGATACGAAAGCCTCGGGGCCGAGTTGGCCTCACCGGAGGTGGCGACTGACCCCAAGCGCTTCCAAAGGTTGGCCAAGGCCCACGCAGGGCTCGCCCCCATCGTAGAGAAGTTCCGGGAGTACCGGAAGGTCCAGGCGGGGATCGCCGACACCGAGGCGCTCCTCGCCGAGAAACTCGAGCCGGAACTGCGAGAGCTCGCCCAGAGCGAGCTGGAGGAGTTGAAGGAGCGGCGGGCGCAGCTTGAACAGGAGTTGAAGGTTCTTCTCCTGCCGAAGGATCCCAACGACGAGAAGAATGTCATCCTGGAGATCCGGGCCGGGACGGGG
This sequence comes from Aneurinibacillus sp., assembly GCA_020725425.1. Lineage (GTDB taxonomy): Bacteria > Bacillota > UBA5301 > DYFA01 > DYFA01 > DYFA01. The sequence continues at coordinate 57,450 of DYFA01000063.1, forward strand.
GGCGAGGAGGCGGCCCTCTTCGCGGGCGACCTCTTCCGCATGTACTCCCGTTACGCCGAGCGCATGGGCTGGAAGATCGAGCTGATGAGCGCCAACCCCACCGAGCTCGGCGGGTTCAAGGAGGTCATCTTCACTGTGGCGGGGGAAGGGGCGTATTCCCGGCTGAAGTACGAGTCGGGCGTCCACCGGGTGCAGCGGGTGCCGGAGACCGAGGGGC
>DYFA01000064.1 GCA_020725425.1 Aneurinibacillus sp.
CGCACCCGCTGCGCGCCGACGCCGGCGTACATCTCGACGAACTCCGAGCCGGAGGCCGCCACGAAGACCGAGTCGGTGTAGTTGGCCGCCGCCCTCGCCAGCAGCGTCTTGCCGGTTCCCGGAGGCCCGGAGAGCAGGATGCCTTTGAGCGGGCGGATCCCCATCCGGCTCACCTGCTCTTCCTCCCGGATGAAGTTCAACGCCTCGAGGAACTCCCGCTTGGCCACCTCCTGGCCGCCGATGTCGTCGAAGCTGACAGAGGAAAAGGCCGCCTGGCCGGGCGCTGACACCACACCGAACTTGCGCGGCGCCGAGAAGCCAGGCAGCCCCTTACCATCCGTCACCAGGCGCAGGAGGAGAAAAGCCCCACCCAGCAGAAGAAGGGCGCTCACGTCCAGCCCCCGGCTGATCAGAAAGACCAGGAGAGCCAGGCCGGCGCCGATCAGAGCTTCCCGCCACGGCCACTTCTGTCTATCCAAGCGGACCACCTCCCTCGCCCGGAGGGTCCACGGGCGGTGCCGGGCGGCGCTCGAGCACCGCGTAGAGCACTGCCTTCCCGTCACGCAGCCCCAGGTAAATGCGTCCGTCCTCCACCCAGAGATAGGGCTGGTCCAACCCCAGCGTCCTGGCCTGGTCCTCCACTGCCGCCCGCATCGCGCTGAACCGCCCCGTGGCCAGCCCTTCCTGGAGAGTGAAGTTCATCTCGTACAGCGCCCGGGTGAGCCGCGCCGTGCGGTTGTCCCGCACCACGACCCGCCCTCCGTTCCGTCCGTAGGCCCGGGCCAACAGGTCAGAGAGCTGCTGGTACGAGGCGCGGAAGTCGCGCGCCGGCCCCATGGTGACCACCAGGTCGACCCGCCCACTCTCACGCACCAACTCCGCCCGCCGAACCCCGTCGACTGAAGACGCGGCGCCCACCAGCGGGCGCTCGACCTGGTACCGGCTGACCAGCCAGTCGGCGCCGAAGACCGCCGCCGCGAGGGCGGCGAAGACCGCCAGGATGATCTCGAGTCTTAGCCCGTTGAGCCGCACTTTCCCCCACCTCTTCTGGCCCGGGCCGATTGCTTTACATAATAATGGGCAACAGGTTTACATAATCGGTTTACGTAAGGGCATTATAGCACACTTCGCTCCGCCCCGCCACCCGCCGCGCCTGCTCCACAGCATGGTAAAAGGCGGCCGCCGCCTGGCGCCCGCCTCGCTTCTCCCGACACTCCCCCGCTACTGCGGTTTGGCTATTCCAGCCCCCTTGCTCCGGGCCGGAGAGCCCGCCGCCGGCAGTCGCCCGACCATCAGTTCGAGCGGGGCGGCGGCAAAGTACGCTACCCCGGAGAGCACGGTGATCCCGGCCGCCACCCACATCAGCTGGCGCGCCAGCGGGAACTGGATCAGGGTCGCCACCACTGCGACGATCTGGGCCAGGGTCTTCGCTTTGCCCCACCCGCTGGCCGGGATGACCACGCCCTCCGCCGCCGCCACCAGGCGTAGGCCCGTGACGGCGAACTCCCGCCCGATGATGAGGACCGCCACCCCGGCCCCCACCTGCCTCAACTGAACCAGGGAGACCAGGGCGGCAGAGATCAGCAGCTTGTCCGCCAACGGATCCAGGAGCGCGCCCAGCCGGGTCACCTCATTCCGCCGCCGGGCCAGGTACCCGTCGAGGCCGTCGGTGGCCGCCGCCAGGGTGAAGACGAGCGCCCCTGCATACCCCCCGTAGGGGAGGTTCAGGAGGAGCACTGTCATGAAAAGGGGCACGAGAAAGATACGCCCCAGCGTGAGCAGGGTGGCAAGCGTCACCGGGCCACCTCCTCCAGAACACCGAAGGCGTCGTAGGCCGTCGTCCGTTCTATCCTGCCCCAGACGAAGGTCCCCACCGGCGCTCGACCGCGGAGCACCACCCGCCCGTCCACCTCGGGCGCTTCCCGGGTTGTCCGCCCCTCGACCGTCCGCCGGCCGACCTTCTCCACCAGCACCAGGTCCCGCCGGCCGCGCCGGGCCCGCTGGCAGGTCGCTGAGATCGCCTGCTGGACTCGTATCGCCCGGCGGAGCCGCTCCTCCGCCACCTCGCGCGGCACCCGCCCTCGCAGCCGGGCCGCCGGTGTCCCCTCCTCGGGGGAGTAGACGAAGAACCCGGCGTGGTCCAGCCTGGCCCGGCGCAGGAAATCCAGAAGCTCCGCGAAGGCTTCGTCCGTCTCACCGGGGAACCCGACGATGAACGTGCTCCGCACAACCAGGCCCGGCACGGCCGCCCTGGCCCGCTCGAGCAGGCTCAGGTACTCCTCGCCGTTCCCGGCGCGGCGCATCCCCCGAAGCACGGCCGCGCTGGCGTGCTGCAACGGCAGGTCCAGGTACTTCACGACCTTCTCCTCCTCCGCCATCACCCCGAGCAGGTCCGGCGTGAGGTGGGCGGGGTGGCCGTAAAGAAACCTGAGCCAGACCAGGCCTTCGAGACGGGCGAGCCGCCGCAGGAGCTCCGGGAGCTTGAACTCACCGCAGCGGTCCCGCCCGTAAGCCGTGGTGTCCTGGGCAACCAGGGTGATCTCCCGCACACCCCCCGCCACCAGCGCCTCCGCTTCCTTGGCCACGCTCTCCTCGGAACGGCTGCGATACCCGCCCCGCATCCGCGGGATGGCGCAGAAGGCGCAGCCATGGCTGCACCCCTCGGCGATCTTGACGTAGGCCGAGGCTGGGCCGGTGGTCACAAGGCGCGGCCCCTCCTCCGGGAGGTATCCCGCCGCTCCGACTGCCAGGACCCGCTCCCCGGCCAAAGCCCGCGCCACGATCTCCGGCAGGCGGGCATACTCCCCCGTCCCCACCACGGCGTCGACCTCCGGGAGTTCCCGGAAGAGGGTGTCGCCGTAGCGCTGGGCCAGGCAGCCGGCCAAAACGAGGGCACGGCAACGGCCGTGCCCCTTCTGCTCCGCCAAGGACAGGACCGTCTCCAGGCTCTCCTCCTTGGCCGCCTGTATGAACCCGCAGGTGTTGACAATCAGCACCTCGGCTTCACCGGCCTGGTCAGTGAGGGTGTATCCCGCCTCCCCAAGCTTCCCCAGGATCAACTCGGTGTCGACGAGGTTCTTGGCGCAGCCCAGGCTGGCCACGGCCACCCGCGGGCCGGCCCCCTGCGTCTCGTATCTATCCTCCAAGATACGCCTCCTTGACCCGGGGATCGGCCGCAAGCTCGGCCGCGGTCCCCGCGAGCACCACCCGGCCCGTCTCCAGCACGTAGCCCCGGTGAGCGATCTTCAGCGCCATGTGGGCGTTCTGCTCGACCAACAGGATTGTCGTCCCCCGGGCGTTGATCTCCCCGATTGTCCGGAAGATCTCCTTGACCAGAAGCGGCGAGAGCCCCATCGACGGCTCGTCCAGGAGCATCACCCGCCCCCGGGTCATCAGGGCCCGCGCCACCGCCAGCATCTGCTGCTCTCCGCCGGAGAGGGTGCCACCCAACTGCCGCCGACGCTCCCCAAGGCGCGGGAAGAGCTCGTAGACGTAGCGGAAGTCCGCCGCCACCTGGGCCTTGTCCTTCCGGGTCCAGGTCGCAAGCTCCAGGTTCTCCTGAACCGTCAGGTTGGCGAAGATGCCCCGCCCCTCCGGGACGTGGGCGATACCGCGGGCGACGATCTCGTGCGCCGGCAGCTTCCGCAGGTCCACCCCGCCGAGGCGCACCTCCCCCCGCCGCAGCGGCAGGAGCCCGGAAATCGTCCGGAGGGTGGTGGACTTCCCCGCCCCGTTGGCCCCCAGGAGGGTGACGATCTCGCCTTCTTCCACTTGAAAGGAGACTCCCTGGAGTGCCACGATCGCCCCGTAGGCCACCTCGACGTCGAGGAATTCGAGGAGCTTCATGCGCCTTCCTCCTCCCCGAGATACGCTTCGATGACCCGCCGGTTGTCAACTATTTCCGCCGGCGTCCCTTCCGCGATCGTCTCGCCGAAGTCCATCACCTGGATACGCTCGCACAGGTTCATCACCAGGCGCATCTGGTGCTCGATCAGAAAGACCGTCAGTTGGAACTTCTCGCGCACCCAGCGGATGAGCTCGACCAGCTCTCCGACCTCCCGGGGGTTCATCCCCGCCGCCGGTTCGTCCAGGAGGAGGAGGCGCGGGTTGGTCGCCAGCGCCCGGGCGATCTCGAGCCGTCGCTGCTCGCCGTAGGGGAGGCTCTTCGCCAGCTGGTCGTACCTGCTCTCCAGGCGGAAGAGGCGGAGCAACTCGTAGGCCTGCTCTGTGATAGCCTGTTCCCGGGCGTTGAAGCCGGGGCCGTGGAGAACCGCTCCCCAGAGGTGGTAGCCGGTCCGGTAGTTGAACGCCACCTTTATGTTGTCCAAGACCGTCATCCCGCCGAACAGCCGGATGTTTTGGAAGGTCCGGGCGACCCCCCTCTGCGTGATCCTGTGCGCCGGGAGGCCGACGAGCTCACGACCGGCCAGCTTGACGCTCCCCGCCGTCGGAGGGTAAACCCCGGTGATCAGGTTGAAGACGGTCGTCTTGCCGGCCCCGTTCGGACCGATCAGCCCGTACAGGGCGCCCTCCGGCAGGTCGAGGTTGAAGTCAGCCACCGCGAGGAGGCCGCCGAAGCGCTTCGACAGGTTCCTAACCTCGAGCAGGTTCACGTCGGGGCACCTCCTCCCGCCGCGGCACAAAGGCGAATTCCCGGTTGCCCATCAGCCCCTGCGGCCGGGTCAGCATGATCACGATGAGCACCAGGGGGCTGATCACCATGCGCCACTCGGCCAGGTTGAACTGGCTGAGGACACCGCGGAGCGACTCGAGCAACACCGTCATGATAGTCACGCCCAGCACCGACCCGGAGAGGCTGGCCATCCCGCCCAGGTAGAGCATCACGAGCAGGTCGGTAGTGCGCAGGTAAGTGAAGCTGGACGGGTGGATGTACTGCTGGTAGTGGGCCCAGAGAGCGCCTGCCAGCCCCGCGAAGAACGCCGCGATCACGAAGGCGATCATCTTGTACCGCATCACGTCGACGCCCATCATCTCAGCGGCGATTTCGTTCTCCCGGATGGCCAGCCACACCCGGCCGTAGTTGGAGTAGACCAGGTTCCGGAGAATGATCAGGGACAGGCCGGCGACCACCGCCACCAGCCAGAAGCTCGTCATCTTCGGCTGCCCGCCCCACCCTCGCGGCCCCCCGATCACCTCGAGGTTCTGGATGATGTTCACGATGATCATGTTGAACCCCAGCGTGACGATGGCCAGGTAGTCGCCGAAGGTCTTGAAGGCCGGCAGCGCGATCAGGTAGCCTACCACTGCTCCGGCCAGCGCTCCCACCGGCAGGGCTACCCAGAACGACTGGTGGAAGAGCAGGGTCACTACAGAGGAGGCGTACGCCCCCACTGCCAGGAAGCCGGCATGCCCGATCGCGAATTCGCCGAGATACCCGTTGACCAGGTTCAAGCTCGCCACCAGGATCACGTTGATCCCGATCAGCGTCAGGTTGTGAAGGTAGTAGGGGTTGGCGAGCTCCACCGACCCGATGGACCACTGGTACCGTGCGGCCAGCATCACCAGGATCACCAGCGCGGCGTAGACCCCGGCGGCCGCGTAGCCCCGCCATCCGAGGCGGAGCCGGTCCCGCATGATCTGCCACTCAGGCTGAATCGTATGCATCGTTCCCGCCTCACCTACACTTTCTTGGTCACTGGCCGCCCGAGCAGGCCGGTGGGCTTGATCAGGAGCACCAGGATAAGGATGGCGAAGGCAATGCCGTCCCGGAGAGTGGACCGGAAGGTGGCGCCGATCACCTCGACCGTCCCGAGGATGAAGCCGCCGAGCATAGCCCCGTCCACCTGGCCGATGCCGCCCATGACGGCCGAGATGAAGGCTTTCCACCCGATGACGATCCCCATGTACGGGTCGATCATCGGGTAGGCCTGTCCGTAGAAGATGCCGCCCGCCGCGGCGAGGGCCGAGCCCAGGGCGAAGGTGGCCGAGACAATCAGGTTCAGGTTGATCCCCATGAGGGGAACGACCTCCTTGTTGTCGGAGACGGCGCGCATCGCCTTGCCCAGCATCGTCTGACGGATGATGTACCGCAGGACGAGCATCAGGGCGATCGACACGCCGATGACCATCAACTGGACGTTGGTGGTCGAAACCCCGGACAGGCTGAGGGTGCGCGGGGCGATGAGCACCGGGTAAGCCTGGGGGTTGGCGCTGATCGCCGCCCGCACGAAATTCTCCAGAAAAATGCCGACACCCAACGCCGTGATCACTGCCGACATGCGCTGGGCGTGCCGCAGGCGCCGGTAGGCGACCCGCTCGATCGTCACGCCCAACAGGGCGGTGAGCCCCATAGTAACCAGGACGAGCACCAGGAAGGGCGGCTTGAGGAAGAGGGCGACGCCCAGGCCGATATACGCCCCCACCATGAAGATGTCCCCGTGGGCGAAGTTGATGAGGCGGATGATCCCATAGACCATGCTGTAACCCAGGGCGATCAGCGCGTAGATCGCTCCCAACTGCAGGGCGTTGAGCGCCTGCTGGATGATGACGGTGTACACTGGCCTTTCTCCTTTAGCCGGAATAGGCAAGGGCGGGGAGGGGTCGCTCCGACCCCTCCCCCCTCCCCTGGTTGACTCCTAGGGGTTGACCGTCGAGTCGTACACGAACTTTCCGCCGGTGATCTTGATCATGACGGCGGACTTGACCGGATCCGGGCTGCCGGCGAAGGTGATGGTCCCCGTCACGCCCTTGAAGCCCTTGGTTTGGGCCAGGGCGTCGCGGATAGCCTTCCGGTCGAGCTTGCCGGCCTTCTCAATCGCCTGGAAGACGATGTAGGCCGCGTCGTAGGTCAGGGCGCCGGCCGCATCCGGCTTCATCCCGAACTTCTTCTCGTAGGCCGCCACGAACTTGTCCGAGATCGGGTTCTTCACGTCGGGCGAGTAGTGGTTGGAGAAGTAGGTGCCCTCCAGGTACTCGGCTCCCAGCTTCAGGAGGTCCGGGCTGTCCCAGGAGTCGGAGCCGATGACCTTCGCCTTCAGGCCGAGCTTATGCGCCTGCTGAACCTGGAGCGGGACTTCGTTGAAGTAGTTGGGCAGGAAGAGCACGTCGGGGTTGGCCGTCTTGATCTTGGTGAGCTGGGCGGAGAAGTCCTTGTCGCCGGTGGTGTAGGTTTCGAAGGCCACCACCTTGCCGCCGGCTCTGGCGAACTCCTCTTTGAACACCTCGGCGATTCCCTTGTTGTAGTCGCTCGCCACATCGTAGAGGACGGCCGCCGTCTTGGCCTTCAGCCGGTTCTTGGCGAACATGGCGACTACCTTGCCCTGGAACGGGTCGATGAAGCAGGCGCGGAAGACGAACTGCTTCCCCTTGGTCACGTTCGGGTTGGTGGACCAGGGCGAGATCTGCGGTACACCCGCCGCCTCGGCGATCGGCGCCCCGGCGTTGGAGCATTTGGACGACTGGGAGCCGATGATCGCCAGCACCTGGTCCTGGTTGATCAGCTTCTGAAAGACCGTGGCGGTCGACTCCGGCTTGTTCTCGTCGTCCTCGATGACGAACTTGACCTTGATCTTCTCCTTGCCGACCTTGAGCCCGCCTTTGGCGTTGATCTCCTCCTCCGCCATGAGGGCGGCGTTCTTGGTCGACTGCCCTAGAGCGGCGATGTCCCCCGTGATCGGCGCTGAAACCCCGATCCGGATCTCCTTGGCTGCCAGGGCGGTGCCGGCTGTGGCGACCACCAGCGCCACCGCCAGCAGCGCGACTATCCCTTTACGGCTTGCCACGCAAACTTCCCTCCTCGTCTTCTGGGTGGATCTGGCTTAACCTTCCTGCGTCAACACGTGTCTCTTGGGCCAGCGGGCCAGGTTCGTCTCGCGCTGAAGGTCCCTCACCTCCTTTCCGGCCCGTCGACCGTGCCTCGACTCAGTACTCGATCCCCGCCCGGGCGGACCGGCCGTTCCGGTAGGGGTGTTTGATCTCCTGCATCACCGTGACCAGGTCCGCCGCCGCCACAAACTCCTCCGGCGCCTCCCGCCCGGTCAAGACCACGTCCACTCCGGCGGGCCGCTGCGCCAGGAGGTTCACCACCTCGTCCACTCCAACCAGACCGTGGGCGGCCGCCACGTTCACCTCATCCAGGATGACCAGCCGGTAGGCCCCGCTCCGCAGCGCCTCGGCCGCCCGCTCGAGCCCCTTCCGGGCCAGCGCCCGGTCGGCTTCAGAAGGCCGGGCGAGCTCCACGAAAGCGGGCCGGCCAACTTGGACCACGTCGAACCCCGGCAGGAGCGCTGCGGCCCGCAACTCGCCCGTCGCCCGGCCCTTCAGGAACTGCACCAGGAAGACGCGGCCCCCGTGGCCGATCACCCGCAGGGCCAGACCGAGGGCGGCCGTGGTCTTGCCTTTTCCGGGCCCGGTATACACGATCGCCAGCCCGTCTTCAGACTTTCCCAAATATTCTCACGTCCTGATGGCGCCCTTTTTCTACAACGCGCCAGAGTTTCCTGCCTTCTGAAAAGCGTTTTTTCTCAGCCGACCCCGCACAGCGGGAGCAGGTCGGCCATCCGGCCCAGCAGGTGGTCGGGCCGCTCCGCCCGAAGCGCCTGCGGGGGGAAAGTGCTCCAGGCCACCGCCGCTGTCCGGGTGCCCGCCCGCCGGCCCGCCTCGAGGTCCGCCGGGCTGTCCCCCACCATCAGGGTTTCGCCGGGCAAGAGGCCGAGCCGCTCGACCGCCATTTCGACCGGCTGCGGGTCCGGCTTGTGCCGCTCCGTGTCCTCCAGGGTCACGACTGCCTGGAAGAAGCGGGACAGATCAAAGAGGTCAAGCCCCCGTCTCACTCCCCAATGACCCTTGGAGGAGACCACCGCCAGCCTGACCCCCGCTCCGGCAAGAGCCGCCAGCGTCTCCCGGACCCCCGGGAAAAGCCTGGCCAGCCGGTCGTGGTTCGCCAGGTTGAAGGTGCGGTAAACCGCCACCATCTCCTCCACTTTGGCCGGGTCTTGGTGATAGAGCGCCAGGTGCGCCGAGAGAGTGAGGCCGAGGTTGGCGAGAATCTCCCCCTCCCCGACTTCGCGCCCCAGGCACTGCCGGAAGGTGTGTTGATAGGAGCGGACGATCAGCTCGACCGTGTCGAGCAGCGTCCCGTCCAGGTCGAAGAGGACCCCGGCGTAGGTCACCGCGGGCCCTGGGCCAGTCGGGCCACCACCGCGCCCCGGAAGGGTGGGATCGCCCTCACGCCACCTCGTCGCGTTATGAGTCTGTGAGGACATTGTTCGTTGTTATTCTTGCGTTCCTCCAGGCATTCCTGCCTTGAGGAGTGCTGCGGATCGAAGTATGCAGGATACGTGGCTGGTAAACAGCCTGATAACCCGCCTGGCCGGCGGACAAGCTACCCATCGGAGGTGCGGATTCCTGGAGATCATCATCACCGAGCCTCTCCTGAGAGGCGCCGCCGCCTCCCGCCCGGTCCCGTTCTCGGCCCACGGCCCAGAGGCGTACGTGGCCTGGGAAGGACTGGAGGACCGCGAGGGGGCGCCGGGCCTCTTCCCGGTCTTCGTCTACCGCACCGGTCTTGCGGAAACGCTGCTTCTTCTGCGCCGGCGCACCTTTGGCGCCTGGGCCTGGTTCCGCCTGGCGCTCGAGGCAGAGGAACTGGCGCTCCTCTCGCCGCCCGCCGACCTGCTCGTGCCCGGTCACCTGGCGGAGCGCTGGAAGGAAGTGGGCGTCATCCCGTACCCTCACCAGTTAGAGACGGCCCGCCGGGTGATCAACGAGCTGTGCGGCCGGGCTATTCTGGCCGACGAGGTCGGCCTCGGCAAGACGATCGAAGCGGGGATCATCGTCAAGGAGTACCTGCTGCGCCGCCTCGCCAGCCGAATCCTCATCCTCGCGCCCGCCACCCTGTGCCGGCAATGGGCCTGGGAGCTCCGGGAAAAGTTCGACCTCTCTGCTGTCATCGCCCGGAGTGACTGGGACTGGGAGCGCAGCGAGATCGTCATCGCCTCGCTCGACCTGGCCAAGTCCGCCCGCCACCGGGAGCGGGTCCTGAGCCGCCCGTGGGATCTGGTCATCGTGGACGAGGCGCACAAGCTCAAGAACAACCGCAGCCAGAACTGGCAACTCGTGAGTGCGCTGCACTCCAAGTACCTGCTCATGCTGACCGCCACGCCGGTCCAGAATGACCTCCGCGAACTGTACAACCTGATCAACCTCCTCCGCCCCGGGCAGCTCGGGACCTACCGGGAGTTCCGTCGCCGGTACGCCGCGGGCCCCCGCCAGCCCCGCAACGCCGACGAGCTCCGCGGGTTACTGCAACAGGTCATGATCCGGAACCGCCGGGGCGACGACACCGTCCGCTTCACCCGGCGGATCATCCATTCGGTCCCGGTCCAGTTGACGCCGGCTGAGGAGGAGCTGTACCGGGCGATCACGTCCCGCCTGCGGGCCGCCGGCCGCCGGGCCAGGGAGGAAGGGCGACCCCTGCTCAACCTCCTCCCTCTGGTCACCCTCCAGCGGGAGGCCTGCTCCAGCTCGTTCGCCGTCATCCTGACCCTGGACCGGATGCGCCGCTCCACTCCGGACCCGATGATGGCCCGGGACTTGGCCGAGCTCCTCCAGCTGGCGCTGGCCGTCCCCTCCAACGCCAAGGGGGATGCGGTGGAAGCGATCCTGGCGGGGATCCGGGAGAAGGTCATCATCTTCACCGAGTACCGGGGCACGGCGACCTACCTCGCCCGGCGCCTGGCCGCCGCCGGCCGATCGGTGCTCGGTTTCGGCGGGCACCTCTCCGCCAGCCGGAAGGACTACGTCCGCTGTCTCTTCCAGCGCTCGGCTGACGTCCTGATCAGCACCGAGTCCGGCGGGGAGGGCTTGAACTTCCAGTTCTGCCACCACCTGATCAACTTCGACCTGCCCTGGAACCCCATGCGGATCGAGCAGCGCATCGGCCGGGTCCACCGGCTGGGGCAGACTGAGGACGTGCACATCTATAACCTGGCCACGCGCGGCACGATCGAGGAGCGCCTGGTCCGGCTCCTCTTCGAGAAGCTGAGTCTCTTCACGGAAGTGATGGGAGACCTGGTGGACCTGCTCGGGGAGGATCTGGCCGAGCGGGGCTTCCAGAGGCGGGTGATGGAGGCGGTCCTGACCGCGGGCGACGACGCGGAAGAGGAGGCACACCTGGAAACCCTGGGCCGGGAGTTGACCGACCGCCTCGCCACCCGGGGTGAGCCTTCCCGCGCCTGGTGGGACGTCCTGTGACCGTCGGGAACGGTTCAGGCCCGGCCAGGGTCCGCCGCCCGGTCGAGTCGCTGCTCTCCGCCGCCGGGGTGCCGTTCGCCTGGAATGGGGACTGCTTGCACGCCGACCTTTCCGCCCAAGCGATGACCGCCCTCGAGGGGCGGTGGGCTCCCGGCGGATCCCTCCTCCTGGTCTTCGATCCGGAGGCCGCCGCGGCGCATCCCGAAGCCGATCTGGTGGCGCCGGGCTCCTTCCGGCTGGAGCGGTTCCTCGCCTGGATCCGGCGCGAGGTCCAGGTGAGCCGGGCCTACCTCCCGCCCCTGCCGCCGGAGGCGGGACAGGCTCTCCTTCCCCACGTCCTCGCCGCGGCGAGCCGGGACCTCCCGCTGGCCAGTTACTATGTCCTGGACCGGGCGCAAGTCTGGGAACCTCACCTGGTGGTGGCCTTCCTGGCCGCCCGCATCGGGGTGGAGCGCCACGAGACCCTTCACGTTCCGGGGATCAATCTAGTGACCGGCGCCCTCTCCACCGACCTGCGGCCCTGGCTCCCGGAGGAGGAGGGGGCGCCGTGCGGCCCGACGGCCCGCCGCCGCCTCCCTTACCGGAGGGCGTACGACGCCCTGCTGGCGTCGGTGGCGCGCCAGGTCCGGGCTGAAGACCCGGCGTGGGCGGCGGCGGCGCTCCGCCGCTACCAGGAGGAGGAGGAGCGGCTCTTGGCCTACTACGCCGACCTGGCCCGGGAGAACCGCGCTTCCCAGGAGACTCTGGCTCAGTTGGAAGCCAACCGGCAGCGCCGGCTGCGCGAGCAAAGAGACCGGTTCCGCCCGAGGGTGCTCATCCGGCCGGCGGCCGTCGCCCTCCTGCACGTCCCGGTCCTGAACTACTCCGTGCTCTTCTGCGATGGGCTTCGGGAGCGCCGGCGCACCTTTACGTACGACTCCCTCCTGGGCGGCTTCCGCCCGCCCTCAGCGCCGCCAGCGCCGCCCGCCGGTCCGCTGCGCCGAAGACCGCCGAACCCGCCACCAGGATCTGTGCCCCCGCCTCCACCAGCCGGCTGGCGTTGGCCGCGGTGACTCCCCCGTCCACCTCGATCAGAGGCGGCTGGCGCAGCCGCCCGCTCAGGCGGCGCGCCCGCCGGATCTTCGGCAGGACCGCCTCGACCAGGCGCTGACCCCCGAAGCCTGGGTTGACCGTCATGACGAGGACCAGGTCGGCGGCTTCCCATACATAGCGGATCGTCTCCAGCGGAGTGGCCGGGTTGAGCGCCACCCCCGCCTTGACGCCCAGGGCCCGGATGTGCTCCAGCGTCCGGTGAAGGTGGGGGCAGGCTTCGACGTGAACTGTCAGGAAGGCCGCGCCGGCTGCGGCGAACTCCTCGAGATAACGGTCGGGTTCGCTGATCATGAGGTGGACGTCCAGGGGCAGCGGCGTCACCCGGTGCAAAGCCCCCACCACCCCCGGGCCGACCGTCAGGTTCGGCACGAAGTGCCCGTCCATCACGTCCACGTGCAGCAGGTCGGCCTCCCCGACCGCCGCCACTTCCTCCCCCAGGCGGGCGAAATCCGCCGAGAGGATCGAAGGGGCGACCCACGGGAACGGTCTGGTCATGCTCCTCCCCCACCTTCGCGGGAGCCGGTCCCTACCAGGGACGCCGCTCCCGGGCTTCGCGCAACAGGACGAGATAGCGCTGGTAGCGCTCTTCTGGGAGCTGGCCCGCTTCAACCGCCTGTTTTACTGCGCAATCCGGCTCCTGGTCGTGCAGGCAGCCGCGGAACCGGCAGCCGCGGCCGAGCCGGGCGTACTCGGGGTAAAGCTGCGCCAGCTCCTCGGGTCGGAGGGCCTCGTCCTCCAGGACGGAAAAACCCGGCGTATCGGCGAGCAGACCGCCGCCCGGCAGGAGCAACAGCTCGGCGTGACGGGTGGTGTGACGTCCCTGCCGCAGCCTCCGGCTGACCTCGCCGGTCCTCGCCTGCCGCCCGGGGATCAGCCGGTTGGAGAGGGCGGTCTTCCCGACCCCCGACCGGCCAGCCAGGACCGAGATCTTCCCGCGGAGCAGGCCCGCCAGCTCATCCAGGCTCGCTCCAGTCAGAGCCGAGACGGCCACCGCGGCGAAGCCCTCCTTTCGGTAAGGACGGAGGAGCCGCTCCGCCTCCGCCGGTTCCACCAGGTCGATCTTGTTGAGACAGACCACGGCCTCCACGGCGAGGCGCCCGGCCAGACAGAGCAGCCGGTCCAGCTGGAGCAGATCCGGCGCGGGAGAAGCGGCGGCGATCACCGCCACCAACTGGTCCACGTTGGCCACGGGAGGGCGCACCAGCGCCACCCGCCGCGGGTGCACCGCCTCGATGACCCCTTCTGTCCCGGCGGCGGGAGGCTCGTACTCCACCCGCTCCCCGACCAGGATTCGCTCGACCACGCGCTTCAGGCGGCCGCGAACCCGGCATGGGACGGGGTCCCCTGACAGCGCAGCCGGGAGCACGTAGTAGAACCCGCCGTAGGCCCGGACCACCACACCCTCGCTCAACCCGGCGACCAGCCCCCTATTCGACCGTCTCCTCTTTCAGCAGCGTGCCGTCGAGGTAGACCCGGACGCGAATCCGTGTGCCCACCCCCTGCACGTCCCGCACGATGCGGTCACCCGGCGCATGGACCCGGCGATAGACCTCTCGCGACCCCTGGGCGTCGATCACCACGATGCTGACCACCTGCTCGGCGGGGCCCGCCGGCACCGACAGGCTGACCGTGGCTTGCTTCAGGCGTCCCGCCCCCGGCGCCAGCCCCTCCCCGATGGTCCGGCTCACCACCAGGTCCACCGGGTCTCCGGGGTTGGCTGCCGTATCCGGCGGAGGGTTCTGGTCCAGCACGGTCCCCGGCCGGAAGGCGTTGGCGGGGCGCACCTCCTCGATCACCCGACCCACCAAGAGGCCTGCCGCGGTGATCTGGGCCACCGCCTCGTCGTACCCCATCCCGATCAGGTTCGGCACCACCACCGCGTTGACGGAAGGACCCCGGCTGACGGTGACGTTGACCTGCATCCCCTTCTCCAGCCGGGCGAAAGGCGGCGGGTCCTGGGCCATGATGAGACCGGGGGCGATTTCCGCCGAGAAGCCCTCGCCCGTCTCCCCGAGCTTCAGACCGGCCTGGGAGAGCGTAACGTCCGCCTGGCGCAGGTCCTGGCCGGTCAGGTCCGGCACGACAACCAGTTCCGGCCCGCGGCTGACGGTCACCCGCACCGACCGGTTGACCTTGATGAACCGGGTCGGGCGCGGGTCCTGGCTGATCACGTGGTCGACCGGGATCCGTTCATGGTACGCCCGGCCGGCGATCTCCAGGGTCAACTGCCTGGCGGCCAGGATGCGCCGGGCCTCCTCCAGCGGCCGTCCCGTCACGTCCGGGACGCGCACCTCGGGGACGTAGAACCAGGCACGGAAGAACGGCCAGAAAACGCCGGCCGCCAGGGCCAGGGCGACCGCGGCCAGAGCCGCCCAGGCGCCCCACCCGGCCTTTCGGCGGCGGGAGCGAGCCGCCCGTCGGGCGTACTGCCACTCCCCCGCCGGCAGGACCTGCGTGGCCTCGGCCTCGCTCTCCGGGCCGTCCGCCCCGGCCGTCCAGAGATAGCGGCGGAGGTCGCCGGCCATCTGGGCGGCGTCCTGGTACCGTTCCAGCAAATCCTTGGCCAGGGCCCGCTCGACGATGCGCACCAGGGCGGGCGGACAGTCGGGACGCCGCTCCCCGAGCCGCGGCGGGGGGTCGTTGATCTGTTTCAGCGCCACGGCGATGGGGGAGTCCCCGGTGAACGGGACCTCCCCGGTCAGCATCTCGTAGAGCACCACCCCCAGCGAGTAGAGGTCGGACCGGGGGCCGATGTTGCTGCCCTTGGCCTGTTCGGGAGAGAAGTAGTGGACCGATCCGATGATGATCCCGGTCTGCGTCAGGGTGGAAGTCGACGCGGCCCGGGCGATGCCGAAGTCGGTGACCTTGACCCGATCGTCCGGGGTGATGAGGATGTTGTGCGGCTTGATGTCCCGATGGATCAAGCCCCGCTCGTGGGCGTGCTGGAGCCCCTCGCAGATTTGAAGGGCGTAGCGCGCCGCCCGCACCGGGGAGAGCCGTCCCTCCTCCTGGATCACCCGGCGCAGGCTCCGGCCGTGCACGTACTCCATCACGATGAAGTGGACGCCCTCCACCTCGCCGACATCGTAGATGTTGACGATGTTGGGATGGGAGAGGCTCGCCGCCGCCTGGGCCTCCCGCCGGAAGCGCTCCACGAACTGCTCGTCGGAGGCGTACTGTTCCCGCAGGACCTTGATCGCCACCTCGCGGTGGAGCAACTTGTCCAGGCCCCGGTAAACGAGAGCCATCCCGCCCTCGCCGAGCTTGTCGACGATCTCATACCGGCTGGTCAGAGATTTTCCGACCACCTGCACCACCTCAACGTCCCAGCGCGGCGGCGATGACCTCCCGGGCCACCGGCGCTGCCACTTCCCCGCCCAGACCCCCGTTTTCCACCACAACCGCCACGGCCACCACCGGGGCGTCCGCCGGGGCGAAGCCGATGAACCAGGCGTGGGGCGCTCCATGGGGGTTCTCCGCCGAGCCGGTCTTCCCCGCCACCTTCACTCCGGCCAGCCGGGCCCGCCCTCCTGTCCCTTCCGCCACCACCCGCTCAAGCATCCGGTTGACCGCCGCCACACTCTCCGGATCAGCGACTCTGCGCGGCCGCGGCGCCCGTCCAGCGCCCAGAGCCACCATCCCGGCCCCGGGAAGGCCGACTCCCCGTACCAGGCGCGGCTCGACCAAGCGGCCGCCGTTGGCCAGCATCGCCACAAAGCGCGCCAGGGCGAAGGGGGTCAAGAGCAACGACCCCTGCCCGATGCCCAGTTCCGCCAGGTCCGCCGGTTCCAGCCGCGCCGGGTCGGGAAAGTGGCCGGCCCGTTCCGGCAGTCCCAGCCCGGCAGGGGCCAGGAGGCCGAAGCGCCCGGTCTGCTGCGCCAACCAGGCCGGGTCCAGACGCATCGCCAGGCCGGAGAAAACATAGTTGCAGGAGACAACCATCGCCCGGGAGAGATCCAGCGGGCCGTGCGCCACGCTGCCCAGGTCGGCGATAGTCTGTCCCCGCACCGTCCGCCGCCCGGGACAGACAAAGGGCTCGCCCGGCCGGGTCTCCCCCGCCTCCAGCGCCGCCAGCGCCACCGCCGGCTTGAAGGCGGAACCTGGGGGATAGAGCCCGGCCAGCGCCCGGTTGAGGAGAGGGCTGTCCGGCCGCTGGCGCAGGGTTTCCCAGTCCCGGTCCACCCGGTCGGGGGCGAAGCCCGGGAGGCTGACCAGGGCCAGGACCTCGCCGGTGCGGGGATCGAGGGCGACGACCGCCCCCCGGCGACCGTCCATGGCTTGCTCCGCGGCTTGCTGCACCCTGAGACGGAACGTCGTACGGAGGTCGGGGAGGCCTCCCGCTCGCCCGCCGCGCCCCGCGGCCAGGAGGCGGGCTGCCCAGCTCTCGACCGTCGTCCCCCTCAACAAGGCGTCATAGGCCGCTTCCAGCCCGCTCGCCCCATACCGGGGGGAAAGGTAGCCGATGGTGGCCGCCAAGCCGGCCGGCCCGCGGTATTCCCTCCGGTAGCGCTCTCCGCCCTCGGCCACGCTTCGGGCCAGCACTTCGCCGTCGGCTGAGAGGATTCCTCCTCTGGGTAAGTCGGCGCTCAGCCGCAGCCGAGGGTTCCGCCAATCCTCCCGCAAGGCGGGACCGAGGATGACCTGCCAGTAGGCGGCTGTCCCGATCGCCGCCAGACAAAACGCCGTGAAAACGAGGAAGAGGTGGTAGACGGCACGAGCCTCACGCCGGTTCGTGGCCCTTCCCCCTCCCCGCCGAGACCAGTCCCAACAGCGCCATGATCAAAAGGTCGGTGACAGCCGCTGTTCCGCCGTAACTGAAGAAGGGCATCGTCACCCCGGTCAACGGAATGACCCGAGTCACTCCGCCCAGGATGGTCGCTCCCTGGACCGCCAGGATGGTGGTGAGGCCGGCACCGAGGAGCAAACCGTAGTCGTCGGGCGCGGAGACGGCGAGCTGAGCCCCCCGCGCCACCAGGGCCAGAAAGGCTGTCACCAGGGCGGCGGTGCCGACCAGCCCCCACTCCTCGGCCCAGGCCGCCAGCGCAAAATCGGTCGTCACAGCGGGGATGAGCGCCGGGTGTCCCAAGCCGATCCCCGTCCCCCAGAGTCCCCCCGCGGCCAGGGAAAAGAGGGCGGTCACCATCTGGTACCCCCGCCCGTGGAGGTCAGCCCACGGGTCGAGCCACAAGGCGATCCGCAGACGGACGTGCGGCACCCACCGGTAGGCGGCCAGCCCGCCCAGGGCCGCCAGCAGCAACCCCATGCCCACGTATGTCCGCCGCCCCGTGGCCACGTAGAGCATCACCAGGAAGATCCCGAAGAAGAGCAGCGCCGCCCCGAGGTCGTTCTGGCCCACCAATAGCACCATCGAGACGGCCCAGAGCAGCGTCACCGGTCCCAGGTAGCGGAAGTTGGGCAACCGGATCCCCAAGCGGGGCGACGGCACCCCTGGCACGGACAGCACCTCTTTCGTCTCGTCCAGGTAACCGGCGAGAAAGAGCACCAGGAGCACCTTGCCCACTTCCGACGGTTCGAAATGAAAGGGCCCCAGAACGAGCCAGGCCCGGGCTCCCCCCGCCGTCTGCCCGAAAAGGAGAGTGGCGGCGACCAGGAGAAGGCCGGTTACGCCAGCGAGGTAGCGGTACCTGGCCAGCCGCTGGTGAGTCCGGACCCATCCGGCACCGCCGAGCGCCGCCGCCAATCCCAGGGCGGTCCAGGCGAGCTGACGCCAGGCGGTTGCCGGGCGCAGCCGGAACAGGGTCACGAGCCCGAGCCCGACCAAAAGGCACACCAGCGGCAACAGCAACTCGTCGGCGCCCGGCAGGAGGCGGCCTATCGCCCAGTGGGCAGCGAGGAAGCAGGCCGCGTACAGAAGAAAAAAGGCTAAGAGCGCCGGACCATCGCCCGGCCGGGTTGCCGCCAAGAGAGCGGCTGCCGCCCCCACCAGGCCGATGGCGCCTGCCAGGAAGGCGCGCTCCTCCCGCCGGTTCACCGCAAGCTCACGCCCTGGAGGGCCAAAGAGTTCTCAAGGTCCGTCGACAGCTCAGCCTCGGGCGGCAGGTCCAGCACCGGCGGGAGCAGGTGGGCCACGATCACCGTCACGTTATCCGGCCCGCCGCGGGCATTGGCCAGCGCCACCAGCCCCTCGGCCGCCGCCTGCGGCTCGGCGTGGCGCATCGTCTCCGCCAGGATTTCCTCGTCGGTGAGAAGACCGGTCAAGCCGTCCGTGCAGAGGATGAGGATATCGTCGATCGCCAGCGCCAGGCGGCTCACGTCGACCTCCACCTCCTCTGCCGTGCCCAGGGCGCGGGTCAGCAGGTTCCGGTGGGGGTGGAGCATCGCCTCCTGCGCGGAGATGGAGCCGTTTCGCACCAGCTCTCCGACGAGGGAGTGATCATCGGTCAGCCGTCGGATGGCGCCGTCGCGCACGAGGTAGGCCCGGCTGTCCCCCACCTGGGCGATGTGGCACTCCCCCCCGTTGAACAGGGCCGCGGTGATGGTGGTCCCCATGCCCTCCCACTGCGGCTTCTGCCGGGCGGCCCGGTAAATCTCGCGGTTGGCGGCCTTGATGGCGGCTACCAGCTCCTGGGCGCCAGCGCCGGAGAAGGGGTAGAGGAGCAGGGCGTCGATGACCATCTGGCTGGCCACCTCGCCCGCCTGTGTACCGCCCATGCCGTCAGCCACCGCCAGGAGGTTCGGCAGGATTCCGTAGCGGTCCTCATTGGTGGCCCGCACCCGCCCCGGGTCAGACTTCGCCCCCACGCGCATCAGGCGTCACCCCACGAACCGAAAAGTGCAACTTCCCACGGTGATCCGGTCACCCGACGAGAGCCGCATCGCCCTCGAGATCCGGTGGCCGTTGAGCAGGGTCCCGTTCTTGCTCCCCAGGTCTTCCACCCAGTAGCCTCCGTCCCGACGGAAGAGCCGGACGTGCCGGCCTGAGGTAAACCGGTCGCCGATGACCAGCGAGTTGTCCTCGTTCCGCCCCAGAGTAAGCTCGTCGCCCAGCGGTACCGCCTCGCGGAGGGCAAGCCGCGGTCCGCCCTGTCCCAGAGATACACCGTCCACCGCGTTATCCTGCACCAATATGAGCCGGGCCACCGCCGCGCCTCCCCGGCCGGCGGCTCCGGCTTCCTCTCCCTGAGCCCCCCGAGCTACGCCCGCGGCGAGACGTCGCGCCACCGCCCACAAGTAGCCCAGGAGTCCCGCCAGCACGAGGAGCCTGCCCATCCATAACACAAGCTCGGGCAAGCCTTACCGCTCCCGGTAGACGAGCAGATTCAGGCCGATCTGGAGTTCGTCGCCGTCCATCAACTCACACTCCCCGACCGGTTCCCCGTTCCGCCGGGTGCCGTTCCGGCTCCCCAGGTCGCGCAGCCGTGTCGCCCCGCCCTCCCTGACCAGAACAGCGTGGTAGCGGGAGACGTTCGTGTCCCCCAGCACCAGGTCGTTATCCTCCGCCCGGCCCACCCGGTTCTCACCCGGCCGCAGCCGCAGGACCCGCCCGGCGTCGGGCCCGCGGCTCACCACTACCTGCGGCCCGCCCTCCGGCCCGGCCGGAGGCCCGGCCACCGCCGCCCCTGCGGCCCTCGCCGGCCCCGGCTGGGCGGGCGACGGCGCTTCCCGGTGAGAGGGGCGGCGGAAGACCAGCGTGGTGGCGTCGGGCGGTAGCCCGCCCTCTTTTCCCTGGTCCCGCCCGTCTGCAGCCGGGGTGAACGAGGCCTCGACGCGAAAGGTGCCGGGCGGCAGGTCGGGCACTTCGCTCCACTCCACGGCCAACGGCCCGACCAGAGCGTACCCCTGCCGGTGCGCCACCCGGGCCAGGTGCTGTTCGAGCTCCTCCGAGAGCCGGGGAGAGATGCTCGCCAGGCGGGCGTAATCCGGCGGCGCCAGGTGGACCAGGAACGAGTTGGGGGCGTAGACCTCGCTCACGCTGACCTGCTTTTGCTCCTCCATCAGCCTGGCGAGCTTGCGGCCGACGTCAAGCGGCTGAACGCCGCCGGAACGGCGCCCGAAAAGGCCCTCGATGCTCCGTTCCAACCACCCCTCCAGGCGGGCGAGAACGCTCATCCCGGTTCACCGGCCTTTCCCGCCCGGCGGCGCAGTTGCCCGCAGGCTGCCTCGATCTTCGTCCCCATCTCGCGCCGGACTGTCACCGGAATCCCCGCTTCTGCCAGAATACTCCTGAATTCTTCGACCCGGTCCGGAGAACTCCTCTCAAAGCCGCTCCCCGGCACCTCGTTGAACGGAATGAGGTTGACGTGGCAGAGCACCCCGCCGAGGAGCCGCACCAGCCCCCGCGCCTCCCCCGGCCCGTCGTTCACCCCGGCGATCAGCGCATACTCGAAGGTCACGCGGCGCCCGGTCCGCTCCGCATATGCCGCACAGGCCGGGATAAGCCGGCTCAGGGGATAACGGCGGTTGACCGGCATCAGCCGGGAGCGGAGGCGGTCGCAAGGCGCGTGGAGCGAAACCGCCAAGGTCAGAGGGAGGTTCTCCTCCGCCAGGCGCTCGATCCCGGGGACGAGGCCGCAGGTGGAGATGGTCATGTTCCGGTAGCTCATCCCGAACCCCTCCGGGGCGTGGAGAAGGCGCACAAAGCGCAGCACCTCCCCGAGGTTGGCCAACGGCTCGCCCATCCCCATCACCACGGCGTGACTCACCCGGCGCCCCTCCGCCGCCGCCTGGGCCTCCAGGACCTGGGCCAGCATCTCGCCGGCAGTGAGGTTGCGGGCGAGGCCTCCCCGGGTCGAAGCGCAGAAGCGGCACCCCATGGCGCAGCCGACCTGGCTCGAGACGCAGACGCTCACCCCGTAGTCGTGGTGGAGGAGCACCGTTTCCACCATCTCCCCGTCCGCCAGCCGGAGCAGCAGCTTGGCGGTGGAGCCATCCGCCGACCGTTGGACGGCGGCCACCTCCAGCCGCCCGATCTCGGCCTCCCGGAGGAGCAGTTGCCGCAGGTCCGCCGGCAAGTCGGTCATCTCGCCGAAGCTACGGGCGTCCTTGCGATAGACCCAGCGCATCACCTGGTCCGCCCGGTAGGCGGGCTGTCCCAGCGCGGCGAACCGCTCCGCCAACTCCGCCCGGGACAGTCCAAGGACGGTCCAGCGGCTCATTCCGCCCCGCCCCAGGTGTGCCCTGGAACTGTCAGGTACTCCACCGCTTCCACGGCGGCGATGGCCCCGTCGGCCACGGCGGTCACGATCTGCCGCAGCCCCTTCCGCCGGACGTCCCCGGCGGCCAGGGCCCCCGGCGCCGGCAGGCGCAGCCGCTCGTCTGTAATGAGATACCCCAGCTCGTCCAGGGGAAAGGCCCCGTCCAGCCATCCGGTGTTCGGCTCGTAACCCACGTAGATGAAGAGCCCGTCGGTCTCCTCCTGCTCCTCCCGGCCGTCGCGGTACCGCAGGCGGACCGCCTCCACCCGGTCCTCTCCCTCGATCCCGACCACCTGCGCCTCCCACGCCACCCTGACCTTGGGGTGGCGCAGGATCTCCTCCTGCAGGACCTTGGTCGCCCGGAGCTCGCTCCGCCGGTGGACCAGCGTGACGCTCTCGGCAAAGCGGGTGAGAAAAAGGGCCTCGACCACCGCGCTGTCCCCCCCGCCGACGACGTGCACCCTCCGGTCGCGGAAGAAGGCCCCGTCGCAGGTGGCGCAGTAGGAGACACCCCGACCGGTCAGCCGGTCCTCCCCCGGAACGCCGAGGCGCTTGGAGCGGGCCCCGGTGGCGATGATCACCGCCCGCCCCCTGAGCGGCTCCGCGTCCGTCTCCACCACCCACCGGGCGCCCTCCGGCCGCAGCGCCCGCGCCTCGGCCGTCAGGAACTCCACCTCCAACCGCTTCGCCTGCTCCGCCATGCGCTCTGTCAGTTCCGGGCCGCTGATCCCCTCCGGGAAACCGGGATAGTTCTCGACCCGGTCGGTGGTGGCCGCCTGGCCGCCGGTGAAACCCTTCTCGACCAGTACCGTGGCGAGACGGGCCCGCCCGGCGTACAGCCCGGCCGACAGCCCCGCCGGTCCTCCGCCGATCACTAAGACGTCCGCTTCCTTCACGCCAGTCACTCCCTCTCCCTGGTTGACAGCCCGGCCGGGATGAGATAGAATACAGGTGTTTCGACGGGGCGTAGCTCAGTTTGGTAGAGCGTTCGGTTCGGGACCGAAAGGTCGCACGTTCAAATCGTGTCGCCCCGACCATCCATCATGACCACTTTCGTTATAGAATAACAACCGGGCCGGGGTCAACTCCCGGCCCGGTTCGTTCCTTCCCTGAAGGGCTCACCCGGCCCGCAGCTTGACCCGCAACTGGTCGGCGATCTTGGCGATCAACAGCGAATTCGACGGGAACTTCCCCTTCGTCGAAATCGCCGACTTCCCGACGATGCTCGAGATGTACGGCCGGTTCCCATGCTCCCAGGCAGTCAGGATGGCGTTCCGGATGGCCGCTTCCACGCCGCCGGTGGTCGTCCCGTATTTCTGGGCGATGCGCGGATAGAGGCTCTTGGTCAGGTTCCCGCCGAGGGTCGAATCCTCCTCCAAGACCATCATCACCGCATCGCGGATGTAGTTGTACCCCTTGAAGTGGGCGGGAATCCCCATGAGATGGATGATCTCGGTCACCATGGTGAGCAGGTCCCGCTTTCCGGAAGCCACCGCCGGCGCGGTGAACTCCCCTCCCGCCCCCTCCTTGATGAGGGGCGCGGCATCCTCGGCGAACTGGCGGATGCGGGTCACCAGCACGTCCATGTCGAACGGCTTGACCACGTAGTAATCGGCGCCGAGCTGGGTCAGCTTCAGAATCAGATCCTCGCGCCCGAAGGCGGTGAGAATAATGATCTTCGGCCGCCTGGACAGGTTGAGCGACGGCAGCCGTTCGAGCACTGCCAGCCCGTCCAACACCGGCATCGTGATGTCGAGGATCACCACATCCGGCGTCTGCTCCTGGATCAGGCGGAGCGCCTGCTCCCCGTCGTAGGCGGTCCCCACGACTTCGATGTCCTCGAGTTTCTCAAAGAAGCGGTTGAGAATAGTGCACAATTCCACGTTATTGTCGGCGATGAGGACTCTAATCACTAGCGAACCCTCCTTCGCGATCACCCTGGCGTAAGGAAGTTCTGTGCGGACCCAAGAATTCCTTTCCCGGGGGAAAATTTTCCCAGGGGAATCCGCTTCTTAGACTTTCCGGCGCTCGAAGCAGGCGGCGAAGAATCCGTCCGTGCCGTGCCGGTGGGGCCAGAGGCGCAGGTACGGCCCGTTGAACGCCGAAGCGGTCCCGCCCGCGGCCACGCCCCGCTCGGCCAGGATCTCCCTGGCCGCCAGTACCACGAACTCGCCTCCCTGGTCCCGGAGAAAATCCTCCGCCACCTCCTCCCCCTCCTCCGGCTCCGTCGAGCAGGTGGAGTAGACCAGCCGGCCTCCGCGGCGCACAGTCTGCGCCACGGAGCGCAGTAACTGCCGTTGCTGGGCCGAAAGCGCCGCCACGTCGCCGGGTTCCTTCCGCCAGCGGGCATCCGGGCGGCGCCGCAGGACGCCCAAGCCAGTGCAGGGAGCGTCGAGCAGTGCGCGGTCGAAGGAGCGCGACCAGTCGGCCGCCTCCGCCAGCTCCAGGGCGCTCCTGAGCTCCGGGCGGACGCTCGAGAGCCCCAGCCGGGCCGCATTCTCGCTGATCAGCCGCAGCTTCCCCGGGTGCACGTCCAGCGCCCGGACTTCGCCCCGGTCGTCCATCAGTTCGGCCAGGTGGGTCGCCTTCCCTCCCGGGGCGGCAGCCGCGTCCAGGACCCGTTCCCCCGGCTCCGGCGCCACCAGGTGGGCGATGAGCATCGATGCTTCGTCCTGGACCTGGACCAGGCCCTTGGCGACCTCCGGGAGTTCCTCCACCGCGCCGCCCCGCGACCGGAGCACGATCCCTTCCGGGACCCACCGCGAGGCCTCCGCCTCGACTCCGCGCTCCGCCAAGCCGGCGAGGACTTCCTCCCGGGAGGCGCGCCGCCGGTTGACCCGCAAAACCAGCGGAGGAGGCTGGTTGTTCACCGCCAGGAGCTCCGCCGTCTCGCCGAACCCCAGCCGGGCCAGCCACCGTTCGACCAGCCACTCGGGGTGGGACTCCCGTACCGCCAGGTGCTTCGCCGGTCCGCTCTCCGGGTCCGGCCAGGCGAGGTTGTCCCGGCCGCGCAGAAAGGCCCGGAGCACGGCGTTGACAAAGCCGGCGGTCCCCCGGTGGCCCCGGGTCTTGGCGATCTCCACCGCCTCATGACAGGCCGCCTCGGGCCGCACCCGCGTAAGGTACAGCATCTGGTACAGGGAAAGCCGGAGAAGGTTCCGCACCCAGGGGGCGAGGCTCCCCACCGGCCTCGTGGCGAACTGGCCGATCACCCAGTCCAGCGTCAGGCGGCGCCGGACCACGCCGTAGACCAGTTCGGTGGCGAGGCCCCGGTCGGCCGCGGACAGCCCGGAGCGGGCCAGCGCCGACCCGAGAGCGAGGCTGGCGTAGGCGCCCCGCTCTTCAATGGCGCACAGCACCTCCAGGGCCAGCTCGCGGCTCCCCCGGCCCACCCCCCGGCCTCCGCTAATCGTCCCGGCTCCCCCGCAGCATCAGCAGACGGACCAGCTGCAACACCGCCACCAGCGCCGCGGCGACGTACGTCCAGGCGGCCGCGGACAGGACCTGCCACGCCCCGTCCGTCTCTTCCGGCAGGAGATACCCGCCTTCCTCCAGGAGGGCGACCGCCCGGCGGGAGGCGTTAAGCTCCACCGGCAGCGTGACGACCTGGAAGAGCAGCGCCCCGGTGAAGAGGAGGATGCCCAGGTCCATGAACCAGACCCCGCTCCGGCCGCCGAAGAGGAAACCGAGGACGAAAAGGGGGAAGGCCAGGGTCGAGCCGAGGTTGGCCACCGGGAAGAGGCTGTTCCGGATCCCCAGGGGAGCATAGCCCCGGGCGTGCTGGAGGGCGTGCCCGGTCTCGTGGGCCGCCACGCCGAGGGCGGCCAGGCTGTCTTCGTGGTAAACCGCCGGAGAGAGCCGGACGACCTGGTGGCGGGGGTCGTAGTGGTCAGTCAGGTTGCCCGGGATCGGTTCCACCGCGACGTTGTGCAGCCCCGCCTGGTTCAGCATGGCCCGGGCCACCTGGGCCCCCGTCAACCCCCGGCGCGACCGCACCCGGGAGTACCGAGCGAAAGTGCTGCTCACCTTGGCCTGGGCCCAGAAGGCGAGAATCAACCCCGGGATCAGGAGATACCATGTGGGGTCGTAGCCGAAGAAAAACATCGCATCCACCTCCAAGTGTCGTTATCTGCACTCCAGACCTACTCCTCCTCGCCGACCGGCCCGCTCACCCCGAGGAAGTGGTCGAGGGCAGCCTCCACCCGCTCCAGGTTGACCCGCGTGTTGACGCAGTAGCCGCAAGGCCGGTCGTTCACGATCCCGAACACCGGCAGAGGGAAGGTCTCCAGGAGACCGCTGGTGAGGTCCCTCTCGCAGGCCACGGCGATGACCGCTGCCGGACGCAGGTCGTGGATCAGCTTTCGGGCCATCCCCCCGCCCGTCGCCACCGCCAGGTTCACTCCGCGGCTCTCCGCCAGCTCCACCACGGCGGCGATCTGGCACTTCCCGCAGCGGCGGCAGTTCCGGGCATCCACCGTGATGCGGTGGGGACACTCCGCCCGCTGCAGACAGTGAGGGACGAGGAGAAGGACCTCTCGCGGCTGCAGGGGGGAGCGCACGCCGAGGTTGGCCAGAGCGTTGTTCACCGCCACGAAGGACAACTGGACCCGCTCCTTGGGCACTCCCACCAGTGGGCCGAGCCGCAGCGTCACGGGGTACATCAGCTCGAGGACCAGCCGGATGAAGGGCGCCAGGAAAACCGTGCGGCCCCGCCAGACACTCAGAGCGATGGCCACGACCCCGGCGGCGGTCGCCGCCGCCACCATGAAGCCGAGCCAGGCCCCGGCGATGAGCAGCGTCTGGCCCCAGGCGCCCCGCCGTGCCAGCGCCCAGACCGCCGCCGCCATGGCTCCCCCGGCCAGGATGATGCCGGACACCAGCCCCAGGAAGACCCTCTTCCGCACCGGCATCGCCGTTACCTCTTACCTCCCCAACCGCTCCCCCGCCGCGAGCCTTTGGCCCCGGGCGAACTCCTCGCCCGGCAGGACTCTGCCGCTCTCCCCCTGAACCTCAAGCAACTGCAGCAACCCCCGGCCGGTCGCCACACACACCGCCCGGCGGCTGACGCTCACCGTTCCCGGCGCCCCGCCTCCGGCCTCCCCCGGCCGCGGCTCCTCCTCACCCGGCTCCCTCACCCGGGTCCGCCAAATCTTCAGCCGCCGACCCCGCCAGAAGGTGTAGGCGCCGGGTGAAGGCGCCAGGCCGCGCACCAGGTTGTGAAGCTCCAGGGCGGGGCGGGTCCAGTCGATCTCCCCTTCCTCCGGCCGCAGCCGCGGCGCCAGCGTCGCCTCCGCCTCGTCCTGCGGCTCCCGCGGCGCCGCCCCGCGGGCGACAAGCGCCATGGTCTCCGCCAACACCTCCGCCCCGACCCCCGCCAGCCGTTTCGAGAGTTCCCCGGCGTTCTCCTCCGGGTCGATCGGCACCGGGCGCCGCAGGATCATGTCGCCGGTGTCCCAGCCCGAGTCGAGGTAGATAGTCGTGACTCCGGTCACCGCATCCCCGGCCATGATCGCCCGGGCCACGGGGGCCGCCCCCCGCCAGCGCGGCAGGAGCGAGGCGTGGACGTTCACCCAGCCCTTCGGGGGAACGTCAAGCAACCCGGGGGTGATCTTTTGCCCGAAGGCTACTACAACGCAGGCTTCCGGGTCGAGCCGGCGCAATTCGTCCCGAAACTCCCCGGTGGCCACCGACTCCGGCTGGGCCAGGGGGAGCCGCCGTGCCAGGGCGGCCTCCTTGACCGGTGACGGGGCCAGCCGGTAGCCACGCCCCGCCGGGCGGTCCGGTTGGGTGACCACAAGGGCGACCTCGTGCCCCGACGCCACCAGCGCCTCAAGGCTCGGCACCGCGAACTCGGGAGTGCCGAAAAACGCCAGCCTCACGCCTGTTCCGCCGTCCCTTTCTTCTCCCAGACCCCCTCGGCCCGGTCGATGAAGAGGATGCCGTCCAGATGGTCGATCTCGTGCTGCAGGACCCTCGCCAGGAGCCCCTTCCCTTTGACCTCCGACGGCTGTCCCCGCTCGTTCAGCCCTTTCACTGTCACCTCAGCCGGCCGGCTCACGTACCCCACGCGCCCCGGGACGCTCAGGCATCCTTCCAGATCGGTCTCCTGGCCGCGGGCCGCCACGACCTCCGGGTTTACCAGGGCCATGGGGCCCTCCCCCACATCCAGCACGATCACCCGGAGCAGCTGGCCCACCTGGGGAGCGGCCAGGCCAACCCCCTCAGCGTGGCGCATTGTCTCGAGCATGTCCTTGATCAGTCTCTGAACGCGCCTCGTCACCCGCTCCACCGGTTTCGACCGCCGGCGCAGGACTTCGGCACCTTCCTCCAGAATCGGCAAGACCGCCACCGTCCAACCCCTCTCTCACAGCATCGCCTGGGGATCCACGTCCCAGTTGACCCTCAGGTTCTCGTCGCCGCCGCGGATTTCCTCCGCCGCCGCCCGCAGGGCGGCCCGCTGCTCCCCGTCCAGATGCCCCTTCACGAGCACCTGGAAGCGGTACAATCCCCGCAACCTGGCCAGCGGCGCCGGGCTCGGGCCCAACACCGTCGCCGCCTCCCCGGCCACCCCGCGCACCCTCTGGGCCAGCCGGTCCGCCCCTTCCCGGGCCCGCTCCTCGCCGGCCCCCGCCACCGTCACCAGGACCAGTTCGCTGAAGGGCGGATAGCCGGCGAGCCGGCGGAAGGCGATCTCCCGCTCGTAGAAGAGGGCGTAGTCGTGGCGGCTCGCCGCCACCACGCTGTAGTGGTCGGGGTTGTACGTCTGGACGATCACCTCGCCCGGCCTCGCCCCCCGCCCGCTGCGCCCGGCCACCTGCGCCAGCATGGCGAAGGTCCGCTCGGCCGCCCGGAAGTCCGGCAGCCCGAGGGCGGTGTCGGCGGCGACCACTCCCACCAGGGTCACCCCAGGTAGATCGAGCCCTTTGCCGATCATCTGCGTCCCCACCAGGACGTTGAATTCCCGTCGAGCAAAGCCGCCCAGGATCCGCGCGTGCGCCCCCTTCCGCCGGGTCGTGTCCACGTCCATCCGGACCGGCACCGCCTCCGGGAAGAGGCGGCGGACCTCCTCCTCCACCTTCTCCGTGCCCACACCGAAGTGCCGGATGTACCGGCTGCCGCAGGAGGGGCAGGCGGTGGGCGGGGCGGCGGAATGCTGGCAGTAGTGGCAGACCAGCCGGTTTTCAGCGGCGTGATAGGTCAACGCCACCTGACACAAGGGACAGCGCACCACCAGCCCGCACGCCCGGCACAGGACCACCCGGCTGAAGCCCCGGCGGTTGAGGAAGAGAATAACCTGCTCGCCGCCGGCGAGCCGCTGCCGGATCGCCTCCTGAAGCCGGCGGCTGAAGATCTCCCGGTTGCCGGCGGCGAGTTCCGCCCGCATGTCCACCACGTCCACCTCCGGCAACGGCCGGCCCAGCGGGCGTTCCTCCAGGTACGCCAACCGGAATTCGCCCCGGGTTGCCCGGTAATAGCTTTCCACTGCAGGCGTGGCGCTTCCCAGGACCACCACGGCGTCCTCCGCCGCGGCCCGCGCCAGCGCCACCTCGCGGGCGTGGTACCGCGGGCTGTCCTCCTGCTTGTAGCTGCTCTCATGCTCCTCGTCCACAATCACCAGGCCCAGGTTCCGCACCGGGGCGAAGACTGCCGACCGCGCCCCGAGCGCCACCCGCGCCTCGCCCCGCGCCAGCCGTTGCCACTCGTCATACCGCTCGCCCGCCCCGAGGCGGCTGTGGAGAACTGCCACCTCTTCCCCGAACCGGGCTCGGAACCGCCCCGCCATCTGAGGGGTCAGGGCGATCTCCGGCACCAGCACGATCGCTCCCCGCCGGCGGGCCAGCGCCCCGCCGACGGCCTGCAGGTAAACCTCGGTCTTCCCACTGCCTGTCACCCCGTGCAGGAGCACCGGGCGCGGGCAGGTTGCCGCGGCCTCAGCCCGGATGGCCGCCACTGCCGCCTCTTGCGCCGGAGTGAGCCGGACCGCCGCCGGCCGGCCTTCCCATGTCTCGTCCTCGGGCGCCCGCCGGACCGGCCGGTCCACCGCCGCCACCACCCCTTGTCTCACCAGGCGGCGCACCACGCCTTCCCCGACACCCGCCGCGGCCAGCTCCCGTCGGGTCACGCCCCCGGGATGGGCGGCGAGCAGAGCCAGGGCCGTCCGGCGGGCAGGGGAGATTCGCCCGCTCTGCGTCTCCGCTCCCGCATCGGTCGCCGCCCCGGCAGCCGCCTCGGACCATGCTCCAGAGAGACGGTAGTGTCGGACCAGCCGCGGCCGTACCCCCGGCTCCACCTCGCTCACCAGCACCAGGCCCCGGCTGGCCAGCGTCTCGACCGCGCGGACCGCCCGTTCCCCACCCCATCGGCGAAGCTCGGCTCGGGTGAGCGGGGCCTTCCGCGCCACAAGCCGCGCCCAGACTTCGGCACAGGCGCCTTCCAGAGGCGGCTGGACCTCGTCTCCCGGCGCCCGCCGGGTTGCCCGGTACGCCACCTGCACCTCCCCGGCGAGCCCGGGGGGAGCGAAAAGCGAAAGCGCCTCCCGCCATCCGCAGAGGTAGCGGTCGACCAGCCAGCCCGCGACTTCCAGGGTCGTCCCGGGCAGGGGCGGGCAGGCCGCCACCACGCCGGCGATCGCCCGGAGCCGGTCCGCGGGCACGCCGGCCTTCACCTTGCATCTCACCACCCAGCCCTCGACCCGGCGGGAACCGAACGGAACGCGCACCCGCCAGCCGGGGGCGACCGTCCCGGCGAGTTCCGGCGGGATGAAATAGTCAAAAGGCCGGTCGATCTCCCGGCCGGCCACGTCCAACACCACTTCGGCGACGGGTCCGCCCGCCGGCGCGGAGGCTAGGTCGCTCGTCCGAGGTTCTCCCCGCCCGTCCATCGCTCCACCACTGCATCCCATATCCGCTCGGCGACCTCGCTCTTCGGCCGCTGCTCCAGCTCGGCCACCGGTCCTTCCGGGCCGAGGATGATCACGCTGTTCGTCTCGGCGTCGAAGCCGCTCCCCGCCATGCCGACCAGGTTGGCGACGATCAGGTCCAGCCCTTTCGCCCGCCGCTTCGCCTCGGCGTTGCGGAGCAGGTCCTCTGTCTCAGCGGCAAATCCCACCAGCACCTGTCCGGGCCGGCGCGCCGACCCCACCTCCCGGGCGATGTCCGGGTTGGCGACGAGCCGCACCACTGCCTCGTCCGCTGTCCGCTTCAGCTTATGCGGGGCCGGCTCGGCGGGCCGGTAGTCGGCCACCGCCGCCGCCAGGACCACCGCGTCGGCCGCCGCAGCCAGCTCCAGGGTGGCCTGCCGCATCTCCCCGGCCGTTTCGACCTGCGTCACCCGGACTCCCGGCGGGGGCGCCAAGGCCACCGGGCCGGAGACCAGCTCCACTTCGGCCCCGCGTCGGCGCGCCGCTTCCGCCAGAGCGTATCCCATTCTCCCGCTCGAGCGGTTGGAGATGAACCGCACCGGATCGAGGGGTTCCCGCGTCGGCCCGGCGGTAATCAGAACGCGCCGTCCGGCCAGATCCGCCGCCTTCAGAAGACGCCCGGCCGCGGTGAGGATCTCCTCCACGGGGGCGAGCCGCCCCTCCCCCGTCTCGCCGCAGGCCAGCCACCCGGTGGCCGGCCCGACGAAATGGTATCCGACTCCCTTGAGCCGCTCGACGTTGGCCTGCACCACGGGGTTCTGCCACATCCGCACGTTCATGGCCGGTGCAAAAAGCACCGGCGCCCGGGTGGCAATGATGGTGGTCGTCAGGAAGTCGTCCGCCACCCCCGCCGCCACCTTCCCCAGCACGTTCGCCGTGGCCGGGGCCACCACCACCACGTCCGCCGCTTCGGCAAGGCTGACGTGGGCGACAGGCCGCCCGGCAAGCTCGGCGAAGAGATCCACGCAGACGGGGTGGCGGGAGAGCTCCCGGAACGTCGCCGGCGCCACGAGGTTGGTCGCCGCCCGCGTCAGCACGACGTGGACCTCCGCCCCGGCCTGGGTCAACCGGCTGACCAGCTCACACGCCTTGAAGGCGGCGATGCTGCCGGTCACGCCGACAACGACCTTCTTACCCTCCCACATCGCCCGCTCTCCGCCTCACTTGATCCCCGAGCGCGCTGTCCGCTCGCTGCGGACGTAGTCCCGGGCGATCTCCTCCAGCGCCGCTGTTACGGGTTTCTCGCTGCTGCCCGACACCAGTTTCTCGTCGCCTGCCATAAGCTGGCGGGCGCGTTTTGCGGCCATTACCACCAGGGCGTACTTGCTGTCAACCTTGCGCATCAAAAGGTCCAGCGACGGTTCCATCATCTCCGGCTGCTCCACCCCTTCTCCCCCGGCAAATCATGTGTACCTTCCTGACAAATATGCGAAACACCCCTCAGCCTTCGAAGAAGCCGCGCAGGGGCTCCTCGCCCAGCCGCTCGGTGCGGCACATCTCGGCCGTGAGGATCGCCTCTAGTTCCTTAACGGCGACCTCGACCTCCCGGTTCCACACCACGTACTGATATGCCGGGAGGGCCGCGATCTCCTCTCGAGCCGCCGCAAGTCGGCGGCAGATCTCCTCTTCCCGGTCGGTGCCCCGGGCCCGGATGCGGGCCTCGAGGACCTCCCACGAGGGCGGGAGAAGAAAAACGAGCACCGACTGCGGCATGGCCTCCCTCACCTTCCGGGCGCCCTGCACGTCGATGTCGAGCACGACATGGTACCCAAGGGCCAGCGACTCTGCGACAAACGGGCGGGGAGTGCCATAACAGTGCCCGCAAAACTCCGCCCACTCCAAAAACTCCCCGGCAGCTACCCGGCGGGCGAACTCCTCCTCCGAGAGGAAGAAGTAGTGCTTGCCGTGTACCTCCCCGGAGCGGGGTGGGCGGGTGGTGGCGGATATCGAGTATCGAACCCGGGGGTTCCGAGCGATGAGCGCGTTGAGCACCGTGTTCTTGCCCACGCCCGATGGGCCGGAGAGCACCAAGAGAATTCCCGGCCGTCCCCCGTTCACCTGGCGCATATCTCGACCTTTCCTAATCGGAAACGTCTACTCCCGCATCCTTGGAGATCAGTCGGTGAGCCACCGTTTCCGGCTGAACTGCCGACAGGATGACGTGGTCTGAGTCGGTGATCACCACCGCCCGGGTGCGCCGCCCGTAGGTGGCGTCGATCAACATCCCCCGGTCGCGGGCCTCCTGGATGATCCGCTTGATCGGCGCCGATTCGGGACTGACTATTGCCACGATGCGATTCGCCGCAACGATGTTGCCGAATCCTATGTTGATCAGTCTAATGTCCATGCTTGGCCTCCCCTTACCCGAGCTTGGCCAACAGCGCTCCGCGTTGCCGCTGCCCCAAGCCCTGGACCCGCCGGCTCTCATCGATACCGATCTCTTCCATGATCTTCCGGGTCGTCACCTTCCCGATCTTCGGGAGGGACTCCAGGAGGTAAGCCACCCGCATGCGGGCGATCACCTCGTCGTTGTCCCGGCGAAGCACTTCGGCCAGCGTCAGCTTGCCCCCCTTGAGACGCCGCCGAATGTCGGCCCGTTTGCTGCGCATGTCCTGCGCCTTCTTCAGGGCCTTCTTCTTCTCCTCCGCGGTCAGCTTCGGCAGTGCCATCCTCTTCTCACCTCCTTGCCCAAGACTAGTCTTACTCGATGTTCTGGACCTGCTCCCGAATCTTCTCCAGTTCGGCCTTCACAGCAATCACCTGTCGGGCGATTTGCACGTCGGTGCCCTTCGACCCGATGGTGTTGATCTCCCGGTTCATCTCCTGGAGGAGAAACTCGAGCTTCCGCCCGACCGCGGGCTCGTCGCTGGCCAGGGTGGCAGCGGCCTCTGCCAGATGGCTGCGCAGCCGGACCACCTCCTCGCTGATGCTGCTGCGGTCGGCCACGAGGGCCACCTCCTGCAGCAGGCGAGCTTCGTCGACCGGCGCCTCCCCGAGGACTTCACGCACCCGCTCCTCAAGGCGCTGCCGGTATTCCTCGCTTAGTGCCGGAGCCCGTTCGGCGATCGCCTCGACCTCCTCGCTCACGGCCGAGAGCCTCTGCTCCAGGTCGGCCTTAAGCCGCGCCCCCTCGCTCTCCCGCATGCGCACGATCTCGCTCAGAGCGGCGGCCGCTGCTTCCTCCAGAGCGGTCCAGAGCGTATCGGGGTCGGTCGTCTCCTCCGCCACCACCACGCCGGGCAGCCCCAGAACAGTCCCGAGCGTGATCTCGCCGGGCAAGCCCAACGCCCCCTGCAGTTCCGCGAGCGCTTCCTGGTACCCGCGGGCCAGGGGGATGTCCACCTTGACCGGCCGGCGAGTCTCCCCCACTTCCTCCAGGCTGACAGAGACCTCGACCCGTCCCCGGCTGAGCCGGCCGGCGATCATGGCCCGCAGTCTCTCCTCGAATCCCGCCGCCGCCTTCGGCAGGCGGAACGCCACATCCAGAAAACGATGGTTGACGGCCCGAGCTTCCACGGTGACCCGATAGCGATCGCGCACGGCCTCCCCCCGGCCGAACCCGGTCATGCTCCTGACCATCAACCAGACTCCTTTGGGGCGCCCTATCCTCGAAATTGAGTATTCTATTCCACCCCTCCCCGCTAACTCCTCCTGCCTGCGGTGATTTTTTCCAAGTCCCACGGCCTCAGGCCGCCCGCGCCGCGGCCGTCCGCCGCGGGCGGTGCGCCGGCCGCAGATCCCCCACCATGCTGGCGTAACTCGCCGCCACCAGGATGAGAAACCAGTCGGTGGCCCCCAGGGGGACGGTGCGGAAGACGGCCGCCATGGCCGGCACGTACACCACTGCCAGTTGCATGACGAAGCTTGCCATCACCGCCAGGAGCAGCCTGGGGTTCCCGAAAACCTGGTACTCGAGTCCTCGCGGTGTCTCCCGGCAGCGGAAGACGTAGAAGAGCTGGGCCAGGACCAGGGTGGTGAAGGCGATGGTCCGCGCCCGCTCCACCGGGTAGCCGAAGGAGAGGGTCAAAAGGAACACAGCTACGGTGTTGAGCCCGATCAGAGCGCCGGTGGAGAGAATCCGCCCGAGGAGCCCGCCGGCGAAGATCCCCTCGTTCCTCCGCCGCGGCGGCCGGACCATCACGCCGGCGTCCACCGAATCCAACCCCAGGGCCAGGGCCGGCAGCCCGTCGGTCACGAGATTCATGTAGAGGATCTGGATGGCCAGGAGAGGCAGCGGCAGGTTCAGGGCCACCGCCACCGCCATCGCCAGGACCTCGCCGACGTTGCAGGTCAGAAGGTACCGGATGAACTTGCGGACGTTCTCGTAGATCCGCCGCCCCTCCTCGATCGCCCGCACGATGGTGGCGTAGTTGTCGTCCGCCAGGACCATGGCCGAGGCCTCCTTGGCCACGTCCGTACCCTGGAGGCCCATGGCGATCCCGATGTCCGCCTGGCGGATGGCGGGGGCGTCGTTGACCCCGTCCCCGGTCATCGCCACCACCTCGCCGCCGGCCTGTAACGCCTTGACCAGCCTCAGCTTGTGGGCGGGCGAGACGCGGGCGTAGACCGAGACGTGGCGCACCAACCTCTGTAGTTCCTGCTCGGGCAGCGTCTCCAGCGCGTTCCCGGTCACCACCGGAGCCCCGGGCGGCGCCAAGCCGAGTTGGTTGGCGATGCTGGCGGCAGTCAGGGCGTGGTCCCCGGTGATCATGATGGTCCGCACCCCGGCGCTCCGCGCCACCCTGATCGCCTCCGCCGCTTCCGGGCGGGGCGGGTCGTAGAGGCCGACCACTCCGGCGAGCATCAGGTCGCGCTCCCACCGCTCCTCTTCGCTCCCCGGCCCGCTCTCGGCTGCCGCCCCTCCGCCGAGCCGGTAGGCCAGCCCCAGCACCCGCAGGCCGGCTGCGGCCATCCGCTCGCCCTCCGCCAGGACCTGCCGCCGCCGCTCCTCGGTGAGCGGCTCCTCCCTCCCGTCCAGGGAGACTGCCCGGCAGCAAGCCAGGACGACATCGAGCGCCCCCTTGGTGCAGACCAGCCGCTGCCCCGCTCTGGTCGTCCAGACGGCCGTCATGCGCCGGCGCTCCGGCGAGAAGGGCACTTCCGTCACCAGACGGTGGGTGCGCTCGTACTCCCGCCGGGCGAGCCCCGCCTTCCCCGCCGCCACCAAAAGCGCCCCCTCTGTCGGGTCGCCCTCGACCCGCCACCCCCTGGCCGGTCTTCCCTGCCTCTCCCTCCCGGCGGGCGGCATCAGAGTCGCAGTGTTGCACAGAAGCCCAATCTCTAACGCCCGCCGCAGTTCGGGAAGCAGAGCCGCCTGGATCGCCCGTCCCGCCTCCCGGAACTCCCCCTCCGGCCGGTAGCCGGTGCCTTCCACGGTGAAGGAGCGCCCGCCGGCCCACACCTCCCGCACCGTCATCTCGCTCTTGGTCAGCGTTCCGGTTTTGTCAGCGCAGATGACCGTGGTGCACCCGAGCGTCTCCACCGCCGGCAGCCGCCGGATGATCGCCCCCCGCCGGCTCATCCGCTGAACGCCTGCGGCCAGGGCGACCGTCACCACCGTCGGCAGCCCCTCCGGAATCGCCGCCACCGCCAGGCTCACCCCGGTCAGGAACATGTCGCGGACCGGCCGCCCCTGCATCACCCCGAAGATGAAAACTCCGAGGCAGACCGCCCCGCATCCGGCCACCAGCCACCGTCCGAGTTCCTCCAGCCGACGCTGGAGCGGCGTGGTCTGATCGTCGGATTCGGCGATCAGGCGGGCGATTTTCCCCATCTCCGTCTCGCGGCCCGTGGCCACGGCCACGCCTCGCCCATGTCCCCGGGTCACCAGCGTTCCGAGAAAGGCCATGTTCCGCTGGTCGGCCAGAGCCGCCCCCTCTTCACCCAGAGTCTCCGCGGTCTTGCCCACCGGCACCGATTCTCCGGTGAGTGCCGCTTCATCCACCTCCAGGGCCACCGTCTCGCTCAGCCGGAGATCGGCTGGGACCCGGTCCCCCGTCGCCAGGAGAACCACATCGCCTGGGACCACCTCCCCCGCCGGAATAGTCTGGGGCTCCCCGTCCCGCACCACCCGGGCCGCCGGAGCGGAGAGCTCCCGCAGGGCCGCCAGGCACCGCTCCGCCCGGTACTCTTGGACGAAGCCGAGGATGCCGTTGAGCAGGACGATCAACAGGATGGTGACCGCGTCGACCATCTCGCCCAGGACAGCCGAGACCAGGGTGGCCCCGAGAAGCACAAGCACCGTGAAGTCGGTAAATTGGGCCAGGAAGAGGCGCCACGGCGCGGGGCGGGGGCGGGCGGCCAACAGGTTCTCTCCTACCTGAGCCAGCCGGCGCCGCGCCTCGCCCCCGGTCAGCCCGCGGCTCGGGTCTGTCTTCAGCCAGGCCGCCACCGCCTCTATCGGGCAGGCGTGCCATCTCCGCTCCGCCATCCGCCTCACCCCGCTTTCCGCCGAAGCCTATGCCTGCCCGGCAAAAAAAATGCACCCCGCAGGGTGCACTTCCGCAGCTACACGCCTTTTATGCTGCGGTCAGCCGTTGCCCTTGAGCGGACGGGCGCTTCCGCCGCCTTCCTTCAGCCGCCGCAGCGCCTCCGCCGCCTCGGTCAAGCCCGGGTTCAGCCGGACGGCCATCTCAAGGGCCCGGCGGGCTTCGGCTGCCCGGCCAGTGACCAGATAGAGCTGGCCGACGGCCGCCAGAGCCTCCGGATCATCCGGATTATCCTCCAGGAAGCGCTCGTACTCGGCGATCGCTTCCTCGGTCCGCCCCAGGCGGCTCAGCCCCTCGGCCAACCCCACCCGGGCCAGCCCCAGCGACGGGTCGGCGCTGAGCGCCTCCCGATACAGTTCCACCGCTTCGTCCACCCGGCCCCGGTCGGCCGCCGCCCGCCCCAGGAACGCCTTGATCGCCGGGCGGCTCAAC
Organism: Aneurinibacillus sp.; assembly: GCA_020725425.1. Lineage (GTDB taxonomy): Bacteria > Bacillota > UBA5301 > DYFA01 > DYFA01 > DYFA01. Next base: position 37,302 of record DYFA01000064.1, read on the forward strand.
ACGGCGGACCCAGAGGAAACCGCCTGCTCCGCCGCGGTAAAGGTTTCGACTGCCCGCTCAGGCCGTCCCAGCGCCTCAAGCAAGAGGCCGCGCAGGACCAGGATTTCCGCCTCCGCCCCGCCCGCGGCGCTCGCCTTCTCCAACTCGTGCAAGGCCAGCTCCGGTAACCCCATCTGCAGGTAAAGCAGAGGTTTCTCCAGTTCCGCCCCGCCGGCCGCGGCCACCCCGGGCGGACCTACTGCACATGTTACAGGCAGATACACCAGGAGCAACAGACCAGTGAGCGCCCGGGCCCATGACCGGCGGAATCCGCGTCCCATGGCAAAACCTCCGCCTCTTTACTTCGCCGGGCCGCCCGGCAGCTCCTTTCTTCCATAGGCTCCTCCGGAAGCTGGCATTGTCCCTCCCGGCCGCCGATGGTATACTGGGGCGTGAGGTGGCAGCGGATGCCCATGGATGCGGCGGTCTTCGCCGCCCTAGCCCTTGAACTGGAGCGGGAACTCCGGGAAGCCCGGCTGGAGAAGATCATCCCCGTCAACCCCCGGGAGCTCAGCTTCGTCCTGCGCCTCGCCGCCTCAGGCGGCAGGCGGGACGAGCGGGCGCTGGTGGTCTCGCTCGACGGCCCTCTCGCCCGCCTTCACCTGGAGGCTTCCACCCCGGGAGACGCGGCCCGCCCGGTGTGGCCGAACTCGCCGCGACGGCCGGCCGGGGAGCCGCCGGCAGCCCTCCCCTTCGTGCTCCTGCTCCGGCGCCACCTCACCGGTTGCCGCCTTACCGCCGTCCATCATCCGGCGTGGGAACGGATTCTGCACCTGACCTTCCTCGGCCCGGCCGACGAGTTCCCCCGCCGCCGCCTGACCCTGGTCTACGAGCTCTTGGGGACCCAGGGAAACCTGCTGCTTCTCGACGCCCAGGACGTCCTGTTGGGAGCCCTCCGCCCCCTTCCGCCGCCGGAGCGCGGCGCCCGGATGATCCTGGGGGCCCGCTACGCTCCGCCGCCACCTCCGCCGGCCGTCCCCGGCGCACCGCTCTCCTACCTGCAACAGGCGGTGACTCTGGCCGCCCCTGCCACCCCCCTCCGCTCCGCCCTGGTGCGGAACGTCGGTGGGCTGAGCCCCTGGGCTGCCCGGGCGCTGGCCGGGGCGGCCGGGCTCGACCCGGAGGCGCCGTGCCGCACTCTTTCCCCGGAGGACGTAGCGCGCCTCCACACGCAGCTTGAGACCTTCGCCGGTGCCGTGACGGAGGGCCGCTTCTCCCCCGTCCTCTGGCGGGAAGCGGGGCAGCCCCGCGAGTTCTGGGTCTACCCGGCGCCCTGCCCGGCGGGATGGTCTGCTGAGCCTCAGCCCAGCGCCAACGAGGCGGTGACCCGCTTCTTCACCGAACGCGTGGCGGCCGCTCGCTTCGCCCAGGCCCGGCAAGCTCTGCTCCAGCGGCTCGACGCCCAGCTCGCCCGGTTGGAGCGGCGGTTGAAGGCTCAACGGGAGGACCTGGCCCGGGCCGAGGCGGCC
>DYFA01000010.1 GCA_020725425.1 Aneurinibacillus sp.
ATCGTGGTCAACAGCGTCATCTCCGTGGGTTACTACTACGGCGTCGTCCGCCAGATGTTCCTCGTCGGGGAAGCGCCCGACGCGTCAACGGAGGCCACCGGGCACGCGCTGCCCCACCTTCCGGAGCCTGCCTCCGCAGGGTCCGCTGCCGCTGCGCCCCCTCCCGCTGTGCCGGGCACGGGGGTGGCCGATACCGGCGGGCGGCCTGCTGCGGGGGACCGGGTTTGCCCGGCCGTGGTGGCTGTGGTGGTGGTAAGCGCGATTCTGACCCTCGTCATCGGCCTCGGTTTCGAGTACTTCCTGGGCTGGGCCACCGCCGCCACCGCCATCCTTCCCTGAGAGGCGTCGATGCCTGCATTGACGGGGCCGGTACCTTACTGCGGCGAGAAGGTACGTTGCGCGTGACCGACCGAGAGCGGCTGTTTAGCCTTTGTGACGACCTCGCCGACATGGCAGTAGCCGGCGAGGAGATTGGGAAGATCGTGGAGCGGATTCTGGCTTCCGGCGATACGGATTCGCTTCTGGAAGAGTTCGGTTCGCTGGAGGCTGAACTGGCCCACATCGCGTGGCACATGCGATCTTTGAGGCGAAACCTCGCCTGGGTGATGAATGCTCGGTGAAACGCGACGGCGAATAGCAGGCCTCAACCGCACCCCGGCGCGGCGCCGGAATCGCCGCCAAACCGAGGACTGTACGCCAGGATCGCCACCCCGGCTGCGGACTATACGCCAGGATCGCCCCCAGAACTGTGGACTATACGCCGCGATCGCCCCCCGGATTGAGGACTACGCGCCCTGATTGCCACCCCGACCGAGGTCTGTGCACCCCGATCGGCCCCGCAATCGCGGTCTCTGGACCCCGGTCCGCACCCCGACTGGGGTCTCTGGACCCCGATCGCCACCCCGACCGAGGTCTGTACATCCCGATCGCCGCTGGACCCCGGACCCAAACGGGAGGGACCGCCAACGCAGCGGCACAGGGGGAGCCCCCTACTTGTCGGGACGTCCCCGGAGGTGGGTTCAGTGGCCCCCGGAGGTGAGCTCGGCGGCGGCGCGGCCGTGGGCTCAACGGGGGCGGGGGCGGGAGCCGAGCAGGGCGGAGATGAGCACGGCCAGGGCTAACACGGCGACCACCGCGCCGGCCCCGGCCAGGAAGAAGGGACTGAGCATCCAGGTGGGGAGGTGCAGGGCACCGGCGGCAGCCCCTGCCACCACCAGGCCGGTCACCATCACGGCGGCACCCAGGAACAGGATGGCCAGGGAGAGGCGGGTGGCCAGCCGCTCCACCCGGCGGAGGACTTCCTGGTCCTCCAGGGTGAAGCGGATGCGCAGGGAGTCGCGGTCCAGCTTGGAGACCACGCGGTCG
>DYFA01000065.1 GCA_020725425.1 Aneurinibacillus sp.
CCGGGCGGTCCGTCGGGACGATGGCGTGGTGGTCGGTCACCTTGGAGTCGTCCACGCAGGCCGGCCAGATCCCCCGACCGGACGCCAGGGCCTCCCCCGCCAGGGCGGCCGGGGCCGCGTCGTCCCCGGAGGCCGCGGCCCGCAGGCGGGCGGCCAGCGTGCCCACCATGGCCTCCGTGATGTGCCGGGAGTCCGTGCGGGGGTACGTGATGAGCCCCGCCTCGTAAAGGGCCTGTGCCAGCTCGAGCGTCCTGGCCGCCGAATACCCCAGCTCCCGGTTGGCTTCCCTCTGCAGGCCGCCAAGGTCGTGCAGGCCGGGCGGAGCCTCGCCCTCCAGCCCTTCTTGGAACGACTCGACGCGCCCGGCCCGGCTCCTTACCCTGGCGGCCAGGGCCTCCGCCGCCTCCCGGGAGGGCAGGCGCCCCCCATCCCCGCCGGCCCACCTTCCGCGGAACCTCTCGCCTCGGGCGGTCTCGAACTCGGCCCACACCTCCCAGTACGCCTCCGGGCGGAAAGCCCGGATCTCCCGCTCCCTCTCCACCAGCATGGCGAGGGCCGGGGTCTGCACCCGGCCCACGGAGTAGAGTTCGCCCAGGCGGACGGTGAACGCGCGTGTGGCGTTGATACCCACCAGCCAGTCGGCGTGGGCCCGGGCCTCCGCGGCGGCCACCAGGCCGTCGAGCTCTCGGGGGTCGCGGAGCCGGGAGAACGCCGCGCGGATCGCCTCCGCCGTGGCCTCGCTCAGCCACAGCCGCATCACGGGCTTGCGGCACCCGGCCAGGCGGCATATCCAGCGGAATATGAGCTCGCCCTCGCGGCCGGCGTCGCAGGCGTTGACCACCAGCGCGACGTCGGGACGCCGCATGAGGGCTTTCAGGGCCTGGAGCTGCTTGGCCGCGCCGGGGGCCGGCTTGATCCGGAACTCCTGGGGCACGATGGGCAGGGAGGAGAGCGTCCACCGCTTCAGGGCGGGGTCGTAATCCTCCGGCTCCCACAGCTCGGCCAGGTGGCCGAGGGCCCAAGCCACGAGGAGCCCGCTTCCTTCGTAGTGGGAGTCGAGCCTGCGCGTGGCCCCCATGGCGCGGGCGAGGTCGCGGGCGATGGACGGTTTCTCTGCGACGACGAGCGTCGGCAGCTTTCGGCTCTCCTCTCTTTGGGCGGAAGGCCCTCGGCCTCTGCTGGGGCTTTGCCCCGCGGGGACCGAGGGCCTCATGGGTGCGCGGTTTTGTCCGATGTGCGGGCCGCCAGCGGCAGGGGACGCCGGGCGTGGGCTTCGTCTCACTCTTCGTCCAGCATCTCCTCGAGCAGGCTTTCGATGATCCGGGTGTTCACGGTCCCGAAGATCTCCGGTGCCTTCTCCTCCAAGAGTTCCGCCGCGCGCGGCAGGAGCTCCCGCGCCGTGCGGCCTTTCGCCCCCGCCACCAGCGGCGCGAGCACTCCGCGCGCTGTCGCCACCACTGGCGGCTCGCCTACCCGGTCGAGCACCGCGGCCTCGACGTTGTCCTCGCCGGCGATACCCTCGACGACCTGCACGCCGTCCCACTCCCGGCCCCGGGCCTTGGGGCCGTGGGGGATTCCCATGCGGTCGAGCCGATCCGCGTGGTCGTCGCCTTCGACCTTGCCGTATCCAGGCCACCTCATTTTTTCGGGTCCCCTTTCTCGCCTGCTTGGGCTTCGCCCAACCGCCGCGCGAGCGGGCATTCCGGGGGGCACCCACCATCCGGCGGCGGGTAGACATCCGCTTTCCGGTCACTCCTCGACTTGAAAGTCGCTCCGCTGGGACAACGCCTTATGCTCAGCCACCAGCACATATCGAACCAGCTTCCGGACATGGGAATAACCGCCAAGACCACGACCAAAGCTACGATGGCCCGATTGAACCAAACCGCCGCAGGCTCAAGGGCTACGGGTGACAGAGCCAACTTGAACGCTACCAACCCGAGAATTATGCTGGGCACCAGCGGGGCAAACAGGGCTAGCTCGAAGCCTCGTTTGGGCACACGAGCCAAAACATAGACGCACAAATTTTCCCAACAAATGCGCGCGCGGTGCCCGCGTACTTTGTGGGCGCACTGGTGAGCCGGCTCATGCGCCGCCACCCCGCCAATGACTACCAGAGACGCAAGTGCCAGCGGGGTGGAAGCTGCTCCCAGGGGGCGTAGCAGTAGCAACCCCACGGCCCCTGCCGCGATGAGTGCCGCTGGGGCGAACCAAACCCACCAAATAGACAGCCTGCCCTTGCCGCCGGATCCGAGCACGGTGCAGGGCCGCGGCGAACCATCGCCCCCTGGCAAGAGCGCGCCCACGCTCACCACCACCCCGCCGTGCCGCACGCCGCATGCCACGCGGCCCGCCACGCTTCCTCACGAGCGCGGAGGTCTCGCGCCGGCACCCGGAACCTCTCGAGTTCCCACTGGCCGCACCCGGGCCGCAGCCGCACATGCAGCCCCACGCCCTCCGGGATCTCCCACACGGCCAGGAGGCCAGCGCCCCCCAGGGCCTCCTCGTGCGCCCCCGTGAGGAACCGCGCCTCGCTGGCGAACCAGAACGTCTCCCGCTCCGGATCCCAGGCCGCGGCCAGGGGCCTGGTCCCGCGGGCCAGCCACAGTTCCTCCGGCTGCAGCGCGTGCACCAGGGCCACCGCGTAGGAGCCTTCCACCAGGTCAAGGGCCTTCCACAGACCCGCCGCCGTGACCCCTTCGGGGCAGAAGAACTCGACCAGCCGGAATATGACTTCGGAGTCGACCTGCCCGTCGCGCCTGAGCCCGAGCACCCGGAACAGGGCGTCGTCGTTGCGTAGCACCCCGTTGTGGACCCCGACCACGGGTCCCGCGCAGACCGGGTGGTTGTTGGCGTTGTCCGCGGGGGAGCCTTTGGTGGCCAGCCGGGTGTGGGCGATCACGACCTCGGGCTCAAGGAGCCTGACGGCTCGGTACCCCTCGTCGCCCAGCAGCTCGGACGCGGGGGCGGCGCGCTTGTGGACGGCGATCCCCGCGCCCGCGTGCCCGGCCACCCCGGAAGCGTCACGACCCCGGGCCTCGGACAGCCGGAACGCGGCCTCGAAGGCCCTCCAGACTGCCGGGTCGCCGGGTCGCCTCGTGGCGAACCCTAGTATGCCGCACATCACGCCATCCCCCCGTCCCCGCCGTGCTC
>DYFA01000066.1 GCA_020725425.1 Aneurinibacillus sp.
CCGGAACTGGTTTTGCAGGAGCTCGCCGACGGATTTCAACCGGCGGTTGCCCAGGTGGTCGATGTCGTCCACATGGCCCACGCCGCCTACCAGGTTGCACAAGTATGCCACCGTGGCCACCACGTCCTCCAGGGTAAGCACCTTGACGTCCAGCGCCGGCTGCCGGCCGTCGGCCCCGACGTTGGCCACCACCTTGACCGGCTGGTCGTCCCGCCCGTTCACCCAGACCTCGGTCAGCCCCGCCCGCTCCAGGCGCTCCGCCAGCTTCCGGTCGAGCTTCGTCCCGGCCTCCAACTGGAACTCGTCCAGCAGCTCGCCGGTCTTTCGGTCGATCTCCCGGCCGGAGACCGGACGGGCCAGGGTGGATCCGATCAGGCGCTCGGAAAGGCGTAGCTTCTTGTTGAGCTTGTACCGGCCCACGCTAGCCAGGTCGTACCGCTTGGGATCGAAGAACAACGTCTCGAAGAGCGTGCGGGCGCTCTCCACCGTCGGCGGCTCCCCGGGGCGGAGGCGCTTGTAGATCTCGATCAGCGCCTCTTCGGTCGTCTCGGAGTTGTCGCGTTCGAGCGTGGCCAGGATCGCCGCGCTTTCGCCGAAGAGCTCCTGCAGCCGGGCCGTCTCGGAGACGCCCATCGCCCGCACCAGAATGGTCGCCGGGATCTTGCGCGTCCGGTCGACCCGCACGTAGAGGCAGTCGTTCAGGTCGCTCTCGAACTCGAGCCAGGCGCCCCGGTTCGGAATGATGCTCGAGGTGTAGAGGTACTTCCCGGAGGCGTCCAGCTCCCGGCCGAAGTACACGCCCGGCGAGCGGACCAACTGGGAGACGATGACCCGCTCGGCCCCGTTGATGATGAACGTTCCCTTCTCCGTCATGAGCGGGAAGTCGCCCATGAAGACTTCCTGCTCCTTGACCTCGCCGGTCTCCTTGTTGATCAGGCGCACCCTGACCCGCAGCGGGGCGGCGTACGTCGCGTCCCGATCCTTGCACTCGTCGATGGTGTACTTCGGCTCACCGAGGGTGTAGTCGATGAACTCGAGCACCAGGTTGTCCGTGAAGTCCTTGATCGGGGAGATGTCGCGGAAGACCTCCATCAGGCCTTCCTTGAGGAACCAGTCGTACGATCTCTGCTGGATTTCGATCAGGTTGGGCATCTCCATGATCTCTTCGATCTTGGCGAAGCTCAGCCTCTCTCGCGTCCCGAACATCTGCGGTTTGGCCACGCGTTCCACCCCTTAAACGCTGACTTTGACAACAGTTCAAAAGACATGCCGACAAGCAAGGCCCGGGCGGCCTCGCTCCAACGGATGGGAAAGGAGATTGACGCGTTTGACGGGCACCTAAGATACTTCGCCTCTCCGGCCGACGGCGCTCTTCCTGATCCTTCCGCTTCGACAGTACTAGCATTTAGTTATAGTATCATAGCCTGCGATGATCGTCAATAGCTTATTGCGCAAGGAAAGAGCGTAGAGATAGGCAGTCGACACCCGGGGCGCGCCGCACCCCGGGTGTCCCACCTCCAAGGGTTGACCTACTTGATTTCGACTTCGGCGCCCGCCTCGACGAGTTTCGCTTTGATCTCCTCCGCCTGCTCGCGGCTGACGCCTTCCTTGATCGCCTTCGGCGCCGCGTCGACCAGGTCCTTGGCCTCCTTGAGGCCGAGGCCGGTGATCTCCTTGACCACCTTGATCACGCCCACCTTGCCCTGGCCGGGGTTGGTGAGGACCACGTCGAAGGTGGTCTTCTCCGCCTCGGCCGCTGCCGGGGCAGGACCGGCGGTCGCCGGCGCCGCGGCGACCGCGGCCACCGGCGCCGCGGCCGACACGCCGAACTCCTCCTCGAACGCCTTGACCAGCTCGGCCAGTTCGAGGACGGTCATACCCTTGATCATCTCCAGAATCTCTTGCTGCTTGCTCACGCTACTTGCCTCCTTAACAGTCTCACTTCTTCAGTCACAAACCCACTTACAAGACCGCGCAACCTGAACTAGGCGCCCGGCGCCGCCTCCAGCTTGCGCCGATAGGCTTCCAGGGCGTAGACGAAGCTCCGGAGTGACCCGGAGAGCACGCTGGCCATTCCGACCAGCGGGGCCTGCATCCCGCCTAGCACTCGGGCGAGCAGCACCTCGCGCGGCGGCAGATCCGCCAGCGCTTTGATCTGGTCGACGCCGATCACCCGGCCGTCGAGCACCCCGCCCTTGATGGCGAGTTCCTTGTTCTCCCGGGCGAAGTCCATCAGCACCTTGGCGGGAGCCACGGGGTCGGCCGTGCTGAAGGCGAGAGCCGTGGGGCCGGTGAGGAACTGGTCCAGGTCCGCCAGGTTCGCCTCGTGAGCAGCCCGGCTGGTCAACGTGTTCTTGACCACCCGGTACTCCACCCCGCTATCTCGCAACCGGCGCCGCAGCTCCGTAACTTTCTTCACCGTCAAACCCCGATAGTCAGTCAGGACGACGGCCTGCGCCGAAGAGAGTCTCTCTTTCAGCTCCGCCACCGCCGCTTCCTTTTCCGGACGAGCCATTCTTCCACCCCCCTCCTGCGGCCCGCCAGACTTATGCCATAAGACGCGCCGTCGCTCAACGAGAAAGGGCCTCGCGTCCGCGAGGCCCAAAGGGATAGCACGCCGCCCCGGAAGGGGCCGATGCTGACCTTGGCCTCGGCAGGCCGGTGCAAGCCGTTTAAGTCCCGCAGGACACCTGCTGTCTCAGGCGCGTCTCCTATGCGCTTGAAGAATCCCGCCCCGCCGCCTGGCCCGGGGCGGTCCGCCTACTACTCGTGCTCGGCTGCGGTCAACGTGGGATCGGCCGGGTTCACCTTGACTCCCGGCCCCATCGTCGACGCCAGGGAGATCTTCTTCAGGTAGGTCCCCTTGGCCGCCGCCGGCTTGGCCTTCACTACCGCTCCCATCAGGGTGCGGAAATTGCCCGCCAGCTTATCCTCATCGAAGGAGGCCTTGCCGATCGGAACGTGGATGATGCCGGCCTTGTCGACCCGATACTCCACCTTACCGGCCTTGATGTCCCTGACCGCCTTGGCGATGTCCATCGTGACCGTTCCCGTCTTCGGATTCGGCATCAGCCCCCGGGGGCCCAGGATCCGTCCGAGCTTGCCGACGAGACCCATCATGTCCGGAGTGGCCACCGCGACGTCGAAGTCGGTCCAACCGCCGGAGATCCTCTCCGCCAGATCCTCGGCCCCGACGATGTCGGCTCCTGCCTCTTCGGCCTCTTTGGCTTTCTCACCCTTGGCGAAGACGGCCACCTGGACGGTCTTGCCGGTCCCGTGAGGCAATACCACCGTGCCCCGGACCTGCTGGTCGGCGTGGCGCGGGTCCACCCCCAGGCGGATGTGGGCCTCGACCGTCTCGTCGAACTTGGCCTTGGCGGTCTCCTTGACGAGGTGGACGGCTTCCGGCACCGAATAGAGCTTCTCCCGGTCGATGAGCTTGGTCGACTCGACGTACCTCTTGCCGTGATGAGTCATGGTCTTGCCTCCTTGTGGTGCAGACGGGCGTCTGGGCGCCCTCCCACCTAGTCCTCGACCACGATCCCCATGGACCGGGCCGTCCCGGCGATCATCCGCTCCGCCGCCTCGAGCGAGGCGGCGTTCAGGTCGGGCATCTTCAACTGGGCGATCTCCCGCACCTTGGCCCGGGAGACCTTAGCCACCTTGTCCTTGTTCGGCACGCCGGAGCCCTTCTCGATCCCGGCCGCCTTCAAGAGGAGCACCGCCGCCGGCGGGGTCTTGGTGACGAAGGTGAAGGAACGGTCCTCGTACACCGTGATCTCGACCGGGATGATCATCCCCGTCTGGTCCTTGGTGCGCTCGTTGAACTCCTTGCAGAACTGCATGATGTTTACGCCGTGCTGCCCGAGGGCCGGGCCGACCGGAGGCGCCGGGGTGGCCTTGCCGGCCGGACACTGCAGCTTGACGATCGCCGCCACTTTCTTCGCCACTGTCGCTTCCTCCTAAATCTTTTCCACCTGGCCGAAGTCGAGCTCGATCGGGGTCTCCCGGCCGAACATCGACACCAGGACCTTCAGCTTGCCGCGATCGGGCATGACCTCCTCCACCACGCCGCCGAAGTTCTCGAAGGGGCCGGAGATGACCTTGACCGCCGTCCCCACCGGGAACTCGATGCGCGGGGTCGGCGTCTCGACACCCATCTGGCGGAGGATGATCCGGACCTCCCGCTCGTCCAGCGGCACCGGCTTGGCGCCGGAGGCCACGAAACCGGTCACCCCCGGCGTGTTGCGGACCACGTACCAGGACTCGTCGGTGAGGATCATCTCCACCATCACATACCCCGGGTAGATCTTCCGTTTGGTGATCCGTTTCTTGCCGTCCTTGATCTCGATCTCGTCCTCCATCGGGACGACGACGCGGAAAATCTGATCCTCCATGTTCATGGAGGCCACGCGCCGCTCGAGATTGGCTTTAACCTTGTTCTCGTAGCCGGAGTACGTGTGGATCACGTACCACTTGCGCCGCTCGTCCTGGGGGGCTTCTTGACCCTCGCCGCCCTCGGTGATCTCCGGGTCCACTATCCCAACAACCTCATGACCAGTCTAAGAACGCCCGAGAAGACCAAGTCGATCAGGAAGATGAAGACAGCCACGACGGCCACCGTGAGCAGCGTCACGTTGGTGTAGGCGACGAGTTCCTTCCGGTTAGGCCACTGGACCTTGCGCATCTCGGCCCGGACCTCCCGGAAGTACTTGGCCAGCCGGTTATCCTTGGCGGGAGCTTTGGCCGTCGTCGCTCCCATGGCTACCGGGTCTCCTTGTGGAGAGTGTGGGTCTTGCAGGTCTTGCAGTACTTCTGCAACTCGATCCGGTCGGGATCGTTCTTCTTGTTCTTGTTCGTCCGGTAGTTCCGGTTCTTGCACTGCTCGCAGGCGAGCGTGATGGCGACTCGCATGGGCCCACCTCCCGGGTTCTCCCGCCCTGTACGCCCGGAGGCGTGGCCAGGGTCAGACACTAATAGAATGTATCATACTTGGCTGGGACTGTCAACAGAAGCCAGGACGTCGACCAAGTGGCCGAGCGCGCTGCGCAGCCTGCGGTAGTAGGTCGTCCGCGCCAAGCCCAGGCGTTCCATGACCCGCTCGTGTGAACCAAGCCGTTCGAGGTAGGCGAGGCGCAGAAGTCGTTCCTCCTCTTCACCGAAGCGGAAGGAGCGGCAGCCCTCCCCCCTTCTCAAGCGGGTCAGCGCCTCGTCGAGCATCGCCCGGACCGCCTCAGCCAAGCTGCGGGGGTTCCGCTCCCCGCCGGACGACCCCAGCCGGGCTTGGACGGAGTTCAGCCTGGCCAGGGGACTCCCTTCCAGCCAAGCGTCCTCCCAGAAATGGCGCAGTGCCTCTGCCACTGTCGAACGCTCCACGACAGGTTGCGCTGCGCTCCTGGTCCCTGCCGCACTGGCCCATACCTTATCCAGCCAATCCTTCATTCTCCGCCGGGTCAGGTCCAGCGCATAATAATGCACCGGGGACTCAGGGCCGTACACCATACAGGCAACGCCGGGAACCAGCGTGAAGAGCATCTGCTCGGCCCAGCGGGCCGCCATCGGGTCATGGACCCACGCCACGAAGACCGCCCGCCGCGGGCGGATGAGCTGCCGTTCGAGCGAGGCCCGGACGAGGGCCGCTCGTGCTTCGTAGTCCTGCGCCTCGGCGATAACAAAGGGAAAGAGAAGCACTCGCGCGGGCCGGTAGGGGTTGGCCAGGCTCTGCACCAACCGCCGGGTGATCTCCGACTGCCTGAGGATGGGCAAGGAACGGGGCTCCACGGGAATCAGGCAGGTGAACCCCGAGAGCCTCCCCGCCTCGTCCCGCAGCGCAATGAAGTCCTCCGGGTAATTCCGTAGGAGGTCCAGCAACTGGGCAAGCTCCCCGCTGGGATCCTCCCCGTGGCCCAGGTAGGTCCGCAACCAGCTCCGATAGACCGTCACCAATTCTTCGGGAGCAGGCGGGGGTCCGCTCCAATCCAATCGGCGTTCTCCCGACTCGGCAAAGAGGTAGCGCCGAAGAAGGGAATCCTTGACCAGGAAAAGCCGCTCCGCAGTCCCTTCTTCGCCCGCCAACCAGGCTGCCGCTCTCCGCCGGAGCTGTTCCCACCGGGCAGGGGCGCGCCAGCGCAGGTTTTCCAGGACCGCCACCCGCATCTCGTCCTGAATCGCCAAACCGTCCGGCGTGAGGCACACGAACGACAGGTCGCACAGCCGGTTGAGGGTCGGCGCTGTGACCGGCCGGCCGAGCAGGTGGCTCAGGATCTCCTCGTTGCTGCGCCTCACCACGCAAGCCGCCTCGACCACCGCCCAGAGTTCGCCGTCAGCCAGTTCTCCAGTAAGGCGGCGGATGAGCCCCTGGGCAATCCGCCGGTAGTCCAGGTCCAGCGTGACCGGCTGGCTACCCCGCGCCGAACATCGCTTCTCGAGCGCCCTCCGCGTCTCTCCGGCCGTCAGGGCGAGCGCTAGGGGAAGACCGCCGGCAAAAGAGATCACCAGGTCGAGGAGGGCGGCTTCCTTTATGCCTGCAGCCTCAAGATACTCGCGGGCCTCAGCCGGAGAGAACCTGTCCAGGCGCACCGCCTCGATCGTTAGCGAAGAGTCGGCGTCCCAGACGTCGGCCAGCGGCGGGCGGCTGGCGACCACCACCAGCGGTCCCGGGCGCACGGCCGGTAAAAGGCGCGACCTTACCAGACGGTCCAATGCAGGGGACGGCTCGTAGTGATCGATCACCAGGGCCTTCGCCTCCCTGGCACGCCGTCTGAACCCGGTCAGGAAGCGCGCCAGGCCAATCCCGCCACTCCCGGCTGCCGCCGCCAGTTCCTCACCCTCCAGCCAAACGACCGCCTCGCCGCGCCGTCCGAGTTCCTGAGCGAAGCGGCGCAGGAGGTATGATTTGCCGACGCCGGCGCATCCGTGGACGTTGACGAGGCGCCCTTCCGTGCAGGACTCAACTGCCGTGAGCAGCGCCGCCAACTCCCTGGTCCGCCCGACAAACCCGCCGTCGCACTCCATGTCCTGGCAACCCCTTACAGGTATGTCTCATTTCGCCGTCGGCCGCGCCATCCCTGCCGGCAAGCCCGCCCGGTCGGGGCCGCAAGTGGCACCGAAACCGGGATTTCCTGCGGACCCATCTTTCGCTTAGCATTGCAGAAAAGAGAAAGACGGTGCGCCCGACGCGCATCTGCCGGAAGCAGAGAGGTGAGTGCGATGTGGCGGAAGACGTCCTGGACCGGAGCGGGAACGGCCGGCCTCCTGGCGGCCCTGGCCTTGTTGAGCGGATGCTTCGGCGGTGGGCGGAGCCCCGGGGCCACGGTCGCGAGCGTTACGGTCACCCCACAGGCCGGCGCGGTCAGGATAAGCGGACGGCTCCAGTTTATCGCCACCGCCCGCGACGCTAGCGGTCGCCCGGTCGCCGCCACGTTCGCCTGGGCGGTCAACCCTTCCTCCCTCGGCAACATCAGCAGTGACGGTCTCTTTGTCCCCGGCCCGACCCCCGGTGAGGGCCAGGTGGTCTGCCAGGCCGGCGGAGTGACCGCGACGGCCACCGTCGAGGTGGTCCCGCCCATCGCCTACGTGAACAAGGACAACGCCCTCTGCCTGATCATGCCCGACGGCACCGGGCGGCGTCAGGTGTACGCCCCGCCCGGCACGCTCCTTAGCGAGCCGGACTGGAGCCATGACGGGACCAGGCTGGCCTTCGGCGCCTCGCAGGACAACGGCACCACCTGGCACATCTGGGTGGTCAGCGCCAACGGGGCCGGCGCCTCGCTGAGACAGCTCACGTCCGGTTCCGCCAAGAACGCCTGCCCCGTCTGGTCGCCCGACGGCCAGAAAATGCTTTTCATGTCCAACGCCGACGGCGGAGACTGGGACATCTTCGTCATGAACGCCGACGGGTCGAGTCCGGTCAACCTGACCTCCGGCTACAACGGTTACGATGGCTTCCCCGACTGGTCTCCGGACGGGCAGCGTATTGTCTTCATGTCGGACCGCGCGGATCCTAAGCGGGACCTCTTCCTCATGAACGCTGACGGAAGCGCGCCGGCCGTCTTCGAGGCGAGCGCCGGTTACGACGAGCAACCCTCCTGGTCTCCGGACGGGCAAAGGATCCTCTTCTGCTCCACCCCAGGCGCCTTCCCCTACGACCTCTGGGTCAAGTCGGTGGACGGTTTGGCGAAGACCAACCTCACGTCTGGCAGTCCCGCTAGCGAGCGTGCTCCCCGCTGGTCGCCCGACGGTAGCCAGATCGTCTACGCCGACCACTCGAGTTCCCCGGCCCGCCTCTACCGGGCAGCCAGCGACGGCTCGGCGCCGCAGTTGCTCGCCGACGACCTCTCGGGCGGTGACCGGCCGGCATGGTGGTGACTTGACCGGCAACACACCAAAACGGGGCTACCCTTTCTCAGTTCCAGGGTAGCCCCTCAACTTTCTGGAGCCCACGGCCAGAATCGAACTGGCGACCCCATCCTTACCATGGATGTGCTCTGCCGACTGAGCTACGTGGGCCTGCGACGCATTTCATTATACCAGAACGCCTGGCCCTGTCAACACGCAGGCTCCCCCGCCATCTGGGCCATCCGTTCCGGTTTGCGCTTTGGGGCTATCGCATCGGTGACCACGGTATCCAACCGGAAAGGTGCCCGAAGAGGTTGAAGAAGACGAGAACCCCCATCAGGAGCAAGAGGTATCCAGAGACCCGGCGCCGCTGCTCCGACCGGGCGAGTAGACCCGGGAGGCGTTGCCGGAAACGGCCGAGGAAGGCCGCCGCGGCGATGAACGGCAGGGCAAGGCCGAGGGAATAGGCAAACAAGAGGAGGATCCCCGCCCGGACGTTCTCCTGGGTGCCGGCGAGCGCCAGGATGCCGCCGAGCACCGGTCCGATGCAGGGCTGCCACCCGGCGCTGAAGACCACTCCAAGGACGAACGGCCGCCACCAGGCGTTCTTCCGCCCTCCAGTCCGGGCGGAGTTCACCAGCATATGCCCCCGCTCCAGGAAGCCCAGCCGCAGGAGGTCCGCCAGGTGAAGGCCGAAGACCACCAGCAGCACACCAGCCGCCTGGCGCACCACCGTCCGATGGACCAGGAGGAGCCGGCCGAGCGTCGTCGCCGTGGCCCCCAGCGCCACAAAGACCACCGTGAAGCCGAGGGTGAAGAGGACCGCCCGGCGGACGAGGAACCCCATCTCCGGCCCGGCCTCCCCCACCCGGCGCTCACCGGCCAGGTAGGCCAGGTAGACCGGGACCATCGGCAGGCAGCAGGGGGCGAAGAAGGAGAGCAGCCCGGCGAGGAAGGCCCCGAACAGGGAGAGCCCCTCCGTCATCGGAGGAGCCCCTCCAGGCGGGTGCGCAGGCCTGGCCCGTCCACCGCCCCTACCACTTTGTCCCGGATGACCCCGTCCGGGCTGATGAAATAGCTGGTCGGCAGCCCCTGAACCAGGTAACGCCGGGCCACCTCGCCCTCCGGATCGAACAGGACCGGCACCCTGGCCCCGTTCCGGTCCAGGTACTCCTTGGCCGTCGCCGGTTGCTCACCTGTGTTCACCGCCAGGAAGACGACCTTCGCCCCGTATTCCTTATAAGCTTCTTCGATTATGGGGAACTCCGCCCGGCAGAAGACGCACCAGGTCGCCCAGAAGTTGAGGAAGACCGGCTTCCCCCGGAAATCCGCGAGCTTGACCTTCTTACCCGCCAGGTCGGTCAACTGGAAGTCGGGCGTCCGGTTGCCGACCGACGGCAGACCGCCGCCCACCAACGCATCGCCCGGAGCCGGCCTCAGAGAGTTCATCCGGTACCAGAGGCCTGCGGCAATCAAGGCCAGCAGCGCCATCAGGAAAAACAGGATGCCTTTGCGTTGCCAAGCAGCCACACCGCTTCCTCCTTGTGCTAATCGTTATGGCGTCACTGGCGCTTCTCCTCCAGACAGCTCTTCCAAATGCAGGGCGACCGCCCTGCCGGCTCAGCCTCACCCGTAGCCAAAGGTGAAACCGTCGCTGTCGGTCCCGCACCCGCTGGGCGGATTGCTTCCCTGAGTCACATTTAACACATGGCCCGAATGGCAGGCGGGGCACCGGGGCGGGACCGCCGGGTTCTCTCCCGACTCCTCTGGCTTGGCCTCGAACATGTTCCCACAAGCCAAGCAGAGGCAGGTATCGCCCTCTTTTTTCTGGCTCATCCCGGGCCATGCCCCCTTCGCTTATTTTCATGTTTAGCCTATAGTGAATTCGCTATTTCTGTCAACAGGAAGCGGTGGCCGCCGGGCGCGCATAGTAGGAAGGGGCCTGCTGTCCAGCAAGGGGCGCCGCCTCAACCATCAGAATGACGACCAGTCCAGCTCGACACGGCCGTTGCACCCTAAGTTCATTGACAGGGCAGATGGCTTCCGGTATAATAAATCTTGCTCTTCGCGGGTGTAACTCAACGGTAGAGTGCAAGCCTTCCAAGCTTGTTACGAGGGTTCGACTCCCTTCACCCGCTCCATGAACATCGCGGGGTGGAGCAGCTGGCAGCTCGTCGGGCTCATAACCCGGAGGTCGCAGGTTC
>DYFA01000067.1 GCA_020725425.1 Aneurinibacillus sp.
AGCTACTTCCCGTTCACCGAACCCTCGGCGGAGGTGGACATGTCCTGCCACGTCTGCGGCGGGGCGGGATGCCGGGTCTGCAAGGGCACGGGCTGGCTCGAGATCGCCGGGTGCGGGTCGGTTCACCCCAACGTCCTGGCCATGTCGGGGTACGACCCGGAACGCTTTTCAGGCTTCGCCTTCGGCATGGGGACGGAGCGCATCGCCATGCTGCGCTACGGGATCGACGACATCCGCCACTTCCTCGAAAACGATTTGAGGTTCCTGGCCCAGTTCGCCGGGGAGAGGAGGTAGAGGGTATGCGGGTGCCGGTGTTCTGGTTGCGTGAACTGGTGGACGACCTGCCGGACGTGGAGACGCTGGCCCAGGGCTTGACTATGGGCGGCTTGCCCGTCGAGGGGGTGGAAGTCTTCGGCGAAGGGGTGCGCGGCGTGGTGGCCGGTCGGATCCTGGAGCTGAGACCGCTCCCGGGAAGCGAACACCTGCAGGTCTGTCGCGTGGATAGAGGAGGGGTGGTGCCGGTCGAGATCGTGACCGGAGCGCCCAACGTGGCCGCCGGGCAGACGGTTCCGGTGGCTTTACCCGGGTCTGTCCTGGCCGGCGGGCGGAGGATGGGCGCGGCCGAGTTCCGCGGGGTGCGTTCCGAGGGAATGCTGTGCTCTGCCGTGGAGCTCGGGATCAGCACCATGGAGGGGGACGGCCTCCTCGTGCTACCGGAGCCGGTGGAGCCCGGCACAGACCTTGGAAACCTGCTCCACCTCGGGGAGAAGATCCTCGAGCTGGAGCTGACCGCCAACCGCTCCGACTGTCTGAGTATGGCCGGGGTGGCCCGGGAGGTGGCGGCAATCTTCGGCTGCCCTCTCCGACTGCCCTCGGCGGAGGTGGAAGAGGGAGAGGAGGAGGCCGGCGACCTGGCGTCCCTCGTGGTGCTGGATCCTGACGGGTGCCCCCGCTACGTCGCCCGCCTTCTTCTGGGCGCCGCTCCCGGGCCTTCGCCGCTTTGGATGCAGCAGCGGCTCCGGGCTGCCGGCCTGCGGCCGATCACGAACCTGGTGGACGTGACGAACTACGTCATGCTGGAACTGGGACAGCCGCTCCACGCCTTCGACCTGGACCGCTTGGCGGGACAGCGGATCGTCGTCCGGCGGGCCGGGATGGGGGAGACGCTGGTCACCTTGGATGAAACGGAACGCCGCCTCGACCCGACCGACCTGGTGATCGCCGACGCCGAGCGGGCGGTCGCGGTGGCCGGGGTGATGGGGGGGGCAGGGTCGGAGATCAGTGCCGGGACGCGCCGGGTGCTCCTGGAGAGCGCCTGCTTCAATCCGACCCTGGTGCGCCGGACGGCGAAAAGGCTCGGCATGCGGTCCGAGGCCTCGTCCCGCTTCGAAAGGGGGGTCGATCCCAACCTTCAGGCCCTGGCCGCCGACCGGGCGGCTCAGCTCATGCGGGAGGTCGCCGGGGCGACGGTGGCCAGGGGAAGGCTGGACTTCTATCCCGTACCGGTCCCGCCGCGGCGGATCGAGGTGCGGGCGGCCCGGGTCAACGCCCTTCTCGGCACGACGCTTTCCGGCGAGGAGATCGCTGGCTGTCTGAAGCGACTGGTGGGGGTGACCGTAAGCGAGCAAGCGGAGGGGGTCTATGCGGTGACCGTCCCGACGTACCGCCGGGACCTGGAACAAGAGGTGGATCTCGTGGAAGAGGTCGCCCGGCTGCAGGGGTACGACGCCATTCCGTCGACTCTCCGGCCCGGCCTCTCGGTCGAGCCGCCCAGGACCGACCGGCAGCGCGTGGAGGAAAGGGTGCGCCAGGCGCTCATGGCGTCCGGGCTCTCCGAAGCGGTCACCTCGTCCCTCGTGGCCCGGGATAACCTGCAGCTTTGGGGAGTGCCGGAGGGCTCGCCGCTTTCCCGGGCGGTGGAGTTAATGCTTCCCCTCAGCGAAGGACAGGCGGTGCTGCGCACGAGCCTCCTGCCTTCCCTCGGCGAGGTGTTGCGACGCAACCTGAGCCGGCGGCTGACCGATGTCCGGATCTTTGAGGTGGGAACAGTTTTCTGGCCGCAGGGAGAAGGCGAACTGCCCCGGGAGCCCCGCCTAGTGGCCGGCTTGCTGACCGGCCAGGTCGGCGGCGGTGAGTGGTGGAGCACCCGCCGCACGGCCGACTTCTTCGACGCCAAGGGGGCGGTCGAAGCCTTTCTCTCCGCCCTGGGGATTGCCGGCTACGAGTTCCGGCCGGCCACCCGAGCCGGTTTCCACCCCGGACGCTGTGCCGAACTGGTGGTCGATGGTGAAGTGGCCGGCGTGGTGGGAGAGGTGCACCCGGAGGTGCAGGCCGCCCTCGAGGCGCCGGACCGGGTGGCGGTCTTCGAGGTGAACCTGGAGGTGGTGGGGCGGGCCGCCGTTGAGCCGCTGGCTTTCCGCCCGCTGCCCCGCTTCCCGGCGGTGGGGCGGGATCTGGCGTTCAGCCTGCCGGCGGACGTGACGGCCCGGGCGGTGGAGGCAGCCATCCGGGAGGCGGGCGGAGAGCTGCTGGAGCAAGTGCGACTCTTCGACGTCTACACTGGCGGCAACCTTCCGGCGGGCCGCCGGAGCCTGGCCTTTGCCCTGTCCTTCCGGGCGCCCGACCGGACGCTGACCGACACCGAGGTCGACGCCGTCGTGGCCGGCGTCGTGAACCGGCTCGAGCAGAACTTCGGTGCCCGGCTGCGGCGCTGAGAAAAGGCGGGCCGCAATCCCGTGGCGCGCTCTCCGACCGGCAGGAAACGGAGAAGGCGGCGCCAAAGTAAACACTGAAGTTGGAGCGAGGAGGCGGTCGGCGTGACCGAGGGGGCGGGGAGCGGTTCGCGGCTCAACCGGGTGCGGGTAACCATCGCCGGAGATGAGTATAATCTTCGAACGGACGAGCCGCCCAAGCACGTGGAGAAACTCGCCGCCCGGGTCGACCGGGAGCTGCGGGAATTGGCGAGCCGGTTTCCGGGTGTGCCGCTGGAGCGGCTGGCGGTACTGCTGGCGTTGCGCCTGACCAGCCAGCTCGAGCGGGCGAGGGAGCAGGCCCGACTCGGCCGGAAAACCTCACGACCCGAGCAGTCGCTGACGCCTGGATCACCCCCTGCCGCAGCGGAGCCGTCGACGCGGGGCGAAGCGGGCCCGTCGGAGGCCGCAGCGGCACGAACGGCGTCCGGCGGCAGGGCGAGCCTCTTCGATTCGCCACAAGGAGAGCCGACTTTGTGAACGGACTGGACCTGCTTATTCTGGGTGTCGCCGCTCTCGCCGGAGTGCGGGGGTTGCGGAGAGGGCTGGGACGAGAGGCGATCGGCCTGGGCGCCACGGCCCTCTTGCTTTTCGCTGCCCTGCCGCTAGCCGGGCCGGTAGGCCGCCTGGTGACGGGGGAGTGGTGGCCGGAGGGCCGGCCGTACGCGAGCGCCCTCGGCTTCGTCCTGCTGGTCCTGGGGGTGGTGCTCCTGGCGGCGCTCCTTGCCGCCGTCTGGCAACGCCTCATTTCGGCTCTGGGTCTGGGCTGGCTCGACGCTCTGGGCGGGGCGTTCTTCGGTGTCGCCAAGGCGGTTATCGTATGGCTGGTGGTCGTGGGGGCGCTGTCCTGGCTGCCGGTGGCGGCTGTCCAGCGGACGCTGACGGGCTCAGTGGCGGCGAGTGCTCTCCTGCAGGCCCTGCCGGGAGTACGCCGTCAGGTGGAGAAAGCCCTGCCGCCTGCCTGGTCTCTGCCGCGGCCGCCCCGCCGCGAGAAAACCCGCCCCCTGCTGCCCGAGTCTGACCCGGGCGCCTGGCGGCAGGTCCGGGAGGGGCGAACGGCGTGACTAACTACGAAGCAGCCTGGCTCTTCCTGGAGTTGGCCGACCGGGTGGAAGTGGCCGGCGATAACCCCTTTAAGGCGGTCGCCTACCGCAAGGCCGCCCGCCTGCTCGAGGGGCTGGGGGAGCCCTTCGCCGAGGCCTGGGCAGCCGGGCGCCTGCGCGACCGGCCGGGGATCGGCGAAGCCATCCACGCCAAGATCGGCGAGCTGGTGCAGACCGGCACTATCAGTGCCCTGGAACGGCTGCGCCGGGAGATCCCCCCCGGCGTCATGGACATGCTCACCCTGCCGGGGGTGGGCCCGCGGCACGCCCGCAATTTCTGGAAGGTGCTGGGACTGGAGGATCTCACAGCGTTGCAGGAGGCGGCTGAGCAAGGCCGGCTTCGGACGGTCAAAGGGCTCGGACCCAAACTGGAACTGGCAGTATTGCGGGCGATCGCGCAGCGCGACGCCGCCCCCGGCCGTCAGCTGCTGGGGTTGGCTCTGCCGCTGGCCCGGGACCTCCGGGAGAGTCTGGCTCGCCAGCCGGCGGTGGAACGGGTCGAGATCGCCGGGAGTATCCGCCGCCGCGCGGAACTCGTGGGCGACGTGGACCTGGTCGTAGCGAGCGAGGCGCCTGAGGAAGTGAGCGACTTCTTCGTCCGGATGCCCAGCTTCCGGGAGGTTACCGCCCAGGGGCCGACCAGGGTGGCCGTCGTGCACCAGGGAGGGCTCCCGGTAGACTTGCGCTTGGTGGAGCCGGCGGTCTTCGCCGCTGCCTGGCTCCATCTCACCGGATCCAAGGAACACAACGTCCGCCTGCGCCAGCGAGCGAAGGAGCGGGGCTGGCAGCTCAACGACTATGGCTTGACCGGGTCAGGCTTTTCGCTGCCCGAGGAGGAGGACCTGTACCGGGCCCTCGGCCTGCCGTTCATCCCGCCGGAACTGCGCGAGGACCGGGGAGAGATCGAGGCGGCGGAGAAGGGGGAGTTGCCTGCCCTGGTCGAGGAGTCGGACCTCCGGGGAGACCTGCACGTCCACAGCGAGTGGAGTGACGGGACGGCCAGCCTCCGGGAGTTGCGTGAGGCTGCCGCACGGCTGGGTTACGAGTACCTGGCGGTCTGCGACCACTCCCGGTCCCTCGCCGTCGCCCGGGGACTGGACGCCGAACGTCTGCGGGCCCAGCGTCGGGAGATTGAGGCGCTCAACGCGGAAGGCCACCCGGTGTATCTTCTGGCCGGGGTCGAGGTGGACATCCTGGGCGACGGTCGCCTCGATCTGGAGGACGAAGTCCTGGCGGAGATGGATCTCGTGGTGGCTTCGCTCCACTCGGGGTTCCGCCAGGAGCCGGAGCGCCTTCTGGCCCGGGCCGCGGCGGCCCTCCGCCACCCGCACGTCGATATCCTGGCCCATCCCACAGGGCGCCTGCTCGGCCATCGTCCGCCGTACGCCCTGGATGTTCCCGCCCTGATCGAACTGGCCGTCGAAACCGGCACAATCCTGGAAGTGAACGCCACCCCGGATCGGTTGGACCTGTGTGATCTGCATGTGCGCCGCTTCGTCTCCGCGGGAGGGCTTGTCGCCGTCAACACTGACGCCCACTCCACGGAGCACCTGGTCTTCCGGGAGTACGGAGTCGCCACCGCGCGGCGGGGATGGTGCAGGGCTCGGCAGGTCCTTAACACCCGGTCCCTGCCCGACCTGTTGGCTTTCCTGGCGCGAGAGAAGGGCCGGCGTTTCTCCTCCGCATAACTCTGACCCCTCCCAGCTACAGACTACTCTCATGCGGGGTTTGTTGCTCGTGGCCGCCCGGTCGATGGTCATGTACGCCTTCCTGCTGCTCGTGATGCGCCTGGCGGGGAAGCGGGAGCTCGGCCAGGTGTCGCCCTTCGACTTCGTGGTCGTCGTGCTCATCGGCGAACTGGCCGCCATCCCCCTTCAAGACCATCGGATCCCCCTTCTGGAGGGGTTCGTGCCGATTGGAACCATCATCTTTGCCCAAGTGGTCACTGCCTACCTCTCCCTGTGGAGCAACCGCTTCCGCGCCTGGATCAGCGGCCGGCCCACCGTGCTCATCTCCGGCGGGACAATCGACGTCGAGGCTCTCCGCCGCCACCGGTTCAATGTGAGCGACCTCCTCTCCAAGCTGCGCCAGCAGGGAGCCTACAACGTGGCCGACGTGGAGTTCGCCATCCTGGAGGATACCGGGCACCTCTCGGTCATTCTCAAGTCCCAGCGCCGGCCGGTGACCCCGGCGGATCTCAAGCTGTCCACCGGATACGAGGGTCTCCCCTTCACCCTCATCCTCGACGGGCGAGTCGATTACCATGCCCTGGCTGCGGCCGGGCTCGACTACACCTGGCTCCTGCAGCGGTTGCAGGAGAAGGGCTTCCAAAAGCCGCGGGAAGTCCTCCTGGCCACCCTGGAGACCGACGGCCAGACCCACTTCTACCCCAGGGCTCCCCGTTCTAGCCCCAGGTAACCGGCCATAACAATCTACCAGCCTATCCCCGGAGGCGAGGACGATGTTCGTGGCCGTTCGCCTGGGCGATCTCTTGCGGCTGGGGCTCCTGGCCCTCCTGGTGGCAGCCTTGTCCCGCCTCGGAGGGAAATGGGCGGCACAACCGGCCACCACCACCCCTGGGCGGACGATCCTCCGTTACGTCGAGGGATACGGCCAGGGACCGCCCATCTCCGCCCGGGCAGCAGTGTTGATGGAGGCGGAGACGGGGACGGTCCTCTTTGCCCACCGGGAACACGAGCGGCGGGGCCCGGCCAGCACCACCAAGATCATGACGGCTATCCTGGCGCTAGAACGAGGAGATCTGCGGGAGCGGGTGACGATCGGACGCCGCCCCGCCTGGACAGAGGGGTCCACCATCGGGCTCCGACAAGGCCAGGTCCTGACCCTGCGACAACTCCTCTACGGGCTCATGATGGAGTCGGGCAACGACGCCGCAATAGCCATCGCCGAGCACCTGGCCGGCTCAGTGGAGCGGTTCGTGCAACAGATGAACCTGCGGGCACAGCAGCTCGGGTGCTGGAACACCTCTTTCGCTGATCCCCACGGGCTCTCCCGCACCTGGGAAGGTCACTACACCACCGCCCTCGACCTGGCTCTCTTGACTCGCCGGGCGCTGGCTATCCCAGAATTCGCCAGAGTGGTGCGGAGCCGGGTCAAGACGGTAGAGGAGGGGGATCTTCCGGCGTGGCGCTTCGCCAACACCAACCGCTTACTCTGGTCGTTCGGCGGGGCGGACGGGGTCAAAACGGGGACCACCAGCGAGGCCGGGTATTGCCTGGTGGCTTCGGCGAACCGGGATGGTTTCCGGCTGATCGCGGTTGTCCTGGACTCCGCCGACCGCTGGCGGGACGCGGCGGCCCTGCTCGAGTACGGCTACCGCGAGTTCCAGCCGGCGCTTCTGGCAGTTCCCGGGCAGCCGGTCGGCCAGGCTCCGGTCCGCTGGGGGATGAGGCGCAGCGTGCCGGTGGTCCCGGCCGGCCCGGTGATGGCAGTGGTGCGCCGCGCGGAGCAGGGACACCTGGTGGCGGAATTGCAGGCGCGCCCGCTGCTAGCGCCGGTCCGCCCGGGAGATGCTGCCGGACGGCTCATCGTCCGCCAGGGGGGCGAAGAGATCACGAGTGCCGAGGTGCGGGCCGCCCTGGCGGTTCCCCGGCGGACGCTCTGGCGAATGGTCGCCGCGGCGCTTTGGACCCTCTGGCGACTGGCGGCAGCCGAAGCGCCGCCGGTCCGCTGACCCCTGTCCTTTGCGCGGCTGTCTGGTATAATAAAAAAGTCAAGCACTTGAGTCTCGGAAGGGGTTACGACCCGTGACCAGTCAGGGCGGCGGGCGGCCCGAACTCCTCGCCCCGGTGGGGGAATGGGACGCCCTCGTGGCGGCCGTGCAGAACGGAGCGGACGCCGTCTATCTGGGGGGCAAAGCCTACAGCGCCCGCCAATTCGCCAAGAACTTTGGCCCGGACGAACTCTCCCGGGCCGTTACTTATGCGCATGTCCGCGGAGTGCGGGTGTACGTCACCGTCAACACGCTCATCAAGGAAACTGAGCTCGCCCCCGCCGTGGAGTACGTGGCTGAGCTCTACGAACTGGGCGTGGACGCCGTGATCGTCCAGGATCTCGGACTGCTCCGGCTCCTCCGCCGCATCTTTCCGGCCCTTCCGGTTCATGCCAGCACTCAGATGACCGTTCACCACCCGGCCGGCGTCCGGTGGTTGGCGGCGCACGGCGTGAAGCGGGTCGTCCTCGCCCGCGAGCTGGACCTCCAGGAAATCCGCGCTTGCGCTGAGGCGGGTCTGGAGATCGAGGTATTCGTCCACGGCGCGCTCTGCGTCTGCTATTCGGGCCAGTGCCTGATGAGCAGCCTGATCGGTGGACGGAGCGGCAACCGGGGCCGCTGCGCCCAGCCCTGTCGTCTCGAGTACGGCCTGGTGGACCGGGAAGGGCGGTCGCTGATCGACGAGGAGGAGTCCGGGCCGCACCTTCTCTCCACCCGCGAGCTGGCGGCGCTGGAACTCCTGCCGGAGCTGGTCCGGGCGGGTGTGGCGGCGTTCAAGGTCGAAGGGCGGATGAAGCGGCCGGAATACGTGGCGACGGTCGTTCGGGTATACCGGGAGGCCCTCGAGCGCTTGGCGGCAGGAGTGCAGGAGCCGGCGAGCAGTGAGCGCTGGCGCGAGTTGGCCCAGGCCTTCAACCGGGGCTTCACCGCCGGCTATCTGCTGGGCAACCCCGGTCGGGAGCTGATGAGCTTGCAGCGCCCCAGCAACCGGGGGGTGTTTCTGGGCCGGGTGAGTTACTACGACCGCCGCCGCGGCCTCGCCACCCTCCGCCTGGAAAACCCCGTGACCGCCGGTGACGGGGTGGAGTTCTGGGTGAGTCAAGGGGGGCGGGTGGGGACGACGCTCGCCCGCTTCTGGTCGGCCGAGCGCCGGGACGGAGCGGCCCGTCCCCTTCAGGCAGCGGGCCCGGGGGAGAAGGTGGTCATCCCGGTTGGCGGGGCGATCCAGGTTGGTGACCGGGTCTTCAAAACGAGCGACGCGTCCTTGGAGGCCCGGGCCGCAACCACCTTTCGCTCCGCCCGGGAGACGCTGCAGATCCCGCTCCGCGCGGTGCTGACGGTCCGGCAGGGTAGCCCGGCGGAGTTGGTCTTGACCGACCCGGAAGGGCTTCAGGGAAGGGCCGCGGGAACGGTGCCGGCCTCCCCGGCGGAGAAGCACGCCTTGGAGTTGGCACAGGTCCACGCCCACCTGGCCCGCCTGGGAAACACGCCGTTCCGTCTCGCCGAGCTCGAACTGCGGTCCGACCCGGGGACCATCCTGCCCTGGAGCGAGCTCAACTCCCTGCGGCGGGCCGCCCTGGCTGAGCTGGAGGAGGCGCGGGCGGAGCGCCACCGTCCTTCCCTGGACGAGATCCGGTCCTCCCGGCAGGCCCTGGCCGAGGTGTTCCGGAGACCCCGCCACACCGCACCCGCCCGGACAGCACCGAGGCCTGCCCGGGTGCGGCTGGCGACGGCGATTTCGGAGGTCGACGCCGTGCCAGAGGTGCTCGCGGCCCGGCCCGACCGGGTCATTCTTGGCGGGGAGCGCTTCCAGCCGGGCGGCGCCCCTTTCCTCACCGCGGAGCAGGTCGCCTGGGCGGGGCAGCGCTGCTGGGAGGCGGGGGTGGAACTGGTTTTAGGCTTTCCCCGGATCATCCGCCGGCAGGAAATGGCGGCGGCGCTTGACTTGGCCGCCAGCGCGGCGTCGCTTCCCCCGGAGAAACGGCCGGCCGCCTTCCTCGTGGGGAATCTGGGGTTGCTGCACCGCCTGACCACCGACGAACAGGGAGTGGGACGGTACGGCCAGGTGGCGCTCCACGCCGATTGGCCCCTCAACCTCTTCAACTCTTCTGCGCTGGCGCTTCTGGCCGGCCAGGGGATTGCCGAGGCCACCCTTTCCCCCGAATTGACGCTGGAGGAGCTCTCCGAGGTGGCGGACAGGTCGCCCGTGGGCCTCGAGGTGTTGGTGCACGGGCCACTGGAGTTGATGGTCACCGAGTACTGCGCCCCGGGGGCCCTGCTTGGTGACCGGGCGCCGGGACAAGCCTGCCGGAAGCCTTGCCGGGAGACGGAGACAGGGCTGCGGGACCGCCTGGGCCTGGTCTTCCCGCTCAGGCTCGACGCCTCCTGCCGCATGCACGTGGCCAATCCGAAGGAGCTGTGCCTGATCGAGCACCTGCCAGCCCTGGCGGCTGCCGGCCTGCAGGTGTTCCGCCTCGACTGCCGGCTGCGGGAGCCGCACTACGCGGTCCAGGTGACGCGGGCCTACCGCGAGGCGCTGTCGTTGAGCGGGGCGGCCGGCGGGAAAAAGGAGCCCGACCCGGCGGTCCGGGAGCGGCTGGTCGCCCTCCGCCGGGAGCTTGAGAGGCTGGCGCCCCAGGGAATCACCAAAGGTCACTATTTTCGAGGAGTCGACTGATGGACGGGAAGTCACTCAGCCTTCTGGAATTTCCCAAAATTCAGGCCCGCCTGGCGGACTTGGCGGTCTTCGCCGTCGGGAAGGAGTTGGCTGAAGCGCTTCTGCCTCAGCCGGAGCCACTGTGGGTGGCTGCTGCCCAGGAGGACACCGCTGAGGCTCTGGCGCTGCTCTGGCGGGAGGGTGGAGTCCCCTGGGGGGGCCTCCACGACCTCCGGCCGCTCCTGCACCGGGCCACCCTCGGGGCGGTGCTCGAGGCGGAGGAGCTGTTGGCCGTGGCGGACACCCTGCGTGGGATGGCCCGCCTGCGCCGGTTCATGGCGGAGCGGTCGGACCGTTTCCCTCGCCTCGCCGCTCTGGCGGAGTCGCTTCCGGGACTGCCCGAGCTGGGAGCGGAGATTCAGCGGTGTATCACCGAGCACGCCGAAGTGGCCGACGCCGCCAGTCCCGCCCTGGCCCGTCTGCGTGCCCAGAGCCGGACTCTCCAGAATCGCCTCCGGGAGAAGCTCGACTCGCTGGTCACCTCCCCCGAAGTTGCCCGCTATCTCCAGGAACCCCTGGTGACACTGCGCAACGACCGCTACGTCATCCCGGTGCGCCGGGAGTACAAGAGCATGGTGCCGGGCGTGGTGCACGACCAATCGGCCAGCGGGGCGACCCTCTTCGTGGAGCCGATGGCGGTGGTCGAGTTGAACAACCAGCTCCGGCAGGTGAACGCAGCCGAGCAGGAAGAAGTCCGGCGGATCCTCTCGGCGCTGTCGGCACAGGTGGCGGCGGCCGCCCCCGACCTGGAGGCAGCCATGGGTGCGCTGGGCCGCTTCGACTTCATGCTCGCCAAGGGCAAGCTGGCCCGGGAGATGGAGGCCACGCTCCCGCGCCTCAACCGGGAGGGGCGGCTCCGTCTCCGGCAGGCCCGCCACCCTCTGCTCGCCGGAACAGTCGTCCCGGTCGACGTGATGCTGGGCGAGGACTTCATCACGCTGGTGATCACCGGCCCCAACACCGGCGGGAAGACCGTCACCCTGAAGACCATCGGCCTTTTGACCCTCATGGCCCAGGCTGGGCTGCACATCCCGGCCGGGGAAGGGAGCGAGGTGGCGATCTTCTCCGACATCTTCGCCGACATCGGGGATGAGCAGAGCATCGAGCAGAACCTCTCGACCTTCTCCTCCCACCTGACCAACATCGTGCGCCTCCTCGACCGGTTGACCGACAACTGCCTGGTGCTGCTCGACGAGCTGGGGGCGGGAACCGATCCGACAGAGGGGGCCGCCCTGGCCATGGCGCTTCTGGACCACCTGCACCGGCGCGGCACACGCACCGTGGCCACCACTCATTATCCCGAGTTGAAGGCGTTTGCCTACACCCGGCCCGGAGTGGAGAACGCCTCAGTCGAGTTTGACGTGGAGACCCTCCGCCCCACCTACCGCCTGGCGATCGGCATCCCCGGGCGCAGCAACGCCTTCGAGATCGCCGCCCGGTTGGGCCTGTCGGAGGAGATCATCGCCGAAGCCCGGCGGCTGACCAGCCGTGAGGCAAGCCGGATGGAGGATGTGCTGCGCGCGGTTGCGGAAAACCGGCGGCTGACTGAGGAGCACCGCCTTCGGGCCGAAGAGGAGCGCCACCGCCTGGAGAACCTGAGCCGGGAGTACGACGCCAAGTTGCGCCGGCTGACGGAGGAAAAGGAACAGATCCTCGCTCGAGCCCGGAAGGAGGGAGAGGAGCTTCTGCAAAAGGCGCGCCGGGAGGTGGACCAGCTCCTCACCGAGCTGCGGCGGCAGATTCGCGAGGCCCCTGCCGGGGGCGAGGAAGCCGTGCGCCAGGCACGCCAGCGGCTGGCGGACGAGAGGGAGCGCCTGCGCCACGACCTGAGCCAGCGGGAGGCAGTTGAGGAGGAAGCCCTGCCCCAAGCGGCGCCGACTGAGCTCTCAGCCCTCCAGCCAGGGGTGCGGGTGCGGATCGTCCGGTTCGGCCAGGAGGGGGTGGTGCTCGCCCCGCCGACGCCTTCCGGCGAGGTGCTGGTCCAGGCCGGAAGCTTGAGGATGACCCTGCGCCCCGAAGACGTGGCGGTGTTGCCTCCCGCACCCCCCGGGCGCCGGCCCGCCACGACCCGTCGCCCGGTGGAAGGCCACCAGGAGCTGGCCCGGAGCAAGGCGGGAACCATCCGCAGCGAGCTCGACTTGCGCGGGCTGACAGTGGACGAGGCCTGGGAGCTGGTCACGAAGTACCTGGACGACGCCTCGCTGGCCGGTCTCTCCCAGGTGCGCCTCATCCACGGGAAGGGGACCGGGGCCCTGCGGCAGGGGTTGCGCGAGCGGCTCGGCAGCTGTCCCGGAGTGGCGGAATACCGTTACGCCGCCCCCGCCGAAGGCGGAGACGGCGTGACCATTGTCCGACTGGAGGCTTAATCCTGGCTGTGATCGGCGGCGAGCGGAGGCCCGCTCCGGTTGGGAGCCGCCGGCGGCAGGAAGCCCGACCCGGCAGCGGGGTTGGCCGCTCCCGGCCCTGGCGAACCGCCGGCCTGGCCAGAGTAGTTCCCGCTGGCGGGGGGCAGCTCGGGCGGGACTGGCGGCGGCAGGGGCCGGCCGGTGTGGAAGGGGCAGGGCTGCGTCGGCTCCGTCCCCTGGATGAAGACCTCCAGACGGACGTCCAGGCAGCGGTCGGTGGCCAGATACCCATGAGCGGCGTCGACGTACGCCCGAGTCACTCCCGGCGGCAGCGGGAAGTCGGAGATCGGGGTGTCGGCCAGGGCCTGCCGCATCATGTCCCCCCAGATTTCCGCCGCTTTGGCTGATCCCAGGTTGCCGTACTTCGGGATCACCAGAGGCTCCTTCTGCACGTCGTTGCCGATCCACACGGCCGTCACCAGCTCCGGGGTGAATCCGACGAACCAGGCGTTGGTATAGTCGGAGGTCGTGCCGGTCTTGCCGGCGGCGGGGCGCCCGATGTTGGCCGCCCGGCCGGTCCCCCGCTCGATGACTCCCCTCATCATGTCCGTGACCACGTAGGCAGTGGAGTCGGCGAGGACGATCTGCTTGGAGGCCGTGTTTTCCTCCAAAACCCGGCCGTCCTTATCCTCCACCCGCAGGATGGCGAGGGGCTCCACCCGGATCCCCTGGTTGGCCAGGACGGAGTAGGCCGTGACCATCTCCATCAGGGTCACGCCTTTCGTGATCCCACCCAGGGCCAGAGACAGGTTGCGGTCGTTGACTGTTCCCTCCTCGACCAGCGAGGTGACGCCCATCTTGCGGGCGTAGTCGATCACCGTCCCGATCCCGATCTGTTCGAGCAGCTTGATGGCCACGATGTTGACCGAGTCCTCCAGCGCGGCGCGGAGCGTGACGGGACCGCGGAACTTCTTGTCGTAGTTCTGCGGCGCCCAGATCGACCCGTCCGGCATGGGGTACTCCAGCGGCGAGTCATCCACGATCGAGATCGGCGTGAAGCCCCGGTCGATCGCCGCGGTGTAGATGAAGGGCTTGATCGCTGACCCCGGCTGACGGTAGGCCTGGGTGGCCCGGTTGTACTTGTCTTCCCCCCGCCCCCCGACCATCGCCTTGAGGTGTCCGTTCCGCGGGTCCATCGCCAGGAGCGCCGCCTGGGGTTGGTGGAGCCCGTTCTTGTCGGTCTTGGCGATCGGCACCCGGCTCAAAGCCCGTTCGGCCGCCTCCTGCACCTTGAGGTCGAGGGTGGTGTAGACCTTCAGCCCGCCTGAGTAAACCGCGCTGGCTCCGTACCGGTCAAGCAGGTACTGGGTCACGTACTCCACGAAATAGGGGGCCTTGGTGCGCGAGAGCTTCAAGCCCACGGTCTTGATGGGAGCCTCTTTGGCTGCCTCCGCCTCCGCTGGCGTCAGGTAGCCGAGGCGGGCCATCCGGTCAAGCACCACATCCCGCCGCTCTTTCGCCAGTTGGGGGTTGACGTAGGGCGAGTAGATCTCGGGTCCGCGGAGCAATCCGGCCAGCAAGGCCGATTCGGATAAGTTCAGCTCCTCCACGTGCTTGCCGAAGTAAAGCTGGCTGGCGGACTCGACGCCGTAGGTGCCGTGACCGAGGTAGATCTCGTTCAGGTAGGTCTCGAGGATTTCGTCCTTGGTGTAGCGGCGCTCGATCTGGATCGCCCAGATGATCTCGTTGATTTTGCGCGAGAAGGTCTTCTCCAAGGAAAGAAAGGCGTTGCGCGCCAACTGCTGGGTGATCGTGCTTCCACCTTGCACCTTGCCGCCGGCGAGCAGATCCACCACCAGGGCGCGGAAGAGCGCCGACACCCGTATGCCGTGGTGGTCGTAGAAGTGGTCGTCCTCGATCGCGATGACGGCGTTCTTGAGGTCCTTCGGGATGCGGTCGAGGCCGACCGGGGTGCGGTTCTCGGTGAACAGCCGCCCGATCACGTCCCCCCGCTCGTCGTACACAATAGTCGCCCACTTCGGGTTGAACTGTACATCCGAGAGCTTCGGCGCTGTGTGCAGGATACCGGCCAGGATGCCCACCCCGGATCCGAGCAGGACCAGGCCGAGGAAAATCACCACAGCCACCAGAACGCTGCCCTGTGCGCCGCGGCGAAGGTCCCTTCCCACTGATTATCCTCCCCTGAAGTGATGAGGCCAGGAAGCCCCCCTGACCGCTCCCATCATTATAGCACAGCGGGCGCGGATTGAAAGCCGCCTTTTCCCCGTGGTATAATGAAGCAACTTTGGACGGGCACTACAGGGAAGGGGTTGACGGCCGGGTGGCCGAGTTGAGCATCGACGCGGAACTGGAGTTGTTGAAGCGCGGCGCCGCCGACATCATCAACGAGGAGAGTCTGCGGGCCAAACTCGCCCGGGCCCGGGCTTCCGGGCAGCCGCTG
>DYFA01000068.1 GCA_020725425.1 Aneurinibacillus sp.
CCGCCCAACCCGGGGTCTGGACCGAGTGATGCAGGTTCAAGGCAGGTTCAGGAGGCCGGTTTTGAACTACACCCTAGAGGGATAAAAGCCCCGGCGGGTAGGTTTCACAACTGCGAAACCTACTTGCCGTGTGTTTTTTGAAGGAGGGTGAGACGGTGGAGGACGGCGTCTGGTCCAGCCTCAGTCCGCTCGACGGGCGTTACCGGGCCGCCAATCCCGCCCTGTGGGAGAAGTTCTCGGCTTATCTCTCAGAGGAGGCCTACCTCCGATACCAGCTCGAAGTGGAGGTCGCCCTGGTCGAGGGGCTGGCGGCTGCAGGGGTCTGCCCTCCCGAGGCGGCGGCTGAGGTCCGGGCGGCGGCCCGCGAAGTCACGCCGGCGGAGGTCGCCGCCGAGGAGGAGCGGACGCGCCACAACATCCGGGCCCTCGTCAACTGCCTGCAGCGGCGGGTGAGCGAGGAGGCCCGCCCGTGGGTCCACTTCACCGCCACCTCGGCGGACATCATGGACACCGCCAACGCCCTCCGGCTGCGGGCGGCCACCCGGGAGGCGGTCCAGCCGGCCCTCCTCCGCTTGGAACTGGCGCTGATCCGCCTGGCCGAGCGGGAAGCCCTGACTGTTCAGATCGGGCGGACCCACGGGCAGCACGCCGTGCCGGTGACCTTCGGCTACGCCTGCGCCGTGTACGTGGACCGGCTGGGCCAGCGGATCCAGGCGGTCGAGACGGCCGCCCGCAACCTGCGAGGGAAGCTGGCCGGAGCGGTCGGCGCCTACAACGCCGCGAGCCTCTTCCTGCCGGACGCCCGCCGGTTCGAGGAAGAGGTCCTGGGGCGGTTGGGGCTCGAGCCCGCCGGGGCGGCGACGCAGATCGTCGAGCCGGAGTTCGTCGCGGACTACCTGCACGCCCTGGTTTCGACCTTCTCCGTTCTGGCCAACCTGGCGGACGACTTCCGCCACCTGCAGCGGTCCGAGATCGCCGAGATCGGCGAGTACTTCGACCCGGAGCAGGTCGGGTCGTCGACTATGCCGCACAAGCGCAACCCCTGGAACCTGGAGCACGTTAAGAGCCTTTACAAGGAGTTCATGCCCCGGATAGTCACGGTCTACCTCGACCAGATCTCCGAGCACCAGCGGGATCTCACGAACTCCGCCTCTTCCCGGTTCACGGTGGAGGTGGTGGCAGGGCTCGTCCTGGCTGCCGAGCGGCTCTCGGGGATCATCGAGCGGCTGGGACTGCACCGGGAGCACCTGGAGCGGAACTTCGCCCAGGCCCGGGGAAGCCTGGTGGCCGAACCGCTGTACCTCTGCCTGGCTGCGGCGGGGCATCCCGACGCCCACGAGGCGGTCCGTCGGCTGACGCTGGAGGCCGACCGGACCGGACGGCCGCTCCTTTTGCTGCTTGAGGAACATGCAGAGCTTGCGCCGTACGCGGCCCGCTTCACGCCGCAGCAGAAGGCGGTACTAGAGCGGCCCGAGGAGTATGTGGGCCTCGCGGGCCGGAGGACCTTCGAGCTGTGTAATGCCTGGCGGGCGGCGCTCGGCCTCGAGGGGAAGTGACTGAGGGCTGTGGGGAGGAGAGAGCTTTGGTGACGAAAGGCGAGCGGTTGTACGAAGGGAAGGCCAAGATTGTCTACATCACGGACGATCCGGATCTCTTGCTCATCCACTTCAAGGACGACGCCACCGCCTTCAACGGGCAGAAAAAGGGTACGATCAGCGACAAGGGCGTGCTGAACGCCCGCATCTCGGCGGCGCTCTTCCGGTACCTGGCAGAACACGGCGTGGCGAACCACTTCGTGGACCTGCCGTCCGAGCGGGAGATGGTCGCCCGGCGGCTTTCGATCGTGCCGCTGGAGGTGGTGGTGCGGAACGTGGCTGCCGGCAGTCTGGCGAAGCGGCTGGGCTTGGCCGAGGGAACCCGCCTTGCCCGCACGGTGCTGGAGTTCTACTACAAGCGGGACGACCTGGGGGATCCACTGGTGAACGAGTATCACATCCGGGCGCTGGACTTGGCGACCCCCGAAGAGGTGGCGCAGCTCGCCGCGACCAGCCTTCGGGTGAATGACCTCCTGGCAGCGCACCTGAAACCCCGCCGGCTCGAGCTGATCGACTTCAAGCTGGAGTTCGGGCGGACCCGGGACGGGCAGATCCTCCTGGGGGACGAGATCAGCCCCGACACCTGCCGGTTCTGGGATACCGAGACCGGGGAGCGACTGGACAAGGACCGTTTCCGGCGGGACCTGGGCGGGGTCGAGGAGGCCTACCAGGAAGTCTGGCGCAGGATCGCCGGGTGAGGGGGAGGATGAGCGATTTTGTGGAAAGCGAAGGTTGAGGTCATGCCGAAGGCCGGAGTTCTGGACCCCCAGGGGAAGGCGGTGCAGGGCGGTCTGGCCACCCTGGGCTTTGCCGGACTCCGTGACGTCCGGGTCGGCAAACTGATCGAGCTGCGCTTCGAGGCGGAAAGCCGGGAGGCGGCCCGGACCCTCGTGGAGGAGGCCTGCCGGAAGCTCCTGGCCAACCCCATCATCGAGGAATACCGGTTCACCGTCGAGGAGGTCTGAGGATGAGAGTCGGGGTCATCGTGTTTCCCGGCTCCAATTGTGATGCCGACGTCCAGTGGGCGGTGGAGCAGGTGGGCGGCCGGGCGGAGTTCGTCTGGCACCAGGCGACGTCCCTGGCCGGCTTCGACGCCGTGATCCTGCCGGGCGGGTTCTCCTACGGCGACTATCTGCGCTGCGGGGCGATCGCCCGCTTCAGCCCGATCATGGGCGAGGTGGCGCGATTCGCTGGGGAAGGCCGACCGGTGCTCGGGATCTGTAACGGCTTTCAGATTCTGACGGAGGCGGGGCTGCTCCCGGGGGTGCTGCGGCGGAACGCGGGGCTCAAGTTCCTCTGCCGCCCGGTCCATCTCCGGGTGGAGAACGCCGACACGGCCTGGACCAGAGGGCTTCAACGCGGCCAGGTGCTGCGGTTGCCCATCGCCCACGGGGAGGGCAACTACTACGCCGACCCGGAGGAGCTGGCGGAACTGGAGCGTCGGGGCCAGGTGGTCTTCCGCTATGTGACCAACCCGAACGGCTCGGTGAACAACATCGCCGGGGTCTGCAACCGGGAGGGGAATGTGGTCGGGATGATGCCCCATCCGGAGCGGGCGGTGACCGCCTTGCTCGGCGGGGAGGACGGCCGCCGGATCCTCGGGGCGGTGCTTTCGGGCGAGGGGGTGAGGGCGTGTTAAGCCCGGCGGAGATTCGGGAGCAACAGGCCTGGCGGCGGATGGGGCTGCGGGACGAGGAGTACGAGCGGATCGTCGAGATTTTGGGCCGCGACCCCAATTACACCGAACTCGGCATGTACGCCGTGCTCTGGTCGGAGCACTGCGCCTACAAGCACACCCGCCCGCTCTTCAAGCTCTTCCCGACGGAGGGGGAGCATGTCCTGCAGGGGCCCGGGGAGAACGCCGGCATCCTGGACATCGGCGACGGGCTCGGGGTGGTCTTCAAAGTGGAGTCGCACAACCACCCCTCGGCGGTCGAGCCTTACCAGGGGGCGGCGACGGGTGTCGGGGGGATCCTCAGGGACATCTTCACCATGGGGGCCCGGCCCATCGCCGTCCTCGATTCGCTGCGCTTCGGCGAGTTGTCGGAGCCCCGCCAGCGCTACCTTTTCGGCGGCGTGGTGTCTGGGATCTCAGGCTACGGGAACTGTGTGGGGGTCCCGACCGTGGGCGGGGAGGTCTACTTCGACCCCAGCTACAGCGGGAACTGCTTGGTCAACGTGATGGCGGTGGGGCTGGTCGAGACGAAGCACATCGCCACCGCCAGGGCCTCGGGGGTCGGGAACCCGGTGATGGTGGTCGGCTCCACGACCGGGCGGGACGGGATCCACGGCGCCTCCTTCGCCTCGGCGGAACTCTCCGAGGAGAACGAGGAGAAGCGGCCGAACGTCCAGGTGGGGGATCCGTTCACCGAGAAGCTGCTGATCGAGGCGTGCCTGGAGGCCATCCGGTCGGGCGACGTGGTCGGCATTCAGGACATGGGAGCGGCCGGGGTGACCAGCTCCGCGGCGGAGATGGCCACCCGGGCAGGAAACGGCATCGAGCTGGACATCGCCCTCATCCCCCGGCGGGAGGAGGGCATGACGAGCTACGAGATCATGCTCTCCGAGTCGCAGGAGAGGATGCTGGTAGTTCCGCAGGCTGGGAAGGAAGAGGCGGTGCGGGAGATCTTCGCCCGGTGGGGCTTGCACGCCGTGACGGTGGGCCGAGTGACCGACGACGGGATGCTGCGGGTCCTGGAGAACGGTCGGGTGGTGGCGGAGGTGCCAGCCAGGTCGCTCTCGACGGACGGCGCCCCGACCTACCAGCCGGAAGCCCGGCCCCCGGCCGACCTGGCCGAACGGCAGGCGCTCGACCTCTCCGACCTGCCCGAGCCGGAAGACTACGGCGAGATGCTCAAGGCGCTCCTCGACTCGCCGACCCTGGCCAGCAAGGAGTGGGTCTATACCCAGTACGACTACCAGGTCCAGACAAACACCGTGGTCGGGCCGGGGAGCGACGCCGCCGTCCTGCAGGTCAAAGGGACGAAGAAGGGGCTCGCCCTGACCATCGACGGGAACGGGCGCTACGGCTACCTCGACCCCTGGACGGGCGGGGCGGCGGCGGTCTGCGAGGCGGCCCGGAACCTCGTGGTGAGCGGGGCGAAGCCGCTGGGGGTGACTGACGGGCTGAACTTCGGCAACCCGGAGCGCCCTGAGGTCTACTGGCAGATCAAGGAGGCGATCCGGGGCATCGCGGCGGCCTGCCGGGCCCTCGGCATCCCGGTGACCGGGGGCAACGCCAGCCTGTACAACGAGACGAACGGCGAAGCCATCCACCCCACTCCGATCATCGGCATGGTCGGGCTCCTGCCCGACGTGGCCAAGCGTTGCCCGTCCACTTTCAGCCGGGCCGGACAGGCGATCCTGCTTCTCGGAGAGACGAAGGAGGAGCTCGGGGGAAGCGAGTACCTCTGGCTGAGGCGCCGGACGGTGGCCGGACGGGCCCCCGAGATCGACCTGGCGCGGGAGAAAGCCCTGTTGGAAACGGTGGCGTCCGCCATCGAAAGGGGACTGATCCAGGCGGCGCACGACGTGAGCGAAGGCGGGCTCCTGGTCGCCGTGGCGGAGATGTGCTTCGGGGCAGAGGTCGGGTGCGGGATCATGGTCGATCCGCCGGGCCGGCTCGATACCTACCTCTTCAGCGAGTCGCAGGGCCGGGTGCTCGTGGCAGTGGAGCCGGAGGACGCTCCGGCCGTGGCCGCCATCGCCGACGAACGCGGGGTTCCCTGGACCCTCCTCGGGGCGACCGGGGGCGGGACTCTCCGGGTCATGCGGGCCGGGGAGGAAACGGCGCCGGTGGTGAACGAGCGGGTGACGGAACTGAAGCGAATCTGGCGGGAAGCGATCCCCCGGCGTCTGGAGGGAAGGGACCGTGCATGAGGGGAAGCGCCGGCCGTGGACGGGAGAACATCCCCGGGAGGAGTGCGGGGTCTTCGGGGTCTATGCGCCGGGACAGAACGTGGCCAACCTGGCCTACCTCGGTCTCTACGCCCTGCAGCACCGGGGGCAGGAGAGCGCCGGGATGGCGGTCTCCGACGGAACGGCGGTGCGGCTGTACAAAGAGACCGGCCTGGTGTCCGAGGTCTTCTCGGAGGAGATCCTGGCGGGGCTGCCCGGCCATCTGGCGATCGGGCACGTCCGCTACTCGACCACCGGGCGGAGCTCGGTGATCAACGCCCAGCCGCTGTTGGCCCGGTGTTCCAAGGGGACGGTGGCGGTGGCCCACAACGGCAACCTGGTGAACGCCGACGCCCTGCGGCAGGAGTTGATGGACGGGGGTTCCGTCTTCCAGACGAGCACCGACACCGAGGTCATCCTCAATCTGGTCGCCCGCTTCGCCAAGGAGGACCTGGAGGGGGCGCTGGCCGGGGCGGCCCGCCGCCTGGCCGGGGCCTACGCCCTGGTGGCCATGGGGAAGGACCAGCTTTTCGGGTTGCGCGACCCCTCTGGCTTCCGCCCGCTGGCGCTGGGCTATCTCCGGGGGGGATACATCCTCGCCTCGGAAAGCTGCGCCCTGGCTAACCTGGGGGCGGAGTTCGTGCGGGAAGTCGAACCCGGCGAGATGGTGGCCATCGACCGGGACGGGTTGCGCTCGCGCCGGGGAGAGCCGGGCGGGGAAACGCTCTGCGTCTTCGAGTTCATCTACTTCGCCCGGCCCGACACCATCCTGGGAGGACGCAACGTCCACCAGGTGCGGAAGGACATCGGCCGGCAGCTTGCGGCAGAGTGGGAGGTCGAAGCCGACGTGGTGATCGCCGCCCCCGACTCGGGCACGTCGGCCGCGATGGGCTTTGCCGGGGCGAAAGGGCTCCCCTTCGACGTGGGGCTGATCAAGAACCGCTACGTGGGGCGGACCTTCATCCAGCCAACCCAGGCCGGGCGGGACCTGGGGGTGCGGATCAAGCTGAACCCGGTGCGGGACGTGATCGCCGGGAAACGGGTGGTGTTGATCGACGACTCCATCGTTCGCGGGACGACCTCGGCCCGGACGGTGCGGCTGCTCCGGGAGGCGGGAGCGCGCGAGGTCCACCTGGGCGTGGCCTCCCCGCCTTACCGCCATGCCTGCTACTACGGGATCGACACCTCCGAGAAGGGGGAGCTGATCGCCGCCGGCCGGACGCCGGCCGAGATCCGGAAGGCGATCGGAGCGGATTCGCTTCACTACCTCTCCCTGCCGGGGTTGACCCGGGCCGTGGGGCGCCGACCGGGCTCCCTCTGCCTCGCCTGCTTCAACGGGGAGTACCCGGTGCCCATCCCGGCGCGGCCGGCCGGGAAGTACGCCTTCGAGGAGGCCGGCGCCCTCGAACTCGAGCGGGCGCGGGCTGACTGAACGGGCCGGCGGTCGGGGGAGGAGGAAGAGGAGTGCAGGGTTTCACCTACCGGCAGGCCGGGGTGGATGTGACGGCGGGGTACGAGGCGGTGCGGCGGATCAAGGCGCTGGCCGCGTCCACTTTCCGGCCGGAGGTCTTGGGAGGCGTCGGGTCCTTCGGCGCGCTGGTGGCCCTGCCGACGGCGTACCGCCAGCCGGTGCTGGTCTCCGGCGCTGACGGCGTGGGGACCAAGGTGCTCGTGGCTCAGCGGGCCGGGCGCCACAATACGGTCGGCCTCGACTGCGTGGCCATGTGCGTCAACGATGTGGCCGCCCTCGGGGCCGAGCCGCTGTTTTTCCTGGATTACGTGGCCCTGGGTAAGCTCGAGCCGGCGCTCGTGGCGGAGCTGGTCGAGGGGGTGGCGGAGGGGTGCCGCCGGGCCGGGTGCGCCCTGGTCGGCGGGGAGACGGCCGAGATGCCGGGGCTGTACGAGCCGGGCGAGTACGACCTGGCGGGATTTGCCGTGGGGGTCGTCGAGCGGGACGGGGTGATCGACGGATCCCGGGTGCAGCCCGGCGACGCGCTGGTGGGCCTCGCCTCCTCGGGACTCCACGCCAACGGGTTTTCGCTCGTTCGCAAGCTGGTGTTCGAGGTGGGCCGGTACGAGCTGGACGCCGTCATCCCGGAACTCGGGCGGCCGCTCGGCGAGGAGCTGCTCATTCCCACCAGGATTTACGCCCGGAGCCTCCTGGCCCTCCGCCGGGCGGTCGACGTCCGCGGGGTGGCCCACATCACGGGCGGGGGGTTCTTCGAGAACATTCCCCGCGGTCTCCCTCCCGGGACGTCGGCAGTGATCGAGCGGGGGAGCTGGCCCATCCCGCCCATCTTCCCCTTCCTGCAGCGGTTGGGCCGGGTGGAGGAGGCCGAGATGTTCGGCACCTTCAACATGGGGATCGGCCTTTTGGCGGCGGTCCCGGCGGGGCAGGCGGAGGAGGCGTTGGCCGCTCTGGCGGAGAACGGAGAGCAGGCCTGGGTGGTCGGCCGGGTGGCCGCCGGCGGGGGCGGGGTGGAACTGCGATGACAGCGGAAAAGGCGCCGCGTCTCGGGATTCTCGTCTCCGGCCGGGGGAGCAACATGGAGGCGATCCTTCAGGCGGCGGCGCTGGGGCGGCTGGGGGCGACGCCGGTCCTGGTGGTGTCGGACAACCCCCAGGCCCCGGCTCTGGCCAAGGCGGCGCAGCGCGGGGTCGCCATCGCCGTGGTGCGGCGCCGGGATTACGCCTCGGCGTCCGAGTTCGAGCGGGCTCTGGTGGCAGAGTTGAAAGGAGCCGGGGTCGACCTCGTGGCCCTGGCCGGATTCATGCGGGTCCTGGGGAGGGAGTTTCTCGCCGCTTTTCCGGGGCGGGTGCTCAACATCCATCCCTCCCTCCTGCCGAGCTTCCCCGGCTTGCACGCCCAGCGGCAGGCGCTGGAGTACGGGGTACGGGTCAGCGGGTGCACCGTTCACTTCGTGGACGAGCAGGTCGATCACGGGCCGATTGTCCTCCAGGCGGCGGTGCCGGTATTGCCCGCGGACACGGAGGAGACGCTCTCCGCCCGCATCCTGGCCGAGGAGCACCGGATCTACCCGGAGGCGATCCGACTCGTGGCGGAAGGACGCGTGCGCGTGGAGGGGCGGAGGGTATGGATTCTGGACAGGTGAGGCGACCAGTGGGGGAGGATCAGCAGTGAGGGAAGACGGACAGGGGGTGCGCCCGGTGCGCCGGGCGCTGGTGAGCGTCTACGACAAGACCGGGGTGGAGCAGCTGGCGGAGGGTCTGGTTGCCTGCGGAGCGGAACTGATCTCCACGGGCGGGACCTGCGACCGGCTGCGCCGAGCCGGCCTCCCGGTGGTGCCGGTCGAGGAGGTCACGGGATTCCCCGAGATGCTGGACGGCCGGGTGAAGACGCTCCACCCGAGGATCCACGGCGGTATCCTCGCCGACCGGAGCCTTCCTTCGCACCTGGCCCAGATCGCCCAGGCGGGCATCGCTCCGATCGACTTGGTGGTGGTCAACCTCTATCCCTTTGCGGCGACCGTCGCCCGGCCGGGCGTGAGCCGGGCGGAGGCGATCGAGCAGATCGACATCGGGGGGCCGAGCCTGATCCGGGCGGCGGCCAAGAACCACGCCGGCGTGGCGGTGGTGACTGATCCGGCTCAGTATGGGGAGGTGTTGGCGCAGATCAGGGAGTTCGGGGGGACGACCCTCGAACTGCGGCGGAGGCTGGCGGCGGAGGCCTTCGCGGTCACGGCCCGCTATGACGCCCAGATCTACCGCTACCTGGCGGATGACGAGCCCTTCCCGGCCCACCTGTTCCTGCACTTCACCCGCCAGCAGGCGCTGCGTTACGGCGAGAATCCCCACCAGCGGGCCGCCTTCTACCGGGACGACCGGCCGGTGGGACGGAGCCTGGTCCACGCTGTTCAGCTCGGGGGGAAGGAGCTGTCCTACAACAACCTGAACGACGCCGACGCGGCCCTGTCGGCGGTGGCCGAGTTCGCCGGCCCGGCAGCGGTGGCGGTGAAACACACCAACCCCTGTGGGGTGGCTGAGGCGGAGACGCTGGCCGAGGCGTTCCGGCAGGCTGCCGCGGCCGATCCCGTCTCTATCTTCGGCGGGATCGTAGCGCTGAACCGGGAGGTGGACGAGGAGACCGCCCGGGAGCTGGCCGGGATCTTCCTCGAGGTCATCACCGCTCCCGGGTTCTCTCCGGGCGCCCTCTCCATCCTCCAGGCGAAGAAGAACCTGCGCCTGCTCCAGGTGCCGCAGGAGGGGGAGACGGAGCGGCTGGACCTGCGGCGGGTGGCCGGGGGGCTTCTGGTGCAGGACGCCGACGTGGCGCTCCTGCCGCCGGAGGAGGGGCTGAAGGTGGTCACGAGCCGGGCTCCCTCTCCGGAGCAGTGGGAGGAGCTGCGGTTCGCCTGGAAAGTCGTCAAGCACGTCAAGTCCAACGCCATCGTGGTGGCCCGCGGCCGGCGGACCCTCGGAATCGGCGGGGGGCAGGTCAACCGCATCGACCCTGCCCGCTACGCCCTGCAGCGCGCGGGGGAGGCGGCCCGGGGGGCGGTTCTGGCCTCGGACGCCTTCTTCCCCATGCCCGACGTGGTGGAGGCGGCGGCCGCCGCCGGGATCGCCGCCATCATCCAGCCGGGCGGGTCGATCCGGGACGCCGAGTCGATCGCCGCGGCGGAATCGGCGGGGATCGCCATGGTCTTCACCGGGCTCCGGCACTTCAAGCACTGAGCGTGCGGGAGGTGAGGCGATGAAGGTTCTGGTCGTGGGGGGCGGTGGTCGCGAGCACGCCCTGGCCTGGAAGGTGAAGGCGAGTCCCCTAGTCTCCGAGGTGCTGGTGGCTCCGGGGAACGCCGGGACGGCGGAGGTGGGGCGGAACTGCCCGCTGCCCAGCGACCCGGGGGGGGCCATTCCGGCCGTCCGGGAGCTGGTGCGCCGGGAGGGCGTCTCCCTCGTGGTGGTGGGACCCGAGGCCTACCTCGTGGCCGGTCTGGCTGACGCCCTGCGGGCGGACGGCGTGGCGGTCGTAGGGCCGGGGGCTCAGGCCGCCCGGATCGAGGGGAGCAAATCCTTCGCCAAGGACCTGATGGCGGAGGCGGGTATCCCGACCGCGGCCTACCGGGTCTTCACCGAGGCGCGGGCCGCCCTTGCCCACGTACACTCCCTCGACCCGCCCATCGTGGTGAAGGCGGACGGCCTGGCGGCCGGCAAGGGGGTCGTGGTGGCCCAGACCTGGGACGAGGCTGAGGCGGCCGTGACCGCCGCCCTGGAGCGGGGGGTGTTCGGCGAGGCCGGGCGGAAGGTCGTGGTGGAAGAGTTCCTGGCGGGCCGGGAGGCGTCGGTCCTGGCGCTCACGGACGGGGAGGATTGTCTCCTGCTTCCGGCGGCTCAGGACCACAAGCGGGCCTACGACGGTGACCAGGGCCCGAACACCGGCGGGATGGGGGCCTACGCCCCGACCCCGGCCGTGACCGAGGAAGTGGCCGGGCAGGTGCGGGAAGAGATCCTGCTCCCGGCAATCCGGGCCCTGGCCCGGGCCGGCTGCCCCTTCCAGGGGGTGCTCTACGCCGGGCTGATGCTGACGAAGGCGGGACCCAAGGTGGTGGAGTTCAACGCCCGCTTCGGCGACCCCGAGACCCAGGTCATCCTGCCGCTTCTGCAGGACGACCTGGTGCCGTACCTGCAAGGGGCGGCGACCCCGGGCGGCTTGGCCGGCCTGCCCGCCCTCCGCTCTTCCGGGGCGGCGGTCACCGTGGTCCTGGCGGCGAAAGGGTATCCTGGGGCGTATCAGAAGGGGCTGCCGCTCGGGGGGCTTGACGCCGCGGCCGCCCTGCCGGGAGTGCTGCTCTTCCACGCCGGGACAAAGCGCGACGAGACCGGACAAGTCGTCTCCAGTGGCGGCCGGGTGCTGAACGTGACCGGCGTCGGTGCCTCCCTTGCTGAAGCTCGGGAGCGGGCGTACGCCGGCGTGGCGGCGA
This sequence comes from Aneurinibacillus sp., assembly GCA_020725425.1. Taxonomy (GTDB): domain Bacteria; phylum Bacillota; class UBA5301; order DYFA01; family DYFA01; genus DYFA01. Next base: position 11,435 of record DYFA01000068.1, read on the forward strand.
TCCGGTTTCCCGGCGGGGAGTGGCGGCGGGACATCGCGGTTAGACTGGCGTAGGACGGGGGAAGACTATCCACTTGCGAGGGGTTCTCCGTTATGAAGGACAGGATAACAAGAGGCGCGGTCGCTGGCTTACTCGCTGGGCTTTTCATCATCCTCAATAATCTAACATCTTACCATTTGCTCCACTTTGCCAAAGCCCGTTGGATCGATATGCTCAGTCAGCTCGTCTACGGGCGGGACGTAAAGACCCCCCTGGACTTCGCCCTGGGCCTTTTCGCGTTTTTCGTCTTCGTAGGGTTTCTGGGCGCTGTTTATGCGAGAATAGTGCTCCCCAAGCCAGGGACAGGCAGCTACTATTTCCGCGGCGTCGGATACGGCCTCGTTGTCTGGTTCTTCACCTTCAGCCTGGGGTCGTTCTTCAGAGTTCCCAAGCTCCACACCGTAGCTCCCGAGACTGCCATCACCAACATCATCAGCGTGACAGTTTGGGGTGCCCTCCTGGCCTGGCTCATGAAGCGATGGGACCACATTTACGCTGACTGACGCTTAGAAAAACCTGCCAGCATTGCAGGAATAACTGAGACTGAGAAGAATTTCACGTTCAAGCCGAAGCGCAGGGGGCAGGCGGCTGGAGCCCGGCGGCATCATTTGCTTTTCCGGGTGATCCCGCTTGTTTCTTGCGGTGGCGGAAGGCCTGGCGGGCGTGCGTTGCCCGTCAGGCCGCTTTTGGTGCCGGATCGGCCGTAAGCAACGGGAAGGCAGGGGTGAGGCAATGGATCGCCAGACGCTGCTCAACGAAGGCCTGCTCGCCAAATTCCTGCGTTACGTAAAGGTTGATACCGCCTCTGCCGAGGGGGCCGGGAAGACACCCAGCACCCCCGGTCAACTTGTCCTCGCTCAGATGCTCCGGGACGAACTGCTCGCCCTGGGCCTGAGCGACGCTACGATCGACGCCCACGGCTTCGTTACGGCGACCCTGCCCGGGAACCTCGGCCGGCCCGCCCCGACGATTGGCCTCCTGGCTCATCTGGACACCTTCCCGGGGGTTCCGGGAGCTGACGTAAAGCCGCTCGTCCACCGCAACTACCAGGGGGGCGAGCTCCGGCTGCCCAGTGGTGAGGTGCTGAGGCCGGAGGAGTTTCCCGCTTTGCTCAAGAACATCGGCCATGACCTCGTCACCTCCGACGGCACCACCCTCCTCGGCGCCGATGACAAGTCCGGGATTGCCGTGATCATGGAGACCCTCTGCCGGTTTCTGCGTGAACCCGACACTCCGCACGGCCCGGTCAAGGTGGCCTTCACCCCGGATGAGGAGATCGGCCGCGGGGTCGACCTTTTCGACGTGACCGCCTTCGGGGCGGATGTCGCCTACACCCTGGACGGGAGCGGCCTCGGAGAGCTGGAGGCGGAGAACTTCAACGGCCGCAACTACACTGTGACCATCACCGGCGTCAGCACCCACACTGGCTCCGCCCGGGGGAAGATGATCAACGCCGTCCACCTGGCGGCCGAGTTCGTCGGCGCCTTCCCCGCCCACGCCCGCCCGGAGACGACCGACGGGCGGCAGGGCTTCTTCCACCCGGACGAGATCAGCGGCAACGTGGAGAAGGTGGCGATCAAGGTCCTGGCCCGGGACTTCACCCGCGAGGGGATCGAGCAGCGGGACCGGTGCCTGCGGGAGCTGGCCAACCTGCTCGCCCTCCGCCACCCCGGCGCGACCGTCGAGGTGACACGCACTCTGAGCTACGACAACATGAAGGAGGTTCTCGACCGCTCGCCCAAGGTCGTGGCCCTGGCTGAGGAAGCGATCCGCCGGGCCGGGGTGGAGCCGGTCCACCGGGCGATCCGCGGCGGGACCGACGGCGCCCGCCTCTCCTTCAAGGGCCTCCCGACCCCCAACCTCCCCAACGGCTCGGAGAACGTCCACTCCCGGCGGGAGTGGGCCTCCGTCCAGTGGATGGAGAAGGCCGCCGAGATCGCCTACCGGCTGGTGCTGCTATGGGCGGAGGAACCTGCTCCTCCGGCCAATTAGCCGGGATGTATCATAGGGGCGCTCCACCCGTCGGCCGTCCCCGCAGACGAGTCATACTGAAGCCGTCGCGCTGGTGGTCAGAAAGTTCCACGGCCAGCGCGGAACATGGGGACGAGTCGGTGACGACTGGCCGTCGGGCGTTCGAATGGAGGATGCTGTGCTTGGAAGGAAGTTGAGTCAATGGACGACACTTCGTTGGCCAAACATCTGCTGCTGCTTGAAGAGCGGTTGCTGGAAAGATCCGCAGAAGACTTCGCAATTCTACTCGCAGATGACTTCATGGAATTTGGCAGCTCGGGCCGTACTTGGAACAAGCAGCAGGAGATTGACGCGCTTGTAGACGGATCCAGATTACGAGCGACGATAGTGGACTTCAGGGCAAGACGATTGGCTCCAGATGTGGTGCTGGCGACGTACCGATTGGTCGAAGACAACGATAGGAAACACTCATTACGCAGTTCTATCTGGAAACTAAACCAAGACAAGTGGCAGATGATCTTCCATCAGGGAACACCGTCAGAAGCACCCCCAGCTTAGGTCGGAACACAGACGAGTCATGCTGAAGCGGTGGCGCTGGTGCGGTCGGTACGTCGGTGACGGGTCGACGGGCGAACAAGGCAGATGGTCCCCGTCGCCGTCACCGAGCACCGGGAACTGCACCCCTACATCTTCAGCAGCTCCAGTACCTTGTACATCAGCACTGCTGGCCAAAAGACGGCCTTGACCACGCCGAGCACCCCGGTCCAGAACGTGTTGGCGTGTTGCACGTAGTAGACCGCTGCGCCGAGAAATGCCAGGCCGTAGATGCTGCCGAACAACTGGAGCTTGAGATAGCTCTCGTAGCGGGCGGGGTCCAGGGTACCGTCCTCCAGGGCCTGCCGGACGGCGCAGCCGGGCTCCTCGGCGTCACTGGAAGGATACTTCAGGCAATTGTAGAATCCTGGGATTTCGGCAGCAGTTGACAGGCGACATACCGGCAGTGCGCGGGACGGTGGACGATGAGAAACACTGGCATTGACATCATCGGCAGCGTCCCTTGGGGGACGCACTTCTGCCAGTTCTATCAGGATAAACAGGACCTGATCGAGATCCTGGTTCCCTACTTCGCTGCAGGTCTACAGCAGAACGAGTTCTGCATGTGGGCTACCTGCGAGCCCCTTAGCGTGGAGGAGGCGCAGGCGGCTCTGTATACCGCCGGCGGGACGTTCGAGGCGAACCGTGTGCTGCACGGTTGGGTGGGCCGTCTGTACCTACAGCCTGGCCAAGTGCGGTGTACCTGATATCCTGGAGGTAATGGCCAACCATACCTTCGCCTTGATCAGGCGAGGAGGCACCTGGCAACGTATCGAAAGCGCCGTGTGCCGGAGCACGCAGGAGGCCCTGCGGCAGAGCGAAGATAGGTTTGCCGCCGCATTTCACACCACCAATGCCGGCTTCGCCCTTGTGAGGGCGGCAGATGATGTTATCCTGGACGCGAACCAGGCATGGCTTGACATGGTTGGATACCCTCGGGACGCAGTGATCGGCAAGACCGCCCGGGACCTTGACCTTTATGTCGAGGCCCCGGAACGTAAGAACCTCCGCGCACAGCTGGATCAAGCAGGTTCGATCTGGATTCCCGAGTTGCTTGTCAAGAGGAAGGGCGGGCAAATCTCGGCGCAATCGGTCTTCTCCCGGAAGGTGAAGCTGCACGGCGAGAAGTGCTGCTTGGAGACTGCCCTCGCCAGAGAAAGGGAACTCGCAGGAGAGAGAGACCAAGCACGGATACAGCTTGTCATGGGTGATGCCGTGCACCTGGAGGATGTGGTGCGGAGATCCGAGGTGGTAGTGCCGTGCTCAGCATTCGCGACCACGGCGTCGGCATACCGGCGGACCAATTGGACCGGATTTTCGAGGTGTTCTTCCCAGCTAGTAACGTAGCTTTTCAGCAACCAGACGGAACTGGGCTCGGTCTGTACCTGTGTAAGAAGTCCGTATTCCATGTGGAGTTGCCGCTCGACACCTGCCTGCGCCGGAAGCTCAACCTGGGCGATGACAGCCCCCGGCTTTCCGGCGGTTCAGGCAGTCGGCGAGGTTGTGCCGGTGGCGCCAGAGGATGAGGGCGACGAGGAGGATGCCGAAGCCGGCCCAGACCCGGGAGTGCCAAAAAAGCCAGGCCACGGCGGGGAAGAAAAGGGCGGCCAGCGTGGGGGCCAGGTAGAGGTTGCGGGTGAGCAGAAGGAAGAGGCCGGCAAGAAGCAGCATGACCAGCAAGACCGCCGGCGAGAGGGCGAGCAGGATGCCGACGGCCGAGGCCAGGCCTTTGCCGCCGGAGAAGCCGAGGAAGAGGGAGTAGCTGTGGCCGAGCAGCACCCCGCTGGCGGCGACGACCGAGGCCAGGTCGGTGCCGAGCCACCCCTGCGCCAGCCGCACAGCCAGGAAGCCCTTGCCGGCGTCTCCGAGCAAGACCAGGACGAAGCCGGGCCACCCGAGGAGGCGGCCTGCGTTCCGGGCGCCGAGGTTGCCGGTGCCGAGCCGGCGCAGGTCCCGGCGGCGGACGAGGTATACGGCAAGGTAGGAAAAGGAAACGGACCCAATCAGGTACGAAAGGACGAAGACCCCAAGGTACGGGTAAGCAAGGCCAATCCTCATCGGCCCGGTCCTCCTTTCGCCTGGCAGCGCCTCCAAACCTATTTACCGCATGAATAAGCGAGATCCCTCCAAGGATAGCTCGGGCAGTCCATGAAGCGAGAAAACGCAGCAGGAAACCCTTGCGCGGTATGGTACAAGTCCGAGAGCCGGGGGTGATCTCATGAAGCCGGGTATCGAAGTGCGCCTCAAGGATGGGATGACCGAGGAGGAATGGCGCCGGCTGGTCGGCTGGTCCGACGATCCCTTCCGCATCGCCTCGTACCGCTATGTCTGGGAGCCGAAGCGGTGGCGCATCCTCGTATGCGTCGAGGGGGAACCGGTCAGCCACGTCGGCGTCACCCCCCAGAGGATGGTCAAGGTGGGTGAGGAACCGGTGCTCGTCGGGGGCATCGGTGGGGTCGTCACCTTGCCGCAGTACCGCGGGCAGGGTTTCGCCCGTCTGGCGTTGCGCGAAGCCATGCGCTTCCTCCGGGACGAGCTCGGCGTGGACTTCGGACTGCTGTTGTGCCGGGAGGAGCTCGTGCCGTTCTACGCCGCGCAGGGATGGAAACGGGTTCCCCCGCCGGTGTTGATCGAGCAACCCCGCGGGAAGGTCCCGCTGGGGCTGGAGGCGATGGCGCTCGCATTGAGAGAGAAGCCTTGGCCACCAGGCGCGCTCGACCTGTGCGGGCTTCCGTTCTGACGGTGGATGGCTTGGGCGCGAGAGCGCCCAAGTTGCCTATTGCGGATGGCCGCCGTCCGCCCGCAAACGGGCGACCAGGGCTGGGTCAGGCGTGACGTAGAGGGTCCGGTGATGGTCGTAGAGGACCTGTCCAGGCCGGCCGCCGGGGGTCTTGCGGACGTGGCGGCGGAGGGTGTAGTCCACCGGAACCTGGCTGCTCTCCCGCCCCTCGCTGTGGTAGGCGGCGATCTGGGCGGCTTCCCGCAGGGCCTCCTCGGGGACTGGCTCCTCGGCGGGCAGGCGAAGGATGACGTGGGCGCCGGCGAGGTCCTTGACGTGGAGCCAGAGGTCGTGGGGGGCGCCGGTGCGCAGCGTCAGCCAGTCGTTCTCCCGGCTGTTCCGCCCCACCAGGATATCGTGTCCGTCGGAGGAGCGGTAGCGGCGGGGGTTGGGTTTGGCCGGCACCGGGGCGGCCGGATGGGACGGCGCACGGCCGCGTTGGGAGCGGGGTCTGCTCTCCTCCAGCACCCCTTCCTCCACCAGTTCGTGCGCCAGTGCCTGAACGTCGGCGAGGGTCTCCGCGTCCTGCGCCTCCAGGCGGGCTAGGCGGACCTGGCTGAGCAGGCCGGCTGTCGCCGCCACCCGGGCTGCCGCTTCCTCCTGCCCTCGCTTGGCCTTGCGGTAGCGGTCGAAGTAGCGCTGGGCGTTCTCCGGAGGGGTGAGGCGGGGGTCCAGGGCCACGGTCCGCGGGAGGGGATCGGCGTAGCCAGAGCCGGTGAAAGAGGTCATTCCCCGGCTCAGCCGCGGGAGGTTGGCCAGAATCAGCTCGCCCGCCCGGCGGAGGTCGTCGGCCGCCTCGGCCCGGGCCAGGTCCTCCCGTTGAGCCTTCAACCGCCGC
>DYFA01000011.1 GCA_020725425.1 Aneurinibacillus sp.
GAGGCGGCAAGCAGCGCCGCATTCTTGGCGGCGTCCAGGCCCACGCAGGCCACGGGTACTCCGGGGGGCATCTGCACGATGGAGAGAAGCGCATCCAGACCGCCCAGCGTGCCTGCCGCCCGCGGTACCCCTATCACGGGCAGTGTGGTGTGGGCGGCCAGCACCCCCGGCAGGTGTGCGGCCAGGCCGGCACAGGCGATGACGACCTCAAATCCCTGCTCCCTCGCCCCGCGGGCGAAGGAAACGGCGTCTTCCGGAGTGCGGTGGGCCGAAGCCACCAGCACCCGGCACCCCACCCCCCAGGAGGTCAGCAGGTCATAGGCCTCCTTCATCAGGGGCAGGTCGGAGTCACTCCCCACCACGATGGCCACGCGCGCCCGCTCCGCCACACCGCTCCCCCCTCGAGCCGCCGGCATCGGTGCTCGTTCCGCCGGACCGCTCACGCGACCTCACCCCTCAAACAGCTTGCCCAGGGGACAGGTTTCGCGAGCGGAAACCCATCCACACCCGAGGTCACAATCGGTCGCTACAGCCCCAACGCTTTCATCCATCGCCCCCGCCGCAAGGCGGTTGCTTTGCTAACGCCTTGCTAACGCGGAGCCCATCCCCGCCTAGCGCCCGCTCAATCGCCCGCGCCGCTTCCCCCTGGGTGTCCGGAAGGACATGGCTATACGTGTCCAGTGTGATCTTGACACTAGCGTGCCCGAGCCTTTCGGACACGACCTTTGCGTGCACGCCCTGCCGGAGCAGGAGCGTGGCGTGTGTGTGGCGGAGGTCGTGGAAGCGAATCCGTGGGACGCCTGCCTTCAGGGAGCACCTCTCCAATGCCTTCCACACGTTGGGTTCGAAGAGGGGACCCCCCGTCCGTGTGCAGAAGACCAAGCCATAGTCCCGCCAAAGAGAGCCGAGGCGCAACCGTTCCTCAAGTTGAGTCTTGCGGTGCTGCTTGAGCACTTCCACGGCTTCCTTTCCCAGCGGTATACGACGACGGCTCGAAAGGGTTTTCGGCTCCTGCCAAGCGGGTTCTCCCGTCCGCGTGACGCAGGTTGCCAGACTCCGGCGGACGTGAACGACACCTTGGCCGAGATCCACATCCTCCCAAGCCAGGCCCAACAGCTCACCAAGGCGCATCCCGGTTGCTAGCGCGGTGTAAAAGAGAGCGTAATACCGGCTACCTCGGGCAGCCTCCAGAAACCTGCGGGCCTGCCCTTCGTCCCACACCCGAATCTCCCTGGCTTTCGCCAAAGGGGGCCGCACACCTTCCGCCGGATTGTTCGCCAGCATGCCCCACCGAACCGCTTGGCGTAGTGCCGCTTTCAACACCCTGAAGTACATGTTCTTACTTGAACCGGATAGGTGCCCCGGAAGGTGCTCTAATGCTATTTGGATGTCCATCGGCGTCAATCGCACGAGGGGCACAGAGCCAAGAGCCGCCCTCCAGCACGCCAGCGCGTACCGCCAGTTCCTCCGGGTATGCAACGACACACCACTTTGGGCGACCGCATACCACTTGTCAAGGTAGTCGCCCAAGGATAACCTCGTCGGAGCTGTCCCCAAAACACCACTCTGCGCTTTGGCTGCGAGCTCCGCCAGCACCCGCTCAGCATCCCTCTTCGTCCCCTTCACCGCCACCCACTTCTGCCTCCGCTTCCCCGTCTCGGGGTCGCGCGGCAGCTCCACCACAACGGTCCACGAGTCCTTCGCCCTCTTCCTGATGTGCCCTCTCACCTCTTCCGGCGCCCTCCTCTCCGAAAAAGGGCCGGGCGGGGCGCCACCTGCTACTTCGCCCCGCCTGTCACTCGCTCCTTCTTTGCCACCGCCTCCGCCGCCATCCGCAGCAGGGCGTCCCGCGGCACGCGGATGAAGTGCCCGAGGCGGAAGTGGGGAATCTCGCCCCTCCGCACCAGCTCGTACGCCGTGCTCCGCTTCAGTCGTAGCACGGCGGCGGCTTCCTCGACCGTCAGGAAGGCCGGCATCTCCGCAAGGTCGCGCGCCTCCAAAACTCCGCACCCCCTATGTCTCGTCCAAGATCGCGGCCACCAGCTCTGCGAGTCCCCCGCGGTCCAAGCCCTCCGTGCACACCCCCCAGCGCGCCCGGCGGGCCGCCTCGCGGGCCCTCTCCTCGGCCTCCTCCAGCTCCTGCCACTCGTTCGGCAGGGCGCGGCAGGCCCGCTCAAGGCGCCATGCCCCCTCCCGCCGCTCCCACCGGAAGCAGAACACCCGCTCCACAGGCAGCCGCGTGCCCGGCCACTTGTCCCACATGAGCGCGAGCACGGCCTGGCGCCTGGGTTCGCCGGGGCGGCAGTCCACCCAGCAGCGCTGGACGGCGGCCACGCCTCGCACCCCCCACGCTTCCAGCAGCGCCGCCGCCACCTCGGGATCCAGAGGCCTCCGGCACGATCGCTCCTCGTCCGCTAAGGCCGGGCGCGGGCGGGCGCCCGCATCTACGCCGCTGCGCGCCTGCAGCCGAACCAGATCCAACGCGCGACCTCCCTCCTGCTGCGCTCCTGGCGGCGGCGACCTCCCCGCTCGGGAGGCTCCTACCCGCACGCCAGCAGCCAGACTCCCGCAAGCACCAGTCCCAGCCCCGCCCACTGCGCGGGCGCCAGCTTGTCCCCGAAGACGACCCGCCCGGCGAGCGCGACCAGCGCGTATGTGAGGGCCGCGCACGGCACGGCCGCGGACGCGGGGCGGCCCCGCAGGAAGCCGAGCCACAGGGCGAAGCTGCCCGCGTAAAGCGCCCCCGCGGCCCACACGGCGGGCTCCAGCAGCGCTCCCGGCAGGCCCCCAGCCCTGTCCGCCCCCGCCTTCGCCAGCAGGTGGCCCGCCGCGCCCAGGGCGGACGATGCCAGCAGGAACCCCAGGCCCTCCCGCAGAGTCGGCCACGACGGCACCGTGATCACCTACCCCCCAGCCAGGTCTGGGCGACCGCGTTACCCGTTTTGGGTAAAAAGCCGCGCGCCCGCAGGCGCGCCACCAGTGCCAGGGCCTCGACGGAGTGCCGGAGCAGGCGCGTGGACGACCGGCCCCTCTTTGGCCCGTAGTCCAGGGCCAGCGGCACCTCCGACACCTTCCCGGCGAACGGCAGGCACTTCCACAGGAGCTCCACCTGGCACGCCGGGCCGGCCGCCGTGACCAACTCCCCGCCCCACGCCTCCAGAGCGCCCCGCAGCGTGGGGGCCGAGTACGCCCTGAAGCCTGACGTGCAGTCCCGCACGGGCAGCCCGAGCGCGGCCCGGCAGACGAGCGACCCCGCCCAGCTCGCAGCCCTGCGCAGCGGCGGCACCCCCACCACGCGGGCGCCGGGCGTGCGCCGCGACGCGACCGCGATCCCAGCCCCGCCCAGGAGCACGGCCCGCGCCAGGGCGAGGGCCACCCCCGCCCTGGCGGTGCCGTCCGCGTCCATCGTGACCACGCAGCCAGCCTCCGGGTCGGAGAGGGCCGCCGCGAAGCCCGTGAGCAGGGCCCGGCCCAGCCCCAGGTTGCGGGCGTGCCTCACCACGTCGGCCCCGGCGTGCCGGGCCGCTTCGGCGGTGCCGTCGGACGAGCCGTCGTCCACGATGAGCACCCGCAGGCCGGGCAGGCTGTCGGATAGGGCTTTAAGATCACCAAGAAGGCCCGGGAGGGCCCGGGCCTCGTTGTAAGCGGGCAGGATGATCCAAACGTTGTCGCCCAGCGGAACCACCTCCTCCGCCTCGGTGCGCCCGCCGGCCCCGCGGGCGGGGCGCGAGACCGCAAAGCAGAGCTCTTTCCGACTCAAAGGCCCGCCGCTGGGGCGGGCCGGCGCAAGCGGTCACGCACGAGGAAACCGTGGCCGCGTCACGGCCCCGCCCGCGCGTATGCCTCGCCCGACACCCTGAACCTGACCTGCCGGTACTGGCCGCCCAGCACGCGCACCAGGAACGTCTTCCCCTCCACTTCCACCTCGACGCGGATCTGGTCGTCGGCGGGAAACGCGACCGCCTTGGAGAGCACGGTCAGCCCGTTGGCCTCCAGATTGAATCCCGCCAGGTTCTCGTCCAGGCAGGCCAGGGCCTCGCGGCGGGCGTCGCCCTGCCGGATTCTTACTTCCCACACGGGCGGGTCCGACCCCGGGTACTGGAGAACGTCGGCCTCCTGTGCGCCGGCGTGCGCGGCGGCCTCGCAGAACGCTTGGAACTGGGTGCGGTACAGGACCATGCGGCCGTAGTCCACGAGGAGCCCCGCGGCGAGGGCGATGACGAGAAAGGCCACCGCGACGAGGGGCAGGACGCCGCCTGACTCGTTCCGGGCCGCGGCCAAGGTATACCCCTGCCAGGACGACCGCCCGGCTCCCGCGGCCAAGCGCTTGGTCCGCATAGGCTTTCGCTCCTTCCCGGCGCCGGGCCTGCGCTGGTCCCCGCGCCTGCTCGATAACATTTCAGGTGTCAACCGCGCGACTTCTGCGCGCGTGGCCCCGCCCCCTTTGATTCAGGCCCCGCCCGGGAAATCCGGGCGGGGCCTTTCCCCGCGCGTGCACCTGCCCCCTTAGCGGCTTCTGGGCCGCGCTGCCGGCTCTTTCACCAACTCGTGTCTGAACAGCCGCGCCAGCGCCTCTTTGAGGAGCGGTGATCGAACAACGGCCAGCACCACGCAGAGCTGAGGGCCCGGATTGTGGGCGGACGGGCGGCAATCCCTGCCCCCCAGCAGCCTCAGCTTTAGGGAAGGGCCCGTGGCTTGCCACGCCACGGGCCCTTCGCCTTCGGGTGCCGGATCGCCCCCGCCGACCGCGCGGGCGGCTACCGGATCAGGTCGAGCAGCGGCCTCCCGTACACAGCCTGCAGCTCGTCCATCGTTAGGTCGCGCGCTGCCTTCTCCCGCACCATGTCCCAGAGCTGGCCCTCCAAGCGCTCCAGCTTCCGCACGATCTCTTGGCGGTAGCGGGAGTAGTTCGACCACGGGTACTCGGCCGAACCCACGACGGTGATGACCGGGACGACCTTCGGCGGCTTCGCGGTCGCGGGCGGCGGCTCCGGCGTCCAGTCGCTCCAGTCGCCCTTGCTCACGCTGGTCGACCTTTCCGCCACCACGTCGCCCGACCTCGCCTCAGCCGTGCGGGAGCCGAGGAGCACCCGCTCCGTCGCGACGGCCTCGCGGTACGAGTACCGGTGGGGCGTGCTCGTCGTGTAGCGCTCGGCCACCTCCGAGGTCACCTTTTCCGGCACCCAGACTGGGACCTCCACGACGCGCGTGGTCGTCACATAGTCGTACCCCACGAGGCGCTTCACGGGCCTAACGTCCACCTGGCGCTTTTCCGTCCGGTAGCCCACGACCACCCGCTCGGTGGCCCAGTAGACCTGCCGCTCCAGCTTGACGCCCGTCTGGACTCTCTCCGTCCGGTACCCCACGATCACCGGCTCGGTGGCCCAGTACACCTGCCGTTCGAGCTTGGTGCCGACCTGGACTTTCTTGTAGATCGGCACCCGCACCTTGACCCACCTGCCGGTGGCCGAGTTGTACTGCCAGTCCCACTTGTAGCCCACGATCCTGTAATCGTAGACGGGCACTTCCACATAGCGCACCTTCTGCACCGGGCGGTTCTCGTAGATGGGCGTCCGGCGGGTCTCGTACACCGGGACTTCCACCCACCGCACCTTCTGCACCGGGCGGTTCTCATACACCGGCACCTGGTAGTACTCGTAGACCGGCTCGTAGTCCGTGGCGTACCGCGGCACGCGCTGGGTCTCGGTCACCGTCTGCTTCTGGGTCTCGTAGTGGCCGGGGATCCGAGTGAACTTCGTCACCGCCACGTCCCAGTAGTAGGGCGTGCGGTACACGGAGGCCACTTCATCCACGCGCCACTCGTCCCAGGCGTAGGTCACCCGCTCGCCCTGGTAGAAGCTGCGGATCGTGGTGGTCACCAAGAGCAGCCCGACGCGCTCCTGCTGCGTCCGCGCGCCCAGATCGTACGAGAACGGCACCCGGCTGACCACCTTGGGCGGGTCGGGCACCCGCTCGATCCGGGAGCCCAGCACCTCGCGGCGCACGAACTCCTCGGCCCCGGCGACCTCCCGCTTCTCGGTGCGGTACCAGACGTCCGGGCCTTCCTGCCGCTCCAGCGTGACCACGCCCACGAAAGCGCCGGAGGACTTCTCCTCGCCGGGGGCCAAGGCCGTCCTCTTGCCGTCCTTCACGCCCACGAGGGTCCCGCCCACCGGCAGCACGCCGCTCGGCCCGGTCAGGTCGTCCGCCAGCGCGAGCCTCCTGCCGACGGTGAACGACCCCAAGCTGGCCCCGGGCTCGATCACCGTGCCGCCCGAGGACGGGCCGCCGCCCACCTGCGTCCAGCCCGAGTACTGCGCCCAGGAGCCCACCTGCTCGCGGACCGTGGCGCCGTCGCCGATGTGGCCTGCGCCGCCGCCATAGCCGTAGTTGTCCGCGTCGCTGGGCTGGACGGCCGCCGCAGTGGGCACCAAGGTTCCCAGTGCGACCGCGAGAACCAGTGCCGCCAAGGCCAGCTTTGCCGCCTTCCTTCGTACGCTCATGCTCTGCAGCCCTCCTTACTCCCGACCGCTGGCGAGGGGGGTAGGTGATCGCCATACAGCGCCGCTGCCCCGGGGCCCTCCGCGATCCTCGCTCGCGTTGGGCCGCCGGGGCAGCTCCCCACAGCGGTCGCTCCGGTTTGTCGGTACAAGTCTACCTCGCCCCGCGGGGGTTCCGCAAGGTCAGTCGATCCAGCTCTGCCGCTTGCCTTGGCGCACCTCGATTCCGTCGCGCGGGGCCGTGATGTACCACACGCCGTCCCGCCGCACCAGCAGGTACTTTTGCTGGGCGCCGACCACCACCGCTCCCTTATGGCCTGTCCTCTCGGCGCGCTCCTTTGAGTGCGTCACCCGCGCGTCCACCTCTACCACGACCCAGATGCGCCCCAGCGAATCCGGCTCCAAGCACTTGTCCGCCACCCGGATCTCGATGGGCTCCCATATGTCCCTCAGGCCATGCTCCTCCGCGGACTTCTTCAGGGCCTCCTCCCACTCCACCTGCGACAGGTCGCGGATGGTGGGCGAGACGAGGTCGCCCTCCGCCACCACGAAGTTCCCTGGCTTCTGAACGCCCGCCGTGAGCTGGTAGTACGCATACAGGACAACCGTCTGCTCCGGCGTCAGTTCCTCTGCCTTCGCCCCGATGGGCACCTTCAGCGGGCTGGGCACATACTCCGCCGCCGCGGGCTTCTCTGACGCTTCCTGCGGGAGCTTCGCCCACGGCAGCCGGGCCAGAACATCCCGCGCAACGGGCGGCAGCTTCCCCACCAGGCCCAGCCGCGGAACCGCGTACGACGCCGCGCCCAAAACAGCCGCCGCGACGAGCAGCCCGGCGGCCAGCTTAACGATTGCACGCACCGTCCGTCCCCCCCTTTCCCGTTTCTTGGCTGGTGACGTCATGCTATCCTGATATTATTATACTACGCATTTGCGGATTCCCGCAAATGCCCTACTGCTCTATCCGGTACACGGACGCCGCCTTGAGCGTGAAGGTGGAGCCCAAGCTGCCCGCCCCGGGGTCGACGAGCCGGAACAGCCACGGGGCGAACGTGGGCTGGCGGTACGCGACCGACACCTTCGCGTACTTCGGGCTGCCCGCGGGGTACCGCTCCACCGTGACATCCGAGTTCCGGTCGAAGCAGACCAGCGACCCGTACCGCTTGGGCAGGCCGTAGGCCTCGATCACTTCCTCCGCCTTCTGCCTCACCTGGGCGTCGGGCGCGCCCGCCGCGGCCAGCCGCGCCGCCTCGCGGGCCGCCACGGCCACCACGTTGCGTGCGTTGACCGCGAGGCCGAAGGACAGCGCGCCGACCACCAGGAACGCCACAACGCCGACGGTTACCGCCAGCTCGACCATGGCCGAGCCGCGCTCGCCGCGGCCTCCGCGCGCCGGAGTTGCTCTGCGTCCGCTACTTCTTCGCGGCACTATCGACCACCTCCCACACCTTTATGCCGCCGCGCTCGAACCGCAGCTCCA
>DYFA01000069.1 GCA_020725425.1 Aneurinibacillus sp.
GGGTAGCCCAATTCCCGCCTGACTGCGGCCGAGCTGCGGTTGTACTTGAGGTACAGTCTGACTGCTTTCATCTGGTCTGCATGTGTGTACACGGACATCCCCCTGACTCAATTTGAGTCCAGGTTTTTGTCCGCACCCCCAGAGCGCCGAATGAAAATTCCCCACCCCCATCGAACAGGGACACCACAAAAACGCCGTTGATCAGGGTAATCGGAGCAACCTCCGGCTCGAAGGCGGCCTCTTGCGTTCGCCGGGCAAAATCGCCGACTATATGGATTCGCCGAGGGAACTGGTTGAATCCTAGGTTATCGGTCAGCCCGGGGAAGCTGACGTAATGCCAAGCCGCCGCTCAAGCCTGCTCTTCGGGCGTCGGACCAAGCTCCCGCAGTGCCTCCAGCCGCCGCCTGGCCTCGGAGAGCACGTTCGTAACGAGCGGCCGCCAGGTTAACCGCTCCAAGATCAGGTCTTCAATCCCGATCACGTACACCGGAAGGCCACCGGAAGGCCGTTGACTTCGACCTCCAGTACGCGTTCAGGGGACCCCGCCAGCACCTCGTCCGGCACCTCCAGGACAATTCCCTCTTCCTCAAAGTACCAGTGCCGGTCGCCGAACGGCTTGTCGAGCCCCAGCTCGGCCAGGACCGCCTTGACAGTCCCCCGGTCCCCGGCCACCAGGTCAATGTCGACCGTGCCGCTACTCACCATCTGATCTCCACCCGGTTTCGTGCGACTTCGCGGATTTCGCCCCGCCGGACAGCCTCTCGCCACGCCCGGCGTGCCGCCGCGATCAGCAGGAGCGACTCGTTGGCCTCCCGCACACGCCTGGAAGAGTGTGCATGCCCGGGACGAAACGACGCCGAAAGCGCCAGGCGCCTCCGGAGTTCCCTGGCGCAAGCTTCTTTGTCCAAATCGTAATTGATGCGGCGGTTCAACCGAAGCCCCCCGGTGGCGTGATGCAATCAGCATTCCCTGGCTTGCCCAGGAACTCCTCCCAACTGCGAGCCGTCCTCCGGGCTTCCTTGAGCTGTTCACGGCTTCGCCGGTGGCCCGAGGATGATGTGCGCCACGCCCAGACCCTGGAGGAGACCGACGTTCTCCTCCTGTTCGGCGCTGACCAGGAGCGACTGGATCTCGGCCACGGGAAAGAATGGCGTCATGTTCACGGCCCAAATCCCGGGGAGACATTCGGTCAGGGTAGCTTGTAGACCTCGCCGCCCGGCAGCTGCTCCGGCCGGGGGACGTTCGTGAGACCGGGTGAGGCGTTCTGCTCAGCGACCTACGTCTTCTTCTCCGACGACTTGTTTACTTTGGACCGCCGCTGGGTGGGAGAGTTGCTCAGCCAACTGCAAGTCCTCCCGGAGCCGCTGGCCTGGGGTTGCTCGACCAGAGCCGATCTAGTCGACGAGCCGCTCCTGGCCGAGATGGCGAGAGCAGGCTGTCAGGCCATTCAGTTCGGGGTGGAGTCAGGTGCGCAGAACATCCTGGACTCAGTCAAGGGCATCCGCAAAGACCAGGTGCTTAGGGCCGTCCAGGGGGCGGTGCGGAACGGCATCGAAGTGGCGGCTTCCTTCATGATCCCCTTCCCTGAAGACACCGAGGAAACCATCCGGGAGACGAAGGAATTCATGCGACTCCTTCGGGGGCTGGGGGCCAGGATTCTCCTGTCTTTCACCACCCCTTATCCCGGGACGCTCTTCGCCCGGCAGGCCGCACAGCTCGGGCTCGCAATCCTGACCGACCGGTGGGAGGAGTTCGATGCGAAGCACAACATCCTGCGCACGAAATACCTGGCCGAGGACGAAATCGAGCGTCTGGTGAAGGAGATCGCGCACGAGGTAGGACTCGTGCGGTCCAGCGGGAATGCCCTGGAGAGCGGCAATTCCTGGTGAATGAATCGCATTGGAGTCCAGGACACGGGCCGGGTTTCCTGGGATAGGCCGCCGAGTCCCCCCTGGTGCGGGGGTGAGCGAGGCGTCCCGGCAGTGGACCGTCTCCTTTCTCACCCGGTCGAGAACGCGGAGAGAACCGCCTCCTCCCGGGTGGCCGTGACTAACAACCTGCTCTTGACCTCGACGCTCCCCTCGTCCCGCCCGGCTTCCTCGTACTCCAGAGTGAAGTCGCCCAAGGCGTGTCTCCCCTCCTCCAGCGGCGGCACGGCGAGTTCGTTGTAGCCGAGGATCGCTCTGATCCGGCAGCCCAACGCCGGATGGAAAGCCACCACGATGTTCTCCTCCCCGACGAGGCCTTCTTTCAGGTCTCCAAGGCCCTTCTGGACTGGGGATATGCGCAGGGCGCTCTCGTGATTTCAGAGGTCGTTTATGCTGAACTGGCGTGCCAGTTCGCGAACCCGACCGACCTCGACCAGTTTCTGTCAGACACCAACATCAGACTGCTGCCCTCCAACGAAGAAACCCTGCGTACTGCTGGGCTAGCGTGGAGGAGGTGGCAGCAGCGCGGGGGCATCCTGAAGCCGGGCCGCCGCGTGCTGGCTGACTTCCTGGTGGGTGCTCATGCTCTGAATCAGGCCGATTGCCTGCTCTCCAGGGACCGCGGCTTTTTCCGAGACTACTTTTCGGGCTTGCGGGTTCTGGATCGCCGCCCTTGGCGCTTTCGCCGGAGCAAGTCAGGCGAGCACCTCCAGCCCGAGAGCAAGCGGAGAGCGGATGGGCCTTCCAGTTCGATCACGGCCAAAACCCTGGATGCGAAGGACTGCACGTTATCCCGGACGCCTGGACATACGCCGGGTGCGTCGGGAGGCATCCTTCAGCGCTTGAGCAGTCCCTTCAGTCTCGACGCGGCCATGGTGCATGATGGCGATGCGGGAGCTCGGGGTCACGGCGCTCGCCGCGCTCCACTGGGTGATCGACCCGCGGGGACACCGCCGCTGAGCGTTCCCCTTGGTGGCGATCGGCATGAACTCGATGTTCATCTACCTCGCCGTGCGGTTCGTCCCGTTCGGCAGAATCGCCGAGTGGCTGGTGGGGGTGAGGGCTGTCGACCGCGCTGGGACGTTGGCAGACCCTCCTCTCGGGAGGAGTATGAGAGGAGGTGGGCACTCCAGGTCGAATCGTTTGGTCAGAGCTCAGCCGTCTAACATTCAAACTGTCCGCGAGAATCGGGGCAACTCTAGGGGTGAAGCCGATGCTCAACGTGGAGATGCTCGGTCACTTCGCCATCACCGCCCCCGCCGGGGAAGTCGTCCTCCCCACCGCCAAGGTGCGCCTCCTGGCCGCCTACCTCTTCTGGAAGCAGGGACGCTGGGTCAGCCGTGACTTCTTGTGCGAGATGCTCTGGCGCGAAGCCGAGCAGAACCGGGCGGCCGCCAGTCTGCGTACGGCTCTCTATGGCCTCCGTCACGCCATGGACGAACAAGGTGGGCTCGGCTGCTTCATAGAGCTCAGGCGGGAAGCGGTGCGCGTGCCGGGCACCGCCGGGTGTCTGGTGGACGCGCGCGAGTTTGAGGAGAAGGCCCGGCTCGGCTTGACCGTGAAGACGGGGCAGCTTGATGTCCTGATGGCGGCAGTGGGGCTATACCGCGGCGACTTCCTCGAAGGGATGGATGCCGACTGGTGCCTGGGAGAGCGGCGGCGCTTGGCCGACCTCCACCTGGCCGTCCTCCGGGCGCTAGTCGAGCGGCTCTGGTCGGCTGGGCTGCAGTCGGCCGCCCTGACCTACGCCCGGCGTTGGGTGGAGACCGACTGCCTGGACGAAGCCGCCCACCAGTGGCTGATGCGCCTCTATTGCGCCATGGGGCAGCCGGCCCTCGCCCTGGAGCAGTTCGAGCGCTGTCGGCAGGCCCTGCGGGTGGAACTCGGCCTCGCGCCCAGCGAGGCGACCCTGCGACTCTACCGCGAGCTGGGCCTGGGAGCCGCCTCGCCGGGAGAGAATCCGTCATCCGCCACTAGGGCTAGGGGCCTCCCGGCGCGACGGCTGGTCGCCAAGCCGGCCCTGCCCTGGAAGAAGGTGTTTTCCACCGACCCGGTGCGGAACGCCCGGTTCCTCCTGGCCTCCGCCGAAGCCCTGGCCTTGGAGAGCGAAGGGCTGCAGGGCGTGAAGTCGCTGGAAAAGGCGCTGACCGCCTTCGACCGCTTGGGCCACCTGGGCGCCAAGGCCCGGCTCATCCTGGGCGAAGCTCTCCTCTGGCTTTCGGTTCCCCTGGCGCCGAGCATCGGTCCCGCCCTGCGCGACCAGGGATTCGACTACATTCAGGAGGCCCTGGCGTACTATCGTTCCTGCGGACCGCCGGCGGAACTGCAGAACGCCCTGTACATGGCAGCAGCGGCCTGTTGGATGAAGGCCTTGAACCACGAGGGGGCGGCGCTGGCCGCCGAAGGGCTGACCCTGATCCGGTCCCTCGGGGAGCGCGAGGCGGAAGGGCGACTCGGGTTGGCCCTGGGGGTGACGCTGCGGGAAGCCTACCGGCTGGACGAGGCGGAGGCCGCCTTCGCACAGGCCTTGGAAGCCGTGCCGTATATGTCCAATCTGCGCGAGATCCAATGGCTGGTCTTCCAGCGGGGAATCCTGTCGTACATCACCGGCGACCTGGCCGAGCTGGAACGCTTCCTGAACGAAGCGCTCTCCCTGACCCAACTCATCCGTTTCCCCTCGCTCATGGTGAAGGTGGGGGAGTGCATGATCCGTTCCATGCTGATTGTCTGCCACCACTACCAGGGGCGAACCGAGGAACTGCGCGAGCTCCTGCCCCCGCCTGACCTGGAGCGTTTCAACCCCGAGCCGTTCGTCTACCTCAACTCCCTCCTCGTCTTCCCCAACGAGCGGCGGTCCATCCTCCGGGAACTAGGCAAGTGGCTGCGGGCGAGGCTCGACAAGTTGCCCCCACCCATGGTCGGCTGCACCGTCCGGGTGGTAGTTGAGGAGCTCCTGGTGGACGGCCAGCGAGCCGAGGCAGCCCGCTGGGCCGGTGCAGGGGTGAGACTCGCCCGCCGCTACCAGTGGGGCGGGTTTCAAGCCTTCTATTACTGTTTCCGAGCGGTGGCGCTGATCCGGCAGGGCCGGCTCGAGCCGGCCGAGGTGTGCTTGCGCCGGGCGGAGAAGCTGGCCCACCCAAGCGACCGGTGGACTCCGGCCTGGCTGGCCCGGGCCACCGGCCTCCTGGCCCGTAGCCGGGGGGAAGCGAAAGCGGCTGCCCGGGCTCTGGCCCGCAGCCGCCGCCTGTTCTTGGAGATCGGCGACCGGTACCACGCCCGGCAGGTCGAGTTCGAACTCAGCCGGGAGGGCGAGGGAGTGACCTCCGTGGCCCTCCCGGCCAACCAGACCGACTGACGGCCACCACTACCGCCCCAGGCCCTGGCAACCCAACTTGCCAGGGCTTCTTCTTTTGCCTGCCAGTTCACGTTTCTTTGACGCCCCTCCGCTAAGCTACCTCCAGGAAAACGATCAGCCGCAAATAGGGGGGACTGACTGATGCTGAAGGCAACCCGCCGGCTGGGCTTGACGGTCATCCTGGTCTTGCTCCTGGCTGGAACCCTGGCCGGCTGCGGCGGCGGGGGTGGAGGGGGAGGCGGGGGGATTCCGGGTTCGCCGTTTGCCGGGACGTGGCAGAGTCAGGGGGGGTCGCGCCCGCGGTCAAGTTCACAGTGGGCGACCAACTGGGCACTGCCACCTATGGCGGGGTGCAGTTCACCTATTACCGCGGCCGCGTGGAGTGCGTGGTCTTGCCCGGTGGGGCGGTGGACATCACCAGCTTGCCCGGCCCTGGTAACCCGAACAGCATCAGCAGCTCTCCTGTGGGGGGTGTCACCAACCTGTCCGTGGTAGCTGGGGCGGGGTCGGCCGACAGCGTGGTCTGCGGCCTCATCCCCTCGGGGTCGCAACTGTACGGCGGGGTGACGATCACTCAGAACGGTGTACAGACGGAGCACAACGGGGTGTATTTCAACCGCGTGAACTAGCCGCCCTCCCGCGTGTAGCGGGACGGGGGCAAGCGATGAGGAGGTCAACGCTATGAGAATGGGTACGACGAAGGTGCCGGCACTTCTCCTGCCGCTCCTTCTGGTTTCAGCCTTGAGCGGCTGCGGCGGAGGGGGTGGAGCACCGGTGGGCGGCAACCAGCCTCCCCAGATCACCGCAGTCTCGCCATCGTCCACGCCTTACGCTGTGAACGCCGGGCAGACCATCCCGCTCTCCGTCACGGCCAGCGATCCGGACGGAGACGCCCTGAGCTACGCCTGGACCAAGACCGGCGGGACGCTCTCGGCGACCAGCGGCACCGCCGTGAACTGGACGGCTCCGAGTTCAGGTTCGGCCAACGTCACCGTGACGATCACCGACGGCAAGGGCGGCACGGCCAGCCACACCTGGACCTTCAACGTATCGCAAGGCGGCGGAGAGCCCTCGATGCCGCGCCCGGTGGACTGGCCTATCGGCACCTGGACCGGGACGATACCCAGTGGTTCGGCCTTCGCCGGGAAGCAGGTGCGCCTGGTCATCAGCGAAGCCAGCAGCACGGTGACCGGTTCCTCAGAGGGCTACTTCTATCGGGGCCAGTTCACCTGGGATGTCGGTGGAGCCGGCGAGTGGACCACCTCGTTCCAGACCCCCTCCGCACCGGGACAGAGCTACACCTGGTGGGTTTACGATTCGTCCAATGACATCGAGACCTTCGCCATGGAAGTCTGGAGAAGCAGCGACTACGTGAACCTGTCGACCACCTACGTGGGAGCCCCGGGAACCGCGCCCACGCGAGTGTACATGTGGTGGAAGGCCACGATCAACGGAGTCACCGTGGATAATAGCCCGTGGCAGGTGCAGATGAGCAAAGAGTGAGCTGGAGAGCAAGCCCTGGCAACCAGACTTGCCAGGGCTTCTATGTCGAGGTGAATGAGGCATGTGGCGGAGATCCTGGACAAGTCTCGTTGGGGGGGCAATCCCGGCCGGCGCGGCGCTGCTCCTCTCGCTGATTGTGAGCCTGCCGGCCCTGGCCGCGCCGGCCGTGACCATCCAGCAGCCGGCCAGTCCGGTCTGGGTGAGGCCCGGGCAGTCCGTGTCGGTTTACTTCACGGTCGCCGGCGCCAGCGGAAGCTACACCTCCCGGCTGGAAGTGAAGAAAGGCGAAGTGGTGGCGGGCTACATAGAAAGGACAAACTACTGGGGCAGCGTGACCGTGCCCATCGCCTCCGACGCGGCTTCGCGTCGCTACGACCTCGTCGTCACCGTCACCGACGCCTCGGGCGCCGGAACGGAGACCAAGACGGACTGGGTGGTGGTGGACGGCCTGCCGCCGACGGACCCGGGGACGCCCTCCACGGGGAACACCACCTTCGCCGATCCGCCCACCTGGAGCTGGGCCGCCGCGAGCGATCCGAATCTCGCCGACGGCAGCGCGGGCGCGGGCGTGATCCGTTACTGGGTGAAGGTGGGGACGACCCCGGGCGGCGAAGAGGTGATGGCCCGGACGGATGTGGGGAACGTCACAAGCCTTACCCCCACCCTTCCCGGCCGCGGTACCTATTACTTCAGCGTGCAGGCGGAGGATGGGGCGGGCAACCTGAGCGGCTGGGCGAGCGGGTCCGTCACGAACTCGGCGCCGGTCATCCAAGAGGAACCGCCCTTCACCCAGGGAACCTCGAACACCCTCTTCTGGAGCGCGCCACCCGCGGGGACGTCCATGGTTCAGGTGGCAATCAAAGCCGGCGACCCGGCCGCCGACCCCCCCGGTGTGGAATGGGACCCCGCATATGGGTGGTACCAGTTCGGTCCCACCGGCGTCTGGACCTGCCCCAACAGGCAGGACGGGGTGACCTATAAGTATTGGGTGCGCTTCAAGGACGCCGGGGGGCATTACACCCCCTGGTCCAACGGAGTCGTCTCCACCCAAGACGCCTCGGGGCCGGTCATCGACCTTAACGGTGCCGCTCCGGCGAGCGGTGCCACGGTGGGCGCCGGAAGCTGGACCATCTCCGTGCCGGTGGCGGATAACGGGATCGGCCTGGCTCTTTCCTCCCTGGGCCTCGAACTCGATAATGCGGCGGTCTCCGGCCTGAGTTACGACCAGGCCGCCCATTGTCTCCGGGGGACGGTGGAGATAACCGCCGGATCGCATACCTTGACCGCCCGGGCCTCGGATCTCTTCGGCCAATCCACCACCGTGACGTGGAGTTTCACCGCCGTGGCGGACCGCCCGGTGCTTGAGGCCGAACCGGCTTTCACCAAGGGCATGAGTAACTTCCTTTACTTGAGCTCGTCGCCGCCTCCCGGAGCGGCGCAGATCAGGGCGGTCTGGTCCACCACCCCCGTTGCCGAACCCGGGGAGGGGGGCGATTTCCACTTTTCCGTGACGGGCAGCTTGACGGAGGCTTTTGTTTCCGTCGGCGCGGAGGGGATCCCGGTCTACTACTGGGTGCGCTATGAGGATGGCACGGGCAACGCCCTCACCCCCTGGTCCAACCGTGTCTCCTCCATTCACGACGCCACTCCGCCGCAGTTCGACCTGGATACCCGCCGGCCGGCCGACGGCAGTTCGGTGACCAGGGAGACCCAGACCATCGCGGTGGCGGTCACGGACGCCGCCGGGATCGACGTGGGCTGGAGCTGGATCAAGGTGGACGGCACCCCGGTCACCGGCCTCTCCTACGACCCCGCCACCCACATTCTGAGCGGGACGATCGGGAATCTCGCGGTTGGAGAGCATACGGTGACCGCGCATGCGGCAGATGGGGCATACTCGGCCTACAACGTTTACGGGGGAGGGAACGCGGCCGAAATATCGTGGAGTTTTGCGGTGGCCTCCTCCATTACTTCCTTGACCATCATCACCCCCCTCGAAGGCGACCCCAGGGGGGTTCGCCCCGGCCAGCCGTTGCTCTGCGACTACTATTACAATTCCAACCCGGAAGGCCCCGACGGTTGGACCAAAGCCACCCTGACCGTCTTCAAGGGCGGGGTGACGGCCGGGACCATCACCCTCACCGGCCTTCCTTCCGGCGGCAACGGCGGCAACGCGTGGATTCCCATCTCTGCCGACGCCGCCGAGGGAACCTACAGCCTGAGGTTTAGGGTCGAAAACAGCGACGGACAGTCGGCGGAGGTGGTGGTGGAGGACTGCGTCAAGGTCGACGGCACCGCGCCGCAGGCGAGCGCCGCCTCGGTGCCGGGCGGGATCAGCTTCTCTCCGGCGCCCACTTGGAGCCTCGGCTACAACGATCCGCTTCTTCTAGACGGCACCGCCGGCAGCGGCGTGGATAAATTCCGGGTTAAATACGGCACGACGCCGGGAGGCGACGATCTCGTGGCCGAGACCGAGCTTTTCGAGGTGACGGAATACACCCCGCCGCCGGTTACCGCCTCCGGCACCTATTACCTGAGCGTCCGGGCGGTGGACCGGGCCGGCAACATCAGCGGCTGGACGGTGGCAAGCGTCCAGATCGTGCTGGAAGGCCCCGTCATGCAGGCCGAGCCGTCGGTGACGAAGGGGCTTTACAACACCGTTTACTGGACTAACCTGCCCGGGACCTGTCAGGTCAAGGTTTACCGGGATCTCGATACCACGCCCGATAACGGGAGCGAATACGTCTATACCTCGCCCGCGGGCGAGCCGCCGCCGTCCCAGTTTGAATTCCAAGGTTTCCCGGGTTTAACTTTCTATTATTACGTTTACTGCCGGGACCAGGCGGGGAATTGGAGCCCGCGCTCCAACGTGACCTGCACCCTGATGGACAACGACAGCCCCGGCTTCGAGCCTGCCTCTCGCACGCCGGCGCCGGAGAGCTGGTTGCAAAACGGTAACCTGACCGTTTCCGTTGTGGTAACCGATCCCACCTCGGGCATCGACCCGGCGGCCTGCGCCTTGAGCGTGGACGGTAACCCCGTCGCGAACCTGGCATACGATGCCAACACCCATATCATGAGCGGCACGGTGAGCGGGCTGGCGGAAGGGTCTCATACCGTTCTGGCGCGCGCCGTGGACCGGGCCGACGCGGGCGGCAACGCTGCGGAGATCACCTGGACCTTCGGGGTCGACCCGACGCCGGTCGCGCTCACCGCTCCCACGCCTGCGCCCGATTCCTTCACCAACAACCCGGGCGCGGCCGTGACCCTCGCCTACGATGCCCGCGCCGCCGGGCTCGACCCCTCCGCCAACGCCATCCAGTTGCGCCGGAGCGATTACCAGGACGGCAACCCGGTCACCGACCGGGACGGCAGCTGGACGGCCACCGGCGGACCGGGATATGAGAGCGGCCTCTTGAGCTACACCCCGGGGAACCTGGCCGACGGGCAGTGGACCGTCACGGTCAACGGCGTCCGCGATCGAGCCGGGAACGTGGTGGATTACGGCGCCTGGACCTTTGGCGTGGACACCACTGCCCCTTCCGAACCCGGAGTCCCTGTCGGCCCACCGGCGTTCACCAACGACTCCACCCCCACCTGGCAGTGGAAGCCCTCGGAAGACTTCGCCGCCCCAGACAATACCGACGGCTCCGGGGTAGCCGAGTACCGCCTGGAACTCTGGACCGGGAGCGGAGAACTGTTGGTGAAGACCCAGACTCCCCTGACCGAGTGGACGGGCGGAGTCCCCGATCGGCGAGACCCCCGCCTCGTCACACCGCTGCCGGACGGCGCCTACAGCCTGAAGGTAGCGGCGGAGGATGGCGCCGGCAACGTCTCCGGCTGGTCAGTGTCGCCCACGGTGGTCGTCGACACCGCCCCGCCGCTGCTCTCCGGCCCGTTGCCGAATGGTCCGGTGAACGAGTTTCCGGCGATACTTGGGGCAGGTTTCTCCGACGGGGGGAGTGGCTATGGCAGCCTGACCTCCTTCATCCTCACCCTGCCGGGCGGGCAACCGGTGAACGTTGCCTTGGCCTCCCAGCCGAACGCAGGCGACCTGACCGGCTCCTTCCAGGCGCCGTTGCCCGTAGAAGCCGACCAGGGAGACGGCGAATACCTGTGTTCTCTCACGGTGCAGGACCGGGCAGGGAACAGCGCCACCCTCCCCTGGACCTTCTTCCTGGACACCCAGGCGCCGGCCGCGCCCACCAGCCTCACTGGCCCTTCTGCCGTCACCAACTCCCCGACCTTCACCTGGTCGGGGGCGAGCGATCCGGTACCGGGGAGCGGACTGGCCAGCTACCTGATTGAGTTCTGGCAAGGCGACAGCCTGATGCAGTCATGCTCAGCGAACTACGCCCCCGACCCGTTCACCTGGACCCCGTCCGCCGCGCTGCCCAGCGGCACGTACGCGGTGCGGGTCTGGTCGGTCGACGCGGCCGGCAACCAGAGCCCGACTTACGCCGCAACGACGGTGACTCTCGACACCACCCCGCCGACCGCGCCCGGGGCGCCTTCTGCCACCACCCCCACCAACGACACCACCCCGCTCTGGACCTGGACGGCAGCCAGCGACGGGGAATCCGGCCTCAGCCACTACGAGGTGAAGCTCGGCACGACCGCCGGCGGCTCCGAACTCCTGGCGCCCGTGGCCGTCGGAAACGTGACCGCCTGGGCTACTGATCTCGACGCCTCAGCCCCGGATGAGCAAGGCCTGGCGGATGGCTCCTACTACCTCTCGGTCCGGGCCTGGGACAACGCCGGTAACGCCGGGCCCTGGGCGACCTGCGCCGCGCCGGTGGTCGTGGACACCATCGCCCCCGCGGTCAGCTCCATGTCCCCTGCGGGCCCCACCAACGACAACACCCCGGCCGTCTCCTTCACCATCGTAGAAGAGGGGAGCGGCGTCAAGACCTCCGGCACGTGGGAGGAGGGAGCGATCCACGTCGTGCTGTCGCATCCTGAGGCGGGAACCCGAACCGTCGGCTCGGGGTTCTTCACGCAGTCGGGCCAGGTCTGGTCCGTCACCGCGTTCGCCGAGGAGCCCCTGGCCGACGGGATCTGGACCGGGACCCTGGACTGTGCGGACAACGCCGGGAACCACCTGACAACCTACAGCTTCTCCCTGGTGGTGGACACTCAGGCGCCCAGCCGCCCCGCGACCCTCACCGCTCCCGGCCAGTACATCGCCGACGCCACCCCCTCTTTCACCTGGTCCGGAGCGAGTGATGCGGGGAGCGGCCTGGCGGGCTACCGGGCTGAGGTCTGGAGCGGCGGTGCCCGCCTCCGCGGCCCCTACTCCGTGTCCTTTGCACCGGACTCGTGCACCTGGACGGTGCCTGAAGCTGACGCCCTGCCCGACGGCGCTCATGAACTGCGCGTCTGGTCCGTGGACGCGGCGGGCAATGAAAGCCCCACCTACGCCGCGGTCGCCTTCACCGTGGACACCGCTCCGATGCCCCTCTCCAACCCGCTGCCGGCGGGCGAAAGCTGGGTGGGGACCGGTCTCTTCACCCTCCAATGCGACTTCAGCGACTTGGGCGGAACCGGCGTCGACTCCGCGACGATCCGGGTCGCCTACACCAACCGTGACAGCAGCCTCAGCGGGACGCTGACTCCGGGTGCGACCAACTTCAGTTGCGCCAACTCCGGCACCGGTGTAGACCAGGCGCTCCGCCTCTTCTCCTACGACAAGCTGGGTTCCGGGGAACCGACCCTGCCGGACGGGCAGTGGACGGTCACGGTGAGCTGCGCTGACCGGGCAGGCAACGCCTCTACCCCTCTGCAGTGGACCTTCCATGTGGATACCGCTCCGCCCGTCGTCAGTAACCTCGAGCCGTCTCCCGGCTCCTTCTGGGCCGGCCGTTCGGCGCTCGCAGCGGAGATCGTCGACCCGGCCTTGCCCGATGGCTCACCGGGCGCAGGGGTGAAGCTGGAGGGCCTCCAGGCTTGGCTTGAGGATTCCACCGGAAACCGGCTGGCCGACCTGGTGGTAGCGTGGGAAGGGTCCACTGCCCTCCTCAGCCTGCCCGATGGGTTCACCCCGCCCCCCGAAGGGACGGCGTTGAGCGTGAAACTGACTGCCGCCGACCTCCTCGACAACGGGTCACAGGTTTCAGCCTGGTCGCTCACCTGGGACGCCACGGCACCGTCGCTTCAGATGGTCTCGCCAGCAGAAGGGGTCGTCCTTGACCTGAACGCTTCTTCCACCATCTTGGCCAGAGTTCAAGGGGGTTGCGCGGGAGCCGAGGTGAGCGTGGACGGGGGTGAACCGGTACCGGCCACCATCCTCAACGGTAATCTGGTCTTCCACTTCCTGCGCTGCCCGCTCGCCGCTGGACGGCATTCGGTGAAGGTTCGGGTTTGGGACGCGGCGGGCAATGCGGCGGAGCAGACGGTGTCCTTCACAGTCGAAGGCTACCGGCGAGGTTTCGGCTTTGGGCGGCTCCGCTTCCCGCCAGCGCCACAGAATTGACTCGAAGGAGGGACGAGCGATGAGCGTCCGGCACGTCGCGTCGAATAAGGCGATCCAGAAGGAGGTGCGAGGAGGCCTCTTCGCCACCGCCCTGGTGGCCGTGGCCTTGACCCTGGCCCTGGCGGGCTGCGGGGGAGGGGGCGGATCCGGGCCGAGTTTTGACCCCGGTGTGGAGACGGCCGCTCTGGAGGCCCTGGTCGGCAGCTTCGAGCAGGGGATCGAAGAGTACAGCCTCTCCGGAATGACGGATGGGCTCTCGGCCGCCTTCCTCCTGACCTTGAGAGAAGGCGCGCTTAGCTACGAGAAGGACCTTCCCACCTTGCGCGGGGAACTGGAAGCGGACGAGGAGAACCAGCTCTATTGGCGGCAGCAGTACGGGTACCGGCTTGACCTGCGCCTGAGCGACCTGACTTTCTCCGCGCCCTCGGCCACCAGCGCCAGCGCCGCCTGCCGGTTCACCGTCGTGGAGTGGGCGGAGGAAACCGACCCTCCCGTGGAGCAGACAATCACTGATCAGGGCGCCATTAGCTGGCAGTTCGCCAAGACCGGCAGCTCCTGGCGCATAGCCGCGATGACGATCACCTTCGAAGCGCCGACGCTGGCGAGCGCCCGCGCCGCTCGCCCCGCGCCCGCCCTGCCCGGGAACCCCTTCTTCCGGCGGAGCTGGTGAGGGCTGGTGCGCCGCTTTCTGGCCTGGGCGGCCGCTGCGGCCGCCTTCGCCTTATCAGGCCCGGCGCTGGCCGCTGGAAGCGGGGTGGACCTCCTGCCCCCGGTGGTGGAAGTGGTCTCGCCCCGGCCCGCGGAAACCGTGCACGACACCCGCCCGGTGCTCGAAGTGGCCCTCTCCGATTCCGGTGTGGGGGTCAACCCGGCGGCCGTACGCCTCGTCTTGGACCAGGTGGATCTGACCCACCTTCTGACCGTGTCGCCGCTCACCGAGGCCTCCCGGGCGCCGGAGTACCCGGCGGCGGAGCGCCTCCGGGTCACCTGTCAACCTACTGCACCCTTGCGGCCGGGGCTCCACCGCGTCTGGCTGCAGGCCGCCGACCGCGCGGGCAACGTGGCCACCGCGACCTGGAGCTTCCAGGTGGAGGTGAAGCCGGCGTGGGAGGGGTGGCGGGCCGGCGGGCGGACGGCCCTCGAAGTCAGCGTGCTGCCGCTTAAGCAGTTCCAACAGGGCGTGGAGGTCTTTGTGAAGTCCCCGGCCGCCCCGGGCGCAGAGGGCAGCGCGCCGCCTTGGGCGCTGGAGGTCCAGGCGGAGGCGGCCGCCTGCAGCGACCTCGTGGGCGTCGATCAACCGCTGGCGGGTTGGACGGGCTCCCTTCGGCGGTACAGCGTCAGCTTGGAGCGCGACGGGGTCGCCCTAGCCGCGGGTGCCCTGGGTCTGACTCTGCCGTCACGCCTGCTCTCTCCCCAGAACGTCAGCGAGGGGTGGCGGGCCGCCCTCCACCGTCCCGGCCAGGGAGAGGAGGCATGGCAGGTGTCCACCTTCGGCGGCCGCGCCCTCACCTCGCTGGGCTTCCATCTCACCGCCACCGAGTTCCGCGGGGCCAGCGGGGAAGTGGAGCTGCCGGGGCTCGGCCTGCGAGGCGCCCTGGCCGAAGCCCGAGCGGGCGCGGCGGAAGGTGGAGTGGCCGTCCTGGGAGTGGAGACACCGCGATGGAGAGGGGCCCGGTTCGCCGCCGAAGGGGGAACCAGCATCGGCGGCGCGGGTGAGCGGGGAGAGGCCTGGTTGGCCGCCCTTGACTTCCAGGAGCAGCGGACCAACCTGAGCCTGGAATGGGCCCACCTCAGCGCGGGCTTCCAGACGCCCCTCCTCGCCTCCGAACTCCTGGGGCGGGACGGGATCCGCCGGTTCAGGGCCAGGGGGACACAAGTCCTGGGCGGGTCCTGGCTGGCCGCCTTCGACCTGGTCCACCGTCTGGAGGCAGCCGAAGCCCCGGCCGATTCCCGGTCAGCGGCGGCGGACGGTCTCCTTGAACTTCACTACCTGCCCCCGGGCAACTATTGCTACAGTGCGAGGTACCAGCGGAGCGCCAGGTCCCCCGCTCCGTCTCCGGACAGCGTGAACCAGGTGCTCACCGGCACGGTGGAGTACCGCGACCGGCGAGGGGGCCGGTGGGAGTCGTGGTCGCTCAAGGCGGCCCAGGCCTGGTCTGGCGCAGGTGCCCCCCGAGGCGCAACGGCCGCCGTGCAGGTCTCCCGAAGCTTCCGGCTGGGGGAGGTCGAGGGCGCCTGCGAGTACGCGACCGACTACCACCCGGCCGAACAGGCTCGCTCCGCCTCCCGCCGCGTCCGTCTCACCGTGCGCCCGGTCCTGCCGGTCCGCCTGGCGGGAAGAGAGCAGCGCTTGACCGGCGAATTGACGGCGGACTTCCTCCGGGAGAACCGGCAACCGGACTTCGGTGACCCCCTTCCGGACCGGATAGTCAACCAACTCGCGGCCAAGCTCTCCGCCGAGTTCGCCCCCGGCGCCCAGCTTCTCTTCATCTACCAACACGTCTGGACCGAACCCCAGGATCGAACTCTCCGGTTGGAGTACCGGCAGAGCTTCTGACGGCCGCCAGCCGGTCAGCCAGCTCCGCCCCCGGGATCCCGGGTCAGGCTCGTACCGCCCGCGCGGCATAGCTGGGCGACCAACTGCTCCTGGAACGCAGCCTGCCCGCCCCGGGCCACCGCCTGGGCCGCTCCGGCCAGCGGCCCTTCGATGTGTAACAGATAAGCCCCGTCCTTCTCCGGGAGTGTCCGCCCTCCGTTCGCCACCGCTGCCTGGTAGTCTTCCGGACCCATCCGCCAGGGCCGGAACTGCTCCGCGTACCGTCCGGCCAGCCACGAAGCGATCGCCAAGCCGTTCCGGTCGAAGTCGCCGCCGTACCACAGTTCCGTCCCTTCCGCCGCGAGCAAGTCCAAGAGGCAGACCGCCGCGTCACTGAGAAACCCGCCGGTGCAGATCAGCGTCGGCCGCCGCTCCGGCGCCTCCCGCCCCAGCCTCCTCAGCAGCCATTCGAAGACCCAGGGCACTGAGCTTCCTGCTGGCAACGGGCGGGGGCGGCCGCTCTGGCGGAAAGCCCACCGGTCAATGTATAATGAAACCACACAAGGACGGCGCGACTTGTGAACGGGGACGCGCAGGGTAAAGAAGGGAGCGTGGATGCGGGTGAGCGACGGCTGCCAAGAGTTCGGTGCGGATCGGGACATTCCATCGCGCCTGCAGGCCTTCTTCGCCCAGGAACGCACTGTGGCGGCCGCCTACTTGTTCGGTTCCCGGGCGGAAGCGACCGCTCGCCCCGACAGCGATGTGGACATTGCGGTCATCCTGGCCACAGACCTGGAGCCAGATGAGGCTTTCTGGGAGCGCGTCCGCCTGTTCGGCCGGCTGGAGGATCTAATGCATCCTCTGCAAGTGGACGTGGTGGATTTGGAGCGCGTCCCGCCCCTCTTGGCGCACGAGATTCTGCGCTCCCATGTTCTCTTGTGTGAACACGAGCCAGACCGACGGATCATGGTTGAGGCCAGACGCCAGGCTGAGTACCTGGACTTCGTTCCACGCCTGCAATACTACCGCAAGGAGGTGCTGGGACTTGAAGGCCCAGGAACGTGTCCGTGAGAAACTGGTGGAACTGACAGGCTACCTGTCCGATCTGAAAACCCAACAAGGGTTGAGCTGGGAGGAATTCCAGAAGAACACCATGCTGCGGCGTGGAATTGAACGGACGCTGCAGATGGCAATCGAATGCCTCCTGGATATCGGCAACATTCTCATCGCGGCACAGAAGTGGCGTGCTCCAGAAAACAACCGGGCCGTTTTTCAGGTGCTGGCAGAGGAGGGAATCATCCCGGCGAAAGCGCTTCAGAACTACACGAAGATGGCCGGCTTCCGGAACATCCTGGTTCATGAGTACACAAAGGTGGAAGCAGGGATTGTCTACGGTGCACTCAGACAAGCGCCCACAGACCTGGAGCGATTCCGAGACTACGTTCTGGCATACCTGGCACGCCTCTCCTAGCATAAACCCGTAGACCGCAGATGCAAGACACGGAGGGCAATGGCATCAATGCCGACCAGGCGTGCAGCCTACAGGGCCAGGGCTGGCTCAAGCCCAGCCGTGCTTTGTCTGGGACAGACGGCCGACAAATCTCGGCAGGTGATTGCAGCGTACCTGCGTAGAGATTGTGGGTAGTTGTAATGAGCCATGTCGAGGAGCGCCGGGTCTAACAGCAAGTTCTGGGGTTCCATGCGGAGCGCT
This sequence comes from Aneurinibacillus sp., assembly GCA_020725425.1. Taxonomy (GTDB): domain Bacteria; phylum Bacillota; class UBA5301; order DYFA01; family DYFA01; genus DYFA01. The sequence continues at coordinate 17,506 of DYFA01000069.1, forward strand.
TTTGCAACTGCATTGCAACTAATTCTATTCATGGTTGCAATCCGGCCTCCCCGGTCCAGGGTACCAGCGAGCTGATCGTGTTGCGCCATGCGAATGCACGGCATCCTGCTTCACTAGCTCACGTAACAACACCTGAATCTGGCTCCGCGAGAGTGCAGGCAGTACTTGCCGAAATTCTTGCATCTTCGCACCTGTCGCCCTGTTTTCCTCAATGTGTTTCAGGAGAAGGGCTTTGTTCTGCTCTCTGTCCAATCCCCTTCGGCGAGTGTACACGCCTCCTTGGCCAGTGGCGATATAGAAACGTCTGGCAAGCAGGTATCTCGCCCCCCTGCCACGGCCCATGGTTTCGATCACACCGAGATCCGCAAGTCGCCGTAGCCGGGACTGCAGACCGGCCGGGACGGGCTCCTCGCGGTGGATCAGGTCAAGCAGCAAGAAGTCGTGTACGTCGAAACTCGCTTGCGTCTCGCGCCCAACCTCCTCAAGGAACCTCACAAATCGAGGGTCCTGGACTTGGCCATGGAGTGTGAGCACGACCTGATACGCATCGGTGCTAGTGAAATCGGGGCGCAGCTTCCCCTGGCGAATGCTTTCCTCAAACATCCAGTTCATCCCCTGGCCCGAGCGTTCGACCAACCCACAACGGGCGAACGCTTCCGCAATGCGCCGATTACGGGGAGCTTGGCGCTCCAAGATGTTTTCGACGGTGATGCCCACCGGGAATCCGCCGGGACTTTCGATCACCAACCGACGCGGGTATTGACGGACGAAGACGCTTCCGCCCAGTTGATAATCCCGATGACTCACGGCGTTCAGGATCGCCTCGCGCACCGAGCGCTCGGCGAACGTGGGAATATCGCGAATGAAGAGTCCGTCCTGATAGTGCTGCAAATCGTTCCGCAGATTGACAGCGCTCCATAGGTCTTCATAGAAGGAAAAGAACCCTTGCCGGTATTCGACGCGTTGTGCGGCCGGTCCAGAAGCCTCCGCGGATCGGTATTCGAAGATAACCTCGGCCTGGGCAAGGAAGCGGCCGAGCGCGGCGCGCGTCCCAAACAAGACGAGTGCGGCGTAAGTGAGCCCGTTTGGCAGCAGGAGTTCGGCGTCGCGCAGAAGCTGTTCGGGCTCGACGCCGCCGAGAGCGTTGTTTTTCGACTTGTCGATCCAGCGTTGGCGGAAATCCTCGATGGCCTGCCGGTCGAGATCTTCGATTCCCGCGCCGGGACACACTTCGGCAGAGAAGTCGTGACCCGTCTCGGCGAAGATGTTCCGAAGCTTGTCCTCGGACATCGGCACGAGGCTGTCGGCCTGTCGCGACCAGTAAACCCCGTCACACTTGAGCGGAGTGCCGAGTGGGCGGGTTGGCACCTCGAAAACGAGGACCCGACCGTCGGGGTGCGGAATGTCCAATACCTCGATGCGCAAAGGGAGTCTCTGCATCAACGAGTTGCGTACCTGTTCGGGCTGTGCGAACGCTTGGGTGCCAACGACCCGGCGCGGCCGCTGATCGCTGACGCCCAGGATCACCTTCCCCCCGCCCTCGTTCGCCAGAGCACAGCAGTACCTGGCGAGATCGTCATAGGAGAAGCGGATCCTCGCTTCCTTGAATTCGAGGCGCTCGCCCTCCTGGGCACGAATCCACTGCTCAAGCTTCTCCACGAGATCCGTTACCGGACTGATCTCAGACATGCGGGTGCTCCTTGCGCCGCGAATCTGCAAGCCAAGCGGACGCGGCCAATGAATGAATTGAACTGGCCGCCTGGTTTTCCTGCTCCCATCTTACCGACCAACTCCGACACCCGCTGTCGTCCGTCGCGGCGCGGGTCAGCCACTGACCGCGGGTCGGCGGCCGCCAGCGCTTCCACGTTGCGGATGCCCCGCTCGTATAAGGCGCGGCAACGGGCGCGGCCAAGTTGGGCGAAGTGGAGCGCCATGAGCGGAACCAGCCCGGGGGCGACGCCATAGCGCACCGCTCCCGCCGCCTCGTGAGCTACCTTGGCCACCTGAGGCTTCCCGAGCACCTTGGCCGCCCTCTCATAGAGGAGGCAGACTCTGGCCAGATCGTCCAGCCGCTGGTCGAAGTCGCCACGATACCGCGTGGGCAGCGTCATCTTGCGCACGTCCACCTCTTCCAGCCACGCGGTGAGGGCTCGTCTCCAGCGCGCCTCGTCGTCCGGGTCCTCGAAGTAGTCTTCGACCGCCCAGGAGGCTACTTCCCGGTAGGAGGCGCTCTTCGCCCGCTCGACGCGCTCGACCGCCCCGCGCACCAAAAGGAGATCGAAGCCGGAGGCGGAGGCGAGCTCCCCGACCGGCGTCGTCCGCCAGCCGCCCGGGATCCGCTCCACCAGCCGCCAGTCCTCCAGGATCTCCAGCGCCAGAGATAACCGCGTGCCCAGATCCAGCGTCTGACCGAAGATGTGGCACAGGCCTGGTGCTTGCAGACCTGGCCGCGATAGTACTGGCTGGCCGCCGGGCAAGTGCAGGAGAGGCCAGTCACCGTCAAGGTCACGGTATAGGCGTGGTCTCCGGAGGCGACCCGGGCGTGCACGCCGGAGGGGGTCACCTCATAGCCTTCAAGCCGGATGGACCCCCCCGAAGCAGCTACCTTGCGATAGGAAGGGATGTCTTCCATCAAATCCTCGCGTAGCGACCGGTCGAAGCGGATCGGTTGTGGCTCACGATGGTAGGCGAAGGTGTGTTCGAAGGCGCGAGCCATGCCCTGGCGTGAAGTCTCTCCCGTCTCAACCACCGTGGCCAGGACAAACCGCATCATCGCCTCGAAGCTCTCCGGCAGTCGGCTCCGCACCGTGCCTCCGCGACCCGCCTCGACATTCGCGACGAGTTCCTTCACGTCGCGGTCGTTCCGGTAACGCCCCTCGACCAGCACGATCCCTTTCCCGCGCTCCGCCAGGCCTGGGCGGGCGGCCCGGCCGAGCATGTTGAGCAACTCCCCGCTGGGCAGCAGCACGTGGCGGAAACTGCCCCGCATGGCTTCGGCCCGGAAGACGTCCCGCACCACCGTGATCTCGGCCGGCAGATTGACGCCGGCCGCCAGGGTGGGGGTGGCCGTGAGCACCCTCAGCCGCCCCTTCCGGAAGCATTCCTCGACCTGCCGCCTCACTTCCCCGGAGAGACCGGCGTGATGATAGGCCACGCCCGACGGGAGCACCTCGGCAATCTCTTGCGCGGCCTGATCTTCTTCCATGACCAGGTTCACCGCTTGCTCTTCGACTGAAGCGCGTTCGTCGAGGGCGAGCGCTCCGGCCAGGTGCGTGGCCAGCGCCTGGGCCGCCTTTTCCGCTCCGCGGCGGGAACTGCAGAAGACAATGGCCTGCGCTCGGTCCCGGCAGAAGGGCTCAAGTGACCGGGGAAGCCCGTCGTCCAGGTCGTCCACCATCCGGCATTCGAGTTCGAGCGAGACTGGGCGGTCCTCCGGGCTGCCCTCCAGGAGCGGCACCTGCAGCCAGTCCGCCAACTCCCGGCCGTTTTCCACGACCGCCGACAGGGCAATGACAGAGCGGGGGCGCCGCATCGCCATCAGGCGGGCCATGAGCCCTTCCACCCCTGGTCCGCGCGTCTCGTCCGCCAGAAGATGGAACTCGTCCGCCACCACCACCCCGGGTTTGAGGACGCTCCGGCGCAAGAGAGCGTCGAAACTCTCATAGGTGGCAACCAGCAGGTCACTCTCTCGGACCGCAGCGCGTCCCGGTGGTCGCCGGTGGAGATGCGCACGCGCCAGCCGGTAGCAGCGAGTTCCTCCAGGAAGCTCTGGTAGATCTCCTCCGCCAGGGCCCGGAACGGGACGAGGTAGACGTGCGGCCCGGGCTCGCCGCGTTCTAGCGCCCGACGGATCGCCGTCCGCCCGATGTGCGACTTGCCCGTGGCCGTCGGCGCCACGACCAGGGCGCTCCAGCCGTCGAAGAGCCCGAGCCGTTCGGCGCGCTCACACAGAGGAAACTCCAGGGGTGAAGCCATCCCGACACACCCCCTTACCCGCGAGGCTTTGTTCACGCGGGAGATTCACCCTATCGACTGTGACAAGCCCGAAATGGTTTTCGTCTTCTGGGTGGATTTTCCTGCGGGAGATCGTTGCTACTCAGGGTGGAAGGTTTCGGATCCAAGATCCCGTGTCTCAGTGGAACGCCAAGTCCGTGGCTGAAGCCCAGCCAGCCTAGGCCGAACTCGCCTAATGCCGGTGGCATCCTGCTCTTGAGAAGTGGAGAGAGTCGGCTCTTCTCGACTCCTTCGGTCCAAGAAGCCCGAAATCCCTGTCGGGCTCTCAGAAACAGGCCCGCGAATTGCGCAAGGGATTGGATCGTGCAAGTAGAAATGGAAGAATACGACATGCAGGGAGAGGGTTGGTCCTTGGTTGGGGAGGTAGCACATGTACGTATTTGGGGTTCGAGTTCGAGGTTTTCGTTCGCTTGAGGATATGTGGGTGTTCCCAAGCCCCGGGGTCAATGTACTCGTGGGACCCAACAACTCCGGAAAGACAAGCCTCCTTCGGGCCATGGATTTGATCCTCAATCCGCTCATTTTGTGGAATCGGGATGATACTATCACCCGATTTGACTACCTCCGCGGAGACGTTTCCCGGCACATTGGCATCCAAGTATGGCTGAAACCGCATGAGCAAGAGAATGACGACCTTAAGGCCAAGCTCTTCGACAAGTTGACCCTTTGGCAAGTTCAGCTGTCAGATGACCATCCAGTCGGCATCAACCCCGTGACAGTTGAACCCTTTGCTGATCCCCCACCGAATCACGAGAGGCTACTGGCGGTTAGGTTCACCGCCGAGTGGGACGACGAGGCGCAAACCGCTATCGTCCAGCATTCGATTTGCGATGAAATGGGGAACGTCATAGTTCCCCTGTCCACCGAAATCAAGCGGTTGTTGGATTTTCGGTACTACTCCACGCGCAAGAACCCTCTGGAACAGTTGTCTCTTGCGAGGCGGAGCCTCCTTTCCCGCACGCTGACTGACAACAGCTTGAACTCCATCTTTCATGGCCTGCTCAACACGTTGGAGGGCGCCAGGACTACGTTGCTTGAGAACCCTCAGGTTGACAAACTGCTGCAGCGGTTGAACACGTTGGTGGCGCCGGAATTGCTTGGACACGGAACCAGTCAGGGACTCGGGACTTTTACTCTGACGTTTCTGAATTCCGAAACATGGCGCCTGAGAAACGCGACTAGCTTGGCACTTCGGTTTCCGGTGGACCAGGGCACCGATACCGACAAGGGCCTCGCTTCACTGCCCCTCGAGTACCAAGGCGAGGGAGTTCAGAACCTGTTGTTGCTCCTCAGCATCATAGAGTTGGTTGCCAAACCCGGAACGCACTGCATCGTCGCACTTGAGGAACCAGAACAGAACCTGGAACCTGCTCTGGCCGAGTGGGTCTTCACTGAACTTTGCTCACGCTCATCGGTCAGCGACAGCCAGCTTTTTGTGACTACGCATTCACCTGCGCTTGTGGGTAGTCTGGGCGGGGCGGATCAGTTATTGATGGTTCCCGTATCTAATACATCCGAAAGACGGTCGACTGTTTTATCGGCCCGTTATCTGCCTGTGGCGACCAAAAAATCCTTTGAGAGGGAGCGAGAAAGGTATTCCGCCGCTCTCTTGGCCCGATGTGCATTGGTGGTTGAAGGGCCGAGTGAACTTGGCTTTCTCCCGGTAGCTTTTCGTCAACTTGCAAGCAATCGACCTTCGGAAAACCCGTTCCACTTGGGCCTTCAGATAGTCAACGGTGAAGATCGAGAGAAAGCGGTGAAACACGCCCGTGCATTATGCGCGTTTAGACGGCGCTGTATCGTTCTCCTTGATCATGATCGCCCTGGGAAGACTACGGACAAGACGACAGCCGAGCTGATGGAAATGGGGCGTCAGGCTGGAGCCATTGTCTTATGTTGGTCAAATCGAGATCTCCTGCCTTTCACTCCTGGCTGTGACTTGGAGGTTGTTCTAGTCAGTCAAGTTCCCCCTGCGGCCCTGTTTGCGGCCATCCAGGAGGCCTATGAAGATTGCGGACACGAGTTGAAGGACGAACGCTGGATAAGTGCAGTCAACAAGGTCAATGAAAGCATGCGCGCTCAGCTGCCCGAACGCTTTCCCGGTAACCTCGGTGACTTTGACCTGGATTCACTACACGACGTCGTTACCCAACGAGCTTTCTTGTACGTTCTGCTACATGGTCCTCATGAATGCAAGAGCACAAGGGACATGCGAATTATTGCGGAACACCTTGCCGCCCGCAATGTCTTTCCTAAGGCCGTGGATCAGCTTCGCCGGCGAGTCCTGGGAATCATGACGGGAGCGGAATGGACAAACAATGAATGCCCGCACATTGTCGCTCCCTAACTGGCCCCCAGCCACTACGGAGCAGCAACTCGCCGCCGAAAGGCTTCGGCAGTTTGGGGCAATCATGGTCGAAGCCCCGCCAGGAAGTGGCAAAACTTTCGCTGGAGTCTATTTGGCTCTCTATGTAAACCGACTTGGCTGGACCTCTGTGCACCGCCCGGCGCTGTTATTGACGTTTTCCCGCAACGCAAGAGTCCAGCTGGAACGGGAAATGGACCGATTCCAGACCGAGCGATGGATGAGCGCGAGTGAAGCCAGGGCCGTTAAAGTGGCCAACTACCATTCATTCTACTTTGAACTCATTTCGAAGCGTGCAGGGCTATGGGGCTGCAGCACAGAGCTTCGCGCCGCCACCGTTGCACAAAAGGAAGCTCGAGTTCGGCGAGCCATTGCGTGCACCCGACTGAGAGGAACGGATCGGACAAGTGCACAGGAAGAGGCATTAAGGGCCCCCTCCCTTTTTCTCTTAGACCAGGCGCAGCTTCCTGCTGAGCTCAAGACCTTGCTGACCAATGAGGCAAAGCGTGGCCTGTTAATGGGCCGCCCGCACTACGACGATTTTGCACCGCTGTTTCTTCATCTCTTGCGGAGCTCTCCCTCGCTGCTAGACTGGCTGCGCGCCGCCTATCCCGTAGTGATCCTAGACGAATTCCAGGACACCGATGACCTTCAGTGGCAAATCCTCCAACTGTGGCACCCATCGCGTCTAGCAGTGTTTTACGATAGGTTTCAGATGATTTACGGATGGCGAGGCGCGTCGCCGGATAGGCCGGAACAGGCCGCTCGGGAATTCGACATTACCCCCGAAGCCAGAGTGGAATTTACCGAGATCCACCGTTCAGGCGCCCAGAGGGACTTGGCCCAGTTCATTCGCGAGCTGCGTCAGGACGGACTTAGGGGAGGCGCCGTTGTCCCGCGTCCACACCCCTGGCTTAGTCTTCATCGAGCGCCAACGCCTCAACCCGACAAGGGTCTTATTCCGGACAAAGTGAGGTGCCTGAGTGCCCTTCGTTGGGGAAGCGTCATCAATCCAGATCGCAGCACTGCGATAATCACTAGATTCAGCTACCTAGCTGACGTCATCCGAAAAGAACTGTCCCACAAACCCCATTCACGAACCGGTCCCTTTTTTCGGTGTTCGCTCATTGGAGGAGAGGACAGCCCCGACGAGGCAATGCGAAATCGAATCGATGAACTGCGGAGAGCGGAGACCCACCTAGATGTCGCCGGATGGTTGGGCAATCTTCTCGACAGCTTACTGGTGGATCCCTATCGAGTCTCGGGACACGCCGTTGTCTTCCGAGATGAGTTGGCACGGAATGCTACGGAGCCCCTACGCGGTCGTCGCGACGAGAGGCTCTCGGCAATGCGCAAGGAAATCCTACCTTGGTGGGATGAGCTGGGAGTCGGGAACCCCGCTGGATTCAGGCGCGGCCTGGAATTCGTTCTCTGGGCTTCTCGTCTTCTCACCGCGGATCTGGCCTACGCAGATGCCGATGGCACCTTCTATGTCAGGGAGATGATCAAGGTTGCGGCGGCGGCAACTCCACAGGACACCTGGGAATCGTTTTGCGACAGATTGGAAAACGCGATCCTAGTGTCTAACCATTGGAAACACAGTCTGCGTTCGGGTGTTTATGTGCTCACAGCTCATCAGAGCAAGGGCCGTGAGTTCGATCACGTTGTGTTGCCATGGCTGTCGAATGCCGGGGAGCCGATAGGTGGCTGGAGAAAGCCGTGTTGGATGGACGATGAAGACAGACGTCTACTTTACGTTGCCCTGACGCGAGCAAAGTCCTTGGTTACTGTCGTGTTCCCAAGTGAAGCTCCTGCGCAAATACTGTGCGCATGGAAGCTGCTGGGGATTCCGGACCAAAGCGAACACCCGTTCCGATAATTCGCGAACACTTCCGGAGACAGAGGCGCTGGAAAACCACCTGGCTGAAGGGACCGCCATCTGTGTCTCCAACTCTGATGCGAATGCGTTCAGCGGAGGACTGAGAGATGGCTCGCAGGAGGTTGTCTATGCGCCCGATCAAGGAAGCTGTGCGCCTGCGCTACGAACTGGGACTCACCATGAGGCAAGTCCCTAAAAGCCTCCGCACCGCCCCCAGTACTGCCAGCAAGGTGTTCCGCCGGGCGCAAGCGGCCGGACTTACCTGGCCGTTGCCCGAGAGCTGGACGAGGCGGCGCTCAAACAATTTCTCCATTGCGGCAACCAAGGCCGCCCCCGCATCCGTCTGGAGCCAGACTGGAACTACATACACCCGGAGTTGAGCAAGAAGGGTGTCACGCTGGAGCTTTTGTGGGTGGAATGCAAGCAGCAGCACCCTGATGGTTACCAGTACTCACAGTTCTGCGAGCGTTACCGCCGCTCGAAGAAGCTTGACGTCGTTTCGCGTCACGATTACCGCACCGGAGAGAAGATGCTCGTTGATACGCTGGCCCGACCATCCCAATCATCGACCCCCGGACCGGCGAAGTCCACAGGCGTCAGCCCCAGCCTCCATAGCCAAGCTTGCCAAGGCGGGTTTCATCACTGTCCCGCCTGCCTCAGCCAGGGTGGGGAAAATTCGACCGCCAAGAGGGGGGTGCGGACAAAAACCTGGACTCAAATTGAGTCAGGGGGATGTCCGTGTACACACATGCAGACCAGATGAAAGCAGTCAGACTGTACCTCAAGTACAACCGCAGCTCGGCCGCAGTCAGGCGGGAATTGGGCTACCC
>DYFA01000012.1 GCA_020725425.1 Aneurinibacillus sp.
CGCCGACATGCTCCAGATCGGGGCGCGGAACATGCAGAACTTCGCCCTGCTCACGGCGGCGGGCGAGGCGGGGCGGCCGGTCCTCCTGAAGCGCGGCCCCTCGTCGACCATCGAGGAGTGGCTCCTGGCCGCCGAGTACGTCCTGCTCACGGGGAACGACCGGGTGGCCCTCTGCGAGCGCGGCATCCGCACCTTCGAGCGGTACACCCGCAACACCCTCGACCTGGCGGCGGTGGCGGCGGTGAAGGAGTTGTCCCACCTGCCGGTGATCGTCGACCCCAGCCACGGGACCGGGAAGTGCCGGCTGGTGACGCCCCTGGCCAAGGCGGCGGTGATGGCTGGGGCCGACGGACTCATGATCGAGGTCCACCCGGATCCCGCGAAGGCCCAGTCCGACGGGTACCAGTCGCTGACCCCCGAGGAACTGCGCCGGCTGGCTGGGGAACTGCCCGCGGTCGCCGCGGCGGCCGGACGGGCGTTCAGCGCGGGAACAGATGTCGAGGCGGGAGGGGAACGAGCATGACGACCAACGACAGACTCGGCTACCTGGGACCCCACGGGACGCTGAGCGAGGAGGCGGCTGAGCGGTTCGCCTCAGCGCTGGGAGTGCCGCCGGACGGCCTGGTGGCCCACGTGAGCGTCCCGGCAGCCCTGGACGACGTCCGGGCGGGGAACACCCGCTGGGCGGTGGTCCCGGCAGAGAACTCCCTGGAGGGGTCGGTCGGGTTGACCTGGGATTATCTCATTTCTACCGCCGAGTTGGCGATCGCCGGGGAGGCGGTCCTGCCGGTGGTCCACCACCTGCTTGGGAAGCGGGGGTTGAAGCTCGGTTCGGTCATCGCCGTGCTCTCGCACCAGCAGGCCCTCGGGCAGTGCCGGGCCTTTCTGCAGAGCCGCCTGCCCCGGGCCAAGCAGTATGAGACCGCCAGCACGGCCGAGGCGGCCCGGGTGGTCTCGGTCAACGAGCTTCCCCTGGCGGCGGTCGGGTCGGAGCGGGCCGCCCGCCTGTACGGGCTGGACATTCTGGAACGGAACATCCAGGACGTGGCCGAGAACGCCACTCGCTTCCTGCTGGTGGGCAGAGCGGCGGAGCCGGTGGAACCGACCGGCTGCGACCGGACCTCCCTCGTCTGCGCCCTGGAGCGCGACCGCCCCGGCGCCCTCTACCAGATGCTGGGTGTCTTCGCCGCGCGGGGGATCAATCTCTCCCGGCTGGAGTCCCGGCCGGCCAGGAAACAGCTCGGGGAGTACGTCTTTTTGATTGACGCCGAGGGACATGCCGCTGTCGAACCGCTGGCCGGCGCCTTGGCCGAGTTGAAGGAGCAGGGTTCGCTCCTGCGGATCATCGGTTCCTACCCGGCGGTGCTCCCGTCTCACCGCCTTCATCTGAAGGATTAAAATACCAGATGGCGAAGGATAGAAAAGGATCGCCAAGGATGTATGGGTACTGTCTAAGATGCCTTCCGTCAGAACGCGCCTGGGGGTAGTAAGGATGAGCTTGCGTAAGAAGACCCTGCTGATTCTCGCCGTGGCGCTGGTTGCTTTGGTCGCCATTCTGAGTGCGATCTTCACCTACCTCCTGCCTGGACCGGCCGGTGTGGAAGCACCTCGACGGCTGTACCAGCAAGGATTTATGCGAACAAATGTCGCGTTTGCGATTCTGGTGCTTGCGGGTCTCCTGTCTATAAACGCCGTCGCCTGTTTTCTGGAGAGGGACATCCTCTCGAGAGTGGCCCGGCTCACTCAAGCCGTATATCAGGTTGTCGCGACCGGAGACTTGTCCGTGCGGGTTCCCACGGACGGAAAGGATGAGTTCTCTCGCCTGAGAGAAGCGATTAACGCCATGCTCACGGCGCTGCAGCATTCCATACGCTTACGAGGGAATGAGGGTAACTGCAACACTCTGGTGAACGAGCTATGCATTGCCCAACAGCAGCTCCTTGACATTATAGAGTTCCTTCCGGACGCCACCTTCGTGGTCGGTCGGGACGGAAAGGTCATCGCCTGGAATAAGGCGATGGAAGAGATGACGGGGGTTCGCAAGGAAGACATCATCAACAAGGGGGACTATGCCTACGGAGCGGCGCTTTACGGGACACCCCGGCCCTGTATCGTTGATCTCCTCGCATGTCCGCCGGAGTACTTGGCTGATCTAGGGTACAAGGACGTACATAAACGGGGTACCACCCTGTACACAGAGATGTTCCTGCCGTCCCTGTACGGGGGGCGGGGGGCGTTCGTCGGGGTAGCCGCTTCTCCGCTCCTGGACGGCGAAGGGAACATCGTCGGAGGCATTGAGTCGTGGCGAGACCTGACGGAACGCAAGCAAGCAGAGCAACAACTGGAGTACTTGCGGTTCTATGATCCAATTACGGGTCTCCGTAATCGCTCCTGTTTCGAAGGGGAGTTGCAGCGCGCCATATCTGCCGGTGCCAGGATTGGGCTGATCCTCTGCGATGTGGATGGGCTCAGGCTGGTTAACCGTGCGGCAGGTCATCTTGCTGGAGACGCTCTGCTTCTGGCAACTGCCGGCATCTTGCGGGAAACCTTCGGCGCAACCGGTGTGCTGGCGCGGATTGGTGACGACGAGTTCGCCGTGCTCATGCGCGATGCCGATGAGGTCACGCTGAGAGAAGGTTGTCTCCAACTCAGACGCGCTGTGGACCGGTACAATGCGTGTGGAGCGGAGCCCCAGCTGATCCTCTCCATCGGGTGCGCCATCAGGCATGATGGAGCGGGAGGCGCAGTTGACCTGGTGCAGCAGGCGACCGCTGCCATCTATCGTGAGAAGATGGCCAGCGACTACAGTCTGCTGGGCGCGGCGTTCCGGTGCTTTACTAAGGCTTTGAGTACCCTGGATGGCTTGCCTGAAGGCAGTGAAGAACAGTTGGAGACCGCGGTCAGGCAGTTGCTTGAGGAAGACTTGTGGGGCAAGAACGTACAGCACGCTACAAGTGAACGGGAGATCGCGCCCCGGGTATACGGGCGATGCTGCTCCTTGCTGACGCCTAAAGGGAGATTTCAGGCGCTTCCTGTTGAGGAGGTGGAGGCCCGCATCGTCGGCCGGCAGTTGACCGCGGTTGACGTCTGCGGGCCGGACGGAATCATTCGCGCCAGGGAAATGGTGGGTCAAGCTGCAGGCGGCTTGCTGATTCCCCGCCAGACAGTCTGGCGCATGACGCTGGCCATATCGGAAGCCTTGATCCAAGGGCTAAGGCTGGTCGACACCGCTCGCCTGAGGCTGGTGGAAAACGGCGATACGTTGTTCGTCGCGCTGCATCTCCCCGGGTCGGTTTCGAGCCTTCTGCTCCTGAGCGGCGAAATGCTTCGGCATCTGGCCAGCGAGGTTATTTGGGACACGACCGGCGACACGCTGGTTCTCAGGTTCAATCTGCCCCCCGTGGCGATCAAGCGACAGAGCCTGGAAGCGACGGAACGCAGCTCAGGGGTGGTGGGTGAGTGAGTTTCCGGAGTTGGCTCCAGGGGAAAAAAGGTGGAACGGCTGGTCGCGACCGGAAGGAGCTGCCGTCGTCTCATTCTCCGCGCCACCTCGACTTCGAGGGAAGACTGCAAGAGCTCTTGGACACGGTTGCAAAGGCCCCCGAGTCATGCTCCACTACGGAGAGGCCTGCCGATGCCGCGGGCACGGTGGCTATCCGGAACGGAAAAGTCGTGATAACGGATCCGGCGGGGCGAGGCCAGTTTCCGACAATTGCCCCCGGGGCTGGTGTGGTGGTTTTCGTCAACGGGAAACCTATTCAGGGACCTACCATCGTCACCTCGCGCTTCAAAGTTGAGGTGTACGCGCCCCGGCGCGCGGCCGAATGCCGGATGAAGGTGCGTGTCTCCGAGTCCAAGCTGGAAGCCTATCTTACCATCGAACGCCGCAAAGGCCAAGAATTCAAGCTGGATGACGCGGCCCCCTCCCCGCGGTTGACCGTAACCGCCACGGTGGTCCAAGAGACCGAACCCGAGGCGCCTACGGTCGAGGATGTGCTCCGACTGCTGGCTGAGGAGGGGATCACTTACGGTATCGACTCGGGAGCCGTCTTGAACGCCTTGGAACACGAAGGAACCGTGCTTGTCGCCCGCGGCGACCCTCCAGTTCCGGGAGAAGACGCTCGCATCGAGTACTATTTTCCGGACAGTGAGTCTGTTCCCCGCGTCTTCACTGGCGACGAGGATCGCGTTGACCTGCTGGCGCGGAGTGACTTGGTGTGCGTAGCTGAAAGGGAAGTATTGGCACGGAAGACACCGGCGCGGCCTGGAGCGCCAGGGATGACCGTTACAGGCGAAGCCATACCGGCGCCTCCGGTAAACGATGTAGAGATTATAGTCGGACCGGGAGTCAAATTGCTGGAGGACGGGCTGGTCGCAGTGGCGACGCGGCAGGGGCGTCCGCTTCTTAAGAACAATCAGCTCTCCGTCTTGCCGGTGTACGTCGTGGAGGGCGACGCGGACGTAGCGACTGGTCATTTGACGTTCCAGGGGCACATCTTGATCAAGGGCAGTGTCCGTTCCGGCATCAAAGTCCGGGCAACCGGCGATATCAAGATCCTGGGCGACGCCGAGCAAGCCAGCATAGTGGCCGGTGGAAGCATAGACATCCGAGGCAATCTGATAAGTTGCGTGGTGCGGGCAGGCGGCCTGGATGCCATTGAAAGCACCATGGTGTTGCGGCTTGAAGAGCTGGCTCTGGAGCTTGAGCTACTCGTCAAGTCCATCTATGAAATCAAGTCACACCCGTCATTCCGGACTGTGGGGGCTAACCTGGAAAACGACGGCCCGTTGGTGAGGTTACTGCTGGACAGAAAGTTCCACGCTATTCCGTCATTGTTGGCCGACATCCTTGAGCCACAGAATTCGCCGCCAGATGAGGAGATTCTTCATTTCGTGGAGGAGTGCGCCCAACGGTACACGGGACTAGGTCCGGTGAACATCCGGAGTGTGGTGGAGATCGCCGCGGACGTTGAGAGATTCAAGAGAATCATCTCGACCTGCAAGAGGAACATTCAGGCGCCAGGGCACCTTTATGCCAGTTATGTGCAGAACTGCACGCTTGAAGCAAGCGGCCGCATCCGCATCGTGGGGGACGGCTGCTACGGTTCGGAGCTTCGCGCCGGGCAAGACGTGCGCGTCGAAGGACGACGTGGAGTGTTCCGTGGTGGTTCCATCACCAGCGGCGGCAATGTCCACGTCAAGTCATTAGGTTCGCCGGCTGGATCGCCGACAAAAGTCAGCTTCCTGCCGGGGAAGCGGGTTACCGCTGAAGAGGTCGAACCGAATGTCATCCTGAAGGCAGGCCGGCAGACAGCGACCGTCGAGAGTACAGGACGGCTGATGGAAGCTTACCTTGACAAGGATGGACTGCTGCAAGTGATCAAACTTCGTCCTGATCGTGTCAAGGGTTAGACTACGCTTCACCGACGAGGTGGATCGCCGACTGCCGGCTCAGGTCGATGAGGCGCTTTCCAACGGCGACAATCGGCCGCTGGGGGTCGCGCTCATGCACAAAAACGACCTGTCCCACCAAGCCGTTGCTGAGTCGCACCGTTTGTCCGTGAACTCGTTGGACGACATGTTCCACAAAGGTTTGGGTGACTCGCGGATCGAGCACGGAGAAGCTGCTTTCCTGAAGCTGCGCCAAGACCGCGTACCCGGGCTGTCGGGGCTGGTAGACTCTATCAGAGGTCATTGCGTCATAGACGTCGGCCACTGCCACTATCCGGGAAGTCAACAGAGTATCCTGGGCGCGAAGGCGTTGTGGGTACCCACTTCCGTCCATCCGTTCATGATGTTCGAGCGCTGCTCGGGATGGTATGGAGTCAGAGCCGAAATCAGGAGAAAGAAGACTGTGCCCGGCCAGGCAATGAGTCCTCACCACCGCCAACTCTTCGGTTGTCAGTCTACCCGGCTTGTTCAGGATTTCGAGTGGCACCAGAGCTTTGCCCAAGTCATGCAAAACTCCGGCCGTGGCCACCTGCAGATGTTCGCTAGGAGGCATCTTGAGCCACTGGGCAAGAAGTGTGGCCAGGACCCCTACTTTGACCGAATGCTGGAACGTGTAATCGTCCCAGTAGTTGAGCAGGTGGAGGTAGCTCAACACGTCAGGTTCGGAGGCGATCTTCATGACCAGCTGGGAGCATGACCGGCCTAGTTCCATGAGGGGTACGCAGTCCCCGCGCCGCAGCCCCTCCATGGCCTGCCGGATCTTGTCGACAGCCTGCCGATACGCCCGGTTGACGGTCGCGGGAATAGGACCTGCCTTGATAGTTCTTGGCTGTTCCTGGCTTTCTTCCTCCTCCACGTAGACCTCGGACAAACCCCACTTGCTGAGAAGCAGCCTGATGCGTTCATTCACCTTAGTCCCCTTGGGAAGAAGAAGTTCACCTGAAGGAGCGTAGATAGAGTGGGCAAGGACTTTGCCCGTCACAAGACCGGATAATGACATGCGGCGCATGGTGAAGTCCTCCTTGAATCGGTCGAGCGTAACGGCATCGACTCCCGGTGCAAGTATTCTTCACACTTCTAAAGGCTTCCTTTCAGAGGGGCGGCCAGAAGGGGGGGCGGGGCTTACGGCCGGAGCCCGCCCTTCCTGCCGGGCCGGCCGGTGCCCGGTGCCGGGACGAGCACGTCCAGCGCCGCCCGGCGGACCCGGGCGTCCAGGGGAGCGTCGCCGAAGAGGTCGCCGTCGAACATCTTGACCAGCGGACGCTCAGCCTCGAGCCGGACCGAGCGGGCACGGAAGAAACTAACCTTGGGGTGGCTCGCGTGGCGGCCGGAGTAGGCCTTGGGCAGGGTGGCGAGGAAGTCCAGCCGCCCGATGTCCCGCATCAGGCAGAGGTCGAGCAGCCCGTCGTCAGGCACGGCCTCCGGGCAGATCATGAGACCTCCCCCGGTCGTGCGGGTGTTCATGACGAAGAGCGCGGTCATCAGTGCTTCGAAGGGTTCCCGGTCGTCGAGGATCAAGCGGACCGGCAACGGCTTGAGCTGCGCCACGGTCTGAAGGATCGAGAGGAAGATCGCCGCTGACCCCTTCGCCGGTCCCCGGCGCAGGTTGGCCTGGCGCATCACGTCGGCCGCGAAGCCCACCCCCACGATGACGCCGAACAGCCGTTCGCTCTCCTCCCCCAGGTCGATGCGGCGCCGCACGGCGGTGGCGAGGCCCGCCACCGCCTCTTCGAGCGAGCGGGGGATACCGAGGTTGCGGGCCAGGTCGTTGCCGGTCCCGATGGGCACTATCCCGAGAGCGGTGCCCGTGCCGGCGAGGGCGTTGAGCGTCTCCCCGACGGTGCCGTCCCCCCCTACGACGGCCACCCGGTCGCAGCCGGCGGCGGCTGCCTCCCGGGCCAACGCTTCAGCGTGGCCCGGAGCTTCCGTGAGCTGAAGGTCATACTCGCCCACGCAGGCCTCGAACAGGCGGCGCAGGTGCGGAAGCACCTGTTTTACCCGGCCGCGGCCGGCAATGGGGTTGGCAATCACGCGCAGGGTCATGCTGGCAAATTCGCCCGCCGGGACGGCAATCCTCCCGCCGCGGCCACCGCTTGGAGGGAAAGACGACCGCCGGAACGTAATGTTGAGTGGGGGAGGATCGCCGTGGTTGACGCGACCCCGCGACTCAAAGGCAGTGGTATCGGTCACCCGCTGCGCCGGCACCAGAAGAAGCGGGGAGGTTGGATCCTCGTCGGGCTGGCCGTCCTCGCGGCCGCACTGACCTTCGGACTCGAACGGGCCGGCCTTTTGGAACGGGCCGAGGGCTGGTCCTACGACCGGCGCCTGCGGCTGCTGGCACCGGCGCGCGGGAGCGAGCCGGAGAAGAGCCCGGTGGCGGTCGTCGCTGTCGACGAGGAGAGCCTCCGCCGCTACGGCCAGTGGCCGTTGCCCCGCCACCTCTATGGACAATTGCTGGAAATCCTGAGAAAGGCCGGCGTCCGTGCGGTGGGGTTCGACCTGCTCCTGGCGGAGCCGGACCGCCATGGCCCGGAGAGCGACGACGCTCTGGCCCGGGCCATCGGCGACGGCCCGCCGGTGGTCCTGGGGTTGGCGGGGGCGGCCAAGGTGCGGCGCGCCGGGGAGCCGGTCCTGACTCTGCTTCCGCCCTTCTCCGAGCCCTTGCCGCGCTTCGCCGAGAGCGGAGCATCGGTGGGCCACCTCCTGGCGGTGCCGGACGTCGACGGCGTGGTGCGACGGCTCCCGCTTGAGGTCGAAGTCGCCGGCCGCGGGAGGGTGCCGGCCTTCTGCCTGGCGCTGGCGCGGCTGGCCGGGGGGAGCGCCGCGGTGCCCTCCGTGATCGCTGGAGCCCGGGCTGAACTGCTGCTTGACTTCCGCAAGGGCGGGATTCCCGTCTACTCCCTGGCTGAAGTGCTCGAAGGCTCTGTGAGCCCGGCTGCCCTGAGAGGCCGGGCGGTCGTGGTGGGGGTGACGGCCTCGGGTCTGCCTGACCGCTACCACACCCCGTTGACTCCCGCCGGCGACCCGGTCCCCGGCGTCGAGCTCCAGGCCCTCGCCGTCGCCACGCTGCTCTCCGGAGGCGTACAGGCGCTGCCGCTGTCCTGGCTGTCCGGGAGCACCCTCCTCGCGGCGCTGCTGGGGGTTTTGGCCGGGCGGACCGGTTGGGGAGCGGTTCCCCTGGGACTGGCCGGCCTTCTTCTCCTGGCTGGGTCGGGCGTAGTGGCCCTGGCGGCGGGATACTGGCTTCCGGTGGCCGCGCCGGCCACGGGTCTCTTCGGCGCGCTCCTAGCCTCGCTGGGCTGGGGGCTGAGTGTCGAACGCCGGGAGCAGGCGCGGCTCGCCGCGCTCTTCGGACGCTACCTGTCGCCGGAGGTCTGCCGCGAGCTCCTCCGGCGCCCTGACCGGCCCTCGCTGGCGGGCGAGCGGGTGCATTTGACCGTCCTGTTCGCCGACCTCCGGGGGTTCACCGCCTTCAGCGCCGGCTGTGCGCCGGAGGAGGCGGTGGACACCCTCAATCGGTACCTTGGGATCATGGTCGAGGCGGTGCAGCGCCAGCGGGGGACGGTCGACAAGTTCCTGGGCGACGGGATCATGGCCTTCTTCGGGGCGCCGCTGCCCAGCGCGAATCCGGGCCGGGCGGCCCTCGCCGCGGCCCGCGAGATGATGACCCGGACGGCCGCCCTGGGGCGGGAGCTCGCTGCGGCCGGCCGACCGGCGCTGCCGCTCGGGGTCGGGTTGGCCTCCGGAGAGGCGCTCGTCGGGAGCATAGGCACGGATACCCGCTCGGACTACACCGCCATCGGCAATCCGGTGAACCTGGCCAGCCGGCTGGAGGACCTCGCCCGGCCGGGGGAAATCCTGGTGGATCAGGAGACCTGGACCGCGGCCGGCGAGGAGGTGCCCGCCGGCTCCAGGGTCGAGGAGATGGAAGTCGAAGGGTGGCCTGTTCCCGTCACCGTCGTCCGCCTGTCTTGTGACGGCCATCACTGCGCCGCCCAGCCGTGGCAGCTAGAGTGAGAGTGGGGGGATAGACCGTGAAGACGACCCGCCCGACCAAGGTTCCACCGCTCCGCCCAGCCGTCGGCCTTGCGCTTTTGGCCGGATTCCTCCTGGGGTCGGTCTGGTTGGCCGCCGCGGCGGAGTCCGGAAAGACCAACCCGGCCGGCGAGTCCCTGGCCGCGCTCCCCCCGGGCGTGGCAGCAGTGGTCAGGGCGGTGTCGGGCGACGCCCGCTGGTCCACCCAGACGGAGGCGGTGGAGTGGCAAGCGTTACGGCCGCAACTGCTCCTTCCCGCCGGGGCGCTCATCCGGACCGGGCCAGGGGCCTCGGTGGACCTCGAACTCGGTCCGGACCGGCGGGTGAGGCTGACCGGAGGGTCGGTGGTGGTGGTGGCGCCTCCCGCCCTCCAGGCGGGGGACAGCCACAGCCTCTTCCTCTATCTGGGGCGGGTATGGGTCAACCTCCGGCGGGAGCTGCTCCCCGGCGAGCGGTTCACCGTAGAGACGCCGGCCGCGGTCGTCGGGGTGCGGGGGACGCTCTTCACGGTGCTGGTCACCGAAGACAAGCGCACCGTGGCCGCGGTACACCGGGGGAAGGTCGAGGTCACGGGCGCCGGGGTGACCGTGACCGTGGGTGCGGGGAACCAGGTCGTCGTGGCGTTCGAGGGGCGTCCGGAAGGGCCGGGGCCCTTGTCGAGCGGTGAGCGGGAGGCCGCCCAGCGGGAACGGGCCTGGTTCGAGGCCCAGGGCGAGAAGGTGCAGGACGAGAGCGACCAGCCCTGCGGCCAGAAGAAAACCGGCGACGGCGGTTCCCTTGACGGGAAGGGCAGCGGAGGATCCCCGCCGTCGAGCGGCGCGGGACGGGAAGGGGTGTCCGATGGGTACGGAGACGGGAGCGGGAGCCAATTCCAGCCCGGTCCGGCCGGCGGAACGCGTTGAACGGCTGCGGGAAGTCTCGCTCTTCCGTGAGCTGAACCCGACGGAGCTGGGTGACCTGGCGCTGGCCGCGACCGAACGCCTCTATCCCCGGGACGCTACCCTCTTCGAGGCCGGTGACCCGGCGGAGGCGGTTCACGTGATCCTGACCGGCGCGGTCAAAGTCTTTCAGCGCAGCGCCGACGGGCGGGAGAAGACCCTCGCCATTCTGGGACCCGGCGATTGCCTGGGCGAGGTCGCCCTGTTGGACGGAGGGGACCGGTCGGCGAGCGCCCAGACGATGGCGGAGACCCGCCTCCTGAGCCTTCCCCGGGCGGCTTTCCTCCGGGCGCTGAAGCGTCAGCCGGTGATGGCCGAGAAGCTCCTGGCGCTGCTTGCCAAGCGGCTGCGGGTCGCCAACTACCAGGTGGAGCAGTTGGCGTTCTGCGACGCCCGGGAACGGGTGGCTGCCACTCTCCTGGCGCTGGCGGAGGTCCACGGAACCGGCCCGGACGGCGCGAAGCGGATCGACCTCCGCCTCACCCATCAAGAACTGGCCAATCTGGCCGGAACCACCAGGGAGACCAGCAGCCGCATCCTGTCCGAACTTGCCGGGCTCGGCCTGATCGAGGTCGACCATCGCCACCTGGTCGTGCGCAATCCCCAGGGTCTGCGCCGGCTTCTCCCCTGATCCTCTGCACTCAACCCTTCCTTCCCCCCCTTCTTCAGTTCCGCCGTGGAGTGTGACTCTGGTCACAGCCCCGCTTCAGGCGACAGGTTAGACTTGAAGTGCGGGGTGAAGTCTCGCACAAACGAGGAGGGTTTGACCATGAACGCCAAGCGAGCGGAAATAAGGGGTCTGACCGGTCTTCTGGCCCTTGCCCTGGTCCTGGGGGCAGCCTGGCCGGCGGCGCTGGCGGCTGATCCCGACCCAGTGGCGGAGTTGCAGGTCTACCTGGGGAGTCTGAACACCGAGCCGGCCAGGGTCGGCGCCGCCGTGCAGGCGGTCAGGGAGGCGCTGGCAGCCGGGGCTGACCCGGTGGCGGTCCAGGAGATGATCCGGACCATGGCCCGGGAAAAGGCCTCAGACGAGGCGTGCCTGCACCTCTGCGAGCGAATCAGGGCGATGACCCAGCGCCGGCTGAACCTCGGGGAGATCCTGCGCGAACTCCAACTGGCTTTGCGGAAAGGGCAGAGCCTCGAACAGGCCATGGAGACGGCTGAGCAGTCCATCCAGGCCCAGCACCAGAACCAGAATCAGAACCAGAATCAGAATCAAGGGCCGCCTGGCCAGCAGGTGCAGGGCGGCGAGCAGGAGACGGAGCGCGAACAGGAAGGCGCAGGCGGCCCGGGAGGCAAAGGGCCCGGCAAGTGAGAGCGGGGCTGGTGGGGGGACCGGACAGGTAGCGGGAGGCGTAAGACCTCCCGCTACCGCCGTTCGAGGGGGCAGAGTACGGCGGCGGCTCAGTCTGCCTGGTCTGGCGTTGACGGGCCGGCGGAAGGGAAACTATAATTGACCCGTCACTGCAGGATGACGGCGAAGGTCGCCGGAGAGCGAGGGCGAGCTGTGGCGCCGCGCGTCGCCTTTCATACGCTGGGGTGCAAGGTCAACCAGTACGATACCCGGGCGGTAGCGGCTTTGTTTCGGGACGCCGGGTACGAGGTCGTCGACTTTTCGTCTCCCGCTGAAGTCTATGTGATCAACACCTGCACCGTCACGAGCCTGGGGGACAAGAAGTCCCGGCAGGCTCTTCGCCGGGCGCGGCGGCAGAATCCGGCGGCGGTGGTGGTAGCTATGGGGTGCTATGCCCAGACCGCCCCGGACGAAGTGGCCTCGCTCCCCGGAGTGGACGTGGTGGTCGGCACCACGGGCCGCCGGAGGCTGGTGGAGCTGGTCGAGACCGCCCGCCGCCGCAAGGGCGCCGCGCCGGTCCCCCCGCCGCCGGCGGCCGGGGCAGCGGTGGCGGTTGCCCCCCTGACCCGGGAGAGCGAGTTCGAGGAGCTGGGCGAAGGGGCGGTACCCGAGCGCGCCCGGGCGACCGTCAAGGTCCAGGAGGGGTGCCGCCAGTACTGCTCCTACTGCAAGGTGCCGTACGCCCGAGGGCCGGAGCGGAGCCGCCCCCCGGCCGCGGTGCGGGCGGAGGTCGAGCGCCTCGTGGCGGAGGGCTTTCGCGAGGTGGTCCTGACCGGGATCCACCTGGGGAGTTACGGGCGGGACCTGCCGGCGGAGCCGCGCTGGGACCTGGCCCGGCTGGCGGGGGAGATCGCCCGGGTGCCCGGGCTGGCCCGGCTCCGCCTCTCCTCGCTGGAGCCGACCGACGTCACCGACGCTCTGATCACCCTGGTGGGGGAGAACCCGGTGCTCTGCCGCCACTTCCACCTGCCGCTCCAGAGCGGGGACGACGCAATCCTGCGCCGCATGAACCGCCACTATACCACAGCGGAATACGCCCGGGTGGTGGAGCGGATCCGGGCGGCAGTCCCCGGGGCGGCGCTGACCACCGACCTCATCGCCGGCTTTCCCGGCGAGACGGAGGAGCACTTCCAGCGCACCCTGGCCTTCGTGAGGGAGATGGCCTTCTCCCGCTTGCACGTCTTTCCCTACTCCCGGCGGCGGGGAACCCCGGCAGCCTCCTTCCCCAGCCAGGTTCCGGAGGCGGTCAAGCGGGAGCGGGCGGGTCGCCTGATCGCCCTGGGGCGGGAGCTCTCCCTCGCCTTCCACCAGCCGCTGGTCGGCCGGACAGTCACCGTCCTCTTCGAGGAAGCCGCCGGGTCATGGTGGAGCGGTTTGACCGACACCTACGTGCGCGTGCTCGCCCTTTCCCCGGTCCCGCTGGGGGGGGAGATCAAGCCGGTGAGAGTGGAGCGGGCAGAGGCGGAAGAGGTCTACGGGCGGGTGGAAGAAGGAGAGGGGTAGCAGGAATCGGGTGGGAGAGGACGTATAACGTAGCACAGGAAGGAGGAGGCCCATGGCGGAGTGCCTGTTCTGCCGGATCGCGGCGAAGGAGATCCCGGCCCAGGTGGTGTACGAGGACGAGTTGATCATAGCTTTCCGGGACATCAACCCCCAGGCCCCGGTCCACCTGCTGATCATCCCAAAGGGGCATGTGGCCAGCGTCCGGGAGATCGACGAGGCCCACCCCCTGGTGGCCGGCCGGCTGCTCCGGGTGGCGAGGGACTTGGCGAAGCAGGAAGGGGTAGCGGAGAGCGGCTACCGGCTGGTGGTCAACACGGGCCAAGACGCCGGCCAGGCGATCGCCCACCTCCACCTTCACCTGCTGGGGGGACGGGCTATGGGCTGGCCGCCGGGCTGAGGCGGCGCGTGTTGACGGGGGTCTCCGGCCCGTTGTATAATGATCTTTAGTTGACCTGAAAAAAGCGAGGCCGCGGAGGGAGGGATATCGATGTCCGAGGTGAGGATCGGAAAGAACGAGTCGATCGATAGCGCTCTCCGCCGCTTCAAGAAGGTAGTCCAGAAGGCCGGCACACTGGCCGAAGCGCGCAAGCGGGAGCACTACCTCTCTCCCAGCGTCCGCCGGAAGAAGAAGTCGGAGGCGGCCAGGAAACGCAGGTTCCGCTGAGGCGGAGACCTGGGACAGGCAGTCGGGACCCGGCGTCCAATACCGGATGCCGGGTTTTCTTATTCCGGCCCGGCCTGGCATAGGATTGCGGAAGAGGGAGTGACCTCCATGCGCCGCTCACCCCGGGATCGCCTGGCTCGCCGGGTGGCCGACCTCTTCGAACTGCCGAAGGACGTCATCCTGGACCTTCCGACTGCCACGGTGCTCGGCAACCTGCAGTGCGTCGTGGAGAACCATCGGGGGATCATCGAGTACCTGCCGGAGAAGGTGCGGGTCAACACCGCCCGGGGCGAAGTCGTCATCACCGGCCGCGAGCTCGCGATCGGCTCGATCAGCCAGGACGAGATCGTGATCGAGGGACGGATAACCAGCCTGGCGTTGCAGGACTGGGCGGGCGAGTAGGGGGTTCCGGCGCGGGAGGGGGCTGCCCATGCACGTTCTTCGGCTGTGGTCGATGCTTTCGGGATATGTTATAATCAGGGTCAAAGGTCCGGCCCTCGAACGGCTGGTGAATCTGGCCGCCAGCCGGGGCGTGCGGCTTTACGATATCCGCCGGGTGAGCCCGGACGTGATGTACGCCCAGACCTCGATCGGCGGCTTCAGGGCCCTGCGGCCGCTGGCCCGTCGCCTGAACTGCGCAGTGAGCATACGCCGGAAAGGCGGGGTTCCCTTCCTCCTGGCCTCTCTCGGACGGCGCAAGGCCCTCACCGCAGGGGTCTTTCTGTTTCTGGCGCTGCTTTACGCCCTCTCCTCCCTGGTCTGGTTCATCCAGCTGACGGGGGCCGCGCCGGCGCGCCGGGCGGAGATGCTCGCCTATCTGGAAAGCCAGGGCCTGCGGGTGGGGGCGCCGATCAGCCGGCTGGACCGGGAGGGATTGGCCAAGAACCTGCTCCGGCGGTATCCGAGCCTGACCTGGGCCAGCGTTGAGGTACGCGGGACTCTGGTCCGGGTGAAGGTGGTCGAGAAGACGCTGGTCCCGCCGGAGGAGCTGGCGCCGCGGCACCTCGTGGCCCGGCGGGACGGGCTGGTGACGGCCTGCCTGCCGTTGCGGGGAGAGCCGCTGGTGAAGCCGGGGGACACGGTGGTGCGAGGCCAGGTCCTGATCAGCGGGGTGGTGCCGCTCGGGCCGGAAGAGTCCCCGACCGGGAGCGGAGTCGCCGTCCGAGAGAGAGGGTTCGGCTACCTCCGGGCGGAGGGGACGGTCCGCGCCCGGGTGTGGTATGAGGCGGTTAGTGTGGCTCCTCTCTCCGGGGTGATGGAGGTGCCCACGGGGAGGCGTCGGGCGGCCAAAGGGCTCAAGGTGGGCTCCTGGCGCCTCTGGCTGGGGCCGCGCTCCGCTCCGTTCCCGCGGTTCCGCCA
Organism: Aneurinibacillus sp.; assembly: GCA_020725425.1. Taxonomy (GTDB): domain Bacteria; phylum Bacillota; class UBA5301; order DYFA01; family DYFA01; genus DYFA01. The sequence goes on from DYFA01000012.1 coordinate 15,305, forward strand.
GGCGGTCGCGCGGCGGCCGCTGCCCGGAGGGGTGACCAGGATTCTCGGCTTTCCGGTCGAACTGTTGGATGTAACCTTTGTTGAACTGCGCCAGGTCCACTACCACCGCGGGGTGGCCCTGGCGGAACAGGTGGCGCTCCAGGAGGCCGAAGGGCGGCTGCGCCGGCAGGTGGGGCCGGCCAAGCCGCAGCAGGTCTCCCGCGAGGTGGAGCGCACCTCCACCGCCGTGAGGGTGCGGCTTTTGTGGGAAGTTGAGGAGGAGATCCAGACTTCCTGTCCGATCCGGGCGGGTGAACCCCCGCCGGCCGGTCTACCGGACCCGAGCAAGGCGGCCCAAAGGAGCGAAAAGCGTGACTAAGCCACAGACGAGTCCAGGCATCCGCTGGCTGCCCTGGCTGGACCGGGGAATCCTCCGCCAACCGGCGCTGCGCAAGTGGGGCCTGGCGGTCGTCGTCTTCTTCGCCATGCTCAGCATGGTGGCGGCCCCGCTCTGGTCCCGCCGGTACAACTTCACTGTGGGACAGGTGGCGCCGTACGACGTCGAAGCGCCCCGCACGGTCATCGACCGTGAGCGCACTGAGAGGCTACAGGCCGAGGCGCGCAAACGCGCCGTGGAAGAGGTCCTGCAGGATCCCCAGAGCTATGTCATCAACCATGCGACGGCGATGGAGGCGGAGAGCGCCGCCCAGGCCGTCTTCGCCCTCCTCCGACAGAACGCCGGCGAGGCCCCGCGCCCGGACGAGCTGGCCCGCCGCATACAGACGGAAACCGGAGTGGAGTTGCCGCTGGAGCTGGTCGAGTATGCCCTGCAGCGGAAGCCGGCAGACTTGGACCGGCTGGCCACCGAGGCCCGCACCCTGATCATCCGGCTGATGTCGCAGGAGCGGATCAGCGAGGAGACCCTGGACGAGGTGCGCCGGGCGGCAGACGAGGCGGCCGGCCGGGCGGCGGCAGGACAGCAGGGTGAGCTGCTGCGCCGCGTGGTCAAGGGGGTCCTCCGGCCCAACCTGGCCCTCGACCCCGACCGGCTGCCCCGGGCCGAGCGGGCGGCCCACGCCGTGGAGCCGGTGCGCATTCTGAAGGGGCAGACGATCATCCGCAAGGGCGACATCGTGACGGCGGAGCATGTGCGGCTTTTGGAACTCCTCGGCCTGCAACGGGCCGAGTCGACCTACGCACGGCTCGGCGGGGTCTTCCTTCTGCTGGTCCTGTTGATGACGGTGCTCGGTGTGTATCTCCGCCACTTTCAGCCGGAGATCCTGCGCAACGAGAACCTGCTGGCTCTGCTCGGCTTTCTCCTGGTGATGCTGGCCTTCACCGCCCGACTCCTCTCCCAGCTCCCCTGGAGCGGGGCCGGCTTCGTGATCCCCATCGCCTTCGGCACCATGCTGGCAGCGATTCTTCTCGATTCGCGCCTGGCTGTGCTGGTGACCATGGTGATGGCGGTCTTCGTCGGCCTCGTCACCGACCTCGACCTGCGCTTCGTCCTGGTCGCGCTGGCCGGCGGACTCGCCGGGGTGTTCGGGGTCTCGCGGGTCAGCCAGCGCGGCGACCTGATGCGGGCCGGCCTGATTGTAGGAGCGGTGGACGGTCTGACCATCGCCGGGTTCGGACTCTTCGCCTCGGACCACCTGACGGCCCAGGCGGCCTGGCTCGGGCTGGTCAACGGGGTCTTCTCCTCTGTCCTGGCTATCGGTTCCCTGGCCTACCTGGAGATGATGTTCGGCCTGACCTCCTCGGTGAGGCTTCTGGAACTGTCCAACCCCAACCAACCGCTGCTCCGCCGGCTTCTCCTGGAGGCGCCGGGGACGTACCACCACAGCATCATGGTGGGTAACCTGGCCGAGGCGGCAGCCGAGGCAGCCCACGGGGATCCGCTCCTGGCCCGGGTAGGGGCGTACTACCACGACATCGGCAAGATCCGCCGACCCTACTTCTTCGCCGAGAACCAGTTCGCCGGGGAGAACCCCCACGACAAGATCGCCCCGGGGCTTTCCACCCTGATCATCACCAGCCACGTCAAGGACGGGGTGGAGCTGGCCCGCGACGCCAAGCTCCCCGCCTGCGTGATCGATTTCATCCGCCAGCATCATGGCACTGACCTGGTCCGCTACTTCTACCGCCGGGCGGTGGAGAACTCCCGGGAGAACGGGATCAACGAGCGGGACTTCCGCTACCAGGGGCCAAAGCCTCAGACCAAGGAGACAGCCATCGTGATGCTGGCCGACCCGGTCGAGGCCGCGGTGAAGGGGCTGCAGAAGCCGACCCCCGGCCGGGTCGAGGGGCTCGTGCGGAAGCTGCTCAAGGACCGCCTGGTCGACGGGCAGCTCGACGAGTGCAACCTCACCCTGAAGGACCTGGACCGCATCGCCGACGCCTTCGTCCGGGTCCTGTCGGGGATGTTTCACACCCGGGTGGAGTACCCGGACAACCTGGCCCGGGAATTGGAGAACAAGAAAGCACAGACTTAAGAGAACGGGCAGCCCAGAGGAGGACTCGGGATGGAAGTGCTCATCGCCAACGACCAGGAAAGGGTGGAGGTCGGGGAGGGGCTGCGGCGGTTGATCGAGGCCGTCGTCGGCGCGACGCTCGCGGCCGCCGACGCCCACTGGCGGGAGCGGGGTCTGGCCCCCGAGCCGTGGGTGGCGGCCGTTTTGTCGTCGCCGGCGGCGGAGGTGAGCGTGGCGCTGGTGGACGACCTTCAGATCCACGAGCTCAACCGGCGCTACCGGAAGGTGAACCGCCCCACTGACGTCCTCTCCTTCCCCGGCGGGGAGGCGCCGGCCCTGGACGAGGCGCCGGCCCTCTTGGGCGACGTGGTGGTCTCGCTCGAGACCGCCTGGCGGCAGGCGGCCGAGTTCGGGCATTCCCCCGAGCGGGAGGTGGGGTACCTCGTGGCCCACGGTCTCCTCCACCTGCTCGGCTTCGACCATGAACAGGAGGAAGAGCGAGCCACCATGCGCCGTCTGGAAGAGGAGGCGCTGGCCCGGGCCGCCCTGCCGCGGGAGGAGGCGTCCGTTGAGAAACCGGACCCTCGCTGAGAGTTTTCGTTGCGCTTTCGCCGGCCTCAGCCACGCCCTGCGGACCCAGCGCAACCTCCGCCTCCACCTGGCGGCGGGCGTGCTCGTGCTGGGGTTGGCCGCCTGGCTGCGCCTGCCGCCGGCGGCGGTGGCGCTGTTGCTCGTCGCTGTGGCCGGGGTGGTGGTGGCGGAAGTCCTCAACACCGCCCTCGAGACGATGATCGACCTGGTCAGCCCGGACTACCATCCGCTGGCCGGGCTCACCAAGAACCTGGCGGCGGCCGCCGTCATCCTGGCCGCCCTGTTCGCCGCCGGGATCGGCTTGTTGGTGCTGGGGCCGGCCTTGTGGGCGCGCCTGGCCTCCAGCGGGTGAGGAGGATAAGGACAGAGATGATTCTGGGCAAGGCCTTGCGGCGGGTCCGGAACTGGTTTTTCACGGGGCTGGTCATCCTCGCCCCCCTGGTTCTGACAGTGTACTTCCTCGGGCTGGGCTTCCGGTGGCTTGACGCCCTTCTGGGCGGCCTCGCCTCCCGGACGCTGGGCCGGCAGATCCCGGGCCTGGGCGTTCTGGCCAGCCTGGTCCTGGCCGTCCTGACCGGGCTGATCGCCTCCAATCTGGTCGGCCGCCGCCTCATCGCCTGGGGGGAGCACACCCTGTTGCGGGTGCCGATCTTCCGGGGCGTCTACTCCGCCCTGAAGCAGGTGGTGGACGCCTTCGCCGGGCAGAAGCGCACGGCGTTCAAGCAGGTGGTGCTGGTCGAATATCCCCGCCGGGGGATCTGGTCGGTCGGCTTCGTCACCGGCGAGGCACCGGGTGAAGTCCGGCGGCGGACCGGCCGGGACTTGGTCAACGTCCTGATCACCACGACCCCCAACCCCACCTCAGGCTTCCTGATCCTGGTCCCCCGGGAGGAGCTGTTGTGGCTGTCGATGCCGGTGGAGGACGGGCTGAAGCTCGTGATCTCCGGCGGGATGATCGGGTGCGACGCCTCGGCCGGGGAACCGGGCGGGCCGCCGGCCGCGGGGGAGATGCGCAAGAAAGAGGGCGTGAGCGATGGTCAGTGAGCGGGTATACGACCGGGAGGCGCTGATCGCCGCCGCGGCGAGGGCGCGGGAGTCGGCCTATGCCCCGTACTCGAAGTTCAAGGTCGGGGCGGCACTCCTGACCGGCGGCGGGGGGGTCTTCACCGGCTGCAACGTGGAGAATGCCAGCTCGGGGGCGACGATCTGCGCCGAGCGGACGGCCGTGGTCAAGGCGGTCAGCGAGGGGGAGCGGGACTTCGTGGCCCTGGCGGTGGTGACCGACGTCCCGCGCCCGGCGTCGCCCTGCGGTATCTGCCGCCAGGTCCTGGTCGAGTTCAACCCCGCCCTGCCGGTGATCATGGCGAACCTCGCCGGCGAGTACCGGGTGGAGCGGGCGGACACCCTTCTGCCCCTGGCCTTCACCCAGGAGGCGATGGACCGGCCGTGAGCCACCGGTCGGGCTTCGTGGGGCTCCTGGGCCGCCCGAGTGTGGGCAAGTCCACCCTCCTCAACCGCCTGGTGGGGCAGAAGGTGGCCATCACCTCCCGCCGGGCCCAGACCACCCGCAACGTGCTGCGCGGGATCCTCACCCGCCCGGAAGGGCAGGTTGTCTTCGTGGACACGCCGGGACTGCACACCCCGCACCACCGGCTGGGCCAGTTGATGGTCGAGGCTGCCGAAGGGGTGGCGGGGGACGCGGACGTGATTCTACTGGTCATCGACGTCTCCAAGGTGCTGGGTCCCGGCGACGAGCTGGCCTTCGCTCTGGCGGCGAAGGCCAAGGTGCCGGTGATACTGGCGGCCAACAAGATCGATCTGGCCGCCGACCGGGGCGAGACGATCACCGCCGAGGCGCAGAAGCGGGCGGAGTTCGCCGCCGTCTGCCGGGTATCGGCTGTCACCGGGCAGGGCATCGAGGACCTGATAGAGCAGGTGTTTTCGCTGCTCCCCGAGGGGCCGGCGTACTACCCGCCGGAGATGGTGACCGACCAGGAGGAGCGGTTCCTGGTGGCGGAGACGGTGCGGGAGAAGGCGCTGGAGGTTCTGCGGGAGGAGGTGCCTCACGCCCTGGCGGTGGACGTCGAATTGCTCCGGGAGGAGGAAGGGAAGGACCTGATCCACGCCGCCGCCACGCTTTACGTCGAGAAAGAGTCACAGAAGGGGATCGTCATCGGGCGGGGCGGCCAGATGCTCAAGGCCATCGGCTCCGCGGCCCGTTACGACCTGGAAGGGCACTTCGGGAAACAGGTCCACCTGGAGCTCTGGGTCAAGGTGCGGGAGGACTGGCGGAAATCCCCCCGGGACCTGCGGGAGTTCGGTTATGAGGAGTAGCTGGCGGTGAAGGTCGCCGACTTCGATTATCATTTGCCGCCCGAGTTGATCGCTCAGGCGCCGGCCGAGCCGCGGGACGCCTCGCGGCTTTTGGTCGTCGAGCGGGCCACCGGCGAGCTGCGCCACCGCCGCTTCCGGGAGATCGGGGAGTTCCTGCACCCCGGCGACCTGCTCGTGCTCAACGACACCCGGGTCATCCGGGCCAGGCTGTTCGGACGCAAGGAGCCGAGCGGGGGCAAGGTCGAGGTCTTCCTCTTGCGGCGGCTGCCCGGCGGCGAGGAGCGGTGGGAGGTCCTGGTCCGGCCGGGGAAGAGGGTCCGGCCCGGGGCGGCGCTGGCCTTCGGGGAAGGGGAACTGCGGGGACTGGTCACCGGGGAGGGCGCTGAAGGAAAGCGGGAGATCGCCTTCACGAGCGGGGACGGCCACCCTGCGGGGTGGCTCGAACGCCTCGGCGAGGTGCCGCTGCCGCCCTACATCACCCAGCCGTTGGCCGACGGGGAGCGGTACCAGACCGTCTACGCCCGGCGGGAGGGGTCGGTGGCGGCGCCCACCGCGGGTCTCCACTTCACCCCCGAGCTCCTGAAGAAGCTTGCGGCCCGGGGCGTCCGGCAGGCGTGGCTCACCCTTCACGTGGGCCTCGGGACCTTCCGGCCGGTCCAGACCGAGACGGTCGAGGAGCACGTCATGCATTCGGAATACTACGAGTTGCCGGCGGAGACGGCTTCGGCGGTCAACGCCGCCCGCCGGCAGGGCAACCGGGTGGTGGCGGTGGGGACGACCGCCTGCCGGACGCTGGAGACGGCGGCCCGGGCGGCGGGGGAGGGCGGAGAACTGGAAGCCGGCGAGGGGTGGACCGACCTCTTCATCTACCCCGGGTACCGCTTCCGGGTGGTGGACCTCCTCCTGACCAACTTCCACCTGCCCCGCTCGACGCTTCTCTTGCTGGTCTGCGCGTTCGCCGGGCGGGAGCTCGTCTTCCGGGCGTACGCCGAGGCCATCCGGGAGCGCTACCGCTTCTACTCCTTCGGCGACGCCATGCTGATTCTGTAAAGGGGGACGGCTGTGACTTTCCGGTTCGAACTGCTCCACGGCGGGCCGCTCGGCCCGCGCCGCGGCCGGCTCCATACGGCCCACGGCCCAGTCGAGACCCCTGTCTTCATGCCGGTGGGGACGCAGGCCACAGTCAAGACCCTGACCCCCGAAGAGCTGGAGGCCCTCGGCGCCCGGCTCATCCTGGCCAACACCTACCACCTGTACCTGCGCCCGGGGGCGGACACCGTCCGGGAGGCCGGCGGTCTCCACTCCTTCATGCACTGGAACGGCCCCATCCTCACCGACTCCGGGGGGTTCCAGGTCTTCTCTCTGGCCAAACTGCGCCGGATCGAGGAGGAGGGGGTGCGCTTCCGCTCGCACCTCGACGGGTCGGAGCACTTCCTCACCCCCGAGAAGGTCGTCGAGGTTCAGGAAGCGCTCGGCTCCGACATCGCCATGTGCTTCGACGAGTGCATCCCCTACCCGAGCCCGATCGAGTACGTCCGGCAGTCGGTGGACCTCACCACCGCCTGGGCCCGCCGGTGCCGGCGGGCCCACACCCGTTCCGACCAGGCACTCTTCGCCATCGTCCAAGGCGGGATTTACCACGAGGAGCGGGAACGGAGCGCCCGGGCCCTCGTGGAGCTGGATTTCCCCGGCTACGCCGTCGGCGGGCTCTCGGTCGGCGAACCGAAACTCCTCATGTACCAGGTCCTGGAGCACACTTTGCCGCTTCTGCCGGCGGACCGACCGCGCTATCTCATGGGCGTCGGCTCCCCAGACTGCCTCATCGAGGGGGTGGAGCGGGGGGTGGACATGTTCGACTGCGTCCTGCCGACGCGGATCGGCCGGAACGGGACCATCTTCACCATGACCGGGCGGGTGATCGTGCGGGACGCCGGGTACGCCCGGGACTTCTCGCCGCCCGACCCGGCGTGCGACTGCTACGTCTGCCGCAACTACACCCGGGCCTACCTCCGCCACCTCTTCAAGGCCGGCGAAGTGCTGGCGCTGCGGCTCGCCACCTACCACAACCTCCACTTCCTCCTGACCCTGATGGAACGCCTCCGGGAGGCGAGCGAAGAGTGCGACTTGCGGCCTGTCCGGGAGCGCTACGCCGCTTACCTGCAAGGTCAGAGGAATTTGGTAAAACAGAGGGAATACTAACTGCGGAGCTCAGAATTCCGGAGCAGAGAGGGAGGATTCGCTTGCAGATTTTCCTAGCCCCCGCCCCGGCCGTCAACCAGCAGGTGGCGGCCTTCAACACCTTCCTGCCGTTCGTGCTCATGTTCGTCATCTTCTACTTCCTGTTGATCCGGCCACAGCAGAAGCAGGAGAAACAACGCCGGGCCATGCTCGCCGCCCTCAAGAAGGGGGACGACATCGTCACCATCGGAGGGCTGAAGGGCACCATCGTGGACTTCGAGGAGAAGGGCGCCGACCAGTACGTGGTGGTACGGGTGGCGGACAAGGTGGAGTTGCGGTTCCTGCGGTCGGCCGTAAGCCGGGTGATCAAGAAGGACTAGATTGGAGCGGGTTCCCACGCCGGTCACACTGGATGACGTCCGGAAGAACCAGAGGATCGAGGTGCTTCTGCGCCAGGCCAACGACCATCTGGGGGTGGAGGGCTACACCGAACACGGCTTCCGCCACGCCCAGCTCGTCTCCTCCATCAGCCGCCAGGTCTTGTCCCGGCTGGGCTACACCGAGCGCGAGGGTGAGCTGGCCGCCATCGCCGGGTATCTGCACGACATCGGCAACGTCGTCTCCCGGGCCGACCATGGGCGCAGCGGAGCGGTCCTCGTGGCGCCGATCCTCTTCGAGCTGGGGATGGAAGCCGGCGAGGTGGCGCAGGTACTGGGGGCGATCGGCAACCACGAGGATGAGGTGGGCCGGGCGGTCAACGCCGTGGCGGCAGCTCTGATCCTGGCGGACAAGTCGGACGTCCACCGCTCCCGGGTCCGCAACGCGGATCTCGCCAAGTTCGACATCCACGACCGGGTCAACTACGCCGTGGAGCGCTCGTTCCTCAAGGTGGACACAGCGCAGCGCACGGTCACGCTGGAGCTGACCATCGACGTGAAGCTCGTCCCGGTGATGGAGTACTTCGAGATCTTCCTCTCCCGCATGGTGATGTGCCGGCGGGCGGCCGAGTTCCTTTCGACCCGGTTCGGGCTGGTCATAAACCGCACGACGCTCCTGTAAAAATTGGTCACAAGCCCCGGAAATGCCTGCGAGCTCCGGGGGCCGCCAAATTGACAAGCCTTTTCGGCCGAAGTTATAATGGCTTTGTGTCCCGATTGCCGGGGTGGAAAGGGGAAATAAGCCCATGCAGCGCGGCTTGCAGTGGCGGGCGCTCCTGCTTTTGGCAGTGCTGGCGGCAGCCGGCGTCATTCTGTATCAGCTGCCGATCAAGCTCGGCCTCGACCTGCGGGGCGGGGTCCACATCGTCCTGGAGGCCCAGGATGCGCCGGGGACCAAGGTGGACGCTGACGTGATGGCCCGGGCCAAAGCGGTCATCGATCGAAGGGTCAACGCGCTCGGCGTGGCGGAGCCCATCGTTCAGCTCAAGGGCGAGCGGCAGATCATCGTGGACCTGCCCGGCTCGCGCGATCCGCAGAAGGCGATCGAGGTCATCGGAAAGACGGCGGTCCTCGAGTTCCGGGACCCGGAGGGCAACGTCGTGGCCACTGGGGCCGACTTCAAGGACGCTTACCTCGAGCAGGACCAGTACGGCCGCCCGGCCGTCGGGTTCGAGTTCAAGCCCGAGGGCGCCAAGCGTTTTGGGGAGATGACGGCGGCCAACGTCGGCCGGCAAGCGCCGATCGTCCTGGACGGCCAGGTCATCTCCAATCCCGTGATCCAAAGCGCCATCACTGAGGGCCGGGGGATCATCACCGGCAGCTTCACCTACGAAGAGGCCAAGAACCTGGTCACGCAGCTCCGGGCGGGCGCTCTGCCGGTGCCGCTCAAGGTGGTCGAGGACCGCTCGGTGGGTCCTACCCTCGGCCGGGAGGCAATCGACAAATCCTTCAAGGCGGCCGTGGTCGGAGTCATCCTGGTCCTCCTGTACATGCTCATCTACTACCGGCTTCCCGGAACCCTGGCCGACTTGGCGCTCGGGGTGTACGTGATCCTGGTGCTGGCGACCATGGCGGGGCTGCGGGCCACCCTGACCCTGCCGGGCATCGCCGGGTTCATCCTCTCCGTGGGGATGGCGGTCGACGCCAACATCCTCATCTTCGAGCGGATCAAGGAGGAGCTGCAGGCCGGCAAGCAGCTGCGGCCGGCGATTGCCGCCGGCTTCCAGCGGGCCTTCACCTCGATCCTCGACTCGAACGTCACCACCCTGATCGCCGCCGGCGTCCTCTTCTTCCTGGGAACCGGCCCGATCAAGGGGTTCGCTGTGACGCTGGGCCTTGGTATTCTGGTCTCCCTGTTCACAGCGGTCGTGGTGACCCGCTTGCTCCTCTCGCTCTTGGTGGAGCGGGATCCGGACAAGTATGCGCCCTTCTTCGGCGTTGCCAGGGGGTGAGGGAATGTACTTTCTCGATCGCATCAAGCTGAATGTCATCGGGCAGCGGAACTGGTGGTTCACACTCTCCGGCGCTCTCCTCCTGGCGGGACTCATCGCTCTCGGCACCCGGGGGCTCAACCTGGGGATCGACTTCAAGGGCGGCACCATCCTGCAGCGGACCTTCACCCAGAAGGTCACCGTCGCCCAGGTGAGGCAAGCGCTGAATAGAGCCTCGGCTTCCGGTTTGAAGCTGGGGGAGAGTCAGATCCAGTCGGCGGCGGGCAACACCGTCATTATCCGCACCCGGGACCTCTCGCCGGAAGAGGAGCGCCAGGTGGACGCGGCGCTGCAAGAGGCCGTGGGACAGATCGACCTGACCAAGAACCAGACGGACACGGTCCGGCCGGTCATCGGGCGGGAGCTGACCCAGAACGCCTTCTGGGCCGTGGTGGTCGCCTCGATCCTGATGCTCCTGTACATCACGCTCCGCTTCGAGTTCAAGTTCGGGGTGGCGGCGATCGTCGCCCTGCTGCACGACGTCTTCATGATCATGGGCCTCTTCGCCCTCACCGGCAAGCAGGTCGACTCCCCGTTCGTGGCGGCGATCCTGACCATCATCGGGTACTCGATCAACGACACGATCGTCATCTTCGACCGGATCCGGGAAAACCTCCGGTTCCACCGCAAGGTCGAGAGCTACGCCCAGCTCGTGAACGACTCGATCAACCAGACGCTGGCGCGTTCGATCAACACCGTCGGGACGACTCTGGTCTCGATCATCGCCCTGTACTTCTTCGGCGGCGAGTCGATCAAGACATTCACTTTCGCTCTGCTCTTCGGCATCCTTTCGGGGTGCTACTCCTCGATCTTCATCGCCAGCCCCCTCTGGGTCGTGTGGAAGGAGTGGGAGGAGCGGCGGAAGGCGGCGCGGCCCGCTGGGGCGGGCGGGAGGAAGCGCCTGGCCGAGGCCAAGGCCCGCTAAGGGCTCGTGACGGCGTCCGGAGGCGATTGGCAGCGCGTGGCGTAGCCCAGATAATGCGGTTATGGCGCGTAGCAGGCGCTCGTCCGAAGCACTGGAAGGCCAGGGTATATTGCTCTGGCCTCCGTTTTACTTGTGGCCGGAGACGTAGTACACTTACTCACATGCGCACCGCAAATTGACCTAGAGGGCGGGAACACTACGTTGAACGGTGTCCTGACAGTTGAACCGCCAAAGAGATTTGCCCCCGGCCAAGTCCTGGTGTTCGGCTTCGCCGGCATGATCCTGGTCGGAGCCCTGCTTCTCTCCCTGCCCATCGCCTCACAGTCCGGCACTCCGACCGGAATTCTGGACGCCCTCTTCACCGCAACCTCCGCGGTTTGTGTCACCGGCCTGGTAGTCGTCGATACGGCCGACCACTACAGCCTCTTCGGTGAACTCGTCATTCTGCTGCTCATCCAGGCTGGGGGCCTTGGTTTCATGACGGTTTCCACCCTGGTGGCACTTGTCCTTGGCAGACGCATCGGGCTGCACGAGCGGCTGGTCATCCGGGAGGGCTTCAACCAGGAGGAGCTCACCGGCATCGTGCGGCTGGTACTCAAAGTCCTGGCGACCACGGTGATCGCCGAGGCCGCCGGCGCCCTCCTGTTGTCCACCCGCTTCATCCCTGACTTCGGCCTGGCCAGGGGCGTATACTTCTCCATCTTCCACGCCGTCTCAGCCTTCAACAACGCCGGGTTCGACTTGATGGGCAGTTTTCGCAGCCTGACGGCTTACGCCACTGACCCGGTGGTCACCCTGACCGTCATGGCCCTCGTGGTCACCGGCGGCATCGGCTTCACCGTCATCACCGACGTGGCGCAGAAGCGGCGCTTCCGCCAGTTGACCCTGCACTCCAAGGTCGTCCTAGTCGTGACGGCCTTCCTGCTTTTCTTTGGCGCCTTGACCATCTGGCTGCTGGAGCGGAGGAATCCCCTGACCATCGGCGGCCTCGGACCGGGCGGGCAGTTCCTGGCGTCGCTCTTCCAGGCGGTCACCCCGCGGACAGCCGGGTTCAACACCATCGACATCGCCGCGATGTACTCCTCCACCTGGGTGTTCCTGATCATCCTCATGTTCATCGGCGCCTCCCCCGGCTCGACGGGAGGCGGCGTCAAGACCACCACCGTCGGCGTGCTCCTGGCCACGGTCTGGAGCACCATCCGCGGCGATGACGACGTGGTGGTCATGCAGCGGCGCATCCCCCTAGACATCGTCAGGCGCGCCCTGACCATCGTGAGCCTGGCGATCATGGTCCTTCTGGTGGCCGCCATGGTCCTGTGGCACACGGAGCACCTGGCGATGATCAGGCTCATGTTCGAGGCGACGTCCGCCTTCGGCACCGTGGGACTCACCACCGGCATAACCCCCACGCTCTCTGCGGGGGGACGGTTGATGATCATAGCGCTGATGTTTACGGGCAGAGTGGGACCGTTGACCCTGGCGGCGGCGATCGCGGCCCGGCAGAAGCCGGCACATTTCCGCGAGCCGGAGGGCCGGATCATGGTCGGTTAAGCGAGGGGAGAGAACATGGCAGTCAGACGAAAGCAGTTTGCGGTCATCGGCCTGGGTCGATTCGGCTGCAGCGTGGCCCGGACTCTGGCCCGCGCAGGAGTGGACGTGCTGGCGGTGGACAAGGATGAGGCCCGCGTTCAGGACATCGCCCCAGAGGTGACCCATGCCGTCCAGGGAGACACCACGGACGAGGCGGTGCTGACCAGCCTCGGGCTGCGCAACTTCGACGTCGTGATCGTGGCGATCGGTGCGGACATGCAGGCCAGCATCCTGACGACCCTGATGCTGAAGGACCTGGGAGTTCCGTACATCGTGGCCAAGGCGGCGACGGAGCCCCATGCGCGGGTGCTGGAGAAGGTCGGCGCCGATCGCGTGGTCCGGCCCGAGTCCGAAATGGGGGAGCGCGTCGCCCACTCCCTCACTGACGTCAACCTGATGGACTATATCGAGCTGGCTCCGGGCTTCAGCGTGGTAGAGATCGTCTCGCCCAAAGAGAGCCACGGCAAGAGCCTGAAGCAGTTGGACTGGGGCGCCCGGCTCGGGGTCAACATCGTCGCCATCCGCCGCGGGACAGCGGTCAAGGCGGCGTGCGGCGCGGAGGACGTGATCGAGCCGGGGGACGTGCTGGTGGCCGTGGGGCCGGACGACAAGATCCGCCGCATCGAGCACGGCGAATTCTGAGGGGAGCAGCTTGAGCGGGCGTGGAGAGCAACGGTGGCTCTGGCCGGAGACGGTCGAGGAGCAGGTCGGCGCGCTGGTGAAGGGCGGAATCCACCCCGTCCTCGCCCGGATTCTCGTGAGCCGGGGCTTTACCGACCTGGCAGCGGCGCAGGCCTTCCTCGAACCCGGGCGATGTTTTGAGGACCCCTGGGCGCTCTCCGGAATGGCGGCGGCGGTGCGGCGGGTCGAGGCGGCGCTGGCGGCCGGCGAGCGGATCCGGGTCTACGGCGACTACGACGTGGACGGGCTGGCCAGCACCGCCCTCCTCGCGGAGTACCTGGCCGGCCGGGGCGGGCGGGTGGACTTCCGGCTCCCCAGCCGGTTCGAGGAAGGGTACGGCCTCTCCCGCCAAGCGGTAGAGGAGGCTGCGGCGGACGGAATCCGGCTCTTGATCACGGTGGACTGCGGCGTCACCGCGGTCGCCGAGGTCGCCCGCGCCGCTGAACTCGGACTCGACGTGATCATTACCGACCACCACGAGCCGCCCGCGGTCTTGCCGCGGGCGGTCGCCGTGCTCAACCCGAAGCAACCGGGCTGCCCCTACCCCTTCAAGGAGCTGGCCGGGGTGGGGGTCGCCTTCAAGCTGGTCCAGGCGCTGGCCGGAGTGGGCTGCAACGAGGCCCGGGAGGCGCTGGCGAACCACCTGGACCTGGTGGCCCTGGGGACGGTGGCGGACGTCGTCCCTCTCGTGGGGGAGAATCGCCTGTACGCCCGCTGGGGGCTGGATCGGCTGCGGCAGGCGCCCCGGCCGGGCCTGGCAGCGCTTCTGCAGGTGGGGGGGCTTGACCGGAAGAGCGATTCGGCGGTCATCTCCTTCGGCCTGGCGCCGCGGCTGAACGCCGCCGGGCGGCTCGGCGACCCCACCATCGGAGTGGAGCTGCTTTTGGAAAGGGATCCGGCGCGGGCGGAGAGTCTGGCCGGCCAACTGGAGGCCGCCAACCGAGCGCGGCAGGCGCTGGAGGAACAGATCCTGGTAGAGGTCCTGGCTTCCCTGGCGGAGCAGGGTGACCCGACCGGGGCCCCGGTGCTGGTGGCGGCAGGGGAGGGGTGGCATCCCGGGGTCATCGGAATCGTCGCCCAGCGGGTGGTGGAGCTGTTCCACCGGCCGGCGGTCGTGATCAGCCTGGAAGGCGGCGTGGGACACGGCTCCGCCCGAAGCATCGCCGCTTTTCACCTGTATGAGGCGCTGTCCGACTGCGCCGACCTGTTCTTGAAGTTCGGCGGCCATGCCATGGCGGCCGGGTTGACCCTGCCGGCGGAGAACGTGCCGCTGCTGCGGGTGCGCCTCGCGCAGGCGGCGGAAGCGCGGCTCACCCCGGAGGATCTCCAGCCGACCCTGCGCATCGATGCCTGCGTCGGCGAGGCTGACCTCACTCCCGCCCTGGTGGAGGAGGTGCTAAGGCTGGCGCCCTTCGGCGCCGGCAACCCCTCGCCAGTGCTGGCCCTCCGCGGGGTGGAGATCGCCGAGGAACGGCTGGTCGGGGAGGGCCGCCATCTGAAGCTGGCAGTCCGGCCGGCGGGGGGAACGGAGGTGTTCGACTGTATCGGCTGGCGGAAGGCCGCCTGCCAGGAGCGGTTGCGCTGTCACTTCGGCCCGGTGGACCTGGCCTTTTCCCCTGCCTTGGACGAGTGGCGGGGCGCCCGCCGGCTCCGGCTGGTCCTGCAGGACGTCAAGCCCTCGCCGGGTGAACCGACGCCGATCGATCAGCTTTTCGCCGCCGCCGAGGCCCCCGCTGATCCCTACGCTACTATCCTCGAGTCGGCCGGTTTCCATACCAAGGTAGTCGGCGTGAGCTTCGAGGGCCGCCAGGAGGTGCTGGCCGGCCTGCGCCCCGGTCAGCCGTTGCGTCTCGTCCGGGAGCCGGAGAACCCCCACGATCCGTCGGCGGTGCGGGTCGAGACAGAAGAGGGGGTGATTCTCGGCTATCTCCGGGCAGGGCTCGCCCGCCACCTGGGGCCGGCGATGGACCAGGGGGTCCGGTACACCGCCGCGGTCACTGCGGTGACAGGGGGAGAGGACGGCCAACACCGGGGGGTCAACATCTTCCTCGACCGAGAGCCGGGGGAGGAGGAGCTGGCGGCCCGGGCGGAGGCCGGTACCCGTCGGGATAGCCTGGTCAGGGCCGGTGAGGAGGCTGTCTGGACTGCGATCCGTCAGGCCCTTCTCGAGGATTTCGCTTTCCGGGACAAGCAGTCCGAGGCGCTGGCCCGCCTGCAGGAGGGGCGCAACACCCTCGTCGTGATGGGGACGGGCCGCGGCAAATCCGCCATCTTCCAGGCGTTCGGGGCTTTCCAAGCTCTGTGTCAGGGCCGAATCACGCTGATCCTGTACCCTCTGCGGGCGCTGGTCAACGACCAGCTCGAGGCAGTCCGGCGCCGTCTCTCCGCCCTGGGGCTCCGGGCCTACCAGGCCACCGGCTCGCTTTCGACCAGGGAGCGGGAGGAGCTTGCCATGGCACTGGCTCTGGGCGAGGCGGACTTCCTCCTGGCGACGCCGGAGTACGCCGAGCTCCATCTCGCCCGTCAACCGGAGGTCCTCGAGCGGCTGGGCTTCCTCGTGGTCGACGAGGCCCATCACCTGGCCCGGCCGAACAGCAACCGGGCGGCGTACCGGCGGCTGGGCCGGCTGAGGGAGGCTCTGGGCGGCCCGCTCACGCTGGCGGTGACAGCCACGGCGGACACGGCGACGGCCTCGCGCATTGTCGCTGAACTCTCGCTCTCCGCGGTGGTGGTGGACCGGACCGTCCGGACCAACCTCCGGATACGGGACGCCCGACAGACCTCCGACGCCGACAAGGCGCTGTATCTCGCGAAGCTTTTCCGGCGGGGCGAGAAGGCCGTGGCCTACGTGAACAGCCGGGACCAGGCGGTGGAGGTGGCCCGCCGGCTGCGCAAGGCCCACTTGGCCGAAAAGGACGCCATCGCCTTCTACCACGGCGGGCTGACGCCCTCCCAGCGGGCGATGCTGGAGGACCTCTTCCGGGAGGGCGCCGTGCGGCTGATGGTGGCGACCAGCGCCTTCGGCGAAGGGGTGGACGTTCCAGACATCCGCCACGTTGTCCACTACCACCTGCCGTTCAATGAGACCGACTTCAACCAGCAGTCGGGCCGGGCCGGGCGGGATGGGGAAGAGGCCTGGATCCACCTGCTCTACAACGACCGGGACGTGGAGCTGAACCGGCTCATCCTCAAGGCCAAGGCGCCCGATCGAGAGGCTCTCCGCCAGGTCTACCTGGCCCTCGAGCAGGTGGCGGCGGCCGGCGAGATCGACCTGGCCAACGCCGATCTTGCAGAGCTGGCGAACGTCACCCCCGACACGGTCTCCACCTCTCTCGGCATCCTTGTGGAACTGGGACTTCTGGACCGGGTCCGGGACGGGGCGGAGCGCCGTCTGTACCTGCGGGAGAAGCCTGAAAAGAAACTGGACTTAACCAATTCCATCCGATATAATGAAGGCATGCACGAGCGGGCGGCGTTTGAGGCCTTCCAGGTGGTGGCGAGAACGGCTCCCGCTCAAGATTTGCTGGCCATGGTGAACCGGCCGATCGTGCCGGAGTGGCCGGACGAGGAGCGTCAGGCGTGAATCTGAAGGAGATCATCCGGGAGATCCCCGATTTCCCGAAGCCGGGGATCAACTTCAAGGACATCACCCCGATCCTGGCCAACGGCGAGGCGCTGCGGCACGTGATCCAGCTCCTGGCCGGCCACTTCCGGGAAAAGGGAGTGGACCGCATTGTAGGGGTGGAGTCGCGGGGCTTTCTCTTCGGCGCCCCTCTCGCCTACGAGCTGGGCTGCGGTTTTGCCCTGGTCCGCAAACCGGGCAAGCTTCCTTGCTCCGTGGAGCGGGTGGAATACGCCCTCGAATACGGGACCGACGCGCTGGAGATTCACCGGGACGCCGTGGGCGCCGGGCAGCGCGTCCTGATGGTGGATGACCTGTTGGCGACCGGCGGCACCATCGGGGCGGCGATGGACCTGGTCCACCGGCTCGGCGGGGAGATCATCGGCGCCGCCTTCGTGATCGAGCTGGCTTTCCTGGGCGGGCGGGCCAGGCTCACCGAGCGGGGCGTCACCGACATTCTGACCCTGGTAACCTACGACGCCGAGTAGGTCGAGAGAGAGGAGAGAGCGGCCGGTCGCCTGAGGCGGCCGGCCGCCTTGCCCTATGGTGCGCGGCACGCTCGACAAGCTGACCAGCCGGATCCTCGAAGCCAACCCGGAGGCGGATGTGGGCCTCGTCCGGGAGGCCTACGTCTTCGCGGCCCAGGCGCACGAGGGACAGACCCGCCAGAGCGGAGAAGCGTTCATCCGGCACCCCCTCGAGGTGGCGATCATCCTCGCCGAGATGGAGCTCGACGTGGAGTCCATCGTCGCGGCGCTGCTCCATGACGTGGTCGAGGACACGAGCGTGACGAGGGACGAGGTGGAGCGCCGCTTCGGCAAAGAGATCGGGACTCTCGTCGACGGGGTGACCAAGCTCTCCCGCATTCCCTACCAGTCCAAGGAGGAGCAGCAGGCGGAGAGCCTGCGCAAGATGTTCCTGGCGATGGCGGACGACCTGCGGGTCATCCTCATCAAGCTGGCGGACCGGCTCCACAACATGCGCACCCTGCGCCACGTGGATGAGGAGCGGCGCAAACGGACCGCCCGCGAGACCCTGGAGATCTACGCCCCGCTGGCCCACCGCCTGGGGATGTCCGCCCTCAAGTGGGAGCTGGAAGACCTGTCCTTCCGGCATCTCGAGCCGGAAGCCTACTACACGATGGTGCAGAAAGTGGCCAAGAAGCGCAAGGAGCGGGAAGGCTACGTCGCCGAGATCATCGACACCCTGCGCGACCGGCTGCAGAGCATCGGCATCGAGGCCGAGGTCCAGGGGCGCCCCAAGCACCTCTACTCCATTTGGAACAAGATGAAAGCCCAGGGGAAGGACTTCGAGGAGATCTACGACCTGGTGGCGGTGCGGGTCATCGTGGAGTCGGTGAAGGACTGCTACGGCGTCCTGGGTCTGGTGCACACGCTGTGGAAGCCGATTCCGGGCCGCTTCAAGGACTACATCGCCATGCCGAAGTCCAACATGTACCAGTCGCTCCACACCACGGTGGTCGGGCCCCGGGGGGATCCCATGGAGATCCAGATCCGCACCTGGGAGATGCACCGCACGGCGGAGTACGGCATCGCCGCCCACTGGCGCTACAAGGAGGGGAAGACCGGCCGGGAGGACTTCGAGGAGAAGATCGCCTGGCTCCGGCAGCTTCTCGAGTGGCAGAGGGAGACGAAGGACGTCGAAGACTTCATGGAGTCCTTGAAGATCGACCTCTTCGAGGACGAGGTCTTCGTCTTCACCCCCAAGGGCGACGTCAAGAATCTCCCGGCGGGGGCGACGCCGGTGGACTTCGCCTACTCGGTCCACACCGACATCGGGCACCGCTGCATCGGGGCGAAGGTCAACGGCAAGATCGTCCCCCTCAACTACCAGCTCAAAAACGGCGAGTTTGTGGAGATCCTGACGTCCAAGACCGGTGCTCCGAAGCAGGACTGGCTGGCCTTCGTGAAGACCGCCCGGGCGCGGAACAAGATCCGGGCCTTCCTCAAGGAGGAGCGGCGAGGCGAGTCGATCATCAAGGGCCGTGACATGCTCGAGAAGGAAGCGCAGAGACACAATCTCGAGGTGGCGGAGGTCCTCAAAGAGGCGAGGCTGCTCGACGTGGCGAAGCGTTTCGGCTTCGTCGGCGTCGAGGACCTGGAGGCGGCGGTCGGTTTTGGCAAGGTCACAGTCGGACAGGTCTTCACCCGTCTCCTGGGCGAGCGGGAGTGGCGGGCGCGGCGCAAGGCCCTGCGGGAACAGTTCCGCCACACCCGGCCGGCCGAGAGGGTCGTGCGGCAGCAGGGAGTCGTGGTCCGGGGGGTCGACAACGTCCTGGTCCGCATGGCCCGCTGCTGCAACCCGGTGCCCGGGGACCGGATCGTCGGCTACGTGACCCGGGGGCGCGGCGTCTCGGTCCACCGGGTCGACTGTCCCAACGTCCGGAGCCTGACCGGGGAAGGTAGCCGGGCGATGGAAGTCGCCTGGGACGGCCAGGAGTTGGGCGCCTATCCGGTCGAGGTCGAGGTGGAAGCGATCGACCGGGCGAACCTGCTGGCCGACGTGATGAACGCCGTGGCGGAGACCAAGACCAACATCGCCGCCGTCCAGGCCCGGACCACCCACGACCGTAAGGCGCTCATCCAATTGACCGTGGACATTCAGAATACCGTCCACCTGCGCCAGATCATTGAAGTCATCGGGCGGGTCGAGAGCGTGCTCAACGTCTACCGGGCCAACCCTACCTAAACCCTGGCTAACGCCTGGATACCCTTGGCGGGAGCCTGTCACCCGCCTCCGGGAGGTACGATCAGTGCGAGCGGTAGTCCAGAGAGTCAAGCGCGCTCAAGTCACGGTGGACGGACGGGTGGTGGGGAAGATCGGCCGGGGTCTCTGTGTCTTCCTGGGCGTAGCTCGGGGGGATACGGCGGAGGATGCCCGCTACCTCGCCCACAAGGTTGCTGAGCTGCGCATCTTCCCGGACGAAGCGGGGCGGTTCAACCGGGGACCGAAGGAGACCGGGGCGGCCGTCCTGGCAGTCTCGCAGTTCACTCTGCTGGGCGATGGCCGGCGGGGCAATCGACCCAGCTTCACTGAGGCGGCGCCCCCCGAGGAAGCCCGGGCGCTGTACGAGGAATTCGTGGCGGCTCTCCGGGCGGAGGGGCTGCCCGTGGCGACCGGGGAGTTCCAGGCGCACATGCTGGTTGAATCGGCCAACGACGGGCCGGTAACCCTGCTCTTCGACAGCCGGAAAGCGTTTTGACGGGAGGAGAGTGCCGATGGGCGAGAAGGGCGGCTTGACCATCCAGACCTTGCTGGTCGGGGTGTTGGGAACCAACTGCTACCTCGTGAGCGACCCGGAGAGCCGGGAGATGCTGGTCATCGACCCGGGGGCAGAGGCGGAGCGGATCCTTGCCGCCATCCGGGCCGGCGGGGTCAAGGTGGCGGCGATCGTAAACACCCACGGGCACTGGGATCACATCGGAGCCAACGGGGAGGTCAAGGAAGCCACCGGGGCGCCGCTGCTGATCCACGAGGCGGACGCCGGCATCACGAGCCCGCCGGCCGACCGGCTTCTGCACGGTGAGGAGGAGCTTCCCCTGGGCAGGTTCAAGCTCCGCGTGATCCACACCCCCGGCCATTCGCCTGGCAGCATCTGCCTCTACCTGCCCGGGGTGCTCTTTTCCGGCGACACGCTCTTCGCCGAGTCCGTCGGCCGGACGGACCTGCCCGGCGGGTCCCTGTCCCAGCTGGTCTCGTCCATCCGGGAGAAACTCTTCGTCCTGCCCGACGAGACGGTGGTCCATCCGGGCCATGGCCCCTCCACCACCGTCGGCGAGGAGCGGAGTCTGAACCCCTACGTGTGAAGCCGCCCCGGCGCCGGATCAGGGCTCCGGTGAACTGGAAGGCGTTTGAAGCGGGGGGTATCGGTTCTATTTGACATAGCCCCGTGCAAGGGTTAGAATGGCCTTGTCTATTGGGTTTCGCGGGCATAACGTCCTAAGGGGGAAAGTCGATGGTCCTCACCCAGATGCGCAAGTCCGTCAAGGTGATCGTCTATGTCGTGGTGGTGGCCTTTGCGGCCAGCCTCCTGTATGTCGGATACAGCGGGCGGTTGCCGGTGGGCGGCGCGGCCTTGGGCGCTCCGATCGCTGTGGTGAACGGGGAGAAGATCTCCGCTCAAGAGTTTACCGAGCTCTACCTCCAGATCGTCAGCCTGCAGGAGGCGTCCGGGCGGAGCGTCCCCGAGAGCCAGGTGGAGGCGCTGAAGGCGCAGTTGCTCAACCAGATGGTCAACGGCAAGCTGGTGCTGCAGGCGGCCAGGCAGGAGAAGATCAAGGTCACCAAGGACGAGCTCAAGAAGGCCTATGACGAATACGCGAAGCAGTACCCGTCGGAGCAGGCCTTCCGTGAAGCGCTCAAGCAGCGCAACCTGACGGTGCGGGAGTTCCGCGAGCGGTTGCGCAACCAGAAGCTCGTGGAGAAGATGGTCGAGCAGGTCCAGGAGAGCGCCAAGATCAGCGAGGCCGACCTCGCCAAGGCGTACGAGCAGGTTCACGCCCGGCACATTCTCTTCCGGGTGGAGAATCCGGAGGAGGACGCCGCAGTCAGAGCCAAGGCAGAGGAGACGGTCAAGAAGCTCAGGGCCGGGGCTGACTTCGCCCAGCTGGCGAAGAAGCTCTCGGACGACCCGGGATCCAAGGACAAGGGTGGCGACCTCGGCTTTTTCGGGCACGGCCAGATGGTGGCCGAATTCGAGAAGGTGGCCTTCGACTTGAAGGTGAACGAGTTCTCCGATCCGGTGAAGACCGCCTACGGCTATCACATCATCCAGGTTCTGGACCGCAAGGAGGCCAAGGGAGTCGAGTTCGAGAAGGCCAAGGAGGACCTGAGGAAGCGGGTGGCCGAGAGCGAGGGGCAGAAGGCGTTCAACGAGTGGTTCACCGGCCTGCGGAAGAAGGCCAAGATCGAGATCAAGGACGCCCAGCTCGCCGCATACAACGCCGCCGCCGAGGGGGACCTGGCCAAGGCGAAGCAGCTCTACCAGGAAGCCCTGAAGAAGCAGCCCCAGAACGGGTACCTCTACGGCGACCTGGCTCGGATCGCCGAGCAGGAGAAGAAGCCGGAGGAGGCCCTGAAGTACTACGAGCTGGCGGCCAAGTACGCCCCGGGCGAAGCGATCTTCCACTTCTCCCTGGGTGAGCTGTACCAGCAGAAGAACGAGCTCGAAAAGGCCGTCGCCGCCTACCAGAAGGCGTCTGACCTGGAGCCGAAGAACTTCTATCTCCACTACGCCCTGATGAGCGTCTTCAAGGAGATGAAGCGGACCGACCTGGCGAAGAAGGAAGAGGAGAAGCTGAACGCCATCGTGGAGGCGAGCCAGCAGAGCCAGCAGGGGCAAAGCGGCCTTCCTTCCGGACACCCGCCGGTCCCCGGCAACGAAGCGCAAAGCCAGAACAAGAAGTAAACCACCAGCCTGACCCCGCGGTCAGGTCAGCTACCGGGGGGGAAGCGGCAACGCCGCTTTCCCCCTTTGCCAGCAAGGAGAGGTTGCGATGCTGACCACCCGCCCCCGGGGGACACTGGATGTCACCCCGGCTGAGGCCTTCAAGTGGCACTACGTCGAGGAACAGATCCGCCGGATCACCCGCCAGTACGGGTACACCGAGCTGCGCACCCCGATCTTCGAACACACGGAACTCTTCGCCCGGGGGGTGGGGGAGACCACCGACGTGGTGCAGAAGGAGATGTACACCTTCACCGACAAGGGGGGGCGGAGCCTCACCTTGCGGGCTGAGGGGACAGCCCCGGCGGTGCGGGCCTACCTCGAGAACGGGCTGGAGGCAGAGGCCCAGCCGACCAAGGTCTACTACCTCGGGCCGATCTTCCGCTACGAGCGCCCGCAGGCGGGGCGGCTGCGCCAGCATACTCAGTTCGGGGTGGAGGCCTTCGGCTCGGCCAATCCGGCGCTGGACGCCGAGATCATTCACCTGGCCTGGGTCTTCCTCAAGCGCCTCGGCTTGTCCGGCCTGACGGTCGACGTCAACTCCCTCGGTTGCCCGGCCTGCCGCCCGGTCCACCGGCAGGCGCTGCTCGACTACTTCCGCCCTCATGCGGACGGTCTCTGCGCCGACTGTCGGCGCCGTTACGCCCAGAACCCGCTGCGCCTGCTCGACTGCAAGAACGGGGCCTGCCGGAGGGTGGCGGCCGGAGCGCCGGTCATCCTGGATCACTTGTGCGACGAATGCGCCGGCCACTTCGCCCGGCTCCGGCAGTACCTCGCCGAGTTCGGGGTGGAGTTCCGGGTCAACCCTTGGATCGTGCGGGGCTTCGACTACTACACCAGGACGGTCTTCGAGATCATCCACGAGGGGTTGGGCGCCCAGAGCACGGTCTGCGGCGGCGGCCGTTACGACGGGCTGATCGCGCACCTCGGCGGGAAGCCCACCCCCGGCATCGGCTTCGGACTCGGCCTGGAGCGGCTCCTTCTCGCTCTGGAGAAGCAGGGGGTCCGGCTGCCGCCACCGGCGGCGGTCGATCTCTTCGTGGCCACCGTAGGCGAGGCGGCGGCCGAGCGGGCGCCGGCGCTCGTGGCTGAGCTGCGCCGCGAGGGGATGGCGGCAGACCTGGACTACCTGGGGCGGAGCCTCAAGGGCCAGTTGAAGTACGCTGACCGGCTCCGGGCCAGGTTCGTGGCGGTGCTGGGCGAGGCCGAGCTGGCGGAGGGGAGGGCCCGGGTCAAGGAGATGGCGACCGGGCAGGAGACCGAGGTGAAACTCGGCGAGCTGGCGTCCTGGCTGCGCCGGCAGCTGCCGCCGCCCCAAGGGAGGAACGCCGATGAGTGAGACCTTCTATCGCACCCACGCCGCGGGCACGCTGCGCGCCCAGGACGCGGGTAACCTCGTCAGGCTTGCCGGCTGGGTCCACCGGCGCCGCGACCACGGCGGATTGATCTTCATCGACCTGCGGGACCGGTCCGGCATTGTGCAGGTGGTCTTTAACCCGACCGTTCCGGAGGCTTTTGCGCTCGCGGAGAAGCTGCGTAACGAGTATGTCATCGGTGTGGCCGGCCGGGTCGAACGCCGGCCGCCGGGCGCCGAGAACCCGAAGCTCCTGACGGGGGAGATAGAGGTCCACGCCGAGCGCCTCGAGCTTTTCGCCGAGGCCAAGACGCCGCCCTTCCCCATCGCCGACTACACCGAGGTGGACGAGTCCGTCCGTCTCCGTTACCGGTACCTCGACCTGCGCCGCCCGGAGATGCAGGCCAACCTGATCCTCCGCCACCGGGCAACCAAGGCGGTGCGCGACTACTTCGACGCCCGCGGTTTCCTCGAAATCGAGACGCCCATGCTGACCAGGAGCACCCCGGAAGGCGCCCGGGACTACCTCGTCCCGTCCCGGCTCCATCCCGGTTCCTTCTACGCCCTGCCGCAGTCGCCCCAGCTTTTCAAGCAGCTTCTGATGGTGGCCGGCTACGAGCGGTACTTCCAGGTGGTGCGGTGTTTCCGGGACGAGGATCTCCGGGCCGACCGGCAACCGGAGTTCACCCAGATCGACGTGGAGATGTCCTTCGTCGAGGCGGAGGACGTCCGGCGGGAGATCGAGGGTCTGATGGGGCATCTCTTCCGGGTGACGCTGGGCAAGGAAGTGCCCACGCCGTTCCCCCGTCTCACCTGGCACGAGGCGGTGGACCGCTACGGGTCGGACAAGCCGGATCTCCGCTTCGGGATGGAGATCGTGGATGTCTCAGAGGCGGTCAAGTCCTCCGCCTTCCAGGTCTTCGCCGGGGCGGTCGCCGCCAGAGGCCGGGTCAAGGCGATCACGGTGAAGGAACAGGCGGGGATGAGCCGGCGCGACTTGGACGGCCTGGTGGAGCTGGCCCGGAGCTGCGGCGCCAAGGGACTGGCCTGGCTGACCCTCTCGCCGGAGGAAGGGGTCAAGTCACCCATCGCCAAGTTCCTGACCGAAGCGGAGCTGGACGCCCTGCTGAGACTGGCGCAGGCCGAGCCGGGCGACCTGGTCCTCCTCGTAGCCGACACCTGGGAGGTCGCTTCGGTGACGCTGGGACAGCTCCGGCTGGAGCTGGGCCGGCGGTTTGGTCTCGCTGATCCGCGGCAGCTGGCCTTCGCCTGGGTGGTCGAGTTTCCCCTGCTGGAATGGGATCGGGACGAGAAGCGTTGGGTGGCGATGCACCACCCCTTCACGGCGCCGCTCGATGCCGACCTGCCGCTGCTCGAGGAAGGGGGCGAAGCGGCGGGGAGGGCCCGGGCGAAGTGCTACGATCTGGTCCTCAACGGGATCGAGCTGGGGAGCGGCTCCATCCGGATCCACCGGCGGGACGTGCAGGAGAAGATGTTCCGGGCGCTGGGATTGCCGGAGGCCGAGGTCCGGGAGAAGTTCGGCTACCTCCTCGAAGCCTTCGAGTACGGCCCGCCCCCGCACGGCGGCATCGCCCTGGGCTTCGACCGCCTGGTGATGCTGATGGCCGGATGCGACTCCATCCGGGAGGTCATCGCCTTCCCAAAGACCCAGTCGGCGAGCGACCTTTTGACGCAGGCCCCGGCGCCGGTCTCCCCGGCCCAGCTCAGGGAACTCTCGCTCAAGGTGGTGACGCCCCCGCTTCCAGGGGTTGCCGGGAAATAATCTGGCGGGATGAAGTATGATAGAAGCGTGACAATGCCGGGCCACCCGCCGCGGTGGCCGAAGGGACGGGGTTGCCGGCTGGTGGCGGATGTGCTATCATAGGACTTGGACAAGGCAATACCCTACCGTGTGCGTGGTCAAGCTGACGTAAGTTGTGAACCAACACACATAACTTAGGGAGCCTGGCCTCTCCCAGTGGCGTGTGGCCGTGTACGGCACGGAAACCCAGGAACTGGGAGGAGGGCACCCACCTGCTGGGGGCAGGTTCATCCACCGTCAGCGGTTCAACGGCACGGCGGGGTATACGTGGCGAAGGCGCCTGCCCGGAAGGGGCAGGCGTTTCGCGCGTGCTACCTGGGTGCAGGCGAGGAGGTTACCTGTGCGCCGGAACAGCCTCCCGGCCACCGATCGTCGGTTCAGCCGGACTGAGCTCCTCATCGGCCCCGAGGGGGTCGCGCGGCTTCAGGCCGCCAAGGTGGCCGTCTTCGGCTTGGGCGGAGTCGGCTCCTATGCGGTGGAGGCGCTGGCCCGGGCCGGCGTGGGCCGCCTGGTCCTGGTCGACTTCGATGATATCTGTCTCACCAACATCAACCGCCAACTGCACGCCCTGAGCGACACCATCGGCCAGCCGAAGGTCGAGGTCATGGCCGAGCGGGTGCAGCGCATCAACCCGCAGGCCGCAGTGGAGGCCCGCCGGGAGTTCTACTCCGCAGCGAACGGAGAAACCCTGCTTACCCCGGACCTGGACTACGTCGTGGACGCCATCGACCACGTGCCGGCGAAGGTGGACCTCATTCTGCGGGCCAAGGCCAAGGGGCTCCGGCTCGTCTCCTCAATGGGGGCGGGGAATCGTCTCGACCCGACGAAGTTTGTGGTGACCGACCTCTCGCAGACCCACACCGACCCGCTGGCCCGGGCGGTCCGGCAGGAACTGCGCCGGGCCGGGATCGCGCACGGCGTTCAGGTCGTCTTCTCCACGGAGACGCCCCGGGCGACAGCCGGCCGGGAGTGGGACGAGAAGCTTCGCCGGGAGGCCCCGGGGAGCATCTCGTTCGTCCCGGCGGCGGCCGGCCTGATCCTGGCCTCGGTCGTGGTCAACGACTTGGTTAGGGACCTTTTGCCGGCAAACGGTTGATGCTCAGAGCGCCATGAGACAAGGGGGCGGTGGAATGGACCTCTTCGACCACGCCCAAAAGGCGGCGGGTGACCGGAGCGCGCCCCTGGCGGCCCGGATGCGGCCCAAGAAGCTCTCCGAGTTTGTCGGACAGACCCACCTGGTCGGCCCGGGTAAGCTCCTGCGGCGGATGATCGAGGCCGACCGGGTTCCGTCGCTGCTCTTCCATGGCCCCCCGGGCACCGGGAAAACCACTCTGGCCCACATCATCGCCGAGTCCACCCAGTCCCACTTCGAGCAGTTGAACGCCGTGGCGGCGGGGGTGGCTGACGTGCGGCGGGTGCTGGCCGAAGCCGAGGAACGGAAGAAGCTCCACGGCCAACGGACCATCCTCTTCATCGACGAGATCCACCGCTTCAACAAGGCGCAACAGGACGCCCTCCTCAAGGCGGTCGAGGAGGGCCTGGTGACCTTCATCGGCGCCACCACCGAAAACCCCTTCTTCGCCGTCACGGGGCCGCTCCTTTCCCGGGCCCGCCTCTTCCGCCTCGATCCGCTCTCTCCCGACGACCTGCGAACCCTGGCCGGCCGCGCCTTGAGCGATCTCGAGCAGGGGCTGGGCTCTCGCCGGGTGGAGGTCGAGGAGAGTGCCCTGGAGCACTTGGTGCGGACGGCCGATGGAGACGCCAGGGCGCTGCTCAGCTCCCTGGAACTGGCGGTTCTCTCGACGCCGCCGGGACCCGACGGGGTCATCCGGATCGACCGGGAGGCAGCGGCCGAGTCGAGCCAGCGGAGGGTCCTGCGCTACGACCGGGACGGCGATTTCCACTACGACGCCGCCAGCGCCTTCATCAAGTCCATGCGCGGCTCCGACCCCCAGGCCGCTGTGTACTGGCTGGCGCGCATGCTCAAGGCGGGGGAGGACCCGCGCTTCATCGCCAGGCGCATGGTCATCTTCGCCAGCGAGGACGTAGGCCTTGCGGACAGCGGCGCCCTCGTGGTGGCGGACGCCGCGGCGCGGGCGGTGGAGTTCGTGGGCATGCCGGAATGCGCGCTCAACCTGGCCCACGCCGCCCTCTACCTCGCCCTCGCCCCCAAGAGCAACTCGGCCACCCGCGCCATCTCGGCCGCATCGCGGGAGGTGGAAAGGGGCGTGACGCAGGGCGTGCCCCTTCACCTCAGGGACTCGCATTACCGGGGAGCGGCCGAGCTAGGGCATGGAAAGGGCTACCTCTATCCCCACGACTACCCCGGCCATCACGTGAGGCAGGACTATCTACCGGAAGGGATCAAAGGCGCGATCTATTACGAGCCGGCATGCGAGGGAGAGGAGCGTCACCTCGTCGAGGCCTGGAGGAAGCGGGTCATGGAAGGGGAGGGCGCCGTGGAAGGCCACGAGGTGGAGAGGAGCGGGGATGTCCCCGAGGGTCCCGCACCGGAGGAAGGGGAGGACGAGGGAGCAGGGCCTGCTAAACCTCGCGGCTGAAAGGTGGAAAAACGCGCTTGCGCCCTAATGCCGCCGGGAGTCGCCGTGCCGCGCCTCCGGTTACCCGTGGGTTTTCTCGCCTCCGGTTGGGGAGCGGATATGATCTGACCACGCGGTGTAGGGTAACGCGAAAGAAAAGGATGATCCGGCGTAACCTTTATGGGCTCCGCCCGAGCGGGGTGAGAACCCGTACCGGAGACGGGGGAGATTCCGCGAGCGGCCGTGCTCCTCGCTCTTGTTGACACCCCGAAAGAGCGGGTGCTATCCTCGAAAAAGTCATATTTACCTGCATAATCAGGAGAAACAGCATGTACAGCGATAAGGTCATCGAGCATTTTCAGAACCCTCGCAACGTGGGAGAGATACCGGATTGCGATGGCGTGGGAAAGGTGGGAAGCCCCGTGTGCGGGGACATGATGGAAGTGTACATAAAGGTAGAGGACGGCCGCCTGGTGGACGTGAAATACAAGACCTTCGGATGCGGAGCGGCGGTGGCCTCGGGGAGCATGGGAACGGAGATGGTCAAGGGCAAGACCATCGAAGAGGCGATGAGAATAACGGATCAGCAGGTGGCAGAGGCCCTGGACGGTTTGCCGGAGGAGAAGATGCATTGCTCGAACCTGGCGGCGGACGGGATCAGGGCGGCCATCGAGGATTACCTCTCACGGCGCGGCGGGGGCACCGGTACGGCCGGGGAGGCGGATTGAGTTGGGCGGAACCGCGGCGCTCATCTGCGCCGTCTCCTTCGGTATCTTCATGCTCGCCGCAGCGCTGGTGACCCTGAAGCTGGCCCGGACCATGAGCATCACCAACCGCATGCTCGACGACATCCGCAAACAGGTTGTCCCGCTGATGGGAAAACTCCAGACCACCATGGATCACGTGAACACGGAGATGGGATACGTGGATGGCGTCCTGGCCGCGGTGGAGAGGCTGGCGGAACGCGCCGATTCCATGACCAAGGCGGCCCAGTCGCTCTTCAGCTCTCCCCTCGTCAAGGTGCTCACCCTGGGGATGGGCGCGAGAAAGGCCCTTGGGAGATCGCAAGACGACCGGGTTGGGGAGGGGTTCCGGTCTGGAGAAGAGGAGGGCGACTAGGTGGACTATCCTCCGCCACGGGTCAAGCCGTGAGCGGATGGCTAGCCTAAAGGGCGCTTGACCTCGGTGGTGGGGTTAGGAGACTCGGGCGCCGGAAAACATCCTCGATAGTGCGACGTTTGATTTGCGATGCAGCCCGCCTTGCCGGGATATGGACGGGACGCATGCGAGCCGGGGCGCGGGAGGAAGCATCCGCGCCTAATGGTGCGAGGCGGGAAAGTCCCGGAAGGAAAGCGATGAAGTCGGGAGGAAGGGGTACGGCTTGAGAAGCGAGGAGATAAGGAGGCGTTTCCTGGAGTTCTTCCAGGCCAGGGAACACAGGGTGGTCAAGAGTTCCTCCCTGGTGCCCGACGATCCCACCCTGTTGTTGACCAACGCCGGCATGGTGCAGTTCAAACCATATTTCCTGGGGA
>DYFA01000070.1 GCA_020725425.1 Aneurinibacillus sp.
ATCTCGTGGACATCAACGACAAGCACATCGAGGTCATCGTCCGCCAGATGCTGCGCAAGGTCAAGGTCGACCTGGCGGGCGACACCGAGCTCTTGCCCGGCAGCCTGGTCGACATCTTCGAGTTCGAGGAGGAGAACGCGCGGGTGATGGCGGAAGGAGGCAAGCCGGCCGAGGGCAAGCCGGTGTTGCTGGGGATCACCAAGGCCTCGCTGGCTACGGACTCTTTCCTGTCGGCCGCCTCGTTCCAGGAGACAACCCGGGTGCTGACGGAGGCCTCGATCAAGGGCAAGCTCGACCCGCTGCTGGGCCTGAAGGAGAACGTGATCATCGGCAAGCTGATCCCGGCGGGCACCGGCATGTCCCGGTACCGCAACCTGCGCCTGGTGGTCCACAGCCCGCAGGGTGCGGCCGCCGCTGTCCCCGGCGACGGCGAGCCAGCCGCGACGGAACCGCCCGCCCGGGGGGAAGCGGCGACTCCGGGAGTTCCGGCGGTTGCCGGAAGCGGACTGACTGCGGTCGAGGCACCGGTCGGGGAGACACCGGCCGCCGAGGAAGGGCCCCAATAGTAGAGGGCCGAACAGCTTGACACCCCTGGGAGCGGGTGGTACAATACATCAGTGTGTCTTACCGTGTTCCGGAGGGGCGTGCGGTGAGCCTTGAGGTTTTGCGAAACCCCAGACTTCGGGTGATCGGTTTGAAGCAAACCACCAAGGCGGTGGAGCGTGGCCAGGCCCGGACGGTGTATCTGGCGGGGGATGCGGACGAGCGCCTCGTGCGCGATCTCGTCAGTAAATGCCGGGAACGCGGGATCGAACTGGTGAGAGTGGAGAGCATGGCGGCCCTCGGCAAGGCCTGCGGGATCGATGTGGGGGCTGCCGCCGCCGCCCTGGTGCGTTCGGAGTAGCAGTGCTCTGGAAGGAGGTGTCGCAGTGCCAACAATCAGCCAACTGATCCGCAAAGGCCGGGAAAAGGCTGCGAAGAAGAGCGCGGCTCCCGCTTTGCGCTGGGTGTACAACTCGAAGAAGGCCGAGTCACGGTACGGCGAGGGGGCGCCCCAGAAGCGGGGAGTCTGCACGGTGGTCAAGACCACGACGCCCAAGAAGCCGAACTCGGCGTTGCGCAAGGTGGCCCGGGTCCGCCTCACCAATCAGGTCGAGGTGACCGCCTACATCCCGGGAGAGGGACACAACCTCCAGGAGCACTCGGTGGTGCTCATCCGCGGAGGCCGGGTCAAGGACCTGCCGGGGGTGCGCTACCACATCATCCGGGGAACGCTGGATACCGCGGGAGTGGCCAACCGGCGCCAGGGGCGGTCCAAGTACGGGGCCAAGCGGCCCAAGGCCTAAGAAGCGGGAGGGACGAGGATGCCCAGACGGGGACACATCGCCGAGCGCGAGGTGGCACCGGACCCGATTTACCATTCCGTGCTGGCCACCGAGATCATCAACAAGCTGATGTACTCGGGGAAGCGCGGCGTGGCGGAGTCCATCTTCTATGGGGCGCTCGACTTGATCGCCGAGAAGACCGGCAAGGACCCGATGTCCGTGGTGGAGCAGGCGGTCAAGAACATCATGCCGGTGCTGGAGGTCAAGCCGCGGCGCGTCGGCGGCGCGACCTACCAGGTGCCGGTGGAGGTGCGCCCCAAGCGCCGCAACGCCCTGGCTTTGCGTTGGCTGGTTCAGTACGCCCGGCAGCGTGGAGAAAAAACGATGGTGGAAAAGCTGGCCGGCGAGCTCATGGACGCGGCCAACAACACCGGCGGGGCCATCAAGAAGCGCGAGGACACGCACAAGATGGCCGAGGCCAACAAGGCTTTCGCCCACTACCGCTGGTAGGGGAGATATACCAGAGACCTGGCTGTGACAGAGTGAGGTAGACTGTGCCCAGAGCTGTACCGTTGGAAAAAACCCGGAACATCGGGATCATGGCCCACATCGACGCCGGCAAGACGACCACGACCGAGCGCATCCTGTTCTACACGGGCAAGGTGCACAAGATCGGCGAGGTCGACGACGGCGCGGCGACGATGGACTGGATGGTTCAGGAGCAGGAGCGGGGAATCACGATCACCGCCGCGGCCACGACTGCTGAATGGAAGGGTTATCGCATCAATCTTATCGATACGCCCGGCCACGTGGACTTTACAGTGGAGGTCGAGCGGTCCCTGCGTGTCCTGGACGGGGCGATCGCCGTCTTCTGCGCCGTCGGCGGGGTGGAGCCCCAGTCGGAGACGGTCTGGCGGCAGGCGGACCGCTACGGCGTCCCGCGCCTCGCCTATGTCAACAAGATGGACCGGGTGGGGGCGGACTTCTTCCGGTGCGTGACCGAGATGAAGGAGAAACTGGCGGCCAACGCCGTTCCGGTGCAGCTCCCCATCGGGGTCGAGGATTCCTTCCGCGGCGTGGTCGACCTGGTCCGGGAGAAGGCCATCATCTACCTGGACGACCTGGGGACCATAAGCGAGGAGACGGCTATTCCCGAGGCGCTGAAGGACGACGTCGCCAGGCACCGGGAGCTGCTGATCGAAGCCGCGGCCGAGCTGGACGACGCCCTGATGGCCAGGTACCTTGAGGGCGAGTCGCCAAGCGAAGCGGAGATCAAGGCGGCCCTGCGCCGGGGATGCCTCACGGGCAAGCTGGTCCCGGTGCTTTGCGGGTCATCGTTCCGCAACAAGGGCGTCCAGCCGCTGCTCGACGCCGTCCTGGACTACCTTCCTTCACCCCTGGACCTGCCGCCGGTGGTGGGAACCCATCCGGAAAGCGGCCGGGAGATCACCCGCGAGGCCTCGGAGGACGAACCCTTCGCTGCCCTGGCCTTCAAGATCGTCTCGGATCCCTACGTCGGGAAGCTGGCCTACTTCCGGGTCTACTCCGGGGTCCTGCGGGCTGGCTCCTACGTGTACAACTCTGCCCGGGGCAGGAAGGAGCGAATCGGCCGGATCCTGCAGATGCACGCCAACCACCGGGAGGACATCCAGGAGTGCTATGCCGGGGACATCGCCGCGGCAGTCGGCCTCAAGGAGACCACGACCGGCGACACGCTCTGCGACGAGAAGCACCCGATCCTCCTCGAGGCCATGGAATTTCCGGAGCCGGTGATCTCCATCGCCATCGAGCCGAAGACCAAGGCCGACCAGGATAAGCTCGGCCTCTCGCTCGGGCGGCTGGCGGAAGAGGATCCTACCTTCAAGGTCCGGACCGACCCGGAGACCGGGCAGACGATCATCTCCGGCATGGGTGAGTTACACCTCGAAATCATTGTCGACCGCCTGCTCCGGGAGTTCAAGGTGGAGGCCAACGTCGGGCGGCCCCAGGTGGCCTACCGGGAGACGATCCGGACGCCGGCCAAGGCCGAGGGGAAGTTCGTCCGGCAGACCGGCGGGCGCGGCCAGTACGGCCACGTGGTGCTCGAAGTGGAGCCCCAGGCCCCGGGGAGCGGCTTCCTCTTCGAGAACAGGGTCGTGGGGGGCGCCGTGCCCAAGGAGTACATGCCGGCGGTGGAGGCGGGCGTGCGCGAGGCGATGTTCAGCGGCGTTTTGGCCGGGTACCCCGTCATCGACGTCAAGGTGGCGGCGGTGGACGGCTCCTACCATGAAGTCGACTCGTCCGAGATGGCCTTCAAGGTGGCCGGGTCGATGGCCTTCCGGGAGGCGGCTAGAAGAGGCAACCCGGTGCTCCTGGAGCCGGTGATGAAGGTCGAGGTGGTCACGCCGGACGAGTTCATGGGCGATGTCATCGGCGACCTGAACGGGCGGCGCGGCCACATTCAGGGCATGGAGCGGCGGGCCAACGCCCAGGTCATCCGGGCGCTGGTGCCCCTGGCGGAGATGTTCGGCTACGTCAACGACCTGCGTTCGATGACCCAGGGCCGGGCGACCTACGTGATGCACTTCGCCCATTACGACGAGGTGCCGGCGAACATCGCCGAGCGCGTGATCGAAGGCAACACGGGGGGTTGACGTCCCGGAGGGACGTTCACCATACAAGATGACGACCAGGCTCAGCAAGGTGAGCAAAGGGAGGTACGACTGGAATGGCCAAGGCGAAGTTTGAGAGAACCAAGCCGCACGTAAACATCGGGACGATCGGTCACGTAGACCACGGCAAGACGACGTTGACGGCTGCGATCACGATGCTTCTGGCGAAGAAGGGTTTGGCAAAGGTGATGAAGTACGACGAGATCGACTCGGCGCCGGAGGAGAAGGCCCGCGGCATCACGATCAACACCTGCCACGTCGAGTACGAGACGGAGAAGCGTCACTACGCCCACGTGGACTGCCCGGGCCACGCCGACTACATCAAGAACATGATCACGGGCGCGGCCCAGATGGACGGGGCCATCCTGGTGGTTTCCGCTCCCGACGGGCCCATGCCTCAGACCCGGGAGCACGTGCTGCTGGCCCGCCAGGTGGAGGTTCCCTCCATGGTGGTGTTCCTGAACAAGGTAGACGCGGTGGACGACGAAGAGATCCTGGAACTGTCCGAGCTGGAAGTGCGGGAAGTGCTGAGCAAGTATAACTTCCCGGGCGACGACACCCCCGTCGTGAGGGGCTCCGCCCTGAAGGCGCTGGAGTGCGGGTGCGGCAAGCGGGAGTGCCAGTGGTGCGGCAAGATCTGGGAGCTGATGGATGCGGTTGACGACTTCATCCCCACTCCCGTGCGTGAGGTCGACAAGCCCTTCCTGATGCCGGTGGAAGACGTCTTTTCCATCACCGGGCGCGGCACCGTGGCCACCGGGCGCGTGGAACGGGGCCGGGTGAAGGTGGGCGACGAGGTGGAGATCGTGGG
>DYFA01000071.1 GCA_020725425.1 Aneurinibacillus sp.
AACCTCAAGGTCCGCAACCTCACCCTCGACCCCAACCCGGCCTCCCCCGGCGACGCGGTGGCGGCCCGGGCCGAGATCGTCAACGAGGGCTCCCAGGACGTGACCACCATTGCCAGGTGGATATTCAACGACCAGGTGGTCGCGGAGCACGAGGTCTGGATACCCGCCGGCGGGTACAACGTCACCCAGGCCCAAATCCAGGCTCCGGACGAATCCGGAACTTACGCCGTGGGAATCCTGGCCAACCCGAACCGCGACCGGCCGGCCAACGAGAAGACCTGGGACGACAACTACGCCGAGGGGTACCTGGAGGTCCGGCGGCTGGCCTCCCCGGGCTCGGACGGGCTGACCCTCCAGGCCTGGTCCCACCCGGGCACCGACCTTTACGGCGAGTGGCAGCCCGCCCGGAAGAGGCCCGTGAACACCGCCAAGTGGTCGGACGACGTCAGGGCCACCCTGAGGGTGGCGCGCCCCGTGCCGCCCAGGGGCCGGCTCGACTGGTGGGAAATCTCCTCGGCGAAGCTGACCTACCCGCGGCAGAACCCGGACTTCACCTTCGGGTGCCCGTACCCGCCCTCGGGCACGGTGACCGTGAACATGAAGCTGCCCGGGCGGGCCGGGCCGGAGACGGACTGGCTGGAGGCCACCGCGGAGTTCGAGGAGAACTGGGCCATGGACGGCTTCCCGGTGTACTGCATGCTGGAGGAGCGGCAGATGACCACGGAGCGGCCGAAGGCCTACCCGGTGACGGCGACGTACACAGTGAGGTATCAGTACACGTACGTCGTGTGCGGTAACGACGGGTGCGAGACGATAACGGCCACGGACAGCTACACCCGCACGGCCCGGCAGGACCTGCTGGTGAACGGGGCGGGGACCATACTCTACGGCAACTGAGCGGGAACTGAGCAAAAAAGGGGCGGGCAGTCCGCTCCTTTTTTCTGCGAGCTGCTTTTGCCCGTAAAACCAGCGGCAGGCGAAGGAATCACCCCTCGCCGGCGGCCTCTTCGGGACGCGACGCCCGCACCGCGGGGAAATCCCTGACGTTGCCCGTGACCACCGCGAGGCCGCGAAGTTCCGCCGTGGCCGCGATGAGGGCGTCGGCCATGCTCAGAGTGACGCCTCTGGAGGCCTGGTCCCGCCGCATGGCCGCCGCCCGTCCGGCCACCGCGCGGTCCACGGGCAGGACCTCCCAGGCCTCCAGGAGTTTCTCCACGGCGTCCCGGGCCTTCGTGGTGCGGGCGCCGTACAGCAGTTCGTGCCAGACGATGGCGCTGGTGACCGCCGCGCCGGACGCGGCCACCCGTTCCAGCCAGGCGGAGGCCTTCGGAGACAGCCGCCCCGTCAGATGGTCGATAAAGACGCAGGTGTCGATCAGGTAGGCCATTCCGCGGCCTCCTCTTCTTCCTGCCGGACCTTGCGGACCCACTCGGACCCCGGGGCCGCCGCCCATTCGGGCGCGTCTCCCGGCCCGAGGACGCCGCGCGTTTCCCTCAGGCCCTGGACCCGGAGCTCCGCGGCAATCTTTTCGGCCACCGCCGCCACGACGAACTCGTTGCGGCTCATCCGGCGGTTTTTCAAAACCCTATCCATCCGGGCGGCAACGTCGGCCGGGAACCGGATGTGTAGCATCTTGCTGTTACCCATTGATATAGCCTCCTTTGTTACTTAGTTTAGCTTACGCGGCGTGCACATACAACGGGTATTTCCGGTATTGGGGGTGCGCTCATGTCGGAGGTCAGGAGTCAGCGCGGCTTCGTCATGCTCACCCTGCTGCCCATGATGCTGGTCATCTTCTTCTCGGCCTTCGCCGTCATACTGGCCTCGGCCTTCGCGGCCAGGAAGAACGCCGTGATGACCTACCAGTGGGCCAGCGAGGCCGTGAGCTTCGCGGCCGACGCGGCGAACCGGGAGTGGGACGTGGGCGACGCGGCCTCCAGGACGGACCTGGCCCGCCAGTGGTTCGTGTACGCTTTCGCCGCCATGATAGAGGCGGACTTCGACGGGAGCAGCTTTATTCCGCGGGGCGAGTCCATATGGCCCGGCCCGATCAGGTTGACCGGCTTCCGGTACGCCCCGCCGGGGAC
>DYFA01000072.1 GCA_020725425.1 Aneurinibacillus sp.
CGGGACGACTTGATGAAGACGTCAGAGAAGCAGTCCGGGTACTCGGGGAAGATCCGGTCGAGGATGCCCAGCACCCGCTGCTTAAGAGCCGCCACCTGATCCATGAAGGCGAAGCGGGTACGGGAAAGAGTCTGGAGCTTCGGCACGCTCTCCGAGGCCATCAGGGTTTCCTGGGTCTGGTTCATCCGCAGCAGGTCGGCAAGGATGAAGGCGTCTTTGCGGTCCGTCTTGCTCTTGCGGATGTAGAGGTCCCGGGCGGCGTCGGACTGGATGGGGTTGACCACATGGACCTGGTATCCCCGGTGCGTGAGGAACCCGTAGAGGGCGAGCCAGTAATGGCCGGTGGCCTCCAGGCAGAAGAGCACATTCTCAGGGGCTTTTCCACACTGGCCTTGGAGAGCTCGGAGGAACCGTTCCGCCCCTTCCACCCCGCCTTGGACCAGGAGATCGTGGTGAACGCCCTGAGCGACGACCGGCAGCCGGGCTCCGTCCGCAAACTGCCCTTCCGGGCCGTTACCACCCCGATCGAAGGACTGACGGCGCCCGAACTGCCCGACGCAGAAAGAGAGCGAGAGGGATCCCCCGCTCGGAGTATACCGGTATACTTGCATCAAACTTTTTGACACACACTTGACACACACCTCCCCTTGTTGTTAATATCGTGTCATAAACGTGGGAGGAGGTCGTGTTCAAATGTCCCGCTCACCCCAGGAGATCCTATCGTGGGCCAAGGCTCAACAGGTCCGGATGGTGGACTTGAAGTTCACCGATCTTCCTGGCGCCTGGCAGCACTTCACTATCCCGGTCGAGGAATTGAGCGAGGGGGCGTTCGTCGAAGGACTCGGTTTCGACGGCTCTTCTATCCGGGGCTTCAAAGCGATCAACGAAAGCGACATGCTCCTTATCCCGGATCCCGACACCGCCGTGCTCGACCCCTTCACCGAAGTCCCTACCCTCAGCTTGATCTGCAACGTGGCCGATCCGCTCGACGGGGAGGGCTATAGCCGCGACCCCCGGGCCGTGGCCCAGCGGGCCGAGGCGTACCTCAAATCCACCGGCGTCGCCGACCAAAGCTTCTGGGGTCCGGAAGCGGAGTTTTTCATTCTGGACCACGTCCGCTTCGACCAGAACCAGCACTTCGGGTACTACTTCATCGACTCCGACGAGGGCATCTGGAACTCGGGCAAGGACGATCCCGCCAACCACGGGTACCGGCCCCGCAACAAAGAGGGTTACTTCCCGGTCGCCCCGGTCGACACCCTGCACGACTTGCGCACGGCCATGGTGATGACCATGATGCAGGCCGGGATCGCAGTGGAATGCCAGCACCATGAGGTGGCCACGGCCGGCCAGTCAGAAATTGACATGAAATTCACAACACTGACGAAAATGGCCGACCAGCTTATGCTCTTCAAGTACATCGTGAAGAACACCGCCCGGAAGTACGGCAAGACAGCCACCTTCATGCCGAAACCGCTCTTCGGCGACAACGGCTCCGGGATGCATGTGCACCAAAGCCTCTGGAAGGGCGACACGCCGCTCTTCGCCGACAGCGGAGGATACGCCGGGCTGAGCCAGCTTGCCCTGTACTACATCGGCGGGCTGTTGAAGCATGCCCCTGCCTTGGCCGGCCTCTGCAGCCCCACCACCAATTCCTTCAAGCGGCTGGTGCCGGGGTTCGAAGCGCCGGTGAATTTGGTCTACTCCCGGCGCAACCGGAGCGCGGCGGTGCGCATCCCGATGTACTCCAAGAACCCGAAGGCGAAGCGGGTCGAGTTCCGCCCGCCCGACCCCTCCGCCAACCCGTACCTGGCCTTCGCCGCCATGTTGATGGCCGGCCTGGACGGCATCCAGAACAAGATCGATCCGGGCCCGCCGATGGACACGAACCTCTACGAACTGGGATCCGAGGCCAGGATCCCATCGTTGCCCGGGTCGCTCGAAGCGGCGTTGGACGCCCTCGAGGCGGATAAGGACTTTCTCCTCGCAGGCGGGGTGTTCAACGAGGATTTGCTGGCGACGTGGATCGAATACAAGCGGGCGAAGGAAGTGGACGCCGTGCGGATGCGGCCGCATCCCTTCGAGTTCGCCCTCTACTACGACATCTAGGTGAGGCCATGAGTTCGCCGCGGCACGACGAGAAGGATCAGCCCGTCTATTCCATGGGGGTGGTGGAGCGCCTGACCGGTCTCACCGGGCGGCGCATCCGCTACTACGAGCAGATGGGCCTCGTGAGCCCCGCCCGTTCGCCAGGCAACCAGCGGCTGTACTCTGAACGTGACGTCGAGCGGCTCAAGCAGATCGGTCGACTCATGGATCGGCGGTTGACCACCCGGAGGGTGAGGCGCCTGTTGGAAGACCAGGCCGGGCCGGGGGAGCGCCCGCTGTCCGTGGCGACATCCAGCACCACCCAGTGGGGCTGAGGGTCCAGCCACTCGCCGAGCAGGGCCACGTCGTCCCCCTTGGCGTGGCCGGAAATCGCTCATCATTCAGGATCCTCCTCGGGGACTCGGGGAAGACTTGAGCCTGAGGTGAACACGATGAGCAAGACGGCTACTGCTCTGATCGTCAAGTTCCTGATGACTGCGGTGTTTGGGGCCATCGTCTTCCGTCCGCTCGGCAACTCCTGGGGATGGATCCTGACCGTCGGTATGGTCGGAACCGCCTTGAACTACCTGTTGGGGGACCTGGCGATCCTTCCCTCGCTGGGAAATGTGGCGGCTTCGCTGGGTGACGGCCTGCTGGCAGCTTTGACAGCGCACGTGACGGGCTGGCTGACCCCGGCCTTCTTTACGACCTTCTCCTCTCTGCTCCTCTTTGCGGTGTTGATCGCCGTCGGCGAATACTTCTTTCACCTCTACCTCCTGTCCTCCAAGAAGGTCGCCCCATAGGACGGTGGGGAGGGAGCCATGCTAAGGGGTGTACAGGGGAAAGGGGGTGACGTGTTGGACAACATCCTCCAGGGTCTGGCCAGCATCAATCAGATCTGTAACCAGTTGGCTCAGGCCGAGGCCCAGAACGCCCAACTGCTGGCACAACTCGAGCAGAAGGAGAAGGCTGCGGCGCAACAACTCAGCCAGCTTCAGCAACTGGCCGGCCAACTCAACCAGCAGGTACACCAGATTGCCGGGAAGGGAAAGGGGGCGCGACCTTGAGGGCACGCCCCTTTTCAGCAAACTCAGGCGATATACGCCGCTAAGCCAGTTTGACGAACCGGCAGACGAAGAAGCCCTCGAAGGTGCGGCTTGGAAGCAGGCGGAAGGCCCGGGCGACGGCGGGGGATAGAACCCGGTCGGCGACCGCGGTCAACGGGGGAGCGGCGTCAGGCAGGGCGAGGGGCGAGGGTACGGTGGTCAGGCGGCTGTCGAACTCCCTCAGCGCCCAGTCCACCAGGAGTTCGTTTTCCTCGGGGGAGAGAGTGCAGGTCGAGTAGACCAGCGTTCCGCCGGGCTTGAGGGCCGCGAAGGCGCTGGCGAAGAGCTGGCGCTGGAGGGCGGCCAGCTTGCGGACTTGCTGCACGGACCAACGACGGTAGGTCGAGGGGTCGGCGGCGGAGAAGAGCCCCTCTCCACTGCACGGGGCGTCGAACAGGACTCGGTCGAAGGACTCGGGATACCGGCGGCCGATCAGCCGGCCGTCTTCAACGCTGGCCTCGGCGATCGTGACCCCCTGCAGACGCAGGTTGTATTTGAGGCGTTCGAGGCGGAGCGGGTTGCGGTCACTGGCCAGGATGTACCCCTGGTTTTGCATGGCCATGGCCATCTGGGTGGTCTTGCTCCCGGGAGCGGCAGCCAGGTCCAGGACTCGCTCGCCCGGTTGGGGATCGAGGACCAGGACCGGCACCATACTAGAGAGGCTCTGCAGGTAGAAGCGGCCTTCCTGATAGGCGGGAAGGGCCGCCAGCTCCCTTTCCCGTCGGTTCTTGATGACCAGAGCTTCGGGATACCAGAGGACCCGGTCGAACTTGACCCCGCTGTCCGATAGTTCGGCCATGAGCGACCGGATGTCGGTCTTGAGGGTGTTGGCCCGTAGAGTGGCCGGCCGGTCCGCCCCGAAGCCGGCCAAGGTCCTCTCCTGGACGGGGGACGGGAAGAACTGCCCGAGCCTTGCCAGGAATTCCGGGGGAAGAGTTTTGCGCACTTGCCCGATTGACTTCATCGGCGTGTCTCACCCTGGTTGCCGCTGGCAGCCAGGCGATCCCCCCCGAGCTGGTCTGCTTCCCTTCAGCCTACCACTTCCAGCACGACCAGGCAACAGGAAAGCAGGCGCAGCCGGCGGGCCCCGCTCACCGGATTCACTTGGACTGGCTCAAGGCCTTCTCGATCACCTGGGCCAGCGCCATGATGGACTGCATGGTCTTGGGATCCGGTGGCGGCGCGTTGCGCAGACCCTCCGACACCTCTTTCGGCAAGGAAAGGGATTTCAACAAGGCGAAGGTGTGGGGGAACTGGGCAGCCAAGTTGGGCTGGCCCTCTGGGGGTCTGGTCTCGGTCACGGTGGTCCCTCCTCCGTTTCCCGGGCAGCCTCAAGGGTGCCCGGCTGGTTCATTGTACGCCCGCTCCGGCCGCGCCGCGCCGGGCCAGGCTCCTAAAAGGCCGAAGTCCCAACAAGGCAGGATTTGGCCCGCGACCACACGAATGGTTTCCGCAGGAGGGACGATTCGGTTGAAGCCCCGCGCCGGAGACGTGCACCTGCAGTGGCCGGGGAAGAAGGTCCGCCGCCCCCCGGAGGGGGTCCGGTTCGCCGTGCGCCTCACGGAGCAGGGGAGCTCCGGCTCCCCGGGGCGGTTGATCGCGGGGGACAACCTGCTCGTGATGGCGGGGTTGTTGGATGAGGGCTACGCCGGCCGCTTCACCTTGATTTACCTGGATCCCCCCTACGGGACAGACAGCGAGTTTTCCCTGCGCCGCCAGGGCGCAGCCGAGGTGGCCTACCAGGACGCCTGGGGTGAGGGCGGTCTCAGGAGCTATCTCGGGGCGATCTACCGACGGCTGGGACTCCTCCGCCAGCTCCTGGCCGCCGAGGGGACACTCTACGTCCACCTCGACCGGAGGACCTGCCACTACGTTCAGGTGTTGCTGGATGAGGTCTTCGGGCGGGAATGTTGCCAAAACGTCATCGTCTGGCGGCGGGAGGTGGCCCGAGGCCGCAAGACTTCAGCCCGCTACTTCGGCAACAACGTCGAGTACCTCCTCTGCTACACCAAATCGCCCCGGGGCGGGATCTGGAACCCGGTGAAGGGGGAGAAGGTGATCAGTCGGGAGGAGGCGGAGCGTCGATACCGCCGGGACGAGCGGGGGTACTTTTCCACCTCGCACCGGGGGACTTACTCCGATGCAGCTCTGCTCAACCTGGCCAAGGAGGGGCGGATCCACGTGACCCGGGGCGGGGAGATCCGGGTGGAGGATGGCCGCCTCAGCACCACCCGCGGCACCATCCGGATCAAGTACTACCTCGAGCCCCGGGGGGAAGGCTTCGTGAAGCGCTACGCCGTCGACAACCTGTGGGACGATATCCGCGGAATCGCGGAGGCGGGGCGGGAAAGGTGCGGTTATCCCACCCAGAAGCCGGAGCGCCTGCTCGAGCGTATCATCGAGGCCTCGAGCCGGCCGGGCGATCTGGTGGGAGACTTCTATGCCGGCTCCGGGACGACGGGAGTGGTCGCGGCGCGGCTGGGCCGGCCGTGGGTGATGGCGGACGAAAGCTCGGCGGCGGTCGCCGTGTGCCAGTCACGGCTGCGGCAGCACGGCATCCCGTTCACTCTGGAGGTGGCCAGGCGCCTTCGCCGGGGAAGGGGGGGCTATACCGATGGGGAATCCTGCCGATAACCGGAGCGAGGAGGGAGAGCGGATGAGGCGCTTCGGGGGGATCGAAATCCGCAACCTGACCAGCGGGAACTACGGTTTTCCCGTCGAGGCGATGATCGCCCAGCTCCTGGCGGACGTGCCGGCAGGGGATCTCAGGGGGTTGTACCAAGTGGCCCTGCTCGACTCAAGCCGCGGACGGGTGACCGACCGGACCCGATGGGTGGGCGTCTATTCGAACCGCGACGGGCGCCACGCCCTGATCGAGCTCTACCTGGAACCGATTCTCGGCACCGGCGCCAGCCGGCTGGACCGCTGGACCGGCTACCTCCTGAGTCGCCTCCGCCTGGGGCAGGCGCTGTTCCATCAAATCGGCGTTCACCGCCAGCGCATAGCCGGCAGGTCCTGGCTGTTCGGACCGGAACTCTATTCCCGCTACCTCTTGTTGCGGGTCTTTAACCCGGCCAAACTGCTTTTGTACTTTCCGGAGCGCATCCTGCGCCGGTGGCGGAAGGAGCTGCGCGACCAGGGGTTCCTGGATTCCGCGCCGCGAGGCGGGGGAGGGCGCCGGGACACCAGAATGGGGGGATTGAAGTGAATCAGAAGGCCGAGCGTCGCCTGCGGGCGGTGTACATCGGAGGCACCGTCTTTTTTACTTTTCTCGCTTGGTTGTTCCGCATCAACCTGGTGATCGGGCTGGTGGCCATGCCGGTGGTGATCCATCTGATCATGGCGGAACGGGCCCGGCGGGCGGCGAAGGGGGTGGCCGGCACTCCGCTGGCCTCCCTCTACCGGCTGGTCATCGTCCGGGAGCTTCTGGCGACGGGGTTGTTCGCCGCGGCGGCCGGGTACGTAGCGGTGCGCATGGAGGGGAGCCCCCGTCTCGCCTGGTGGGAAGGGCTCGTGGCCGCCCTGCTGGTGGCCTACGCCCTCATGATCCGGACCATCGTTCAGCGGGCGCGGACGCTGGCTCCAGCGGAATAAGATGGTCTGAATAGAATGACCGGTCAGGCCCGTGGCGGTTCGGACGCGTTCCGGGCCGCAATTTTTTTTGCCCCGAGGGAGGGAAGAAGAAGGAAATGGAGGGGAGGGGGCGAAACGTTACAGCAAAGTGGTGAGAAGTGGAGCAAAGTGGAGGAGATGAGACGGCGGTGTTCATGGGGGAATTCGAGCATACCGTGGACGACAAGGGCCGTCTCATCGTTCCGGCGCGGTTCCGCGAGGAACTGGGCTTCAAGTTCGTCGTGACCCGGGGGCTGGACCGGTGCCTCTTCGTCTACCCCCTGGGCGAGTGGGAGAAGCTGGTGGGGGAGAAGCTCCAGGGGTTGCCGCTCGGCAAGACGGAAGCCCGGGCCTTCGTCCGGACTTTGATGTCGGGCGCCACCGAGTGTGAGCTGGATAAACAGGGCCGGATCGTGCTGCCGGCCAATCTGCGCGCCTATGCGGGGTTGGAGAAGGATGTTGTGGTGATCGGCGTCTCCACGCGGGTGGAGATCTGGGCCAAGGCCGAGTGGGAGAAGTACTCGGCCGCGGCGGAGGCTTCCTTCAGCGAGGTCGCTGAGACGGTGGTGGGCCTCTGAAGTGGGTGAGCCGCTCCAGCACCGGCCGGTCATGCTGGCGGAGGCGCTCGCTTTCCTCAACTGCCGCCCCGGCGCAGTCTACGTGGACTGCACCGTCGGCGGGGGTGGTCATGCCGCCGCTATCCTGGCGGAGAGCGCGCCCGACGGACGCCTCATCGGGCTGGACCAGGATGAGACAGCGCTGGCGCAGGCGGGCGAGCGGCTGGCGGACGAGGTGCGAACCGGGCGGGCGGTTCTGGTGCAGGAGAACTTCGACGCGCTGACCGATGTCCTGGACCGCCTGAAGGTGGAAAAGGTGGACGGGGTCCTGTTCGACCTCGGAGTCTCCTCGTTCCAGTTGGGGGAAGCGGAACGGGGGTTCAGCTATCAGATGGAGGCCCCCCTTGACATGCGGATGGACCGGCGGCGGCCGGTTACGGCGGCCGACTTGGTGAACACGGCGTCCGAGGAGGAACTGGCCCGGCTGATCCGGACCTACGGCGAGGAACGCTGGGCCGGGCGGATCGCCGCCCTGATCGTCGCGAAGCGGCGGGTCAGGCCCCTCCGGACGACTCGGGACCTGGTCGAGGTGGTCAAGGCGGCGATTCCGGCGGCGGCACGGCGGCGTGGGCCCCATCCAGCCAAGCGGACGTTCCAGGCTCTCCGGATCGCGGTGAACGACGAGCTGGGGGCGCTGGAACGGGGGTTGGCAGGGGCGATCCGGGCCTTGCGCCCCGGGGGGCGGCTGGTGGCGATCAGTTTTCACTCGCTGGAGGACCGGATCGTCAAACAGGCCTTCGCCCTCTCCGCCAAGCGGTGCGTCTGTCCCCCGGAGACTCCCGTGTGCGTCTGCGGGCACGTACCGGAACTGAGGATTCTGACGCGCCGCCCGCTGGAGCCGGCGGCGGACGAAATGGCGGAGA
The DNA here is from genome assembly GCA_020725425.1 of Aneurinibacillus sp. Taxonomy (GTDB): domain Bacteria; phylum Bacillota; class UBA5301; order DYFA01; family DYFA01; genus DYFA01. The sequence continues at coordinate 8,287 of DYFA01000072.1, forward strand.
ACCCGCGGGCCCGGAGCGCCAAACTCCGGGCGGCCGAGCGCCTGGACGGCGGGGGCGGCCGAATTAGCCAAGAGGAGAGGGAATAAACATGTTAGCGGCCAGGGCAGCGGTGGCAGGTGCGGAAGAAGGAAGCGGGCGACCGTGGGGGTACCGGGACCCGCGCCCGGCGCGGCACAGGGCGGCGCGGCGAAGGCCGTCGGGGGTGACCCGCCTGGCGGTTTTGTTCGGCGTCATCGGCGCGCTGCTCCTGTTATACGTCGCTGAACAGGCGTTCGTGATCAGCCTGAGCTACCGCCTGAACGGGGTCAAGGCCGCCCTTCATGCCGCGGCAGTGCAGACAGACCGGCTCCAGCTGCGGATCAGCGAGCTCTCTTCACCGGAGCGGATCGAGCGGGTGGCACGGGAGGAGCTCCATCTGGTGGCACCGGGGGAGCCGGCGTACCTGACGGAGACGGTTCAGGTGGCGATGGTCAGGCCGGCGGAGGAGGATGAGCCGGGGTTCCCGGTGATCGCCCGGATTCAGCGCTTGCTGCGGGGATCGCTGGTTCAGGCGGCGCACGCCGCCGAGTGACGGGGAGGGCGCGGCCCGATGCGCAAACTCAGCCAGCTGGTGGTCAGACGGCGGGTGGCATTCCTCTTCCTCTTGGCCACCGGTTGTCTCTTTTTTTTAGCCGGGCGCCTGTTCTGGGTCCAGGTGATCAAGAACTCGTTCCTGACCTCGCACGCCCTCGAGCAGCGGCTCCATCCGGTACCGATCGATCCTCGGCGGGGGACGATCTACGACCGCAACGGCGAGAAGCTGGCGGTGTCGATCTCGGCGGACGCGGTGTATGTGATTCCGGCCGAAGTGGGCCGGGACCGGCGGAAGGCCAAGGAGAACGCTGAGTTGGTCGCGCGGCGGCTGGCCCAACTCCTGCACATGGAGGACCGGGAGCGGGAAATCCTGGAGAAGGTCCAGCGGCGGTCGTCCTCCGAGTGGATCAAGAAAAAGGTCCCGCCCGACCAGGCGAGGGCGGTGCGTGAGGCCGACCTGCCCGGCGTCGGAGTGGTCGAGAACCCCCAGCGGTTTTATCCCAACCACTCCCTGGCCGCACAGGTCCTGGGGATCGCCGGCATCGACAACCAGGGCCTGGAGGGGATCGAGGTCGCCTACGACCGCTACCTCAAGGGGCTTCCCGGCCGGGTGGAGGCGGAGCGCGACGCCCACGGGAACATCATCCCCGGCGGGATCAAACGGTACATCCCGCCCCGTGACGGGGCGGACCTGTACCTCACCATCGACAAGGTGATCCAGTACATCGCCGAGCGGGAGCTGGGCAGAGCGCTCAAGGAGACGGGTGCCAAGAAGGGCGTGGTTCTGGTCGTCCGGCCCAAGACCGGGGAGATCCTGGCCCTGGCCAACCTCCCGTCCTTCGACCCGAACGACTACCCGGCGTATCCTGCCGAGAAGCGGCGGAACACCGCGATCTGCGACACCTACGAGCCTGGCTCCACTTTCAAGGTGATCACTGCCGCCACTGCCCTCGAGGAGCGGGTGACCACACCGGAGAGGCAGTTCCACGACCCCGGTTTCCTTCGTATCGGCAAGCACACCATTCACTGCTGGCGGGACGGGGGACACGGCACCCAGACCTTCGTCGAGGGCGTGGAGAACTCGTGCAATACCGTCTTTGGCACACTCGGGATGGAGATCGGCGAGGAACGGTTCTACAATTACATCCGCGCCTTCGGTTTCGGGCAGCCGACCGGGATCGACTTTCCGGGCGAGGCCGACGGGGTGGTCCACGTGCCTGGCTCTATCGCCCTGGTGGGCTGGGTGAACGTCGGGTTCGGCCAGGGGATCACGGTGACGCCGCTTCAACTCCTGATGGCTGTCTCGGCGGTGGCCAACGACGGGCGTCTGATGCGCCCTTACCTGGTCAAGGAGATCAGGGGGGCCAAAGGGGAACGCCTTGCGGTGACCCAGCCCACCGAGGTCCGGCAGGTCATCTCCGCCGCCACGGCGAGGGAGATGCGGCGCATCCTCCGCTCCGTGGTGGTCAACGGTTCGGGGAAGCGGGCAGACGTCCCGGGCTACCGGCCGGCGGGCAAGACCGGTACCGCCCAGGTGGCAGAGGCGGGAGGGTACTCCCACACGAAGGTCGTAGCATCATTTGTAGGTTTCGCCCCCTTCGACGACCCGGAAGTGGCCGTGCTGGTGGCGCTGTACGAACCGACCTGCGGGGTGACCTTCGGCGGGGTGATCGCCGCCCCGGTCTTCCAGGCGGTGGTGCGGGACACGCTCAGCTACCTGCGGGTGCCGCCGGTGGTGGAGCCCAAGGAGAAAGTCGAGGAGGACGCCGGGGCGCAGGTGGTCGTCGTGCCGAACGCCCGGAACTACCCGAGGGGCGAAGCCACCACCATCCTCGGGCGGGCGGGACTCTCCTTCGGCTTCGTCGGGGAAGGCGAAATCGTGGTGGACCAGGTGCCGAAGCCTGGGGCGCGGGTCGCCAGGGGAACCCGGGTGGTCCTGCACACGGCCGGCCCGCTCAAGCCGGGAGACGGGCTGAACCCGCTGGAATAGGCGCTTGAAGGCCGGTAGGCGGGGGAAAGCTTAGCCGGGGAGTGGCAGATGGAGACGCTGGACAATCTGGTGGCCGGACTGGCAGTGAGCGAGTCCCGGGGAGACCTGGGGGTGGAAGTGGGCGGGTTGGCCTACGACTCCCGCCGGGTGAAGCCGGGCGATGTCTTCGTCTGCATCCGCGGCTTGCGCACCGACGGCCACTTCTATGTGCGGGAGGCGGTGGAGAGGGGTGCGGTGGCCGTCGTGGCCGAGCGGGATCTGCCCGAGCCCGTCCAGGCGCCCTTCGTGCGCGTCGCCGACACCCGGCAGGCGCTGGGGTTGATGGCCGCCCGCCACTACGGGCACCCGTCGCGCTCCCTGCGGTTGATCGGCGTCACTGGGACCAACGGCAAGACCACCACGACTTACCTGGTCAAGTCGATCCTGGAGACGGCCGGCCACAAAGTGGGACTGATCGGCACCATCCGCAACCTGGCGGGACAGGAGGAGATTCCCACGGAGCGGACGACTCCCGAGTCGCTGGATCTCCAGGCCCTGCTGGCCCACATGCGGGACGTCGGGTGCACCTACGTCGTCATGGAGGTGTCCTCTCACGCCGTCGAGTTGAAGCGGATCGCCGGGGCCGAGTTCGACGTCGGCCTCTTCACCAACCTGACCCAGGATCACCTGGACTTCCACGGGACCTTTGAGGCGTACCGGGCGGCGAAAGGCAAGTTCTTCACCGGCCTCGGCCACAGCTCCAAGCCGGGGCCGCGGTGGGCGATCATCAACGCCGACGACCCGTCGGCGGAGTACTTCATCCGGGTCTCCACCGTGCCGGTGATGACCTATGGGCTGGCTCGGGGGTGCCGGGTCCGGGCGGAGGACGTCCGGTTGTCGCCGACCGGCCTCGGTTACCGGCTGGTGGCGCCGGAGGGGGTGGCGGACCTGGCCCTGCACCTCTCCGGGGAGTTCAACGTGTACAATTCCCTGGCGGCGGCGGCGGCGGGCCTCGCCGAGCGGTGTCCCCTGAACGTGGTCAAGCAGGGGCTCGAGGCCGTAGCCGGGGTGCCGGGGAGGTTCGAGGTGGTGGATCTGGGTCAGCCCTTTGCGGTGGTGGTGGACTACGCCCACACCCCGGACGGGCTGGAGAACCTCCTGCGAGCGGCGGAGAGCGTCAGCCGGGGCCGGAAGATCCTGGTCTTCGGGTGCGGCGGTGACCGGGACCGGGGCAAGCGACCCCTCATGGGAGAGATCGCCGGGAAGCTCGCCGACTACACCATCGTCACCAGCGACAACCCCCGGAGCGAGGATCCGGCGGCCATCTGTGCCGAGGTGGTGGCGGGGGTGGCCAGGACGGCTCCCGGCCCGGAGGCCTACCGGGTCCTGGTCGACCGGCGGAAGGCCATTCAGCACGCGGTGGAGGTCGCCCGCCCTGGAGACGTGGTCCTCCTGGCAGGCAAGGGACACGAGACCTACCAGATCTTCGCCGACCGGACCATCCACTTCGACGATCGGGAAGCGGCGCGGGAGGCGCTGGCCCGCCGGGGAGGTGCGGGGCGTGGATAGTCTCACCGTCCGGGAACTGCTCGAGGCGACAGGCGGGGTGCTGGTCCGGGGAAAGGCCGTCGACCGGTTCACGGGTGTCTCCACCGACAGCCGCACCCTCCAGCCGGGGGACCTGTTCGTGCCGCTTGAGGGCGAGCGCTTCGACGGGCACCGGTTCATCGACCGGGCGCTGGCTGCCGGAGCGAGCGGCTTCCTGCTCCGTCTGGAGCGGGACCGGGGGGTCGAGGAACGTCTGGCCGAAGTCGGTGCGATCCGGCTTGAGAGTGCGGGAGGAAGTGAGCCCTTCATCGTTGGCGTCGAGGACACGCTGGTCGCCCTGCACCACCTGGCCGCCTTCTACCGGCGCCGGTTCGCCTTCCCGGTCGTAGGGGTCACCGGCAGCGTCGGGAAGACCACGACCAAGGATCTGGTCGCGGCGGTGCTCGAGACCCGCTGGCGGACGGTGGCGACCCGGGGCAACCTCAACAACGAAATCGGCCTTCCTCTCACCGTGTTCCGGCTCGACCGCACCACCGAAGCGGCCTGCTTCGAGTTGGGCATGCGGGGGCTCGGCCAGATCCGCCAGTTGGCGGAGATTGTCCGCCCCACGGTGGGAGTGGTCACCAACGTCGGGGAGACCCACCTGGAGCTTCTGGGGTCCCGGGAGAACATCGCCCGCGCCAAGGCGGAGCTGATCGAGGCGCTGCCGCCCGACGGGGTGGCCGTCCTGAACGCCGACGATCCGCGAGTGGCGGCGATGGAGAGGCTGTCCCGGGCCCCGGTAGTGCGGTACGGCCTGCTGGAACCCGGCGAGCGACCAGGGGACCGGCGGCTGGACGTGGCGGGGGACAAGGTGGAATCGTTCGGCGTCCGGGGGGTCAGGTTCACCCTCCTGGCGGGAAGGCGGCAGCAGGAAATCAGCTTGTCGGTCCCAGGGGTACACAACGCCCGCAACGCGCTGGCGGCGGCCGCGGTCGGGCTGGCGCTGGGGCTGGCCCTCAAAGAGGTGGCCCTGGGGCTGGGGCGGGCCCGGTTGACCGAGATGCGCCTCCAGGTCGGGAGGGGCCGGGAAGGGTTCCTCCTGATCAACGACGCCTACAACGCCAGCCCTGCTTCGGTTCGGGCCGCCTTGGACCTGTTGGTCGAGAGCCGCGCCGGAGGGGAGACGGTGGCCGTGCTCGGCGACATGCTGGAACTGGGTGGGGGGGCGGAAGAGGCTCACCGGCGGGTGGGGGAGTACGCCGCCACCCGCGGAGTCGACCGCCTGCTCGGGGTGGGGCCGCTATCCGCGCTTACGGTGCAAGGGGCCCGGGCAGCCGGGTTGAGCCGGGCCGAGGCTTACGCCACGACCGCGGCGGCGGCCGCGGCGCTGGCGGGGACTCTCCGGCCGAGCGACGTGGTTCTGGTGAAGGGGTCCCGGGCGATGCACATGGAGGAGATCGTCCGGGAACTGGGGGGAGCGGAGGCAGGGACGCATGCATAGGGTGTTGTACGCCGGGCTTTTGGCGCTGGCGATCGTCCTGGGGCTGGGGCCGGTCACCATCGCCTACCTGCGGCGGTTGAAGTTCGGACAGGCGGTGCGGACCGACGGCCCGCAGTCCCACCTGAAGAAGTCGGGCATCCCCACCATGGGCGGCCTCTTGCTTGTGGCGGCGTTCATGGTGGCCACGGTGCTGGTGGCACCTCCCGGCGGCCGGCTCTCCCTGGCGCTGGCGGCGACCGCGGGGTACTTCTTCGTCGGCTTGACCGACGACCTGCTGATCGTGGTGCGCCGCCGCCCGCTCGGCCTTAAGGCTCGCCACAAGCTGTTCTGGCAGTGCCTCTTCGGTTTCGGGGTGGCTTACGCTGTAGCGGTCTCACCGGAGCTGGGGCCGCGGCTGTCCGTACCGGGGTGGTCCGGCACCATCGACCTGCCGGTCTGGGCCTACACCCTCTTCAGCGGGCTGGTCATCATGGCCGGCACCGCCAACGCCGTCAACCTGACCGACGGGCTGGACGGCCTGGCGGCGGGAGCCGTGACGATCGCCGCCGTGGCCTACGCCCTGATCGCCCTGGGCCGGGGGGCGGTCGACTTGGCGGTCTTCGCCGGGGCGGTCGCCGGCGCCTGCCTCGGCTTCATCTGGTTCAACGCTCCGCCGGCGCAGGTGTTCATGGGGGACACCGGCTCGCTGGCCCTGGGGGGTGCCCTCGGGTCCCTGGCCCTCCTGACCAAGGCCGAATTATGGCTTGCGCTCATCGGTGGGCTGTTCGTGCTGGAGACGCTCTCCGTCACCATCCAGGTGGTGTTCTTCCGCCTCACCGGGCGGCGGGTCTTCCGGATGGCCCCCCTGCACCACCACTTCGAGTTGTTGGGGTGGCCGGAGAGCAAGGTGGTGGCGCGGTTCTGGCTGATCGCGCTGGTCTTCGCCCTGGCTGGCCTGATGCTGGCACCGGGGCGGGCGGTGTTCTGAAGGGGTGGTTGGGGTGCGGAGGAAGCTGGTGACCGCCGACCTGATCCTGGTGGGGGCCACTTTCGGGCTGCTCTGCATAGGGGTGGTCATGGTCCTCTCGGCCAGTTCGTACGAGGCGATGCGGGACTACGGCGACCCCTTCCACTTCGGCCTGCACCAGCTCATGGCGGCGGTGGTGGGGCTTTTAGGAATGGCCTTCTTCATGAACTTCGACTACCACCGGCTGAGGCGGCTGGCTGCCCCGGGATTGGCGCTGGCGCTGATCCTTCTGGCGGCGGTGCTCTTGGGCGGCCGGAGCGCTTTGGGCGCGACCCGCTGGATCAACCTGGGGCCGCTTTCCATCCAGCCGACCGAAATCGCCAAGCTGGCGATGGTCGTCTTCCTCTCCGCCTACTTCGCCGGGCGTCCGGAGCGCGCCTTGACTCTCTCCGGCCTCCTGGTGCCGGCGGGAATCCTGGGGGCAGTTGCCTTCCTCGTGATGAAGCAGCCTGACTTCGGTTCGACCTTGATCATCATGGGTCTGACCACGGCAATGCTGGTTCTGGCGGGGATGCGCTTGAGCTGGCTTTTGGGCGCCGGCTTGGCGGTCCTCCCGGGCCTTATCTACCTGGCCAAGGCCAAACCTTACCGCGCCGCCCGGCTCACGGCTTTCCTCAACCCCTGGGCCCACCGCCAGGACATCGGCTACCAGACGATCCAGTCGCTCATCGCCCTCGGCTCCGGAGGGATCCTCGGGCTGGGCCTGGGGCAGAGCCGCCAGAAGTACCTCTACCTGCCGGAGCAGCACACCGACTTCATCTTCGCCATTCTCGGCGAGGAGCTGGGTCTCTTGGGCACCCTGACGGTGGTCGCCCTGTACTTCGTCTTTGCCTGGCGGGGCTACCGAATCGCCATCGGCGCCCCCGACGAGTTCGGCTCGCTCTTGGCAGCCGGCCTGACATCGATGGTGGTCTTCCAGGCGATCCTCAACATGCTGGTCATTTCAGGGTCCCTGCCCATCACCGGAGTGACCCTGCCGCTCCTGAGTTACGGCGGTTCGTCGCTCGCCATCACGTTGTCCTGCGTCGGGATCCTGCTGAACATCTCGAAGCACGGGAAAGAGCGGGGAGGGTGAGACGGGCGTGCGGGTGCTGATTGCCGGGGGCGGGACGGGTGGCCACATCTACCCCGGCCTGGCGGTGGCGGCGGAGCTCCGCCGGCGCGGGCCGGTGGAGCTGTTATGGGTCGGAGCGAACCGCGGGCTGGAGAAGGACCTGGTGCCGCGGGAGAACATCCCGCTGGTCACCTTCCCGGTACAAGCTTTTCAGCGCCGCCTCTCCCTGGACACGCTCCGGACCGCCTGGCGCGCCGCGGGCAGCCTGGCCGCCTCCCGCACCACGCTCCGTCGCTTCCGGCCGGACGTCGTCCTCGGCACCGGCGGGTACGCCTGCGGGCCGGTGGTCCTCATGGCCATCCTCTTGCGGATACCGACCATCATCCAGGAGCAGAACGCCCTACCCGGCTGGACCAACCGCCTCTTGGGCCGGTGGGTGAAGGTGGTGGCCCTCGGTTTCCCCGAAGCCAAGCCCTACTTCCCTCCCGGCAAGGTGGTGATCACCGGAAACCCCGTGCGGCCGGAGGTGGTCTGTGCCCGCCGGTCGGAGGGACAGGCCCGTTTCAACCTGGACCCGTCCTGCCGGACCTTGGTGGTGTTCGGCGGAAGCCAGGGGGCCCGGGCGATCAACGCCGCAGTGCGGGAAGGCTTGCCCCGCCTGCTGGCGCACCCGGCCCTCCAGGTCCTCTGGGTCACGGGAACCCGCTCTTTCTCCGAAGTGGAGGCCTTTCTAATGAAGGAGGGGGGCGTCGCCGGGGAGGGGTGCATTCGCCTCGGCCGCGTCCAGGCTTTTCCGTACCTGCACGACCTGCCGCTGGCCATGGCCGCGGCGGACCTGGCGGTCAGCCGGGCCAGCGCGATGGCTCTCTCGGAGATGGCGGTGCGGGGATTGCCGGCCATCCTGGTCCCCTTGCCGACTGCGGCCGAAAACCACCAGGAGCGGAACGCCCGGGCCTGGGAGGAGGCGGGGGCGGCGGTGATGCTGCGCGAAGCCGAACTCAGCGGAGAGCGGCTGGCGCGAACGGTCGAGCACTTGTTGGCCGACCCGCGCAAACTGTGGCGCATGTCCGAGGCGAGCCGCGCTCTGGGTCGCCCGGAAGCAGCCGGAGCGGTGGCGGGTCTCGTCTGGCAGCTAGGACAGAGTCACCCGGGCGGGTAAGTCATATGGTGTAGAGGGGAGCGGCATGAAACAGACAATGGAGATGGAGCGCCACCTCTCAGAGCTGGCGGGACAGCTTGAAGGGGAGACCGGTTGCTCCGTGTGGGCGTTGGAACCGCTGGCGGCGCACACTTCCTTCCGGATCGGCGGTCCTGCTGACCTGTTCGCAGTGGTTCCGGGGGAGAAGGAGCTGTCGCGGCTCCTGCCGGCGTTGGGGCAATTGGGCCGGCCGTGGGTAGTGGTGGGTAACGGCACCAACCTCCTGGTGGCTGACGACGGGTACCGGGGGGTCGTGGTCCGGCTGGGCGTGGGGTTTCGCCAGTTGAGCCGGACGGCCCGGGGCCTGGCGGCGGGGGCAGCCGTGCCCCTTCCGGCCCTGACCCGGGCGGCGGTGGACGCCGAGTTGACCGGATGCGAGTTTCTCTCGGGGATTCCGGGGACGGTGGGAGGAGCGGTGGTGATGAACGCCGGGGCCTGGGGCGCCTCGCTCTCCGACATCCTGGCCGGCGTGACCACCTTCAGGCCGGACGGGACCGAGGCGGCCTACACCCCATCGGAGCTGGGGTTCGGCTACCGCACCTGCCTTCTGGCAGGGAGCGGCGAGGTGGTGACGCGGGTGGAGACGGCCCTACGCCCCGGAGAGAGGGAGTCCATCCGCCACCGGACAGCGGAACTCCTGGCCGCCCGCCGCCGGACGCAGCCGCAGGGGCCCAGCGCCGGCAGCGTGTTCAAGAACCCGCCCGGAGCCAAGGCGGGACAGCTCCTGGAGGCGGTGGGAGCCAAGGGTTTGCGGCGGGGCGGAGCCGAGGTGTCGCGGGTGCACGCCAACTTCATCGTGAACACCGGCGGCGCGACGGCGGCCGACGTGGCGTGGCTGATCAAGGAGCTGCAGCGGCGGGTGGAGGAACGGTTCGGGACCAGGCTCGAGCCGGAAGTGAAGTTCCTGGGCGAAGTGTGAGGCGTCGGGGCGGGGGGAAGAGACGGTGGAGCGACTGTTGGTGGTGGGTGGACGAAGGTTGTCCGGGCAGGTGGTGGCGGCCGGCGCGAAGAACTCGGCGCTCCCCCTGATTGCCGCCTCCCTCCTGACCGAGGAGGCTTGCCTTCTGGACAGGGTGCCCCAGATCCGGGACGTCTCCACCATGCTTCGGGTGGTCGAAGCGCTCGGGTGCACGGCGCGGTGGGAAGACGAACACGTCCTGTGGCTCAAGAGCGGGGCTTACCTCGCCCCACAGCCACCGGCCGACCTGGTGCGGGAGATGCGAGCCTCGGTGCAGGTGGTGGGGCCGCTCCTGGGGCGGTGCGGGGCGGCCACCATCACCACGCCGGGCGGCTGCGCCATCGGCCCTCGGCCGATCAACCTTCACGTTCAAGGGCTCCGGGCGATGGGCGCCAAGGTTGAGGAGGACGGAGCGGTCATTCACTTCCGGGCTGACCGGCTGCACGGGGCGGACATCCTGCTCGACTATCCCAGCGTGGGCGCGACGGAAAACCTGATGATGGCGGCCTGTCTGGCCGATGGCCGGACCTTCATCCGCAACGCCGCCCGGGAACCGGAAATTGTCGATTTGCAGAGCCTTCTGAACCAGATGGGGGCCCGGGTCCGGGGCGCCGGCACGGACGTGGTCCGGGTGGACGGCGTGAGCCGCCTCCGCGGCGCCCACCACGTGGTGATTCCCGATCGCATCGAGGTTGGGACGTATCTCGCCGCCGCCGCCATCACGCGGGGCGACGTGACCGTGACCGACGTGATCCCCCAACACTGCGAGGCCACTCTGGCCAAACTGGCGGAAATGGGAGCCGAGGTCAGCCGCGCCGAGAGCGCCGTGCGGGTGAAGGCGGGGTGGAGACTGCGCGGGACCACCATCCGCGCCCTGCCCTACCCGGGCTTCCCCACCGACCTTCAACCCCAGTTGACCTCGGTGGCGTGCCTGGCCGAGGGGGTCAGCTTCGTGCAGGAGGAAGTCTTCGCCAGCCGCTTCAAGCACGTGGAGGAGCTGGTGAGGATGGGGGCGGACATCCGGGTCGAGGGCCGGGTGGCGATCGTGCAAGGGGTGGATTACCTGACCGGCACGACCATCCACGCCCCCGACCTGCGCGCCGGCGCGGCACTGGTCCTGGCGGCCCTGGCGGCCCGGGGGGAATCCATAGTGGAGGGCGCCCACCACCTGGACCGGGGCTATGAGAACCTACCCGGCAAGCTGGCCGCCCTGGGGGCGGAGGTCCGGGCTTTCCCGGCCGCCGGCGGCCATCACACAACCCGCGTGACCGCCTGAGATTGTGATTTTCCCGCCCGCGACAGCATGCTATAATATTGCCGCGGGAAGGAGGACCAAGGTGACTGCGGACAAGAAGCCGCAGGTACTTTTTTTATGGCTGCTCCTGGTGGTGGCGGGCGGCCTGGGCCTCAGCCAGTCCGCCTACTTCACCGTGCAGGCGGTGCATGTCGCGGGCCTTCGCCAGTTGAAGCGGGAGGAGGTCCTGTCGGTCGCTGGGATCAGCCTGCCGGCCAACGTCTTCGCCCTGAATCCCCGCGTGATCCAGGCCAGGCTGGCCGAGTACCCGCCGGTGGCCAAGGCCAGGGTGGTCCGCCGCTTTCCGGCTGAGCTCCGGATCGAGCTGGTGGAGCGGGAGGCGGTCGGGGCGCTGCCGTACGGGGAGCACTTCCTGCTGTTCGACGGCGCCGGAGTGCCGTTTGCGATCCGGCAGGCGTCGGGGGCCCGGAGCCTGCCGAAGGTGACCGGCTGCCGCCTGACCCCGGTCCGGCTGGGGAAGCCGGCCCGGGGAGAAGACCTGCGCTGGGTGGCGGCGGTGCTTCAGAGCTTGCCTCGACCGCTTTACCAGCGCCTGTCGCAGGTGGAGGTCGGCCGGGGCCTGACGCTGACCCTGGTGACGGAGGACGGCGTCCGCGCCTTGTTGGGCTCGCGGGAGCAGATCGAGCGGAAGCTGGGCCTGCTCCAGTCGATCCTGGCGGAAGCGGAGACTAACGGCTGGCTGGTGAGGGAGATCGACGTGCGTAACCCGGAGCGGCCGTTCCTGCGACAGGGCGGGGAAAACGCCGGAGAGTCCCGGGGGGAGAGTGGACGATGAACCGCAAGAAGTGGCAGGTCTCGGTCAGCCTTGTCTGCTTGGTCCTCGGGGTCCTGTTGGCCGTCCAGTTCCGCACCCAGAGTGCCAAGGAGCGCCTCCCGGCCGGCAATTCCGAGCTCTTGGTCCGGCTCTACAACGAGGCCAAGGCGCAGGAGGCAGCGCTGGCCCACGAGGTGGAGACGCTCCGGGCGGAGCTGCGTCAGGCCGGCGAAGGGAAAAGCGTGCTCAGGGGGTTGAACTCCGAGTTGAGGAAGGCGCTTCTCCTCGCGGGCACCACCAAGGTTGCCGGGCCGGGCATCCAGATCACCCTGGAGAGCCCGGTGGCGGGGCGTAGGCAAAGTAAAGAGGAGCTCTTCCTGGTGCACGACGAGGACCTGCTGAACGTGGTCAACGAGCTGGTGGCGGCCGGGGCGGAGGCCATCGCCATCAACGGGGAGCGGCGGGTCGCCTTGACCGAGATCCGCCGGGCCGGAGCCCTCATCTCGGTGAACAACCGCAGCACCGGTGAGCCGTTCGTGATCAAGGCGATCGGCGACCCGGAGAACCTGCTCCGGTCGCTGGAGATCCGGGGAGGGGTGCTGGACTCCCTGCGCGCCTGGGGGATCAACGTCACCGTTCAGCCGGTGAAGGAACTGTTGCTTCCAGCCTACCGGCCCGCGGCCGCCCCGGCCGCGGCCTCCCCCGGACCCGGAAAGGGCCGCGACGGCGAGGGGGCGGTGGAGCTGTGAAAAGCCCGCGGCCGTGGGAAGTCACCGCCGCTCTCATCTGCCTTATCCTAGGCTTGCTGATGGTGGTCCAGTTCCGCACCCAGTCCCAGAAGACGCGGCTCTCGACCGCCCGGTCGGAGGTCCTGCTCAATCTATACGAGGAGACCGAGGCCCACCGCCGTTCGCTGGAGCGGGAGGTGGCGGTGCTCCGGATGGAGCTTGCCAAGGCAGCGGAGGGGCGAACCCTCCTGGCCGGCCTGACCAAGGCGGTCGCCGAGGCGCGGGAGCAGGCCGGGCTGACCGAGCTCGTGGGCCCAGGCATCATCGTGACCCTCAACGACAGCGAACGGGAGGCCCGCCCCGGCCAGGACCAGGGCCTGTACGTGATTCACGACGAGGACCTGCTCCTGGTCATCAACGAGCTGCTGGCCGGTGGAGCGGAAGGCCTCTCAGTCAACGGCCAGCGGTGGACGTCCCGCACCGAGATTCGCTGCGCCGGCCCAACCGCCTCGATCAACCGGACGCGGGTCGGGGCGCCCTTCGTAATCCGGGCCGTCGGCGACCCCGACACGCTGGAGAGCGCGATGCGGCTGCGCGGAGGTGTCCTGGACGCTCTCCGAACCTGGGGGATCCGAGTGCGGATCGAGCGGTCGGAGCGGATGGTGCTGCCCGAGTACACGGGGAGCCTGGAGTACGAGTACGCGCGCCCGGTGGACATGGCCTCCGGCGCCGAGAGGAGCGAGTAGCGATGTGGTTGCCGTTGCTCGGTTTGGCGCTCGGCATCGTGATCGGGATGTCGTCGCCGATCATCCTGCCGGTTGGTTACGCCAACTACATGGCAATCGCCATCCTGGCCGCGCTGGATTCGGTCTTCGGCGGCCTGCGGGCGGGGCTTGAGGAGAAGTACGATAACACTGTCTTCATCAGCGGTTTCTTCCTCAACATCGTCGCCGCCACTCTCCTGACCTATCTCGGGACCAAGCTGGGGGTGGACCTGATCCTCGGGGCGACTGTGGCGTTCAGCATCCGCATCTTTACCAACCTGGGCATCATCCGCCGCCACCTCCTGGACAGGTGGCGCAACCGTCCGAGCAAGGGGAAGAGCGCCGTCTAAATTTGCAGTGGAAGAGGAAAGGCCTCCCGCCCGTCGAATATGAAGCCTAGTATTCCGCCGGGAGGTCTTCCTGCTTGCCCGAGCGACGGCTCATCACCGGGTTGGACGTGGGGACCTCGAAGGTCTGCGCCATCATCGCCGAGGCGCATCCCTCGGGTCAACTGGACGTGCTCGGCTTTGGCGCGAGCCCCTCGCACGGTTTGCGCAAGGGCATGGTAGTCGACCTGGAGCGGACGTCCGAGGCTATCGGCGAGGCCGTGGCGCAGGCGGAGCGGATGGCCGGCGCCGAGGTTCACCAGGTCTTCCTGGGAATCGCCGGCGGGCACATCGCCTCTCTGAACAGCCACGGAGTCGTGGCCGTTTCCCGGCCCGACTGGGAGATCACCCAGAGCGACGTCGGGCGCGCCGTGGAAGCCGCCCGGGCGGTCGCTCTGCCGGGCGACCGGCAAGTGATTCACGTCCTTCCCCGGGAGTTCGTAGTTGACGGCTGTCGCGGCATCCGGGACCCGGTGGGGATGTCCGGGGTTCGCCTGGAGGTTTACGTTCACATCGTCACCGGAGCGGTCACGGCGCTCCGCAACATGGTCAAGTGTGTGGAGCGGACCGGCCTCCAGGTGGCGGACATGATCCTGCAACCCCTGGCCTCAGCCGAGGCGGTGCTGGCGCCTGAGGAGCGCTACGGAAGCTGCGTGCTGGTGGACATCGGTGCCGGCACCACGGATGTGGCCGTCTTCCACGAGGGGAGCATCTGGCACACCGCCGTGCTGGCCGTCGGTGGGAACCACGTCACCTCTGATCTCTCCTACGGCCTGCGTTTGCCGTGGGCGGAGGCGGAGCGCCTGAAGATCAATCACGGGCGGCCGCCGGTCCTCCCCGGCCTGGAAGCGGCGGGACAGGCCGCGGCAGCCGCTTACCCCGGCTCCGGGAGCGGGCCCGCGGCTTGGCTGGCGGGAGCGGCCGAGGGATCTCCGGGGACCCTCGACCCGGCGTTCATCATCCGGGCGCGACTCGAGGAGATCCTTCAGCTGGTGGCGGACGAGGTGAAACGGGTGCCCCACCCGACCTTTGTTCCGGCGGGGGCAGTGGTGACGGGCGGCTCGTCCCAACTGGGCGGGCTGCTCGAGGTCGGCCGGCGGGTGCTGGGCCTTCCCATGCGCATCGGAATGCCCGAGAGGCTGGGAGGACTGCCGGACTTCGTCGCCAACCCCGCTTACGCCACAGGCGTAGGGCTCGCTCTGTACGGCCGGCGGATCAATGCCGGAGCGCCGGCGGCGCCGCGCCGGGGGGACCGGCTGAAGACCGGGTTGGTCGGGCTCATTCGCCGGTGGTTCGGAGAGTTCTTTGCCGAGTAGAGGTTGCCGGGAGATTCGCCAAGACAGCGTAGGCAAGGAGGAGCGTCGCCCATGTTCGAGTTGGATGTAGAGACGGATCAACTGGCCAACATCAAGGTGGTCGGAATCGGGGGTGGAGGGTCCAACGCCGTCAACCGGATGATTGCGGCCGGGCTCACCGGGGTCGAGTTTCTGGCCATGAACACCGACGCTCAGGCGCTCCAGTGCTCCCGGGCCACCCACCGGCTCCAGATTGGCGAGAATCTCACCAAGGGGCTCGGAGCAGGGTCGAACCCGGATATCGGCCGGGACGCCGCCGAGGAGAGCCAGGAGGACATTCGCCGGTGTCTGGCCGGGGCGGACATGGTTTTCATCACCGCTGGCATGGGTGGCGGGACGGGCACGGGTGCTGCTCCGACCGTCGCCAAGCTGGCTCGGGAGCTTGGCGCCCTGACGGTGGCCGTGGTGACGAGGCCGTTCACCTTTGAGGGACGCCGCCGCCAACAGCAGGCGGAGGTAGGGGTCAACGCCCTCCGGGCTCACGTGGATACGCTGATCACCATCCCCAACGACCGGCTGCTCACCGTCGTGGATAAGCGAACCCCCGTTCTCGAAGCCTTCCGGGTGGCGGACGACGTCCTGCGCCAGGGGGTGCAGGGCATCTCCGACCTGATCACCGTACCGGGTCTGATCAACCTGGACTTCGCCGACGTCCGGACGATCATGATGGACGCCGGCAGCGCCTTGATGGGCATCGGCATCGCCTCGGGCGAGGACCGCGCCGCGACGGCGGCCCGGGCGGCGATCTCCAGCCCCCTCTTGGAAGCCTCGATCGAAGGAGCGCGGGGAGTTCTGCTGAACATCACCGGCGGGGCCGACCTGGGACTGCACGAAGTGAACGAGGCGGCGGAAATCGTGGCCTCCTGCGCCGACGCGGACGCCAACATCATCTTTGGAGCGGTGATCGACGAGAAGCTGAAGGACGAGGTGCGGGTGACCGTCATCGCCACTGGCTTCGAAGGCCCCAAGGCGGCAGAGAAGAAGGTCGAGGAGCTCGAAATCAAGCCCTTCGCCTCCAGCGATGACCTGGACATTCCCGCTTTCCTCCGCCGCAAGTAGTCTTCGCCGCCTCACCGATCGGCGGCGCAGTCGTCGAGGAGACCGCTACCAGGGGTCTCCTCTCTTCTTGAGGCAGGGCTTGAAAGGAATCGCAACGGGGGAGACGGTAGTAACGGGTGTCTCCACCGGGGAGGAAGACCGATGGTCCTGGAAGTGAACCTGGGGGCGTACCTCCTCCTTTTCGGCTTGCTGTGCGGACAGATGGCCGTTCTCCTGTGGGCCGCCGGGTCGGTGGTGGGTCTCCGCCCGGTTCCCGGCCGCCTGGCCGCGGGAGCGGTGGCTGGAGCGGTTTACACCGTCCTCACTGACCTGGCGGGGTTCGGCCTTTTCCCGCTGGGCTTCTTGAAAGCCTGGTACGGGATTGTGGGCGTTTCTCTGCTCACGCACGCCCTGGTCTACTGGCCGCTGCCGGCCGGACGCCTGCTCCAGGCGCTCGGGTCCTACTATTTCCTGGCGGTGATCGGCGCCGGCGTGGGTTATACCGCCTACAACCTCGGGGTTCGAGGCTGGCTTCTGCCGCTTTTGACGATAGGGGTCATCCTGGCGGCGGCCGAGTTGGGCTGGGGCGTGGTCCAGCGGTGGGTGTGGGACCGGGTGGTGTACCTCCCGCTCGAAATCGATCTGCTGGGCCGCACGGCGCGGGTGACAGCCCTTTTGGATACCGGCAACAGGCTCGTTGATCCGTTGACCGGGCAGCCGGTGGTGATTCTCGGGAGCGACCTGCGGGAGGCGTTGCTTCCGCCGGAAGCGGTGGAGGCCGTCGCCGCCGCGGCGACAAGCCCGGTCGAGGCGGTCGGTCGCTTGGCGGAGACGCCGCTCGCCACCCGGGTGCGCCTTATCCCCTATTCCACGCTGGGGCAGGAGAACGGCCTGCTCCTCTCCTTCCGGGCCGATGCCGTGCGCCTCGGGGGAGGGGCGACCGGGCCGGAGACCGGGCCGGAGACGGGAACCCTGGTGGCTTTCCACGGCCAACCGCTGGACCCGGCCGGCGCCTACCGGGCGCTGGTCCATCCGGCCTTACTCCAGGCGGCGCTGGCCCGGGCCAGCCGGAGGCGGGGTCGCCTGACCGTCGGTTCCCGCCTCGACGCGGGTGATTCCATCTCCAGGCTGGGAGGGTGAAGATGCACGCGGCCGTCCGACGCTGGACTCTGAGTCTGCGCCTCGCCGTCCTCCGGGCGCTTGCCCGGCTGGGGTGGCTGCCGCGTCCCCGCCTCTACTACGTCGGGACGAGCGAGGTGCTTCCCCCTCCGCTCACCAGCGAGGAGGAGGCCATCCTGTTGGGCCGGTTGAGCGCGGGCGACACGGCCGTCAAGGGGATCCTCATTGAGAGGAACCTCCGCCTGGTGGTGTACATCGCCCGTAAGTTCGACAACACCGGAGTCCATATCGAAGACCTGGTGTCCATCGGAACCATCGGGTTGATCAAGGCAGTCAACACCTTCGACCCCGAGAAGAGGATCAAGCTGGCGACGTATGCCTCCCGCTGTATCGAAAACGAGATCTTGATGTACCTCCGACGGAATAACAAGACCCGGGCCGAGGTGTCCTTCGACGAGCCGCTCAACGTCGACTGGGACGGCAACGAACTCCTGCTCTCCGACGTCCTGGGAACGGAAACGGACATCATCTACAAGGACCTCGAGGAGACAGTGGACCGGAAACTCCTCGAGATCGCCCTGGACCGGCTTTCTCTGCGTGAGAAGCGCATCATGGAACTCCGCTTCGGGCTCAACGACGGGCAGGAAAAGACGCAGAAGGAAGTGGCCGACCTGCTCGGCATCTCCCAGTCCTACATCTCCCGCCTCGAAAAGCGCATCATCCGCAAGCTCCGCAAGGAGATCCGCCGGATGGAGTGAACCACCCCCTACACAGGAGGCCCTCCCGGGTAGGGGCTGTCCTATTGTGTGAACCCACCCTTAGGCAGGTTTACCTGTCTTATTTTTTTTGCCCCGGGAATCCTATGGGCGGAGGGTTGTCCGTGGCACGGGTCACCCGCTTCTCCCTGGCCGTAGCTTGGCTCGCCTGCCTGGCCTGGACGGCGGGAGGGCACGCCCTGGTTCCCGGAAAGCGAGGTTATCCCTGCGGGTGCCCGCGGCCGGCGACGGAGCGGGCACCGGTCGCCATGGCTCCGAAGAGCCTCTCCGGGAGGCAGCCCAGCCGGGTACACGTGCTGATCGACCTCGAACGGCGCGAGCTCACTCTCTACTTTGACCACGTGCCGGTCCGGACCTACCCGGTGGCCGTCGGCAAACCGTCCACCCCGACGCCGGTCGGAGACTGGCGGATCGTCGAGAAAGCCAAGTGGGGGGAGGGGTTCGGCTCCCGCTGGATGCAGATCTCGGTGCCCTGGGGCACTTACGGCATCCACGGCACCAACAAGCCCTGGACGATCGGCGAGGCGGTTTCGGGGGGGTGCATCCGGATGTTCAACGAGGATGCCGACGAGGTGTACGAGTGGGTCAAGGTCGGCACCCCGGTCAAGATCATCGGTGACCCGCTGGCCCCTCTGGAGGAACGGCAAACGCTCGAGCCCGGCTACATGTCCTCCCGGGTGATGCTGGTCCAGCGAGCCTTGCGGGAGGCGGGATACTACGCGGGACCGCTCGACGGGGCATGGGGAGCGGCGTCGATCGCCGCGACCAAGGCTTTCCAGAAGGCCAAGGGGTTCCCGGTGACCGGGTCGTTCGACACGCTCTGCTACGACGCCCTCGGTTTAGTCCGGTTTGAATAAGCGGGAGGGGCACGACCCATAATGGGAATGACTGGAAGAGATGCCGCGGCCTTGGGGAGGAGTCGAGCGATGAACAAGGTCGAGATCTGCGGGGTCAACACGTCCAAGCTGCCGGTGCTGACCAACGCCAAGATGCGGGAGCTGCTGCAGCGGATGCGGAACGGCGAACGCTCGGCCCGGGATCAGTTGATCCAGGGGAATCTGCGGCTTGTGCTCTCGGTGATCCAGCGCTTCCACAACCGCGGCGAGTACGTGGACGACCTGTTCCAGGTCGGGTGCATCGGCCTGATGAAGGCGATCGACAACTTCGACCTGAACCAGAACGTCAAGTTCTCCACATACGCCGTGCCCATGATTATCGGGGAGATCCGGCGCTACCTCCGGGACAACAACCCGATCCGCGTCAGCCGCAGCTTGCGTGATATCGCCTACAAGGCGCTCCAGGTCCGGGACAATCTGGTCAACAAGTACGCCAAGGAGCCGACGGTCACCGAGATCGCGAAGGAGCTGAACCTCCCCCGGGAAGAGGTGGTCTACGCCTTGGACGCCATCCAGGAACCGATCTCGCTCTTCGAGCCGATCTATCACGACGGTGGAGACCCGATTTACGTGATGGACCAGGTGTCGGACGAGCGAAACCCCGACAGCGAGTGGCTCGAGGGGATTTCCATCCGCGAGGCGATGCAGAAGTTGACTGAGCGGGAGAAGCTCATTCTCACGCTCCGGTTCTTCGAAGGCCGGACGCAGATGGAGGTGGCCGAAGAGATCGGCATCTCCCAGGCTCAGGTGTCCCGTCTGGAGAAGGCGGCTCTGAAGCATATGCGCCGGCACATCGCCCCGCAGGAGTAGAAGGAACGGGAAGGACAGCGGGAGATGAAGAGCATGCGCCTGACGACGTTCTCCAGCCGCCTGCGCCTGGCCGGCCTGATCCTGGTGACACTTTTGGCCCTGGTCGGCCTGGGCCTCAGGGCCGCTGGCGCTGGCGAGACGGATGGGGTGGCTTACCGGGGAGGGAACCTGATCCGGTTGCACATCCTCGCCAACAGCGACTCCCCCGCTGACCAGCGGGTGAAGCTTCAGGTCCGGGACGACCTGCTACGCGAGGCGGGGAAGCTGTTCCAGGGGGTCGAGGAAGCCGGCCGGGCCCGGGAAATAATCCGGCGCAACCTGCCCTTCTTCCGGCAGACTGCCGAACGGAGGCTCCGGCAAGAGGGGTTCGCCTATCCCGTGACGGTGCATTACGGCGTCTACCCCTTTCCTGTCCGGACGTACGGGAGGCTGACCCTTCCGGCGGGGCGCTACACCGCTCTCCGGGTCGTGCTGGGGGAAGGCCGGGGTCACAACTGGTGGTGCGTGCTGTTCCCGCCGCTCTGCTTCCTGGAGATCGACGCCCAACTGGCCCGGGACCGGGTCAAGCCGGCCAAGGGGACCGAGGGGCAGCACCGCGTGGCCATCCGCGTGAGGCTCCCGCGACCGCCGGGCCAGACTTCTCCGGTACCCCTGTCGGTTCTGGCCTCGCCGGTCTGGCCGTAGCTCCCGCATGTTCGACCCTGCCGCCTCATAGAATGAACCAGCCCGGCGCGGGAGGGGAAGCGATGCTTGCCAGAATCTCAGACCTCCGACTCCGGGAGGTCATCAACGTGACCGACGGGCGCCGGCTTGGCTACATCGATGACCTTGAGCTCGACGCGACGACCGGCCAGGTGACAGCAATCATCCTTCCCGCCCGGGCGCGCTTTTTCCACCTCTTTCCCCGCAACGAAGAGATCGTCATTCCCTGGAAGCAGATCCGGCGTATCGGTACAGACGTGATCCTGGTGGAACCCGCCTACCTCGTGGACCACACCCTCCCGCGGCCGGAGAAGTAGGGCGCCGGTCGCAAGGCGAGGGCGCCTTCCTCGACAGGCCGGGTCGCGGCCGCTATAATGGAAGGGAAAGGAACCAGGCGGGGTGGAGGCGGGCGGATGAAGTGCCCTTTCTGCGGCGAACCCGACAGCAAGGTTCTCGATTCCCGGGCGATCGACAATGAAACCGCCATCCGGCGGCGGCGGGAGTGTCCCCGCTGCGGACGGCGGTTTACCACCTACGAGCGCCTGGACGAGCTTCCGCTCATCGTCGTGAAGAAAGACGGGCGTCGGGAGGCCTTCGACCGGAACAAGGTGCTCCACGGACTGATCCGTGCCTGCGAAAAAAGGACGGTGCCGATGGAGCGGCTGGAGGCGCTGGTCGACGAGGTGGAGAGGGACCTGTACGGCCGCCTCGACCGCGAGGTCAGCTCGGGGGAGATCGGCGAGATGGTCATGGAACGGCTGCGGGACGTGGATGAGGTGGCCTACGTGCGCTTCGCCTCGGTTTACCGCCAATTCAAGGACATCAACCGCTTCATGCAGGAACTGCAGAAGCTCCTCAACAAGCAGTGAGCCGCAGGCAGGGAGTGATCCGGCGCGAACGGGCGGGGGTCTTTTGGCTGGAGGCGGAGGTGATCTCCGCCACTGGCCGGGTGATTCACGCCTTCTCCACCCGGCGGGGCGGGGTGAGCGAAGGCCCCTGGTCTGAACTGAACCTGGGGCACGGGACGGGCGACCGCCCGGAACGGGTGACGGAGAACCGGCGCCGCCTGCTGGCCGCGCTGGGGTTAGCCGGGCGGGAGTTCGTGACCGCCCGCCAGGTGCACGGCAGCCACCTGATGGTGGTTTCGGGGCCCCGGGAGGCGGCGGCGGTGGCGGCGGCGCCAGCCGACGGACTGCTGACGGCCAGCTCTGCAGTAGCCCTGGCCATCCTGACCGCCGACTGCCTGCCGGTACTGTTGGTGGACCCCCGGCGGTCGGCGGTGGCAGCAGTGCATTCGGGGTGGCGGGGGACGGTCCAGCGCATCGCCGGCCGGGCGGTCCGCCGGATGACCGAGGAGTTCGGTTCGGCCCCGGCGGACCTGCGGGTGGCGATTGGCCCCGGCATCGGCCCCTGCTGCTACGAAGTGGACTGGCCGGTTCTGGAGCAGGTAGCGGCGGCTTTCCCCGGAGCGGAAGATACCCTGATCACCCCGGTGAGGAAAGGGCGAGCCCTCTTCGACCTGCGGGCGGCCGTCCTGTACGATCTGAAGGAGACCGGTGTGCCCGGCGAGAATGTAACGGTCGTGGAAGAATGCACTGCCTGCCAGGCCGAATGGTTTTTCTCCTACCGCCGCGACGGGCAGTCCACGGGCCGTATGGCCGCGGTAATCGGTCTCCGGGAGGGAACAGGGTGCCGCGAGGGAAAAGGGTATCCGGAGGAAACGGGGGCCGGAAGAGAGCGGTAGCCCGCCCCGCCAGCCGGAGCGCGGGCGGTGTGCGGCGGGAGCTCCGCGCCGTGGCGGTCATCGCCGTGGCAGTGCTGGTCTTACTCACTCTGCACAGCAGCCCGACCGGGCTGGTCGGCCGGAATCTGGCTTATGGGCTGCGCTGGCTTCTGGGCGACGGCACGACCGCCGCCGCCTTCCTCGTGATTCTCCTCAACCTCCGCTCCCTGTTGGGCGAGGCCAGCTTGGCCGCACCCAAGCGGTGGGGCTTCCTGTTGTTATGGCTGGCGCTGGCCGCCGGCCTGAGCCTTCCCTTGTTGCTCGAAGGCAGGCTGGCCGCGCAAGTCGGAGTCGCCGACGCCGTGCGCCTGGCGGAACAAGGGAGGGGCGGAGGGATCGTCGGCAGTCTGGTGGCGTGTATCCTGCTCCGCCTCCTGGATGGAGTTGGCACTCAGGTGGTGTTGGGAGCAGTGGCGCTGGCCGGCGTGATTCTCCTGACCACGGCCAGGGGTCGACAGACCTTCTGGCGGTTCCTCCGGGGGCTTCTGGGCTTGGCCTGGCAGGGAGTGGCCGCGCTGGCACGGTGGTCCGGCGGTGCCGTCGTCTGGCTGGCCGGCGGCCTCATCTCGTTCTTTGCTCCGGATGCTCCGGCGGAGGACCGGCAGGAGGAACGGAGGACCGTTGCTCCATCCCCCGTCAAACCTGCCCGAGCCGAGCCGCCGGCCCGCCCGGAAATCCGCCTGCCCAGCTTCTCCTGGGGAGCGCCGAAGGACCGCGAGCAGGGCGGAGCGGAGGCGGCCCGGGAGGAAGAGGGAGAGGCGCCGACCATTCGCGCCTACGCCCCGCCTCTACTGGAAAACCACCCGGCCGCGAGGACCGGGGAAGAGGCCGACCGCGGAGGGGCGGTCCACGGCGCTCAGTTGGCGCTCCTCTCCGGCCAGGCGGTTTATCAACTGCCACCCCTCTCGCTCCTTTCCGAGCCGGTCCCCCTGACGCCGGCCAAGCAGCCAGTGCGCAACCTCACCGACCAGGCCCGCCTGCTCGAGGAGACGCTTGACAACTTCGGGGTGAAGGCCAAGGTCGTGCACATCGACCAGGGGCCGGTGGTCACCCGGTTCGAGTTGCAGCCGGCGCCGGGAGTGAAGGTCAGCCGGATCGTCAGCCTGGCGGACGACATCGCTCTGTCGCTAGCCGCGGCCGACGTGCGGATCGAGGCGCCTATTCCGGGGAAAGCCGCGGTGGGCATCGAAGTGCCGAACAAAGAGGTGGCCCTTGTTCACCTGCGGGAGGTTCTGGCTGCGCCCGAGTTCGACAATCCGAGAACCCGGCTGCCGCTGGCTTTGGGGAAGGATATCGCCGGGGTGCCGATCGTCTGCGACCTGGTGGACATGCCTCACCTGCTCATCGCCGGCGCCACCGGCTCAGGCAAGTCAGTGTGCCTGAACACGATGATCGCCAGCATCCTCTACCGGCTCCGGCCCAACGAGGTCAAGATGCTCATGATCGACCCGAAACGGGTCGAGCTCACGGTGTACGACGGTATCCCGCACCTCCTGGCACCGGTGGTCACCGACCCCAAGCGGGCAGCGGTCGCCCTCAAGTGGGTGGTCGAGGAGATGGAGAAGCGCTATGAGCTTTTCGCCTCGAGCGGGGTGCGCAGCATCGACAAGTACAACGCTCTGATCGCCAGAGCGGCGGAGGAAGCCGCCGCCACCACCAGTGGAACTCCTGGTGGCGAAGGAGGCCCGGCGCCGGCAGCGCGGCCCCTGCCCGGCGTGATTGTGTTCATCGACGAGCTGGCGGATCTGATGATGGTCGCCGCGGCCGAGGTCGAGGACTCGATCTGCCGCCTGGCGCAAATGGCCAGGGCGGCCGGCATCCACCTGGTCATCGCCACCCA
>DYFA01000013.1 GCA_020725425.1 Aneurinibacillus sp.
CGCTCGAGCCGGGCAGCGTGATGGCCGGCGGGCTCCCCCTCTCCAGCGGCGGTGAGTTTCTCTCCCCGCGCCTGGTGTACCTTTCGGAGCTCGAACTGTACGGCCGGCCCCACCGGCGCCGCCTCCGCCCGGTGGAGGAAGGCGTCCGCATCGCCAGCTTCACCGAGCTCAAAGTGGGCGATTACGTGGTCCACACCACCCACGGCATCGGCCAGTACCTGGGCGTCGAGACGCTGGAGGTGCAGGGAGTTCACCGGGACTACCTGGTGATCCGCTACGCCGGGGAGGACCGCCTCTACGTCCCGACCGACCAGGTGAACCTGGTTCAGAAGTACCTGGGAGTCGAGGGGGTGGCGCCCAAGCTCTATAAACTGGGCGGGGCCGAGTGGAGCCGCGTGAAGGCCCGGGTCAAGGAGTCGGTCCGGGAGCTGGCAGACAGCCTCCTGAAGCTCTACGCCGCCCGGGAGGCCCAGCCCGGCCACGCCTTCGCCCCGGACACCGTCTGGCAAAAGGAGCTGGAGGACTCCTTCCCCTATGAGGAGACACCGGATCAGCTCCGCGCCATCCAGGAGGTCAAGGCCGACATGGAGCGGCCCCGCCCGATGGACCGCCTGGTCTGCGGGGACGTGGGGTACGGGAAGACGGAGGTGGCGGTGCGGGCGGCCTTCAAGGCGGTGATGGACGGCAGGCAGGTGGCCGTGCTGGTGCCGACTACCATCCTCGCCCAGCAGCACTACACGACCTTCACCGAGCGGTTTGGCTCCTTCCCGGTCAAGGTGGCGGTCCTCTCCCGCTTCCAGACGCCGAAGGAGGCGGAGGAGATTCTGAAACAGGTGCGGGAGGGCGGCGTGGACGTCCTGATCGGCACCCACCGCATCCTCCAGTCTGACGTCCAGTTCCACCGGCTGGGCCTCGTGGTGGTCGACGAGGAGCAGCGCTTCGGGGTGAGGCAGAAGGAGCGCCTCAAGGAGTTGCGCAAGAACGTGGACGTGGTCACCTTGACCGCCACCCCCATCCCGCGGACCATGCACATGGCCCTGGCCGGGGTCCGGGACATGTCCGTCATCGAGACTCCGCCGGAGGGGCGCTATCCCATCCGCACCTACGTCCTGGAATACTCCGACCAGGCGGTCCGCGAGGCTGTCTTGCGGGAGATCGGCCGCGAGGGGCAGGTCTACTATGTCTACAACCATGTCCGCTCGATCGACCGGGAGGCGGTGCGCCTCTCGCAGCTTATCCCGGAGGCCCGGATCGCCGTGGCCCACGGGCAGATGCCGGAGGGCCGCCTGGAGGAGGTCATGCTGGACTTCCTCAACGGGGAGTACGACGTCCTGCTCTGCTCGACGATCATCGAGTCGGGCCTGGACATCCCGAACGTCAACACCCTCATCGTCTACGACGCCGACCGGTTCGGCTTGGCCCAGCTCTACCAGCTGCGGGGGCGAGTGGGGCGTTCCAACCGGGTGGCCTATGCCTACTTCACCTACCGGCGGGAGAAGATCCTGACCGAGGAGGCGGAGAAGCGGCTGGGCGCCATCCGGGAGTTCACTGAGCTGGGCAGCGGGTTCAAGATCGCCATGCGGGACCTGGAGATCCGGGGGGCGGGGAACCTCCTCGGCCCGGAACAGCACGGGTTTGTCGCGGCGGTCGGGTTCGAGCTCTACTGCCGGCTGCTCGAGGACGCCGTCAAGGAGCTGAAAGGACAGAAGGAGCCGGAGCTCCCCGAGCCCACCCTCGATCTGGCGGTCGACGCCTACCTGCCCGAGACCTACATCCCCGACGCCCGCCAGAAGGTGGAGATCTACAAGAAGATCCTGGCGGTGAGGGGGGAGGACGAGGCCCGGGAGCTCACCGACGAGCTGATCGACCGCTTCGGCGAGCCGCCGGGACCCGTGATCGCCCTGCTCCGGGTGGCCCGGATCAAGGCCGTCGCCCGCCGGCTGCACGTGCAGAGCGTGGGCGCCGGCAGGGGGGTGGTGTCGGTCAAATTCCTCCCCGGCGTCCGCCCACCGGCGGAGAAGCTGGCTGCCCTGATGCGCCGGTATCGCGGCAGACTCGCCGTGACCGTCGGCCATGCGCCCCACCTCCGGCTGCAGGCTGCGGGAAAGAGCGACTCCGAGCTGCTTGAAGCGCTGGAAAAGATTCTCGCCGAGTTGGCCGATTAACCCAGCGGCTGCGTGGACAAGCTGGGAACGGCGCGCAGCGGAAGAACGTTAAAGGAGGAGAAGGCCGCGCAGCGTCGGGATGCATAATAATCCCAGCGCAGCTATATAATAGCTCCGATGTTGCGGGCTCACTTATGGCAAAGGAGGGTCCCTCATGAAAGCCACGGGGATCGTCAGAAGGATCGACGACCTGGGCCGAGTGGTGATCCCGAAGGAAATCCGGCGGACCCTGCGGATACGGGAAGGGGACCCGCTCGAGATCTTCGTCGACCGGGAGGGCGAGGTGATCCTCAAGAAGTACTCACCCATCGGTGAGTTGGGCGACTTCGCCAAGGAATACGCCGACTCCCTCTACGAGGCCACGGGGCACGTCGCCTGCATCACCGACCGGGACGCGGTCATCGCCGTGGCGGGGGCGGCGAAGAAGGACTACCTCGACAAGCCGATCACCGCGGCGGTGGAGCGGATCATGGAGGACCGCAAGCCGCTTCTGACGGCGAGGGTGGCCGAGACCGACGAGGAACTGATCGAGGGGGTCCGCTTCACCTCGCAGGTCGTGGCTCCGATCATCGCCGAGGGGGACCCGATCGGGGCGGTCATCCTGGGTTCCAACGAGCCCGAGGCCAAGATGAGCGAGATGGAGTTGAAGCTGGCCGAGACGGCCGCCGGCTTCCTCGCCAAGCAGATGGAACAGTGATTCGCCCTTTCCTGTACTACCCACCCGCTGCCGCGAATACCTGAGAAGGGAGACGAAAGCGGGAAGGGCGGGCGCGGGTGCGGAAGCAGTCCCTGTTGGAAGGAACCCTGGTCCTGACAGCCGCAGGGCTCATGGCTCGAGGGCTGGGGGCCGTCTACCGCATCGTCCTGCCGCGCCTTGTGGGCGCCGAGGTCATCGGCCTCTTCCAGATGGCCTTTCCCATCTACAACCTCTTCCTCCTCATCTCGATCTCCGGCCTGCCGTTGGCCGTCTCCCGCCTGGTCGCCGAGGAAGTGGCGCTTGGCCACGGCCGGACGGCCCAGCGCATCCTGCGCGTCGCCCTGTGCACCCTGGCGGTGACGGGGCTCCTTACCACCATGGCTCTGACGCGCGGCGCCGAATGGCTGGCCCGGGCGGTCCTCGGCGACCCTGGGGCGGCCGGGGTCATCCGGGCGGTCGCTCCCTCCGTCTTTTTCCTGGCCCTCATCTCCGGCTGGCGGGGGCTCTTCCAGGGGCTGCACTACATGGTGCCGAGCGGGCTGTCACAGGTTGCGGAACAGGTGGTTCGGGTCGCCGGAACGCTCGTGCTGGCGCGGGCCCTCCGTCCGCAGGGAGTCGAGGCGGCGGCGGCCGGGGCGGCGTTCGGGGCGGTCCTGGGCAGCCTGGTAGGCTTGGCCGTCCTGCTCAGCTTCGGTTTTCGGTTCCGCCGCGCCGTGGCGGAGCGGTTTGCCCTCACCCGGGGGAACCAGTGCCCGTCGTCCGGGGAGATCCTGCGGCGCATCTACCGGCTGGCGGCGCCGGTGGTGGTGGGGGCGCTGATCATCCCCCTGACCCAGGCGCTCGATGCGGCGCTGGTGCCCCGCCGCCTCCTGGAGGCCGGCTACACGGTGGATCTGGCCCGGGCGCTTTACGGCCAGCTCGCCGGTATGGCGATGGTCCTGGTCTATTTCCCCTCCTCCGTGCTGATGGGGTTGAGCGTGGCCATCGTCCCCGTCCTGGCCGAGGCGGTCGCCCGGCGCCGGGTGGAGTTGGTCTGGCAGCGCATACAGGAGTCGCTCTGGCTCAGTATCGCCATCGGGCTGCCGTCGGCGGTGGGCCTCTGGCTGCTCGCCGAACCCATCTGCGCCCTGCTCTTCGCCGACCCCGGGGCGGCTGTCCCACTGCGGGCCATGGCCCCAGCCGCCCTGCTCATCCTCCTCCACGGGACGTCCTGCGGCATACTCCAGGGAGCGGGCCACGCCGGCGTGCCCGTCCGCTACCTGGGTTGGGGGGCGGCGCTGAAGGTGACCGCCACCTACCTTCTGACCGCCTATCCACCACTGGCGCTCAAGGGGGCAGCCTGCGCCACCGTGTTGAGCTTCGCGGTGGCCGCCGGAGGGAACCTGCTGGCCGTCTGCCGCCTGACCGGCTACGGCTTCAACTGGGGTTTCCTCGTCCTCCGGCCGGCCCTGGCGACTGCCCTGATGGCCCTGACCGCCCGCTCCGTCTACCGCGGCCTCGTCGCCGCCGGCCACTACTTCCTGGCCGAGCCGCTCCCCGCCGTCGCCACCCTAGGGAGCATCGCCGCCGCGGCAGCCGTCTACACCCTGGCCGTTCTGCTCCTTTATCCGAAGGATTTGCCTCTGCGTCCCACGAATAACCGGGCAAACACTAGGAGCGGGTGAGACGCGGTGACAGGCACAAAAGACGCTCCCGGGCAGGCTCAGGGGCGGTTGACCGTAGTGGGGCTGGGCCCCGGGGGGATCGAGCACGTCACCGTGGGCGTCCTTCACCGTCTGAGCCTGGGCGGGCGGCTCTTCGTCCGGACCCGGCGCCACCCGGCCGTGGCCGACCTGGCGGCCATGGGCTTCACCTTTGAGTCCTTCGATCCCCTGTACGAAACGGTTCCCGACTACGATACGCTGTACCGCATCATCGCCGAGCAGCTGGTGGCGGCGGCGCAGGGGCGGTACGAGGAGGTGGCGCCCCCGCCGCGGGAGCGCGGGGAGCAGCCGTCGGCCCTGGACCGGGAAATCGTCTACGCCGTGCCGGGCCACCCCACGGTGGCGGAAAGCTCGGTCCGGCTGGCGATCACCTTGGCGCAGGAGGCCGGGATCCCCGTGGAAGTCGTGGCCGGGCTTTCGTGGCTCGACGTCGCCTGGGCCGACCTGCTCCTGGACCCCACCGGCCTGCGAAACCTGGTGGTGGTGGACGCCCTGGACGCCACCGTCCCCTTCCGGCCCGATCACCACTACCTGATCAGCCACGTCTACCACCCGCTGGTCGCCGGGGCGCTGAAGGTCAGGCTGCTGGACGCCTTTCCCGACGACCACCCGGTCGTGGTCTTCCAGGGCGGGCTCCCTGGGGCACGGCGGGCGGAGGTTCCCCTGCACGAGCTTGACCGTCTGTCCTGGTTCGACCACCTGACGAGTCTCTGGGTTCCGGCCGTGGCCGGGACGGGCTCCGACCGGCTTGCCGGCTACCCGCTGGACCCGCTGGTCGAGGTGATGGAGCGGTTGCGCGGCGAGGACGGCTGCCCCTGGGACAAGGAGCAGACCCACACCAGCCTCAAGCCTTACCTGATCGAGGAGGCCTACGAGGTCTGGGACGCCATCGACGACGGCGACCCGGAGAAGCTCTGCGAAGAGCTGGGCGACCTCTTGCTGCAGATCGCCTTTCACGCGCAAATAGCGTCCGAAGCCGAAGCCTTCGACCTCAACGACGTGGTCCGGGGGATCGTGACCAAGCTGGTCCGCCGCCATCCCCACGTCTTCGCCGACGTGACGGTGGCGGGAGTGGGAGAGGTCATCGCCAACTGGGAGGAGATCAAACGGGGCGAGAGAGGGGCCAGGGGCCGCCGCTCCGCCCTGGACGGCATCCCCCGCCACCTGCCGGCCCTGCTGACCGCGCAGAAGATGCAGGGGAAAGCGGCCCGCTCCGGGTTCGAGTGGCCCAGTTTCGCCGCGGCGGTGAAAAAGGTGTGGGAAGAAGCCCGGGAACTCCGCCGCGCCCGGGAGGTGGCGGCCGCCCGGGAGCGCCTCGAAGAGGAAGTGGGGGACCTGCTGTTCGCCGTGGTGAACGTAGCGCGCTTCCTCCACGTGAACGCCGAAGTGGCGCTTCGCCGGACCGTGGTCAAGTTCGCCCGGCGGTTCCACCGCCTGGAGGAGATCGTCCGGGAAGAAGGCAAGACGTTGTCCCAGCTCGATCCGGACCAACTCCTCGCCCTCTGGAACCGCACCAAGCGGTCGGACAGATGAAAAGCCCTCCCCGCCGGGGAGGGCTTCTGATCAGAGCTTTCCCCCGTCTTACTTCTTGGCGACCGCGTCCTTGAGCGCCTTGCCGGCCTTGAACGCCGGAACCTTGGCCGCCGGAATCTTGATCGGGGTGCGGGTCGCCGGGTTCACGCCCTTGCGGGCCTTGCGGGTCCGGACCTCAAACGTCCCGAAGCCGATCAAGGTCACCTTGTCGCCCTTGCGGAGAGCATCGGAGACGGCGCTGACGACAGCGTCGACCGCCTCGCCCGCGACCTTCTTGGAGAGACCAGCCTTCGCGGCCACCGCAGCGATGAGTTCCGTCTTGTTCAAGATTTTTACCTCCTTCATCAGGTTGATGGTGCTCCTATTCGCCCTCGGCTGCGACTATTCCTTCTTTTGCCATGCCGCTTCCGAGAAGAAATTAACAATCTCGGGGCGGTGGGAGACCCATCCCTCCTGACTTTCGCTAACGAGTCTGTCCAAAACTTCAATTCTCATGCGCCTTTTCGGCGTTGCCTCGGGGAGAGGCTCATTCTGTGGGATACCGGAAGATTCCCTCTGGCGGTGGAACCGAATAAAACCCCCTGGTCAGTCAAGACTAGCAGTACCGAGGAGGGGTCACGGGATGAGTCCGATGTGGAGACAGAGCTGGTGGGGGAGGTACGCTGCACTCGCCGGAGCGCTGTCGTTCCTCCTCCTGGCTGCAGGGTGCCCTCAGGGAGAGGACAAGCTCATCCGGCAGATCCGGACAGAGCCGACCATCCGGGTGGAGAAGAGGAGCGGTGAGACCGAGCGGATGAAGCTGGAGCAGTACATTGAAGGGGTCGTGGCAGGGGAAATCAAGCCCGGCTGGCCGCTGGAGGCGTACAAGGCGCAGGCGATCCTGGCCCGCAGCTACGCCCTGTACGTGCTCACCGCGGACAGCACCCGGCCGGTGGAAGCCGGAATCATCACCGCCGCCCACACGGAGGCCCAGGCCTACCGGCCGGAGAACATCAGCCCGATCATCCGCCGGGCGGTGGAGGAGACGCGGGGCACTGTCGTCACCTACAAGGGCAAGTTCCCGCAGGCCTACTTCCACTCGGCCTCCGGCGGGTGGACGACCACGGCGGTCAACGCCGGGCTGGTCGAACCGGGCAAGGAGCCCCCGTACATCGCTGTGGTTGAGTCGCCGGAGGACGAGGTGACTCCGCCGGAGATCAAGCGCTGGAAGGTCACCTTCACCTCCGCCGAGGTGGCGAAAGCCCTGTCCGAGCTGGGAGTGAAGGCGCGGAAACTGGAGGGCCTCGAGGTCGGCCGGAAAGACCCGCACGGCCGGGCGATCACGCTCATCTTCCGCCACGACGGCCGTCGCTCGGAGGTCTCAGCCCCCAAGTTCCGCGTCGCCCTCAGCCCTGACCGCCTGAGATCGGTGCTCCTGACCCGGGTGGCGGTGCAGGGGGGAAGCGTGGTCATGGAAGGGCGGGGTTTCGGCCACGGTGTCGGAATGTCCCAGTACGGCGCCTTCCAACTGGCCAAGCAGGGTAAGAAGGCGCCCGCCATTGTGAAACACTACTACCAGGGTGTGGAGATCAAGAAGCTCTGGAAGTAGCAGGACCGGCGTTTGAGGTGGGTGGGGCCGCCCCGGCATAAACGGGACGGCCCTCACATAGACTCTACCACCTGATTGGCGAGGAGGACCGGCGGTGGTAGAGGACAAGATCCTGCAAAACCGCGACCACCAGCTCACCCTGAAGCGGCGGGAAGATTTGCTCCTGGACGGAGTCCTCAACGTCGAGAGCTTCGACGAGGGAGAGATCGTGGTTGAGACTGTGGCGGGCGGCCTGATCGTCAAGGGCGACGACCTCCACATCACCCAGCTCAACCTCGACGGGGGCAGCATGGTGGTCCACGGGTTCATTGACTCGCTCCAGTACACCGGTGAGATGCCGGGGCGCAAGGGCCGCACCATGCTGAGCCGCCTCTTCAAGTAGGCGGCGACGGAGCGTGCACCGCTTAAGGCGCTGGCGGCCCCGGCCGCGGCGGAGGGCCCGCCGGACCCTGCCGCTTCTGTCCCGCCTGATGCTGACGGCGTACCTTCTGACCGCGCTGGCTCTGGCGGGAGTGGTTGTCCTGGCCGGGCGCACGGCCGCGTCCTGGAGCAGCGAGGGGCGGCTCCTGGCAGGCGTCCCCGGCCGGCTCCCCACCCGGCTCTCCTCCCTCCCCTACGCTTCCCTGATCCAGCGCACCGCATCTGCTCAGGGCCTGGACCCGGTCCTGGTGGCGGCGGTCGTCGAAGTGGAGAGCGGTTTCAACCCCCTGGCGGTCTCGCCGAAAGGAGCCCGCGGCCTAATGCAGATCATCGCCCCGACCTGGCAGGAGCTCAACCCGGCCAGCGCCTGCCGGGGGGACCACCCGCCGCCGGTCCGGGAGAAGGGCTGCATTTACGACCCGGCCGCCAATCTGGCCAGCGGCACCCGCTACCTGCGTTCCCTGCTCGACCGCTTCGCGGGCGACGTGGTGCTGGCCCTGGCCGCCTACAACGCCGGGGCGGAGGCGGTCGAGCGGGTTGCGCCGCCTGGCGGAAGCGGCGCAGTGCTGGCCCTGGCGGAGACCCGCCAGTATACAGAGGCGGTGCTCAATCGGTGGACCAGGGAGCGGGTCGGGCTCTCCTACGCTCAGGCCCGGGCCCTGCCCCGCCTCCTGCGGGCCGCCTGGTGGCTTCTGGCCGTGGACGCCGCGGTGCTGGGGATGGCCTTCGCCGTCCGGCCGTCCTGGGCCGGCGGGACGAGGGGGTGACGGTGTGACCGAGCCTGTGGTGGCTCAGGCCACCGTGTTCGCGCTCACCATCGCCATCGGCTTGCTCCTAGGGTTCCTCTTCGACTGCTACCGAGTCACCCGGGGGCGCCTGCGCCCGGGGCCCCTCGCCACTATCCTGGGGGATCTCCTTTTCTGGCTTGTGGCCACCGGCGTCGCCTTCGCCCTGCTCATCGTCGGCAACTGGGGCGAGTTGCGCCTCTACGTCTGGGTCGGGTTCCTTCTCGGCGCCTTCTCCTACCGCCTCCTTTTGAGCCGGACCGTCATCGCCCTGCTGGTTACCCTCTTCACCCTGGCGGAACGGGTGGTAGGGATGGCAGTGGGCCGCGCCGCCCGCCTCGCCCGCCTGCCGGGGGAGTGGGGACGCCGCTTCTGGCACCGGACCCGGCTGGGCCAGACCCTACAGCGGTGGTGGCGCTGGACCCGGGGCGCCCCGGGCTCCGGCCCCCCGCCGTCTGCCTGACGCGCCAGGAGGAATTCTCCACAGCCTGTCGAAAATCGTACTAACTGCGTATAAGTTATGTGGACATGTGGGAAACTCTGTGGACACTGACGGGCGGTGGAGGGTGTGCAAGTCGAGATCCGGGGGCTGGAGCGCCTCTCGTTCCGCGAGCGCCAGGTGGTGGTGCTGAAAGAGTCCGGTCGCTCCAATCAGGAGGTGGCCGCCCGGCTAGGCCTGAGCCCGAGCACGGTGGCGACGCTCTACCACCGAGCCCGCACCAAAGGCTATAACGTGGTGGTTGTTTTGCCCGGAGAGATCCTGGGCCTTGGTGAGGACGACACGGAGGGCGAGCTGAAATGAGCAGGGAGCGGCGATTTCCACGCGACCAGGGGCGGCGCACGGACGGCCGGTACCGGCAAAGCACGGCAGCGGCCACCGCGCCGTCCTACGATTACGGGTATCCCTTCGGGGAGCGAGCGAAACCGGCGCCCCGGCGCACCCGGCCCCGGGTCAGAAGCCGGCGCCGCTCGGCGGCGGACCGGCGGTTCGCGGCGTTCCTCGTCGCCCTGCTGGTCTGGGCTGGTATCGGTTACGCCACCGGGCTCGTCCGGATCATCGCCCTGCGCCGGGAGATCGCCCGGGTGGAGCGGGAGCTGGCGGCGACGCGCCGCCACAACCAGGAGCTGGAGAAGGCTGTGGCGGAGATGCAGACGCCGGAGTACATTGAACGGGCGGCCCGCGACCTGCTGGGGCTGATGCGCCCTGACGAGGTGCGGGTTGTCGTCGGCCGCCCGGCGGACACGACCAACCCCGACCGGCGTGATGTGGCCCGCCGCCCGGGAACCGGGGACATCTACGACTAAAGCCCAGCGGCGGCTCGAATGTCCGGAAACGGCTTCTGGAGGCGAACCTGATTGACACTCCGGGGTCGACCGGGTATAATAAGCTATACTAGCGCTTGGCGTGGACTGGCGCGGCGCGCATCACTGACGAAGGGGAGGAAATCGGGGCAGCATGCCGCTCGAGGTCGGGGCTGTGGTGGAAGGGAAGGTCACCGGGATCACGCACTTCGGGGCCTTCGTGGAACTCCAGCCGGGCGTCACGGGACTCGTCCATATCTCTGAGGTGGCCGACGCCTACGTCCGGGACATCAAGGACTACTTGAAGGAGAACGACCAGGTCAAGGTCAAGATCATCAACATCGACAAGGGCAAGATCGGCCTGTCGATCCGGCAGGCGAACCCGAACGCCAGCCCGGTGCGGCCCCGCACCATGAGTCCCCGCCAGTTCGAAGACCGGTTGGCCCGGTTCCTCAGGGAGAGCGACGAACGCCTCGGTGAACTCCGCCGGAGCCAGGAATCCAAGCGCGGCGGCCGGGGCAGCCGGCGGGACTACTGAGAGAGGAAGCAGGAGCGAACGTTCAGCGGCGTCTCTAGACGCCGCTTTTTGCTGAAGGGAGAGAGGCGATGAACCGGACCCCGCCCGGCAACTCCGCCCGAACCTGGGCCAGGCGGGCCCGCCGCGCCCTTTTGCTCGGCCTCGTCCTTGCCCTCGCCCTGGGGACGGGGGGGCTCCTGGTCGGTCTCCTGCGGGGGCAGCCGGTGCTTCGCTCCCTGATGTGGGCGGAGTTCGCCGGAGGGACGGCGGTCTGCGCGGTGGCGGCGGTGCTCCTGCTCTGGCGCCCGGCCCGGGCGGGTCAAACCGCCGAGCGGGAGGAGGTGGCCGACGTGGGCTTCGGACTGCTGCTCTCCGGACTGGTCGCCTTCGCCGCCGGCCTTCTCCTGAGTTGGCTCTGGCGTTTGTAGACTGAACCGTCACTCGCGAGAAAACGTAGCCGACGGTACCTCCCAGCTGGCGAGGGCCGCGGACGGGCTGCGGAGCAAGCGGGCCGCGCAGGCCGCGGAGCAGCAGTTGACTTCGGCAGGTGAGCCATTTATAATATCGTTGTGGCTTGAGCCGGCCGAGGACGGCGGGACCACAGGGGTCCTTGAACGGCGCGGGGTGGAGCAGCTGGCAGCTCGTCGGGCTCATAACCCGGAGGTCGCAGGTTC
>DYFA01000014.1 GCA_020725425.1 Aneurinibacillus sp.
CCACCAGAAGCCGAATCGCGAGAACCGCATCGGCGCCCCACGACCCATGTGACAGGCTGCAAGAAAGCCTAGAGATGCGCCTCCCCCACTTTGGGTGCAGGTACCGGTTCAGTTCGTCCGGGTCTTTCGCCCGCGGCACCGGCGTGAGGAAACGCCTCTCCGCGAAGCCGAGCGAAGACCTCTACGGAGCCCCTTCTCACGCGCCCGGCCCGCGCGCAAAGACTCAGCGCAAAGCCGGAGCGCGCACGGAACTGGGCAAACTGCTCGTTCTCCACCCTCCTGCCGTCCCTCGGGAAGGCGACCACCGTGCGGGGGTTGTCGAAACGCCCCCCGTGGCAGGGACCCCCTGCCAGAATCCCAGCAGTTCGGCCGGCAAAGCAACGCGGTACCGCAACCAGACACGCCGCGCCACATTCTCCCACATTCTGCCGCCGATGGTCGACGCTGGGAGACCCCGGCAGGGCCGCTTGCGTCAGCGGCCCGGGCGCGCCCCGCCATCCCGGCACAGGCGCCGGCGTCCGGCGGCTGAGTGCAGCACAGGCGCCGCGGTTCGGCAGCGATGGCGGCCCAGGCACCGCGGTTGGGCGGCTATTGCGGGGCAGGAGCCGGCGACGCGGGGGCTATTTGAGGAGGGAGCGGACGAGGGAGAGGGGACCCTCGAGGAGGGCGGAGAGGAGGGGGCTCGACCGGGTGCTGATGCTGGTATACTACCGCGTCCCCGAAAAGGCCGTGCACCGTATCACCGGCACCAGCCCCGCCCTCGTGAAGGAGTGCCTGGATGCACAGCAAGCGCCCCTCCACCCCCACCAAGCGCCCCTTGCTGAGGTGGTTGGACACCGTCTCCGCCTGCTTGCGCCAGACCACGATGTCGATAAAATCGGCTTCCCGCTCCCCTGCTGCTTGGGAAACGGGCGATCCACCGCAGTGAACGTCGACGCCGGCACCCCGCT
This sequence comes from Aneurinibacillus sp., assembly GCA_020725425.1. Classification (GTDB taxonomy): domain Bacteria; phylum Bacillota; class UBA5301; order DYFA01; family DYFA01; genus DYFA01. The sequence goes on from DYFA01000014.1 coordinate 951, forward strand.
GGGCAGGATGCGAAGCTCCGGCTCCCTAACCAGCCGGCCGATCAGAGTCACGCGGTTGAGCGCCAGGGCCTTCACCCCACCCAGTAACAGTGTGCCTCGCCACACGACTGCAGCCTTAGATCGGCAGCACCCTGCGCCGTACTCGCTGCCGATCAACCACCACAATGCTCCTGGACAACTCCGCCTCGGGGACGGTCACCAAGACGCGCCCCCTCATGGACAACATCTCGGACTCGCTGAAGTTACCTCCGCGGAAAAGAACCACGCCCGGGTGGCCAACACGCGCCAGCGCCAGAAGACGGGCCTAGTCCAGGTCGGCCGTAACCACCACCCTCCCCTCACGCCGCGCGCGCCCCACGATCTCCTCGTCCGAGGCAAACCCGAGGCCAACCTCAAACGCGTGGACGGCGTCGTGCCCGCGCTCACGAAGCCAGCGAGCAAGGGACGGCGAAAGCGGCATGTCGACCAGGAACTTCACCGGGCTACCTCCACCGTCTCCTCTTCAGCCAGGAACGCGGCATACCTCAGCGCCGCATCGATGTCGGCGGGCTCAAGATAGGGGTACGCCTCCAGGATGCTCTCACGGCTCTCGCCGGCCGCGAGAAGCCCCTGCAAGCGCGACACGGGAAAGCGAAGGTTCCGGATGCACGGTTTTCCACCACACACCTTCGGGTCGACCGTAATGCGTTCGAAAACCTCCATGTCCATTGGCTCCTCCGGAACTCCACCCGATTCTACCACGTGAACCCGCCCAGTTCACCATCTGCCGCCGGCGGTTATCCACACCCCCGGAACGCCGCGTCCGGACGGGTCCCGCTAGCGTCCCACTGCAACCAGAACCCGCGCGGATCCACCTGCGGGGGGCCGGCCCACCGGGCGCTTACGCTATTGATTCACTGCGACTGGTCCAGCTGCACCTGACGGTCAAGACAAGGGCATCTGTCTCGTTCGCGGTCTCAAGCACAGCTTCGTCCCCGGCGCCCGGCCCCAATTCCGCAACGTACACCTCGTGTCCCTCGGCCCGCAACCG
>DYFA01000015.1 GCA_020725425.1 Aneurinibacillus sp.
GCTACAACATCAACGCCGACCTGGTGGCGGGCGACCTGGCAGTGGCCCTTGGGGCGGAGAAGCTGATCATGCTGACCGACGTGGAGGGTCTGCGGGCCGACCCCGCCGATCCTGGGAGCCTCCTCCCCGCGGTCACCGCCGCCGAGGCGAAGCAGCTCGTCGAGAGCGGGGCGATCGAGGGCGGAATGATCCCGAAGGTCGAAGCGTGTGTCCGGGCGGCGGAGGGCGGGGTGGCGCGGACGCACATCATCGACGGGCGGGTCCTGCACGCGTTACTCCTGGAGATCTTCACCGACCGGGGCATCGGCACGATGGTTCAGGCCGGGTAGAAAGGGTGGGGGACATGGCGGACGGAACGGTCAAGATGGGACAGGTGGACGGGGCGCGGGTGAGGACCCTCACTGAGCGGCACGTCATGAACACCTACCGGCGGCTCCCTCTGGTCCTGGTCCGGGGTGAGGGGAGCTGGGTCTGGGACGCCGACGGCCGGCGCTACCTCGACTTCGTCACCGGGCTGGCGGTGACCGGGGTGGGTCATGCTCACCCGGCCGTCACGGCAGCCATCGCCGCTCAGGCTCAGGTCCTCGGCCACGTCTCCAACCTGTACCACTCAGCTCCCCAGGCGGAGCTGGCGGCCCGGCTGGCCCGCCTCTCCGGTCTCGGGCGGGTCTTCTTCTGCAACTCGGGCGCCGAGGCGAACGAGGCCGCCCTGAAGCTGGCCCGCCGGTGGGCCTGGCAGCGGGCGGGTGCCGCCCAGGCGAAAGGGCCGGTCCCGCACGTTGTCCTGGCGGCGGCCCGGTCCTTCCACGGGCGGACCTACGGGGCCATGAGCCTCACCGGCCAGGCCAAGTACCAGGAAGGGTTTGCGCCCTTGGTCCCGGGCATCGTCCACGTGCCGCTGAATGACGTGGCGGCACTCGAGGCGGCCTTCACCCCGGAGGTCTGCGCCGTGCTGCTCGAGCCGGTCCAGGGGGAGGGGGGAGTTTATCCCTGCACCGAGGAGTACCTGCAGGCGGCGCGCCGGCTCTGCGACGAGCGGGGGGCGCTGCTCATGCTGGATGAAGTCCAGACGGGGCTGGGGCGGACGGGGAAGATGTTCGCCTTCCAGCACTACGGGATCGTGCCGGACGTTCTGACGCTGGCGAAGGCGCTCGGCGGGGGGCTGCCCCTCGGGGCCACGCTGGCCAGAGAAGAGGTGGCGGAAGCCTTCGTCCCCGGAACCCACGCCTCGACCTTCGGCGGGAACCCGATCTGCTGCGCGGCGGGTCTCGCCGTGCTGGACCTCCTGGAGCGGGAGGATCTCTCCGGACGGGCGGCCCGGCTGGGTCAGCGGCTGGTGGAGGGGCTGCTCTCCCTCGGTCGCCGCAACCCCAAGGTGGGTGAGGTGCGGGGGCTCGGCCTGATGGTGGGGGTGGACATCGGCGAGGAGGCGTCGGCCGTGGCGGCAGCCTGCCGGGAGAAGGGCCTGCTGGTGAATGCGGTGGGCGACCACACCCTGCGGTTTCTGCCTCCGCTGACGGCTACCGACGAGGAGGTCGACCTAGCTCTCTCCCTCCTGGAACAGGCGCTGGACTGGAGATAATCGAGCATGAAAGGGGATGAACCTATGACCCATCCAACCGTCCGCTGGCCCGGGCGGGATCTGCTGGCGATAGGCGACTACAGCGCCGACGAGGTGCGGGGCCTGCTGCAATTGGCGCTCGAGCTGAAAGAGTCCTGGCGGCGGGGAGAGCGGGCGCAAACCCTGGCCGGCCGGACCCTGGCGATGATCTTCGAGAAACCGTCCAACCGGACCCGGGTCTCCTTCGACGTGGCCATGCACCAGCTCGGCGGACACGCCATTTACCTGGGGCCGGATGAGCTGGGGCTGGGAGTGCGGGAGACGGCGGAGGACGTGGCGCTGGTTCTCTCCCGCTACGTGGACGCCATTGTCATCCGGACCTTCGCCCACGGGAACGCCACCACCCTGGCCCACTACGCCAGCGTGCCGGTAATCAACGGGCTGGACGACCTGCACCACCCCTGCCAGGCGCTGGCCGACTACCTGACCCTGGCCGAGCGGTTCGGGGGGCTCGACGCCCTGCGCGGGCTCCGCTTGGCCTACCTGGGCGACGGGAACAACGTCTGCCACTCGCTTCTGGAAGCCGGGGCGCGGCTCGGCGTCCACCTCACCGTGGCCACACCGCTCGGCTACGAGCCGAACGCCGCCGTCTGGCAGGGAGCGCAAGCGGTCGCCCGGGAGACGGGGGCGTGCCTTTCGCTCACCGACGACCCGGTGGAGGCGGTGACCGGCGCCCAGGCTGTGTACACCGACGCCTGGACCAGCATGGGGCAGGAGGACCAGCGGGAGATCCGCCGGAAGGATTTCGCCGGTTTCCAGGTGAATGCCAAGTTGCTGCAACACAGCCCGGAGGCAGTCGTGCTCCACTGCCTTCCCGCCCACTACGGCGAAGAGATCACCTCCGAGGTGGCTCACGGGGAGCGGTCGCTCCTCTTCGACCAGGCGGAGAACCGGCTGCACGCCGAGAAGGCGGTGTTGGTGGCGCTGCTCCCCTGAAGACGCTGAAGTGTTGTTGAGTGGGAGGTAACCGAAGTGAAGAAGCAGGTGAAGAAAGTGGTGCTCGCCTACTCGGGCGGGCTGGACACTTCAGTCATGATCCCCTGGCTCAAGGAGAACTACGGCTGCGAGGTCGTCGCCATGGCGGCCGACGTCGGGCAGGGGGAGGAATTGGCACCCCTCCGGGAGAAGGCGCTCCGCACCGGGGCGAGCAAGTTCTTCCTTGAGGACCTGAAGGAGGAGTTCGTCCGCGACTTCGTCTTCCCGACGCTCCAGGCGGGGGCCCTGTACGAGGGGAAGTATCTTTTGGGGACTTCCATGGCGCGTCCCTTGATCGCCCGGCGGCAGGTGGAGATCGCTCTCCAGGAGGGAGCTGACGCCGTGGCTCACGGCGCCACTGGCAAGGGCAACGACCAGGTCCGGTTCGAGCTCACCTACAAGGCTCTGGCGCCGCACCTGGCCGTGATCGCCCCCTGGCGGGAGTGGGA
>DYFA01000016.1 GCA_020725425.1 Aneurinibacillus sp.
ATCCACCTGGTCATCGCCACCCAGCGCCCCTCGGTGGACGTCATCACCGGGCTGATCAAAGCGAACATCCCCAGCCGCATCGCCTTCGCCGTGTCGTCCCAGGTCGATTCCCGGACCATCCTTGACATGGCCGGGGCCGAGCGGCTCTTGGGCAAAGGCGACATGCTGTTCTGTCCGGTGGGGGCGGTCAAGCCTCTCCGCGTCCAGGGGGCATACATAACCGACCGCGAGGTGGAAGCCCTGGTGGAATTCTGGAAGCGGCAGGGCCGCCCCGAATACCAGGCCGACCTGGGGACCAACGAGGTCCGGGTGGAGGCGGAGACGGGGGACGACGAGCTCTATGACGACGCAGTGAAGCTGGTGGTGTCGACCGGAAACGCCTCGATCTCCATGATTCAGCGGCGTTTCCGTATCGGGTACGCCCGGGCAGCCCGGTTGATCGACATGATGGAGCTGGCCGGGATAGTCGGCCCGTACCAAGGGTCCAAGCCGCGAGAAGTTCTGGTTTCGCCGGAGGATGAGGGATAGCGGCCGAAGACCAGCGGGAGGGATCATCGTGGAAGGCATGCAGGAGATCGGCGGGCGGCTCCGGGCGGAACGGGAACGCCAGGGCCGTTCGCTGGACGAGGTCCATCGGACGACGCACATCACCACCCGGTACCTGGAAAGCCTGGAAGCGGGAGAGTTTGAGGTCATTCCGGGAGAGGTTTATCTCAAAGGCTTCCTCCGCCGGTATGCCGAGTTTCTGGGGCTTGACGGCGAGGAGTTGATCGAGCAGTATCGGGCCCGCCGGGCGGAGTCGCAGGCGACAACTCCGGCGGCGCCGGAGAGCGCCCCCTGGCGCCAGCCGGCGGGGGCAGCCGCGGCCCAGCCGAACCGTCCGCTTCGGTTCGGCCTGGTGATCGTCGCCCTGACCCTGGCGGCGGCTGCCACCGGGTGGGCGCTGGCTATCTGGTCGGTCCGGGCGCCGGCTCCGGCGCGTCCGCCGCAGGTCGTAGAGCCCCGGGAGCTTCCCGCACCGATTCCAACTGTTCTCCCGGCTCCGCCCCGCGATGGCCCACAGGCGGACGCGGAGCCGGCTCCTCCGGCGGCGCCGGTCCGGGTGAGGGTGGAACTGAGTGACCGGTGCTGGTTTCGGGTCGCGGCCGACGGACAGGTCGTTTATCAGGGAGAACTGCCAGCGGGGGCCGAGACGGAGTGGACGGCGCAGGACCGGTTGACCGTCCGCATCGGCAACCCCGAAGGGGTCAGGCTGACCTGGAACGGGCGGCCAGTGGACCTGGAGAGTCAAGAGCCGGTGACCCGGCTCTTCACCCGGGAGGCGGTGATCATCCCACCCCCTCCGCCACCGCCGCCCCGCCCGGCGCCGACCTCAGCCCCGCCCGCTCCGCCCGCGGCGCCGGCTTCTCCAGAGGCGGAGGCGGGGGCGGCTACACCATCCACCCCGCCGACGCCTTGACTCCCGGCTGGGGGAGTGGCGCTTCTGGCAGGTCCGGCGCTGGTCGCCGGACCTTGCCTCATCAGTGTAAATGCGGTAGTATGAGGGTAATATTGGGTTGGAGGAGTAAGCGTTGAGCGGACGCGGCCTGACGGACATGAACGACCTCATCTCGCTCTGCAAGCGGCGGGCGATCATCTTCCCGTCCAGCGAGATCTACGGTGGGATCAACTCCTGCTGGGATTACGGACCGCTCGGGGCGGAGCTGAAGCGCAACATCAAGGAGGCTTGGTGGCACCGGGTCGTCCAGCAGCGGGACGACGTGGTGGGGGTGGACACGAGCATCATCATGCATCCCGCGGTTTGGCGGGCTTCCGGCCACGTCGAGAACTTCACCGATCCCCTGGTGGACTGCAAGGCCTGCAAACAGAGGTTTCGGGCCGACCATCTGAAGGCGGACCGGTGTCCGGAATGCGGGGGCGAATTGACCGAGGCCCGCCAGTTCAACCTGATGTTCAAGACGTACCTGGGGCCGGTCGAAGAGTCGGCGGCCATCGTGTACCTGCGTCCCGAGACGGCGCAGGGGATCTTCGTGGACTTCCGCACAGTGCGGGACGCCGCCCGCCTGCGGGTTCCCTTCGGTATCGCCCAGATCGGGAAGTCCTTCCGCAACGAGGTCACCCCGGGCAACTTCGTCTTTCGCACCCGCGAATTCGAGCAGATGGAGCTGGAATTCTTCGTGGACCACCGGACCGACATGGAGTGGTTCGAGTACTGGGTGAACGAGCGGTACCAGTGGTACCTCGACCTCGGCGTGCGGCCGGAGAAGCTGCGCCGCCGCCCGCACGAGAAGGACGAGTTGGCCCATTACGCCAAAGGTTGCGTGGATGTGGAGTACGAGTTCCCCTTCGGGTTCTCGGAGATCGAGGGGATCGCCCACCGCGGGACGTTCGACCTCAGCCAGCACATCGAGCATTCGGGTAAGGACCTCTCCTACTTCGACGACCTGACGGGCGAACGGTACGTCCCGATCTGCGTCGAGTCCTCGGCCGGGGTCGACCGGGCGCTCCTCACCTTCCTGGTCGACGCCTACGAGAATGACGAAGCCAACGAGCGGGTCGTGCTTCACCTGCATCCCCGGATCGCCCCGGTCAAGGTGGCGGTGTTGCCGCTGTCCAAGAAGGCGGAGCTGATCGAGAAGGCGCAGGCCCTCCGGGCGGAACTCAGGGAGGAGTGGGTCACGGCCTATGACGACGCCGGCTCCATCGGCCGGCGCTACCGCCGCCAGGACGAGGTCGGCACTCCCTTTTGCGTGACCGTCGACTTCCAGTCCCTGGAGGACCAACAGGTGACGGTCCGGGACCGCGACACCATGGCCCAGGACCGGATACCGATCGGCCGGGTCCGGGAGTACCTGAGGGAGAGGCTCAAGGGGAACGGGCGATGAGGAATGGGGATTACCTGGTGCGGGCGGTGGCGGCGGAGGGCCAGGTCCGGGCCTTCTGCTGTCGTACGACCGGGCTCTGCGAGGAGGCCCGCCTGCGCCATGGAACCTGGCCCACCGCCACGGCAGCCTTGGGGAGGGCCTTGACTGGGGCGGCCATGCTGGGGGCACTGCTCAAGCGCGAGGAGCGCGTTACTCTGCAGGTGGTGGGCGACGGCCCGCTCGGGTCGGTGGTGGCCGAAGCCGACGCCCAGGGGTACGTCCGGGGTTACGTGCGAAATCCCCAGATCCACTTGGCGCCGACCTCCGAGGGGAAGCTCGACGTCGCCGGGGCGGTAGGCCGCAACGGCCACCTGTACGTCCTGCGCGACTTCGGGCTGAAGGAGCCGTACCGGGGATCGGTGCCCCTGGTGAGCGGGGAGATCGCGGAGGACCTGACTTACTACTTCGCGCGCTCCGAGCAGACGCCCTCGGCGGTGGCATTGGGGGTGCTGGTCGAGGTCGATCACTCGGTCCGGGCGGCGGGAGGATACCTCCTGCAGGTGATGCCGGGAGCCGACCCGAGTCTTGGGGGGGAGTTGGAGGGGGCGGTGGGCCGGTCCGGCCCGGTCAGCGGGCTGATCGACTCCGGCCGCTTGCCCGAGGAGATCCTGGCGGACCTCCTCGGGCCGCTGGGCGTCGAGGAGCTGGGGCGGCAGCCCCTCGCCTATCGCTGCCGCTGCAATCGGGAGAAACTCAGCCGGGCGCTGGTGGCGCTTGGTCCGGCGGAACTGGCCGACTTGGCCGCGGAGCCGAACGGCGCCGAGTTGGTCTGCCGCTTCTGCGGGGCGCGCTACCGGTTTCCTCCCGAAGAGCTCGAGCAGTTGGGTGAATCCGCCCAGCGGCCCGCCGGCCCGCCCGGGACCCGCTAAACAGAGGAGGGGCGCAAGATGGGACACCGTTCCACGCTGGTCATCCTGGTCCTCGTGGTTCTTTTGGCCAGCGGCCTGCTGAACGGGGTGGTCCGCTTTTACACGGATTGGCTGTGGTTCGGCAGCCTGGGGATGACCTCGGTGTTCTGGACGGCTTTCGCCACCACCTGGGCGGTGCGTCTCCTGGTCGGACTGGTCTTTTTCCTCTTTCTCTTCTTTAATCTGTTGCTTACTCGCCCGGTCATCGGCCGGGCGTTGAGCCGCTTCGAGGGAACGCCCCTGCCAGAGCTCCTGACCGCTTCCCGGGTCACCCGCCTCTTTGCCGCCCTGGCGGCGGTGGTGGCGGTCCTGGGTGCGCTGGCCGCCTCACTCCACTGGGAGATCGTCCAGAAGTTCCTCCACGGCGGCGCCTTCGGCCTCACCGACCCGCTGTTCGGGCGGGATCTGGGGTTCTATATGTTCCGCCTCCCCTTCTACCTCTACTTGTACCGGACAGGGATGGGCCTGCTCCTCCTTGCGCTCGCGGCGGTCGGGTCCATCTACGTGCTCTCCGGAGAGCTTCGTCTCTCCGGCCTCTCCTTGTCGTTCCAGGGGCGGGCCCGCTACCACCTGGCGGTGCTTCTGGCCGGGGTGTTCGCCCTCAAGGCGTGGGGCTACTGGCTCAGCCAGGCCAACCTCCTGTACTCGACCCGAGGGGTGGTCTTCGGGGCGGGGTACACCGACGTCCACGTCAACCTGCTGGGCTTACAGGTGTTGACCGTTGTCGCCCTGGCCTGCGCCTTCATCGTCCTGCTTTCGACCGTCGCCCGCAGCGGCCGGTGGCTGCTGGCCGGGGTTTTCCTCCTGGTCTCGGTCTCTCTGCTTTTGGGCAGCGCCTACCCGGGACTGGTGCAGCGGTTCGTGGTCGAGCCGAACGAGCTGGCCAAGGAGGCGCCGTATATCCAGCACAACATCAAGTACACCCGGCTGGGGTGGGGCCTGGACAAGGTCGAGGAGCGCCCCTTCACGGTGCGGGACGATCTGACCTATGCCGAACTGCAGGCGGAGCGGGAGACGCTCCAGAACATCCGTCTCTGGGACTGGCGGCCGCTTCAGGCCACCTATGGCCAGTTGCAGGAGATGCGGCCGTACTACGACTTCGTGGGTGTGGACGTGGACCGCTACCCGATCGACGGGCGGGTCCGCGCCGTGACCCTGGCGGCCCGGGAGCTCAACCCGGAGAAGGTCCCGGCTCAGGCCCGCACCTGGCTGAACCTCCACCTCAAGTACACCCACGGGTACGGCCTGGTGATGAGCCCGGTGAACGAGGTCACGGAGGAGGGCATGCCCGACTTCTGGATCAAGAACATCCCGCCGGAGTCGCGCCTGGGGCCGAAGGTGACGCAGCCGGAGATCTACTACGGTGAGTTGGCGGGGGACTACATCATCACCAACGCGCGCTCGCCGGAGTTCAACTACCCGCTGGGCGACCGGAACGCCTACACCCGCTACCGCGCCAAGAGCGGGGTGCGCCTCTCGTCCCCCCTGGTCCGCCTCGCCTTTGCCGCCCGTTTCGGTACGGCGAACCTCCTCCTGGCGACCGATATCACCTCGGACAGCCGGGTCCACCTGTACCGCCACATCCACCAGCGGGCCCGGCGGATCGCGCCCTTCCTCCGCTACGACAACGACCCCTACCTGGTGGTGGCCGACGGCAAGCTTTACTGGCTTTTGGACGCCTACGTGACGAGCGACCTCTTCCCGTACTCGGAGCCGATGGGGGAGTGGGGCAACTATGTTCGGAACTCGGTGAAGGTGGTCATCGACGCTTACTCCGGGGAGACCACCTTCTATCGGTGGGACGAGCAGGAGCCGGTCGCCGCGGTCTACGCCCGGATCTTCCCCCGCCTCTTCAGACCCCGCTCGGCCATGCCGGCGGAGATCCTGGAGCACGTCCGCTACCCGGAGGACCTTTACCGGCTGCAGGCACAGGTGTACACGGTGTACCACATGAGCGACACCAACGTCTTCTACAACAAGGAAGACGTCTGGGCGGTGCCGCGGGAGGTGTACGCCGGGGAGCAGGTGGAAGTGGAGCCCTACTACGTGCAGATGCGCCTCCCCGGCCGGGACCGGCCGGAGTTCGTGCTGATGCTGCCCTTCACCCCGGCCCGCAAGAACAATATGATCGCCTGGATGGCGGCTCACTGCGACCCGGGGGAGAACTACGGGAAGCTCGTGGTCTTCAAGTTCCCCAAGCAGTCGCTGACCTTCGGCCCGAGCCAGGTAGAGGCCCGGATCGACCAGGACTCGGAGATCTCCCGCCAGCTCACCCTCTGGAACCAGAAAGGGTCGCGGGTCATCCGGGGGAACCTGCTGGTCATCCCGGTCCGCCAGTCCATCCTCTACGTAGAGCCCATCTATCTGCAGGCGGAGCAGTCGCAGATGCCCGAGTTGAAGCGGGTGGTGGTCGCCTTCCGGGACCGGGTCGTCATGGAGGAAACCCTGGAGGCCGCCCTGGCCGCAGTGTTCGGGGTGACGGCTCCCGTGACGCCGCCGCAGCCGCTGCTTCCGGAAGCTCCCGGCATCGGGCCGGGGGTGACCGCCGGAGCCCTGATCCGGCAGGCCGCCGAGAGTCTGCGAGAGGCGGAACAGCGGTTGGCCGACGGGGACTGGACCGGCTTCGGCTCAGCCATGAACCGGTTGCGACAGGCGCTGAGCAGGCTGGAGGGCACCCGATGACGGAGGAACGGCAGATGGCTCCGGAAGTCTCGGCCGGGGGGGTGGTGGTAGACGGCGGCCAGGTGCTGGTCATCCGCCACGCCCGAGGCGAGTGGATCATGCCCAAAGGCCACGTGGAGCCGGGGGAGGAACCCGAGCAGGCCGCTCTCCGGGAGGTCCGGGAGGAGACCGGACTTGAGGCCCGGATCATCGCCCCGCTGGGCGAGACCTCTTACGCCTACCGGCGCAAGGGGGAGGCGATCCTCCGTCCCAAGCGGGTCATCTGGTACCTGATGCGGCCGGTAACGCCCCGGGACCGGCTCCGGCTCCTCACCGCAGAGGGGTTGCTGGAGGCGGCCTGGTTGGGATGGGAGGAGGCCCGTCAACGGTTGACCTGGGCCGGCGACCGCCGCATCCTCCAACGGGCCGCCGCGCTGCCGGCGGCGCAGCGGGGATACCGCCGTTGACCCTCGAAAACCAACCGCTCACCCGGCGATTGGCGGTGTTGGCCGCCCGTTTGTTGCGCCCCCGTTCCCCCTCGGGTATGGTGAAGGCATAAGAGCAGAGGGGGAATAGCGATGGCGCTCGACGAGAAAACCCTGGACGCCTTGTTGGCGGAGAACCGCACCTTCCCTCCGCCGGCGGACTTGGCCGCGTCCGCCAACGCCCGCGATCCGGAGCTCTATGCCCGGGCGGCAGCGGACCCCGAAGGGTTCTGGGCTGCCCACGCCGCCGAACTCGACTGGTTCCGCCCATGGGATACCGTCTTCCAATGGGCCCCCCCGTTCGCCCAGTGGTTTGTGGGCGGCAAGCTGAATGCCAGCTATAACTGTATCGACCGCCATCTTCGGACCTGGCGCCGGAACAAGGCAGCCCTGATCTGGGAAGGGGAGCCGGGCGACCACCGCGTCCTCACCTATCAGGACCTGCACCGCGAGGTCTGCCGCTTCGCCCACGCTCTGCGCCGCCTGGGAGTCAAGAAAGGCGACCGGGTGACGCTCTACATGCCGATGATCCCCGAACTGGCCATCGCCATGCTGGCCTGCGCCCGCCTCGGGGCGGCCCACTCGGTGGTCTTCGGCGGTTTCTCGGTGGAGGCTCTGCGGGACCGCATCCTGGATGCCGAGTCCCACGTGGTGGTGACCGCCGACGGCGGCTACCGCCGGGGCGGGATCGTGCCGCTCAAGCGGAACGTGGACGAGGCGCTGAAAGAGTGCCCCCAGGTGAAGTCGGTCGTGGTGGTCCGGCGGGTGGGGCACGAGTCGCTCGACGTGATGGTGGACGGGCGGGACCACTGGTGGGAGGAGCTCGTCCACGAGGCTCCCCTGACCTTTGAGCCGGAGCCGATGGACTCCGAGGACCTGCTCTTCATCCTCTACACCTCCGGCACCACCGGCAAGCCGAAGGGGATCGTCCACACCACCGGCGGGTACCTGACGGGGACTTACACGACCACCAAGTACATCTTCGATCTGAAGGAAGACGACGTCTTCTGGTGCACCGCCGACATCGGCTGGATCACCGGGCACTCCTACGTAGTCTACGGGCCGCTGGCCAACGGGGCTACCGTCGTCATGTACGAGGGGGCGCCGGACTTCCCGGCCCGCGACCGGTTCTGGGAGATCATCGAGAAGTACCGGGTGACGATCTTCTACACCGCCCCGACTGCCATCCGGACCTTCATGCGGTGGGGCACCGAGTGGCCGGCCAAGCGTGACCTCTCGAGCCTGCGCCTCCTGGGCACAGTGGGCGAGCCGATCAACCCTGAGGCCTGGATGTGGTACTACCACTTCATCGGCAAGGAGCGCTGCCCGATCATGGACACCTGGTGGCAGACGGAGACCGGGGCGATCATGATCACCCCGCTGCCCGGACTGGTTACCACGAAGCCCGGCTCTGCCACCATCCCCTTCCCGGGGATCGAGGCCGACGTGGTGGACAACGACGGTAACCCGGTGCCGCCGGGGAAGGGCGGATACCTGGTGATCAAGCGGCCGTGGCCGTCCATGCTGCGCAACATCTACGGTGATCCCGAGCGGTTCAAAGCCCAGTACTGGAGCCGCTTCCCGGGCGTGTACTTCACCGGCGACGGTGCCCGGAGGGACGAGGACGGGTATTTCTGGGTCCTGGGGCGGATCGACGACGTGATCAAGGTCTCCGGCCACCGCATCGGCACCATGGAGGTGGAGTCGGCGCTGGTCGACCACCCGCTGGTGGCGGAGGCGGCGGTCATCGGCCGTCACCACGAGATCAAGGGGCAGGCCATCACGGCCTTTGTCACCCTCAAGGAAGGGGCGCAGCGGAGCGAGATCCTGGCGCAGCAGCTGCGGGACCACGTGGCGGCCAAGATTGGGCCAATCGCCAAGCCGGACGACATCATCTTCACCGCCGAACTCCCCAAGACGCGGAGCGGCAAGATCATGCGGCGTCTGCTGCGGGACATCGCCGAAAGCCGCCAGCTGGGCGACACCAGCACCCTGGCGGACGCGTCGGTCATCGAGAGCCTGAAGAAGGTGTACTCGACCGAGGAAGAGGCCGGCTGAGACCAAAAGACGCACTTCCTGCAGCCGAAAGCCCTGGGTCCCTCGAGGCGGCCCAGGGTTTTCGCCTCATCACCGCGCTCACCTCCCCGTCATACCCTGCTGTAGACCGGGGGGATGCCTGTGTCAAGTCTTCTTGGGGCCGCGACGGCCCTGTTCCTGGATTGGTGGGCGAGTCGCCCGGGGAGGTGGCGTCTGCTGTCCCTGCTCTTGGCTGGAGGTGCGACGGTAGCGGGAGGAACCGGGGTGGGGCGATGGCTGGCGGTCGGGATCCCGCCGGTGGGGGCATCGCTCTTAGGCAGCGGAGTCCTGGGCTGCCTGGGCCTGGTTCACCTGGCGGAGTCGGTCGGCCCCGGCCGGGCTGGCCTGGACGCCGACTGCGAGCTGCTGGTTCGCTCGCTCCTGGCGGCGACCGGGACAGCGCTGATGGCCTCGAACCCAGTCAGGGCGCTGGCCGTTTCCCTGGGGGGGTTGCTGGCGGGACTCGGGGCGGCGGCCATCGGGAGCCGCACCCGACCCTTCTGGCGGGGGATGCGACTGCTGGCGGGGCTCTTGCTCCTCGGGCTCTGCTTTTTCACATTCCGAGGAGCGACTTGAGGCGGCGGCCCTGCGCCCGGCTGACCGGCACCTCGCTGCGGCGGGGGTCGTCCAGGAGGAGGACGTAGGTGCCGTTGCAGTACGGCACAATCTCCTTCACCCGCCGCAGGTTAACCAGATAGCTCCGGTGGCACTGGAAGAAGGGCGGCTGGCGCAACCGGGCCGCCAGATCCTTCAGGGTGTACCGGGTCAGCAACCGCTCCTGCTGTAGCTGGAGGTAGACCACGTCATCCTTGGCGAAGGCGAAGTAGATCTCCTTCTCATCCACCAGGACGGTCTTCCCTCCACGCTCGGCCAGGATGCGATCGAGGCGGGGCACTCGGGGGGCGGTCTGTTCCACCCCTGGCGACGGCCTGGGCGCGGCTCCGTCGGAGGCGGCCAAGGCGCGGAAGACCTTGTTCATCGCCTGGTGCAACCGCTTCTCATCGAACGGCTTCAGCAGGTAGTCCACAGCGTTGACGTTGAACGCTTGCAAGGCGTAGTTGTCGTAGGCCGTGACGAAGATGACCGCGGGGGGGCGGCTCATCCCCTGCACCTGCTGGGCCAGGTCCAGGCCGGAGAGGCCGGGCATGTCGATGTCGAGGAAGAGGATCTGGTAGTCGACTGCTTGGAGCAGGGCCAGAGCCTCTGCTGCGTGCGCTGCCTCGCCGACCACCTCCACTCGGTCGCGGAACGACTGAAGTAGGTAGCGCAGTTCCGCCCGGGCGGGGTATTCGTCGTCCACGATCAGGGCTTTAAGCACCATCTGCCAGCCGCTCCTTCTCCCGCTGACGGGGATCGAACTTGATGGTCACGGTGGTGCCGCGGCCGGGGGCCGACTCCACCGAGAAGCCGAGGCGCTCTCCATATAGCCGGGTCAGCCGCTCGTAGACGTTAGAGAGTCCCACCCCGTTGCCCGAGCCGACACCGGGTTCGAGCACCGTCCGCAACCGCTCCGGGCTCATCCCCACCCCGTCGTCGCTGACCCGGACCACGATACTCCCGTCCACCTCCCGGCGGATCGCCACCTCCACCGTTCCGGGCCCGATTTTCGGCCCGATCCCGTGCTTGACGGCGTTTTCCACCAGCGGCTGAATGGTCAGCACCGGCACCTCTTCGTCCCGCAACGACGGGTCGACGGAGAGGCGGACGCGCAGCTTGTCCTTGAAGCGGTTCCGCTCCAGGTAGAGGTAGGTGCGAAGGTAGGCCAGCTCGTCCCGGAGGCTTTGGAAGTGGCCGGGGGTCTTCAGGGCTTGCCGGAAGAACTCGGCCAGGCGGACGAGGAGCCTGCGGGTTTTCTCCGGATCGACCCGGCTGTACATGATGATCGTGTTGAGGACGTTGAAGAA
The DNA here is from genome assembly GCA_020725425.1 of Aneurinibacillus sp. GTDB lineage: Bacteria > Bacillota > UBA5301 > DYFA01 > DYFA01 > DYFA01. The sequence goes on from DYFA01000016.1 coordinate 10,959, forward strand.
GAAGTGGGGATTGATCTGGGCCCGCAGGGCGTCCAACTCGGCTCGGGTCACGAGTTGAGCCTGCCGGTCGAGTTCGGCCATCTCGATCTGGGTCGAGAGAAGTTGTCCGAGCCCCACGGCCAGCTTGACCAGGTGGGAGGGGAGCGCCCCGTTCTTGGTCTGGTACAGCTTCAACGCCCCGACCACCCGGTGTTCCACTTTGAGCGGTACGATCACTGCGGCCTCGAGGGGGCAGGGGCAGTCGGTACGGGCGCAGTTGAAGTCCCGCTGGTTCGTCACGATCTGCAACTCGCCCGTGCTGAGGGCTCGCCGGGTCGCCTCGGTCAGGATCGGGTCTCCGGGGTGGTGATGCTCGCACCCCGCGCCGACGAAGGCCAGTACCCGCTCAGTGTCGGTGATGGCAACCGCCGCCACCTCGCTGATCTTCTGGATGATCTCGGCCACCTTGCCGGCAGTCTCGGCGTTGAACCCCTGCCGGATGATGGGGAGGGTCTGGGAGGCGATGTGCAGAGTCTGCTCCGCCCCGCTGGAGGGGAGAGGGGCCGGAGCGGCCGGTAGCGGCGGCTGGAGGAGGCGCAGGGCCGTCCAGCCGGCGGCGGCGCCCGTGCACGCTGCGACCAGCGCCGCCACGGCCGTTTCCCTGGCGGACAGCCCGAACCCTGCCAGAACGGCGGCCTGGAGCCCCGCCGCCAGGAGGGCGAGGCCAGCCAGGAACAGTGGTGTGGGACGACGGGCCATGGGCCTCACCTCGGCAACAAGGGTAGTTTCACAATATTCGGCGCAGGTCTAAGGATTCCTGCGGCAAATCCGGCCGGTTATACGAGCCCCGCAGGGAGCATAGAGATTCTGTAAGTGAAAGGGGGGGTCTAACCTTGCGGTCGCACGATTTCGACTCGGAGCGGAATGGGCCGGGGCTTTTCTTTATTCTGGTGACGCTGGTGGTGGTGGCGGTGCTGGGAGCCCGTTACCTGGGCTTCTATCCGCCCGGGGGGTTGAAGGACCTGATTCCGCCTCGGCTGGCAACCCGGCAGACAGCGGCCCGGATAGGCCCGCTGGTAGCGATCTACCACACCCACACCTCGGAAAACTATGCCCCCGGGGAGTCGCATGCCCGGGGGGAAGCCGGTGAGATTGTGGAAGTAGGGCGCGCCTTCAAGGAGGCGCTGGCAGAGCGGGGGATCACCGCCGTCCACTCGGAGACGGTGCATGACTACCCGGTCTTCAAGGACGCCTTCGACCATTCCTACGAGACGATCGCCGAGCAACTCGCCCAGAACGCCAGCATCAAAATGGTCTTCGACTTGCACCGCGACGGGCTCCCGCCGGAAGTCACCACCGCCACCACGGCAGTGGTCAACGGGGAGAAGGTGGCCCGGATCGGCTTCGTGGTGGGAGATCAGGATAACCCGCACATGGCGCAGAACCTCGCCTTCGCGGAGAGCCTCGACGCCAAGCTGAACGAGCTCCACCCCGGCGTCTCCCGGGGCGTCAAGGTCCAGCGCGGCAGCTTCAACCTGCGGGTCAGTCCGCAGGCCGTGACCGTCTTCATCGGCAGCTACCCGCAGAACACGCTGGAGGAGGCAGAGCGGGCGGCGAGACTGCTGGCGGACGCGGTGGCGGCGCTGGCCCTACCGGCCCAGCCGGTGAAGGAACAGTAAACCGCCGGCGACAACTGCATCACCGAGTGCGCCCGGGGGCTGCCCCCGGGTCGCCGTTTGCCTAGGGAGCGGAGGGCGGGTTCAGACGGTCACCGAGTGGCGGGAGGGATGCGGAAACCCCGTGCCGAACCAGGGATAAGGGGTCCTTGCCGGGCAGATATTAGGAACCGAGGGAAAGGGCGCCGTTGGAGGGGGTCGTGGTGGTGCGGTCGCTTGCGGAAGGTCCGCTCTCAGTGCACATGATCGGCATCGGCGGGTCGGGGATGAGCCCGATTGCCAAGGTGCTGCTGGAGATGGGGCACCGGGTCAGCGGCTCCGACCTCAAGGGGTCGTCCACCACGCTGAACCTGGAGGCCATGGGCGCCCGGATAAGCCTCGGCCACCGTCCGGAAAACGTCGAGGGGGCTGACCTGGTGGTGGTTTCGACCGCCATCGCCGAAGGCAACCCGGAACTGGTGGCAGCCCGGGAGCGCGGTCTCCCGGTGGTGCACCGCTCGGACATGTTGGCGGCCCTGATGAACGAGCGCTATGGGATCGCGGTGGCCGGCGCCCATGGGAAGACCACGGTGACCTCGATGATCGCCCTGGTGCTGGAGCGGGCGGGCCTGGATCCGACCGTGGTCATCGGCGGGGAGCTGAACGACATCGGGGGCAGCGCCAAGTATGGCCGGGGATCTTACCTCGTGGCCGAGGCGGACGAGAGCGACCGCTCGTTCCTGCGCTACCGGCCCAGGATCGCCGTCGTCACCACCATCGAAGCCGACCACCTGGAGTATTACGACGGGACGCTGGCCAAGCTGGTGGCGACCTTCGAGGAGTTCCTCCGGAACCTGCCGCCGGACGGTCTGGCGGTGCTGGGAGTTGATGACCAGCGGGTCAGTGGACTCCGGGAGCGCCTGCCCCGCCGGACGGCGACCTACGCTCTCCAGGCCGAGGCTGACTACACCGCCGACCACCTCTCACTTGCCGACCGGGGTTCGACCTTCGAGGTGTACCACCGGCGAACGTGTTTGGGCAGCCTGAGCCTGGTAGTCCCGGGGCGGCACAACGTGGCCAACGCCCTGGCCACCCTGGCCGTCGCGGCGGAGGTGGGGATACCCTTCGAGGCAGTCCGGGAGCATCTGGCTTCCTTTCACGGAGCCAAGCGCCGCTTCCAGTTTATCGGGGAGGAGGGGGGCGTCACCGTGGTGGACGACTACGCCCACCACCCCACGGAGATCAAGGCGACGCTGCGCGCCGCCCGAGAGGGTTGGCCCGGTCGGCGGATCGTGGCGGTCTTCCAACCGCACCGCTACACCCGCACCCACTTTCTGATGGAGGAGTTCAGCAAGGCGTTCGGCTATGCGGATGCCGTGGTGCTGGCCGGGATCTACTCCCCACCGCCGGAGAAGCCGATTCCCGGGGTGACGGCCGAGCGGCTGGCTCGGCTCATCGAGGCCAACGAGGGGCGGCCGGTCGCCCTCATCGAGGATAACCGGGACATCATCAACTACCTCGCCCGCACCGTGCAGGCCGGCGACATGGTCATCACCATGGGCGCCGGAGACATCTGGATGGTCGCCGAGGAGCTGGTCTCAAGGTTACGCCAGGAGAGGGTGCCGGCCAGCCGCTGACGCATGGAGGTGCGATTCTCCCCGGATAACGCGGCGGTAGCGGAGGCCCTGCTGGCTGACCCCGCCGCCGGTCGCGACGCCTTTTTCGCCGCCTTGCGCTGGTCAGGCGGCCGGAAGGAGGAGGACGACCTTCTTCTACCCCGCGTCCTGCCGTTCCTCCACCTCTATTCCCATCAGCAGAAGGTGGTCCGGCAGGTGGTGAATGAGCTGGCCGGGCGGGCGCTTTTGGCGGACGGCGTGGGCCTGGGGAAGACCATCGAGGCGGGCGCCTGCCTGGCTGAGTGGCGGGCACGGGGACTGGTCCGCCGGGCTTTGGTGCTCGCACCGGCGGCTCTTCTCAGCCAGTGGGCGGCGGAGTTGCGGCGCCACTTCGGGTTGGCGGGCGTCCTGGCCCGCGCCCCCCGGGACTGGAGGGGGGAGCTGGTGATCGGCTCGCTGGACCTGGCCAAGCGCCCGGAGCATGCCCGGGTCATCCTGGAGCGCCCCTATGACCTGGTCGTCGTCGATGAGGCCCACCGGCTGAAAAACCACCGCACGGCCAACTGGGGACTGGTTTGGGAGATCGAGACCACCTACCTCCTGCTTCTCACCGCCACCCCCCTGCAAAACGACCTGCGCGAGCTCTACAATCTGGTGACCCTGGTCCGACCCGGCCTGTTCTCGACGCCGGCCGAGTTCCGCCGGGTCTTCCAGCTCGACCGGCTGCGCCCCAGGAACCCCGACCTCCTGCGGGAACGCCTCGGCACCGTCATGCTCCGCGCCGACTGGCGCTCCGCCAGCCTTGCCTTTCCCCCCCGGCGAGTGACCACGCTTGAGGTGGCCCTCTCCCCGGAAGAGGAGGCACTGTACGCCGCCTGCCTCGCCCTGCTGGCCGAGGCCCGGGACCTCGGCCGGAGTCGGCAGCAGGTGTTGCCCCTGGTGGTAGTGTTGCGGGAGGCCACCAGTTCCCCCGAGGCGGTCCGCCGGACGCTGCTCCGCATGGCGCGTACCCCCGGGGTGCCGGGCCAGCTGGCCGTCGGGTACCGGGAGGTGGCGGCGCGGGCGAAAGAGGTTGTTTGCCGGAAGGCCGGGCTCCTGCGGGACCTGGTGGTCCGGCGGAGGGAGAAAGTCGTCGTGTTCACGGAGTTCCGCGGCACTCAGGACACCCTGGCCAGGGAGCTTGCGGAGGCTGGGGTGGCGGCGGTGGTCTACCACGGCGGCCTCTCCCCTGCAGCGAGGGAGGCGGCGGTGAAGGAGTTCGCCGGCCCGACCCGGGTGATGATTGCCACCGAGGCCGGAGCGGAGGGGTACAACCTGCAGTTTTGTCACTGGCTGATCAATTATGACCTGCCCTGGAACCCGATGCGGTTGGAGCAGCGGATCGGGCGGGTCCACCGGCTTGGCCAGGCGGAGACGGTCGAGATCACCAACCTGGTCACCGAAAGGACCATCGAGGCCCACGTCCTGGCGATCCTCGGGGCCAAGCTCGAACTCTGTGAGACAGTCTTGGGCGAGCTGGACCTTATCCTCGAACACGGGCTGGAGCGGCGGATCGCGGAGCTGGTGCTGGAGGCGCGGACCGCTCAGGACCTGGATAACGGGTTCAGCCGGCTGCGCCGGGAGATCGCCGAGCGACGCGCCGCCTTCGCCGCCGCTGCCCGGCGGAACGACGAACTGCTGGGATTGGCCGGCTCCGGAGCGGGGGCCGCCGGTGAGTAAGTCGGGCGGCGGCCGGTGCGTCTTCGTCTTCCGGGCTACGCTCTTCGGGCCCCTCTGGCGGCAGGAGCAAGTGGCTGTGGTGGTCGACTCCCGGCCTGGCCTGGCTGCAGCCTACGCCCGGGCCGAGGAAGCCTGCCGGGCCGCCCTGACGCCGTTGGTGGCGGAGTGGGAGCGGGAAGTGGCACAAGGGCGGGCGGCGGCCGAGGAGGAACTGGCCCGGTACTACCACCGCTCCCTGGAGGAGGAGGTGGCAGGGTTACGCCGGGTCTTCCACCAGGTGGCGGTCTTGAAAGTGCGGGTGTCGCTGGCCCGCCGCACCGCGACCCGCCGCCAGTTCCGGAGCGACCTGCGCCGGTGGGAAAAGGAGTTGTCCCGACAGCTCGGGGGGAAGGAGAGCCGGGCGGCCCAGCTCGCTGCGGAACTCCGGCGGCGCCAGGCCGAGGTAGCCCGCCGGTACGCCGCCCGGGTGGAGGTGAAGCTGGTGGCGGCCGCCCGACTGACACCAGAGGACCGGAGGGTGGGGGAGGAAAGAGCGGAGCTCCTGCTTGACAGGGTCTTGCGAAGCAGAGATAATGGGATGGGAAGTGCAAAATAGAATCATTTGCACCTAGCCGGAGGTGCGGCGGTGGCGGACGCCTTTCGGGAGGCCTTGAGGGACACGGCGAATATGGTGCCCTGGCTCCTGCTCATCTACGTCGCGATCGAGTTCATCGAGTTCAAGTGGGGCGGCGCCCTCAGGTCCCGCATCATGCAGGCAGGCAAGGCCGGCCCCGCCCTGGGAGCCCTGTTCGGCGCCGTCCCTCAGTGTGGCTTCTCGGTCATCTCGTCGTGCCTCTACGCCCAGCGGCTGATCACCACTGGGACCTTGCTGGCGGTCTATCTGTCCACGTCCGACGAGGCACTGCCGGTGATCCTGTCCCAACCGGCCAGAGTCGGGTTGGTCTGGCCGCTGTTGGCGGTTAAGGTGACCCTGGGGTTGGTGGCCGGGTATGCGGTTGATCTCGGCCAGAACCTGCGGGCGAAAGCGGGCACCGCCAGAGAGGTCTCCGTCACGCGGGAGCCCTACCGCCAGGCGAGCCCGGTGGACGCCGACCCTTTTCCAGAAGAAAGAGGCTGTTGCTGCCACACCGTCCCCCCGCGGCAGGCGGCACTCAGGGAGTTGCTCTGGCACCCCGTCAAGCACACCCTGAGGGTGCTCTTCTTTCTCCTGGCGGTATCAACCGCCATCAACCTGCTCGTCGCCGGAGTCGGGGAAGCCAATCTGGGAAGGCTCTTCCTCCGCCACACCCCCTTGCAGCCCCTACTGGCCGGTCTGGTTGGCCTGATTCCGAACTGCGCCGCCTCGGTGGCGATCACGCAGGCTTACCTCAAAGGAGCCTTGAGCTTCGGGTCCGCCATCGCCGGCCTGTCCGCCAGCGCCGGCCTCGGAACGCTGGTGCTGGTCAAGGAGAACGGGGACTGGAAGGACACTGCCAGGGTGATCGGATTGCTTCTCGGGGTCAGTGTCGGTGTCGGAGTAGTCATCCAGTATCTCTATGGTTGAGGAGGGGCGCAAGATGAACGCGGCGAGCAACCGGCAGCACTTCCGGGGGATGCTGGCCGGCCAGCGACTCAGGATCACCAGGCAGCGGGAAGCCGTCCTCGGTGTGCTGGCGGAGGCCGGGGCGCCGTTGACCGTGGAGAGCGTCTACCTCAAGCTGCGTGAGAGAGACGCTGCGATCTGCTTGTCGACGGTCTACCGGATCCTGGCGACCCTGGCTGGCAAGGGGCTGGTGACCAAGTCGTCCACTCCGGCCGATCACCGGTCAAGGTTTGCCCTCACCACCGACCGCCACTGCCACCACCTGGTCTGCCTCGGTTGCGACCGAAGGGTGCCGATCGCCGACTGCCCGTTGAAAGAGCTGGAGCAGGCGCTCCACCGAAACACGAACTTCGCCATCAGCGGTCACACGCTCGAGATTTACGGTTACTGTCCGGCGTGTCAGGAAACGAACGCCTAGACGAGGCAGCCCAGAGAAGACATGGTCAAGTGCGACTGGTGCACGGCGTAGCGCCGCACCGCCCGCACGGTGCGACAGTTCCGCTCCGACAGGGCGGGCAGGGCCCGCCGGAACAGCTCCGCGGCGAGCACCGCGTCGCCCAGGGCGGTGTGTCGACCCGCCGGAGGTATGCCGTGGAGGTCGAGCAGGGCGTCCAGGGAATAGTCGGCCAGTTCCGGGTAGAGGAAATGATACAGGCGGCGGGTATCCAGGACGAGGTGCCGGAGGTGGCCGCGGCAGGTTCGTCGAAGCTCATGGTCGAGAAAGGCCAGGTCGAAGTCGGCGCCGTGCCCTACCAGGATGGCGTCGCCGGCAAAGTCCAGAAAACGGTCGAACGCCTCCAGAAAGGTTACTCCTTCTGCCCGCAGGACCTCATCGGTTATTCCGGTCAGCTCCTGCACCGCGCGGGGCACTGGACGGCCGGGGTTCACCAGCTGGTGGAAGGATTGTTCGGGCTGTATTTCCCCGCCGTGGCAGACCACTGCTCCGAGGGCGATCACCGCGTCCCCCCGGTGCGGGTAGAAACCGGTGGTCTCCGTGTCGAAGGCGACGAACCTCGCTTCGGCGAGAGGGAGGTGCCCTGACAGGTGGGCGGCCGCCGCCAAGCGATGCCTGACTCGGGCGGCCAAGGAGAGGTCCCGCTGTGCCGACCCTTTCAGTCTTCCCACCACCGACAACACGTTTCCTGCCCTCCTAATACACCAGGAAAGAGTGGGCGGTGAGCGTCTGTAGCCTGGCCGCCGCCTTCAGGGCGGAGACCAGTTGTCCGCGTTCCCGCTTGGTCAGGCTCTTCGGGTCGAGCCACTCGTCCGGCTCCTCTCCGGCCGCGCTCAGGCGCAGGTGGTGGCGGACGCGGAAGAAGACCAGGCTCTGGTAGGCGGTGGCGAGGGCGGCGCTTTCCTCGACCCCGAAGATCCCCAGCCCGGTCAACTCCTTCAACCTGCCCAGGGTCGAGGTGTCCTCGAGCCGGTGCTTCAGCGCCAGGAGCCGCAGGCAGTCGACAAGGTGCACGCAGACCGCGGTCTTCAAGTTGATCCGGCCCCGGTGCGGCCCTCGCCGGGCAGTCATCACCAGCCCCCAGGGTCCGAGCGGCACTGGGGAGGAGGCGTCATCCTCCGCCAGCATGCGGAGGATCACCGGGAAGGAGGAGATCAGCTCCAGCACGTAAGCGCGAAGCGCCTGCGCCAAATGGTGTTCGCCGTGAACCGGGCGGAAATCGAGGAAGATGCTGAGCAGGCGGACGTGCTCCGGCTCCGGGTGCTTTATCCATTCCGAGAGGAGCGCCCGCCACTCTGGGAGCGAACGGCACCAGGTAGGGTTGGAGGCCATGACGTTACCCTTGCAGCGGGCGAAGCCGCAGGCCGCCAGCCCCCCGACCACCTTGTCGGCCAGCCGCAGGAAATACTGCCGCGCGCTCTCGGCCTGGTCGGGAGCAACCTCCTGGTAGATCAGAGCGCTGTCCTGGTCGGTGCGGAGGATCTGCTCCTTGCGTCCCCCGCTGCCCATCACAATCCAGCAATAAGGTGAGGGCGGCGGGCCGTGACCCTCGGCAGCCATTTCTCCCTCGCAAAGCTCGAGCACTTTACGGGTGAGCCGGTCGTAGAACTCCGTCATCAGGGAGAACAGCTCCGGTATGGGAGCTTCCTCGGCCACCATGGCCTTCAGAACCTGGTCGACCTCCAGGCTGGCCGGCACCAGCCCCGCCACCGTCTCCTGGTTCTCGATCTCGCCCACGATGCTGAGCACACCCATGTTGCGCGACCTAACGAGGTCCCGGACCGTCACGATACCGACCGCCCGGCCGTCCTCCACCACCAGGGCGTGCTTGACCCGGCGGCGGACCATGGTGAGGAGGATCTGGTAGAAGTAGTCCTCCGGCGAGACGCAGGCCGGCTCGGCGTTCATGACCGACTCGGCCGGCTGTTCGCCCCCGAGCCCCGGGGTCGAGCCTTGCGCCAAGACCTTTTCGACCAGGTCCCGTTCGGTCACGAGGCCGGCCACCCGTCCGTCCGCCTCGAGGACCGCCACGGAGCTGACCCCTCGATCGGCCATCAGCGCCGCGACCTCGCGCACCGGCGCCGACCGGGCACAACTCACCACTGGAGCCGTCATCAACTCCCGAGCCCGCTTTTGCGTGGGTTGCTCTTCGTCCCCGACCGGCCTGACCTCCCTCTGTGCCGCCTGGCGGTGGACCTCCGGACTGATGCCCCCGAGGTCGGGCGCGAAGCAGCGGGCGAAGGAGGGGTGGGAGGCCAGGAGCTCCACGAAGTGCTCCTTTGCCAGAAGGAGGCAGTCCAGATCCACGGCCGCCCGGATCGAGGCGGGATAGACTTTCCCGGTGAGCAGGACGGCTTCACCGAAGAACTGCCCCGGGTAACAGTAGCCGACCACGGTCTCGCCCCCGTCTGCCGACTGTACCGCGACTTCCGCCAGGCCGGCCCGGATGAGGAACAGCACCCCTTGCGCAGGTTCCCCCTGCCGGACGACGTACTCGCCCTGGAGGTAACGGCGAGGCTGGAGCAGCCTGGCCAGGCGCTCCAGGTCGCTTTCCCCGAGGAAGCTGAAGGGTTCGGTCCGTTTCAGGGCCGTCAGCTCGGCCTGCATCGCTCCACCCCCTGCGAATCCCTGCGCCGGGTGTAACCCCGCCGCACAGATCAGGCGCCCGTCCGGGCCGCCTGCAGGCTGCGCTGGAGGCGCTCGCGCGCTGTGCCGTGAATCCGGATCCAGATCTCATCCACGTTGGTAGGCAGCTTGGGGTCGAGGAGCGAGACCGCCACGATCACCAAGAGTCCCAAGGGCACGGTGAAGACAGTGGGGAAGGTCAGCGTCCCCAACGTGCCGACCAGCGAGTCGGGGGCCACGGCGCCAGTCTGGCGGAGAATGTTGAAGATGATGAAGAGCACCGTCAGTCCACCGCCGGCGGCCATCCCCGCCAGGGTTCCCCGGAGCGTGGCGCGCTTCCACCAGATGCTGGTGATGAACATCGGCACGAACGACCCGGCGGACACCGCGAAAGCCCAGGTGACCATCATGGCGATCAGAGACGGATAGGCCTTGTCGAGCCCGATCGCCGGGATGCCCAGGCCCACCAGGAGCGAGAAGAGCGCCATGCCGACCACGGCAGCCTTGCCGACGGCCACCTTCTTCCACTCCGGAGCGTTGGGATTGATGAACTGCTCGTAGATGTCGTGGCCCCACGAAGCCGCCGAAGCCATGAGCAGCCCGCCGATGGTGGAGAACATGGCCGCGAAGGCGCCGGCGGCGACGTAACCCAGCCCGAATTCGCCCGCCAGAATCCGGCCGAGCAGCGGCATCAACTGGTCGGTCACCTTTAGCTGGCCGTCGACGGTCAGGGAGGAGACCACCGGATCCGCGGCCGCGAAGGCCTTGAGCAATACCCGGCCAGCCACTCCGGCCAGAGTGGCCAGGATGTAGAAAGCGGCCACGAACGCCAGCACCCAGACAGTGGTCCAGCGGGCCGTCCGCCCGGAGGGGTTGGTGTAGTACCGGTTCATGATGTGTGGCAGGCCCATCGTCCCCAGCACGAGCGCCAGAACCATCGAGAACTGGTCCAGCCAGCGGTAGCGGTGGCCGGGTTCACCGAAGAGCATCGTCCGCTCGGGGTGTAGTTTGTTCTTCTGGGGCAGAACCACCCAGACGGCGGCGTCGGCGTCCCCCGCCTTGACCGCGGCGTCGACGGCCTGCATGGCTTCCGGACTCATGACCGCCTTGGCCTGGTCGTAGAGGCGCTTCCCTTCCTCCCCCGCCATCAACTGGGCGACCGTCACCTTGGCGGTGTTGGTCAGCGGGCCGCGGTTGAGCTCCGCTACCGCCCGCGAGAGGTTGAAGCCTCTGCCGAAGGCCAGGGCCACCACCAGGAACATCGCCGTGAAGAGCACCCAGAACTGGATCATCTGGTTGATGGTGGTCCCCTTCATGCCACCCATCGCCACGTAGAACATCATGATGAGCACGGTGACCACGACGCCCGTCGCGAACGGGCTCATGCCCAGGAGGCCCTTTCCCACCAGGACGGTCCAAGTGGCCCCGGCGCCCACCATCTGAGGGGCCAGGTAGAAGATAGCGATCGCCTGGACCGCCGTCACCCCGATGAGCCGGGCCAGGGGGCTCTGGAACCGGGCAGCCAGGTAGTCCGGGATGGTGTACTCCCCGAACCGGCGCAGGGGACCGGCTACGAAGATCAGCACCGGGACGAACGCCGCGCCGAAACCGGTGGCGTACCAGACCCCGTCCAGCCCGGAGGCGTAGATGGCGGCGGCGACCCCCAGGAAGGAGGCGGCGCTGAAATAGTCCCCGCAGATAGCGGAGGCGTTCGTCAGAAACCCGATCTTCCGCCCCGCCAGGTAGAAATTCTCGGCCGTGCGGTTGAACTTCCGGGTGGCGACCGAGATCCAGACGGTCGCCGCGATCAACCCGACCACCATCAGAATAGCCCACAGGTTAAGCATGCAGTGCACCGCCCTTCTTGCTGCTGTCAAGGGTGTGACTGGGCCGATTCAGCAGTTCGTCTTCGAGCCGGTTGGCCTGAATGGTATAGAACAGACCCATCAACCAGTAGACAAGGTGGAACACGATGCCTACCACCAGGAAGTTGAGAGTCAGGCCGCCCCAGACGGGCCGGCCATACCACCATTCGGCGTTGATCGTGAGGTACGGGATAAGGAGGACAAGGAAGAAGAAAACCGCCGCATACGAGAAAGTGAGTCGCCGTTGTTTCCTGAAGACCTGATCCACTCGTTCGATGGTGTCCGGTTCCACTACCCTCACCTCTTTTCTCGGCCTCGGCCGATGTTGAGATGATAATACACTCCCCCCGGTGGAGCCGAAAGAAGAGGGGCGGGAAAGGTTGAAATCCAACTGCCAACGGCCGCACCCTGCGGCGAGCAGCGGACTGGCCGGCAGGTTCCCGGGGCAGACCGTTCGCCGGTCAAAACCGCCCGCTCGACCAGGGGAATCGGCGGGTTGGTCGGGATCGTGGATTGACAGCCGGATCCGGCGGATGGTAAAATCACCCTAATTGCCTCGCCGAGTAGTCGAGAAGCGGAGAAGGAGGAACGGAAGAATGAAGGACATTTTCTCCATGACCCTGGGGGAGCTGTTGGACCAGACCGCCCGAGCCTACCCTGCGAACGAGGCCGCCGTCTTCCCGGAGTTCGGTGTCCGCTGGACGTACGAGGAGTTCCGCCGCGAGTGCGACCGGGCAGCCCGGGGCTTGATGGCGCTTGGGATCCAGCCGGGGGAACACGTGGCCATCTGGGCCACCAACCGGCCGCAGTGGCTGGTCTCCCAGTTTGCCACGGGAAAGATGGGAGCCGTGCTGGTCACGGTGAACACCAACTACAAGCTGTTCGAGCTGGAGTACCTCCTGTCCCAGTCGGACGCCACGACCCTGCTGCTGATCGAAGGTTTCAAGGACGCCAACTACGTCGAGACGCTCTACGAGCTCTGCCCGGAGCTGCGGACCGCCCAGCCCGGGCAGCTCCAAGCAGCGCGGCTGCCTAAGCTGCGCAACGTCATTTACCTGGGGGATAAGGCCTATCCGGGGATGTTCACCTGGGACGAGGTGCTGGCTCTTGGGGAGCGGATCAGCGCGGAGGAGTTGCGGGCCCGCCAGGCCTCCCTTCACTACGATGACGTGACCAACATCCAATACACCTCCGGCACCACCGGGTTCCCCAAGGGGGCCATGCTCACCCACCGGAACATCATCGCCGACGCCAAGTTCATCGCCGACTGCATGCGGCTGACGGAGAGGGACCGGCTCTGCATCCCCGTGCCGTTCTTCCACTGCTTCGGCTGCGTCCTCGGCACCCTGGCCGCGGTGACCGCCGGGACGACCATGGTCTGCCTCGACTACTTCAGCCCCAAGAAGGTGATGGAGGCGGTCCAGGCAGAGCGGTGCACAGGTTTGCACGGAGTGCCGACGATGTTCATCACCATCCTGGAACACCCGGACTTCGCCCAGTATGACTTTTCGAGCCTCCGCACCGGTATCATGGCCGGAGCGCCGTGTCCGGAGGAGGTTATGCGGCAGGTCATCGCCAGGATGCACATGCCCGAGATCACCATCGCCTACGGCCAGACTGAAGCGGCGCCGGTGATCACCCAGACCACACCCGACGACACCTTCGAACGGCGGGTGGCCACGGTGGGCAAGGCCCTGCCGGCAATCGAGGTGAAGATCGTCGACCCGGCCACCAACGAGGAGGTGCCCCGAGGGATCGTCGGAGAGCTGTGCTGCCGGGGGTTCAACGTCATGAAGGGGTACTACAAGATGCCGGAAGCCACGGCCCAGGCCATCGACCGGGACGGCTGGCTCCACACGGGCGACCTCGCCACGATGGACCGTGACGGTTACTGCAGGATCACCGGGCGGATCAAGGACATGATCATCCGGGGCGGAGAGAACATCTACCCGCGGGAGATCGAGGAGTACCTTTACCGCCATCCGAAGGTCGCCGACGCCCAGGTCGTGGGCGTTCCCTCCCAGGTGTACGGCGAGGAAGTGATGGCCTTCATCCGGCTGAAGCCGGGCGAGACCGCCACGGAGGTGGAGATCCAGGAGTTCCTGCGCTCCCGGATATCCCGCCACAAGGTGCCGCGGTACGTCCGCTTCGTCACGGAGTACCCCACCACGGCCTCCGGGAAGATCCAGAAGTACAAGCTGCGGGAGATGGCCGCTGTGGAGCTGCAACAAAGGGAGGAAGCGGCCGCGGGACAGACCGGATCGTAGAGATACAGGGGAAGAGGTGTGAAACAGCACGCCGGGGAGGGCCGGAAACGGCCCTCTCTTTTCATGTGCGGGCCTGGCGGCGTGTCTGCGCTACTGCCGGGAGATGAACAGGACCCCCAGCACGATGAGGGCGGTCCCGATTACCCGGTTGAGCGGCAGCGGCTCGTGGAGAAAGAGAGTCGAGCCGGTGAGGATGAAGACGAAGTTCAGGGCGACGAAGGGGTAGGCGAAGGAGAGGTCGACCCGGGAGAGGACAGCCATCCAGAGGAAGGCCCCGATGGCGTAAAGACAGAGTCCGAGGAAAATGACCGGGTTGAGGAGCAGCCTGGCGACTAGGCCGGGCAGTTGTCCCAGGCTGGCCACTGCTAGGACGCCCATTCGGGAGACGCCCAGCTTCAGGCTGAACTGGCCCGCCACGCCGCAGAGGATGGAAGAGAAAATCAATCCGTAGACCATCTTCGACGGCATCTGGCCAACCTCCCTGCCTTGTTGCGTGCAATCCCGGAGTGGATTCATCCTGCTCTTCCGGAAATCCTTCCGCGCAGCCGTTTCCATGGACTTACATAATTGGGTTGACAAGGCGGGTGGTTCTTCCTATAATGCAATTACACGATATGACGTGATTGGCGATGATTTATCGACATATTTCGACATGATATCGCCTCTGAATGCTATTTCGACAAAATTCGTCATCTTCGGCTGAAGCGAGAAGCAAGATTGCACCTAGAAACGGTGGGCGGGGAGTTGGCAATGTCGAAAAAAGCGACACCGGTGAACGGTCAGGCCCTGGTGGAGTACGTGCTGGTGCTTGGCCTGATTTCGGCAGTGCTGGGGTTGCTCGGGCGGCTTTTGCGGACGGCAATTCTCATAGCCCAAGCCCGCTTCAGCGCCGGGGCGGCGCTCTTGCCCTAGCCCTGTTCAACTTTGGGGACGCCGCACTTTTGCACGGAAGGGGGGATTTGACGTGAGGCAAGTTTGGCTGAGGTTGCGGAACGAGGAAGCCGGACAGAGCATGGCGGAGTACGGGCTGCTCACTGCCCTGATCGCAGTGGCATGCATCGTTTCCGTGCGAGCCTTGGGCGGAGCGATAACAACCAAGTTCACTAAGCTTGCCGCGGAGATTGTCAAGTAGAACTCGTACTTCGACAACTCAAAAAATAAGGTACTGGCTGGTGACGCCTGGCAGGGCAAACCGACAAGACAACCTGGCGGGGCGGCGTCCCCGAAAATATGCCTGCCTGGCAGAGTGCGGTAAAGGGGGATTACCGTGGAAAGAGGTCAGAGTACGGTTGAAGTGGCAATCGCCTTCCCGGTGGCGGTCACCATCTTGTGGTGGACCATCGTCGCTCCTTTGGTCGGTGTGCGGGCCCTGGCCGCTCGAGTGGCGGCGGCGACCGGGGCGCGCCAGGCGGCGTTGGCGGATGGACCGGAGGCCGGACGGACCGGCCGTACCATTGAGAGGATGTGGAAGGGCCTCGGGGGCGCCGGTAGCGGGAAGAAGGTTGAGGTGTCGCTTTCGAACAGCTCAGTAGCGGTCAGTGCCCGGGAGGCACCCTTGGGGGCAGGAAGGATGAGCGACTTCCTGCTGTACGTGGGGCGGGAGAAAGACTGATGGAGAGGTCGGCGGCGGGCGAGCGTGGACAGGTCGTGGTGGCGGCGGTTCTGGCGGTAGTTCTGGCCGGCCTCGCCTGGGAGGCGCTGGTTACCGCCTGGGCAGCCACCAGGGACCGCCTGGTGGTTCAGAACAGCTTGGACGCTGGGGTAACTACCGGAGCGGCTGTGTTGGCGGACGGCCTCAACACGCTGGCCATCATAAACCGGGCGTTGCTGGCATTAGGGATCACCGCCATGCTGGGAAGAGGGGAGTACGCCTACTGGGCCGCCCAACTGCAGCGGGCTCAGGACGAAGTGATCCGTCGCACGCCGGCTCTGGCCAAACAGGCGGCGTGGGGAACGGCGGTGGGGTTGGGCGCCCAGGGGGTCCGCTTCCCCCCCGGCGCCGGTGGGCAGTGGCCGAGTCTCATGGTGCGCCGGGTATACCTCCTTCCCTGGCTCTTGGGCTCCCAGTTCCCGCTCTGGATCGCCGATGACCTGCACCCGGTCAGGGATCGGCGCTGGGGTAACCGGGTGGTGTACCTTGAAGGATGGAGGCTGAACCGTCGGGGAGCGGGCCAACTGCCGTTCCGCGCCAGGGCGGGAGCCGCGGCGTCCAGAAGAGGCGGGGGCCGAAGCAGTTGGCCCCTGCTCGCCACAGACTTCGACAGCCGGTTGATCCCCTTTGGGGGAGAAGAGGGGGCCGGTCACCGATGAGTTGTCCGCAGGCAGTCAGCGGCAAACGTTCAGTCGGCACCTCTCCCAGCGGACAGGCCCTGATCGAATTGATCCTTGTCCTGCCCCTGCTCATCGCAACTGCGCTGGGGGGGCTGACCCTCTGCCGGCTGGCGGTGGGCCAGACCGAGGTGCGCCTTGCGGCAATTCTTGCCGCCGCGGAGCGAGATCCGGCTAGCACTGCCCGCGCTCACCTGGAACGCAACCGGGTAGTGCGGGCAGGACAGGCCGTGGTCAACGTGAGACACGCAGCCCAACTCCGCCTGATCACCGTCACTTGTCCCTTGTCTCCCGGCTGGTGGCCTGGAAAGGTCAAATCCCAGCTATACTTGACTGCAGTCGCCGGGCGCGGCCGGACGTTGCTTTGCACGAGACCAAGGAGGTGAGGTCGTGAAAACCCATACTACCGTCATGGTCATGGCGCTGGTGACTTGCGCCCTTCTCTGGTGGAAGCTGAGCAGCCGGGCCAGCGCCCCCGCTCCGGTGCCGGAGGTTCCCCTGCCGTCGGGGTCGACCGTGATCAAGCGGCTGGAGTCGCTCGTCAACCTCCAATGCACCCATATCACGATCGTCCGCACCACCCTGCGCCCGATGGAAGTCGATCGGTTCTACCGGGCCAGACTTGCGGCACTGGGGTGGCGGGAAGAGACCAGAGAGGCTCTCCCCGGTACGGACCGGCGTCCTTTACTGTTCCGCCGGGAGACGTGGGAGTGTACGACGTTCGCTTTTCCCGACCTGGAGCGGCAGACCACCAATCTTCTGCTGCACTTGCGCTCGGCCGGTGCCGGACCGCGGCGGCGTCTGCTCAATCGGGGAGCGCTTGCCAGCCGGTTGAGCGGTTTCCCTCTGTTCCCGGGGGTCGGCGGCGCATTGCTGATTGAGGACGGAAGCTGCACCGGCCCGGCCACGCTTCTGTTCGAAACGGAGGCGCCGCTGACCAGGGTGGTGGAGTTCTACCGCCGCCACTTGAGTGGCGGCGGCCGGCCGTTCCCCGCCACGAGCGAGGAAGGCGACTGGGCATCCGGCACATTCCGGTTTCGCCAGTGGCACGTGGCGGTCAATCTGTGCCGACGCCCTGCCGGCGGCACCTCGGCTCTGGTCATCCTCAACCGGGTAGCGGAAGGCGCCCCGGGAGCGGAGGTGGAAGCGTGCTCCGGCGGCGCAACCTTCTGATCGGTTCCCTTCTGGCGATTCTGGCGGGGACCTTCTCTTTCGGCTACTTGACACACGCCGAACGGTCCCTGGCCGCCAGGGAGGCCCGGGAGACGGTCGTTGTGGTACGGCAGAGGATACCTGCCCTCCGTCGTTTGGACCGTTCCTTGGTCCACCTTCAGGCGATTCCCAAAACAAATATTCTGCCCGGTGCCTATCGTTCTCTGGACGAGGTCGTGGGCCGGGTGACGACAGTCGCACTATGGCCCGGCGACCAGGTGATCGCAGGGCGAACGGTGAGCGCGGAGGAACCCGAGGCGTTGACGGCCCGCCTGAACCCTGGAGAACGGGGTTTGTCTGTACCCGTGGAGGCTGAAACCGCCAAGGCCGTTCACCCCGGAGCCTACGTGGACGTGGTGGCGATCGCTCCTTCCAGCGACGGGCTTTCCCAGGTGTCGCGCCTAGTGCCGGCGGTGAGAGTGCTGAAGGTCTGCGGGGACGAGCAAGCCGCCGGGGGCCTCGACCCGTGGGTAATGCTCGCGGTTTCCCCGGTGCAAGCCCAGGCCCTGGCGTTAGCGGCGGAGACAGGGAAGCTCCGGCTGGTATTACGGGCCGCCGCGGAGCGGCCGGACCAGTCCGCACCGGCGGAGCCGGCGCTTCACCGGCCGAGTGCCCAGCCAATCGAGGTCGTCCGTCAGCCAAAGAAGTCAGCCAAAGCGGTGGAGGTGATCAAGGGTGTCGAGCGGGATCCGCTGGCCGGCGGACTGGCGCCGGAGTATCGCTGACGCCTGCCTGCTGACCCTGATTCTCGGGCTGTCGTTGTTTCTGGTCGCGGGAGGGGCGGCCAGAGGCGCCGAACCTCCTGAGGTGATCGTCGTGCGCACCGGAGAATCCCGGGTGATCACCGTCCCGGAGGTCTCGCGGGTGGCGGTGGGACAGCCGGCAGTCGCCGACGTGCGGGTGATCTCGCCAGGAGAGATCCTGGTCAACGGCAAGAGCGAAGGTCAGACCACGCTTCTTCTTTGGCCCTCGTCAGGCCGGGTCATTGAGCAGCAGGTGCGCGTCCTGTGCCCCTCCCCGGTTCTATCAGAGCGGGACATAGAGGACCTGGTGGCCGACGAGGGCATCCGGGTGCGCAGTGTAGGAGGTTACGTGGTCGTCGACGGCCGCCCGGCGGCAGAGGGACGGCTGAGGCTCGAGCGGCTGGCGGCCCTCCTTGGGTCGAAGCTGCTCGACCTTACCGGGTCAGTCGATGAGCGCGAGGAGGACTCCGGCACGCCGGTCTCCCGACCGCGCCAGCAGGACCTGGAGTGGGTGACCGCGCTGGTGCAGCGAAACAGCGGCGGGGGCGTGGTCTTGACCCGTCAGGCTGGGAGAATCGTGCTCGAAGGCCAGGTGCCGTCCGAAGCCGCTCGGCAAACGGCGATACGGCTGGCGGAAGCCTTTTTCCCCGGGCAGGTGGTGGATGCGCTGGCGGCAGTTGAGCCAAGCGGCCTGTTTTCAATCAAGGCCAGGCTGATCGAGGTTGACCGCCAGGCCTGCCGGGAGCTGGGGCTGGAGTGGCCGGCAGAGGCGGGGGTGGGCGAGCGGAGCCTGCCCGGCGGGATGCACCTTGAACCGCTGGCCAGGCTGGAACCGCTGCTCGTCAAGCTCAAGGCGCTCGAGGACTCAGGCCGGGCCAGGATTCTCGCCGAGCCGTCCATGACGGTGATGGACGGCGCAGCAGGATGCTTCCTGGCGGGTGGGCAGATCCCGGTGCCCCTGGAAGTCGACGGACAGGCTACTGTGGAGTGGAAGGAGTACGGCGTGCGGCTCGACGTGCGGCCGGCGCTGCTGCCGTCCGGAAGGATCCGCCTGACGGTCCGGCCCGAGGTCTCCACCCTGGACTGGGCGAACGGGGTGCGACTGGGCGCCGGAACCGTTCCGGCGCTGCGCAGCCGGTGGGCAGAAACGGCCGTGGAGCAAGAGAGCGGGGACACTTTGATTCTGGCGGGGCTCTCCCTGGCGGAGGAGACTGATCACGGCGGTCGTGTGCCCGCCCTGGCCAACGTCCCTCTGCTCGGTGGCCTGTTTCGCGCCGACCGGGCTGCCCGGAGGCAGACCGAACTGACCATCCTTTTGACGACGACCCTGGTTTCGCCTTGTCCCACAGCCGGGGAGAAGCCTGAAGGTGGTGGAGAGTAGCGTGGTGAGAATGGTGGAGGACCGGGAACCGGGACGGGTGGTGGTCGTCTGGGGTGGCAAGGGAGGAGTAGGATGCACTCTTGTGGCGGCCGGCCTGGCGAGGCTGTGGCACCGCCAGGGGAGAGCGGTCGCGGCGGTTCAGGCGGGAGGGAGTGTCTGCGGTGCACTGGAGCTCCTTTTGGCGCGGACGGAGGTGCCGCTCCTCGCTCTGGAGGAGCCTTCCCGCGGCGGGGCACCCTCCCTGGAACAGTCGGTCGCCGCGGTAGGTCCCCAGGGAAGGGTGGTGGTGGACTGCGGTTCACGGGAATCCCCGCTCATGCAACGGGTGATGTCGAGAGCGGACGTTGTAGCGGTCGTGGGGACGCCTGACCTCCTCGGCCTGCGCAGCCTCACCCGCGGTCGTCGGCGGGTACTGGCTCAGGGTTTGGAGGAGCGGCGCAGCGGATACGTGCTGAACCGGCTCGGAATGCCGGGAGGACTCGGCCTGGAGGAGGTCCAGGCCCTGCTGACCTCGGAGTGTTGGGGGATTCTGCCGGACGTACCAGAGGAAGTGGTGTCGCTGATCGCAGAAGGGGTCGCCGGTCCGGGCAGCGGGTCCTGGAGTGCCGCCCTTGAAGCGCTGGCGACCCGGATCGAACAGCTTCTGTCTACCCTGCCTCCGCTTCCTCGACCGGTGAACGCCAGCCGAACCCCTCCGCCAGCGCCGGTTCCCTTGCCTTGTCAGGCCAAGCAAGCGATCCTGCAGAAGTTGGTACGCCGGTTGGGAGAGTTCGACCGGTCCGGTGATCCGGCGGTCTTGCGGCGAAGGGTCACGGAGGAAGCCGCGGCGGTGGTGGAGGAAACGGTGGAGACGCGACGCCTCCCCCGGCGGGATGTGGACGCGATAATCCTCCAGCTGGTCGACGAGGTCCTGGGCTTGGGCGCCCTTGAAGACCTCATCCGGGATCCCGAGGTGACGGAGATCATGATCAATGGGCCGGCGCACGTGTACGTGGAGAAAGGGGGGCGGATTCAACAGGTGCCGTGTCACTTTGCCTCCCCGGAGGACATCATCCGCTTGGTGGACAGAATCATCGGTCCGCTGGGACGGCGAATCGACGAGAGCAGCCCTATGGTGGACGCCCGCCTGCCTGACGGCTCCCGTCTCAACGCAGTGATTCCGCCGTTGGCGCTGGATGGCCCGCTTGTGACCATCCGCCGGTTCGGGGTGGCGGCCATGACGATGGACGACCTGGTAGCGGCTGGAACCCTGGCCCCCGGTCTCGCCCGGCAACTGAAGCAGGCAGTGGTGGCGAAGAAAAACATCCTCCTCTCGGGAGGGACCGGGACGGGCAAGACGACGCTGTTGAACGCCCTTTCCGGCTTCATTCCGTCAACAGAGCGGATCATCACGATCGAGGACGCGGCCGAACTCCGGCTTCAGCAGCAGCACGTCGTGCGGCTGGAGGCCCGGCCCCCCAACGTGGAGGGGCTGGGCGCGGTCACGATTCGCGACCTCGTCCGGAACGCATTGCGGATGAGGCCAGACCGCATCATCGTGGGCGAAGTGCGCGGGGCCGAAGCCCTTGACATGCTGCAGGCGATGAACACAGGGCACAGCGGGTCGATGGCGACGATTCACGCCAATTCGGCGGCTGATGCCCTGTCCCGCCTCGAAACGATGACGCTCATGGCCAACGTCGCCTTGCCACTCAAGGTCGTCCGCGACCAGATCGCCGCCGCCGTCGACTTCGTCGTCCACCTCGAACGGCAACCGGACGGCAGTCGCCGGGTGACCGAAGTGGTACGGTTGAGCGGCACCTCTGCAGGGCGCTATCAGACCCGGCGATGTTCCGGGGAAGAAGAGGAGGGCGCCGAGCCTGAGGTCGCGGAAGCTTGAGCGGCTTGCTTCGCTGCCGGAGCGGGCAAGGCGGCACGCCCTGGCCAGAAAGGCAGAGGAGCAGCTTCCCGAAATGATTCTCTCCCTGACCGGCGGCCTGCGGGCCGGGCTCAGCCTCAACCAGGCGCTGGCCCTGGCGGCGGCGGACACACCGCCGCCGCTGGGCCCGGAAGTACGGCGTTGCACGGAAGAGGTACGACTCGGGCTCTCCTGGGCCGAGGCCTTGGACAGCCTGCGGTGCCGCCTGCCCGGAGAAGGTCTGACTTTGCTGGTGTGGGCTCTGGCGGTCCACCGCCGGACGGGAGGGGATCTGCCTGCTCTGTGTGACCGGCTGCATGATCTTTTGGGGGAGCGGCGGAGGCTGCGCGCCAAACTGGCCGCGGCGACTGCCCAGAGCCGGCTGAGCGCAGGAGTGGTGGCGGTGGTGCCCTTCTTCCTGGCTCTGACTCTCCGTCAGCTGGCGCCCGACTACCTGGCACCTCTCTTGCACACGCCGGCAGGCTGGGCTCTCTTGACCTGGGCCGGCCTTATGGACGCGGTGGGGGTAATGCTGATCTTGCGCTTGTCGACGCTGAAGTGGTGAGAGGAGGGGGGAGCGGTGGTCCCGACGGCGCTCAAGTGGCTGGCTGCCCTGGCCTGGGCCGCGACCTGCTTGGTGATAGTCGACCTGTTCCGCCCTCTGCGGCGAGATGAAGCGGTCTGGCGGGTCATCGAACCGGGAGGCTCGGTTGATGCTCATGCCGTGCTCTCCCTCTGGTTACGCCGGTGGGGAGGCCGCGTTCGCCGGGTGACGCCGCAACCCCTCCTGCGTTGGATGGAGCGAACCTCCGCCCATCTTCCCGATTCTCTGGGTTGCGACGGGTGGTTCGGCCTGACGGTGGCGTTCGGCCTGGCGGGGGCGGTGTGGCTCCTCCCTTCGGGAGAGACCTGGCGCCTGACGGCGGACGGTCTCTGTCGGGTCGTGGGGCGGATGCTCACCGGGTTCGCCCTGGGGAGCAGCGGCGCGTTGGCCTGGATGCACCTCCGGGCGACCGAGCGGCGCAGTCGGGTCGAGCGTGACCTGCCGGGGATGGTCGACCTGCTCCTCCTGGGGCTCGAGGGCGGGCTGAGTCTCAGCAACGCCCTCGGGGAGGCGGCGCGCCGCCTCGAGGGACCGCTCGGAGAGGAGCTAGCGGAAGTGGACCGGCAGGTGGCACTGGGTCTCCCCCGGGCTGAGGCGTTAAGAGCGATGGCCGCTCGCCTGGGAATCCGAGAGTTGGAGACCGTCGTCGCTCTGATCAATCAGGCCGAAAGTCTGGGTAGCGGCGTCACCAAAGCCGTGGGGGCTATTGCCAAGCGGTTGCGGACGAGCCGCGTGTTGACGGCGGAGCGCCGGGCGGGCGAGGCGCCGGTGAAGATGCTTTTCCCCCTGGTCTTCTGCCTTTTTCCCAGCGTGCTGGTTTTGCTGGTCGGCCCCTTGCTGATCAGCAGGGGCCGTGCCCTGAGCTGGTGAGGGGGGACAGCCCGGCTCCGAGCGGAGGGGAAAGGACGGGGGAAGCAGAATAGTAGGGGAAGAGGTGGGCCGCTGCATGGGTGGGGTGAAGGGAAAGAAAACCGGCGTCGTGGTGGGGCACGGCTGCTTTGATGGAACCGAAGCCGAGCGGGAGATCCTGCGGCAGGCGGACGTCGTGGTCGCGGCTGACGGCGGGGCGCGCTACGCCTGGGAGGCGGGACGCCGGGCGGAGGTCGTCGTCGGCGACGGGGACTCGCTGGGCGAGGCTCTGTCTGAGAAAGAGACAGAGCGCCCCGCTTTCCTGCGGGGTTGCCGGATCGTCCGCGTCCCGCGGGAGAAAGACGAGACCGACCTGGAGCTGGCTCTGGACGAGGCGGTCCGGCTGGGGTGCCGGGAAGTGGTCTTTCTCGGAGCGCTAGGCGGGCGCCTCGACCACACTCTGGCCAACCTGCAGCTCTTGGCGGCCGCAGCGGAGCGCGGGGTGAAGGCGAGCCTGGTCGACGCCGACCGTCGGGTCTACCTCCTCGCCGCCGGGGATACTCTTAAAGGCGGGGAGAGCGCCCTGGACGTGCTCGAGCTTTCAGGACGGCCGGGGGAATACGTCTCGCTGCTCCCGGTGACGCCGGTGGCCGCCGGGATTTGGACGGAGGGGCTGAAGTATCCCCTGCAGGGGGAGGACCTCTACTTTGGGCGAGCCCGGGGAGTCAGCAACGAGTTCTTGGCCGAGCAGGCCCGGGTGTGCCTCACCTCGGGCATGCTGCTGGTGGTGGTGCCCGGCGGGAGCCATGACGAGCTGAAGAACGGAAAAAGGAGGAGGGACGGGTGAAGATCGGGGTCATCAGCGACACTCACGGGAGCCTGCCGGCCTGGCGGGCAGCCTTCAACCGCTATTTCTCCGACGCCGACCTGATTATCCACTGCGGGGACCTCTTCTACCACGCCCCGCGCAACCCGTTGCCGGAAGGTTACGCGCCGTTGGCCCTGGCCGAGGCGCTGAACGAGTGCCGAGTGCCGCTGGTCATCGCCCGGGGCAACTGCGATTCGGCGGTGGACGAGTCGTTGCTCAAGTGGCCGTTGGCCGCGCCCTACGCCTACGCCCGGTGGGAAGGGAGGACCGTCCTCGCCTGGCACGAGGGGGAGGTGCGGCCCGAGGCGGCGGAGGTCGTACGGCGGTATAAGCCGGATCTGTTTCTGGTGGGCCACACCCACAAGGGACGGGTCTGGCGGGATGGGACGTGCCTCTGCCTCAATCCGGGGAGCCCTGCCCTTTCTAAACTCCCCGGCGGGCGGCCGACAGTCGGCGTGGTCGATGACCAGGGAGTCCGGGTCCTCGACCTCGTGACGGGGAGCGTGGTGGCCGAAAGCGCATGGGAGCAGAAGGAGCAGGAATAGTTGCCGACAGCTTAAGGAGAAGGCCCTGGGTATGCAGAACAGCCCAGGGCTCTTTCGCTTCTGGGTGTCGGCGGCGTCAAATCGCCCGCTGCACCTTGCCGGCCTTGAGGCACTTGGTGCAGACGTAGTGGCGCTCAGGCCTGCCCTCGACCAGGATGCGAACCTTCTGGAGGTTCGGCTCCCAGACGCGGTTCGTCTTGATGTTGGAATGGCTGACGAAGTGACCGGTCTGTCGGCCTTTCCCGCAGACGACGCACTCTCTGGCCATGCTCTCACCCTCCCTGAAGACTTACGGCGTTATTCTATCACGCTGGTTACGGCCGGTGCAAGCGAGAATTCCTTGGCGGCTTGGACAGGGCATATACTAGTGGGAGCGGGCGGTCTCGGGAGGATTTCGCACGCCACTGCCGAAGGATTACCGAAGCCTTTGCCAATCTCGAACGGGCGAGGAGGGTTCCCGGTGGAGATCACCAAGCAAACGACGATCATTGAGGCGCTGCAGGCCCACCCCAAGGCCAGGGAGGTTTTCGTCGAGCACGGCATGGGATGCATCGGCTGCATGGGCGCCGCCATGGAGAGCATCGAGAACGGGGCACGGATGCACGGCGTGG
Source organism: Aneurinibacillus sp. (assembly GCA_020725425.1). Taxonomy (GTDB): domain Bacteria; phylum Bacillota; class UBA5301; order DYFA01; family DYFA01; genus DYFA01. Next base: position 35,759 of record DYFA01000016.1, read on the forward strand.
ACCCGGAGGCCGTGGTGCGGGACTTGAACAAGCTGTTTCTGGGGGAGAAGTAAAGGCGAGATGGGCCGGGAGGGGTTCACATGGGCAAGGAGATGACCAACGAGCTGGGCCAGGTAAACATCTCTGATGAGGTCATCGGGATCATCGCCGGGGTGGCGGCGATGGAATGTTACGGCCTGGTCGGGATGGCCAACCGCAACATCCAGGACGGCATCTCCGAGCTCCTCCGCCGGGAGCAGTTGAACCGCGGGGTGGACGTCCACGTCGAACCGGACGGCGTCGTTCTCGACCTGTACATCATCGTCGAGTACGGGACCAACATCACCGAAGTGGCGCACAACGTCATGGACAAGGTCAAGTACACCGTCGAGAATCAGGTGGGGGTGAACGTCAGCCGGGTCAACGTGCACGTGCAAGGCGTGCGCGTGGGGTCCGCCCAGGGCAAGCGGAAGTGACGTCGAAGACGGGCGAGCACGGGCACGGTAGGGGGTTTTGACTGTTGCAGATTGAGCAGTTGGACGGCGTGATCCTGAAGGCGATGATTCAGGCCGCCGCCTCCTGGTTGGACGTGAACAAAGAAGGGGTCGACGCGCTCAACGTCTTTCCGGTCCCGGACGGCGACACCGGGACCAACATGTACCTGACACTCCAAGCGGCGGTGCGGGAAGTCGAGAAGGTCCGGGACGACTCGGCGAGCAAGGTGGCTGACGCGGCCGCCCAGGGTTCGCTGATGGGCGCCCGGGGGAATTCGGGCGTCATCCTCTCCCAGTTTTTCCGGGGTTTCGCCAAGGCCATAAGCGGCAAGGAGAGCATCGACGCCGGCTGGCTTGCGAAGGGCCTAAGCGGGGCGGTCCGCCAGGCTTACCAGGCGGTGATGCGGCCAGTCGAGGGCACTGTGCTGACGGTGGCCCGGGAGGCGGCCAAGGCGGCGGCGGACACTGCCCGCACCAATTCCGACATCCTGGTGGTCCTTCAGGCCGCGCTGGTGCAGGCCCGTCGCACGCTGGCCCTGACCCCGACCATGCTGCCCGTGCTGCGGGAAGCCCGGGTGGTCGACGCTGGCGGCAAGGGTCTCGTGGTGGCGCTGGAAGGAGCCATCCGGGCGCTGCAGGGCGGCCAGGTGGCGGACTGGGAGCGGGTGGCCCTGGAGGAGCACGAGGCTGAACAGCGGGTGCAGGAGCCGGTGGGCGCCCGGGCGCTGGCGCCGGAGCAGGCGGCCGAGGCGCTCCGGTACAAATACTGCACCGAGTTCGTGCTGAAGGGTGAGGGCCGGCTCAACCTGGAGCGGATCAAGCGGGACCTCGGCCCTCACGGCGACAGCATGCTGGTGGTGGGCGACGCCAGAACGGCCAAGATCCACCTCCACACCAACCGGCCGGGGTTCGTCCTGGAGTACGCGATCAAGCTGGGCGACCTCATCGAAATCCAGATCAACAACATGGCTGAGCAGAACCGGGAGCTGGTGGAGCAGGGTCGGGCGCCGGGCAGCGACGTGCCGCCGGAGGACCGCGGGGTGGCGGCCGAAGCGGCGCCGGAGCCGGCGGGTCTGCCCAAGCCGATCGGGATCGTGGCGGTGGCGGTCGGCGACGGGCTGGAGGAGATCTTCCGGAACCTCGGGGCCGACGTGGTGGTGCGGGGCGGGCAATCCATGAACCCCTCGACCGAAGAGCTCCTGGGCGCGGTGGAGGCGACCAACGCCGAAGCCGTGATGATTCTGCCGAACAACGCCAACGTGATTCTCACCGCGGGGCAGGTCAAGGACCTGACCCGAAAGCGGGTGGCGGTGTTGACCACCAAGACCATCCCTCAGGGGATCGCTGCCCTCCTGTCCTTCGACGACCACCGCACCCTCGAAGAGAACGTGCGGGCGATGTCGGAAGCGGCCGGAGCGGTGAAGACCGGGGAGGTCACCTACGCCGTTCGCCGGACCCGCTTCAATGGGGTCGAAGTGGAAGAGAAGGACTTCATCGGGCTCGCCGACGACCAGATCAAGGCAGCCGGCAAGCTGCTCTCAGAGGTGACGGAGGCGCTCATCCGGGAGATGGTGGGGGATAACGTGGAACTCCTCACGATCTACCGCGGAGCCGACGTGAGCGAGGAGGACGCTCAGAAGCTCGTGGAGAAGGTGCGCACCGTCCACCCGGAGTTCGAGGTCGAACTGCACTACGGCGGCCAACCGTTGTACTACTACCTGATCTCAGTCGAATAGGGGGGACGGCACCTTGGCAGTCAAGCTCGTGACCGATTCGACGGCGGACTTGCCCGAAGCGTTGGTGCGCAGGTACGGCCTGACGGTGGTGCCGCTGCACGTCCACTTCGGGGAGGAGGATTACCGCGACGGGGTGGACATCTGGGCCAGCGAGTTCTACTACAAGCTTGAGACGAGCGGCGTGCTGCCTCACACCTCCCAGCCCTCGCCGGGGGATTTCCTCCAGGTCTACGAACCGCTGACCGCCGACGGCTCGGAGGTGGTGTCGATCCACCTCTCCCGGGCGCTTTCCGGGACCTGCCAGTCGGCGGAGATGGCAGCCGAGATGCTCGGCCGGCCGGCGGTGACAGTGGTGGATTCGGCCTCAGCCTCGCTGGGCGTGGGGTTGGTGGTTTTGGAGGCGGCCCGGCGGGTGGAGGAGGGGGCCTCCCGGGAGCAGGTGGCGGAGGCGGCGCGGCGGGCCAGCCGCCGGCTGGTGCTCTTCTTTGTGGTGGATACCCTGGAGTATCTCCAGAAGAACGGGCGCATCGGTCGCGCTACGGCGTTCCTGGGGTCGCTGCTGAACATCAAACCGCTGTTGACTCTGGAAGACGGGATTGTGACCCCGGTCGAGAAGGCGCGAGGCAAGAACAAGGCGCTCAGCCGGATTTTCGACCTGCTACACGAGCGGGTGGGAAGGAAGCCGGCCCGGTTTGCCGTAGTTCACGCCGACCGCCCGGAAGAGGCGATCAACCTGGTGGAGCGGGTCAAGGGGGAGTTCGCCTGCCTTGAACCGCCGCTGGTCGGCGACATCGGCCCAGTCATCGGGAGCCACGTGGGGCCGGGGACGCTCGGGATCGTCGCTCTTCCGGAAGAATAGGGACACTTGGCGCCGAGCGGTGCGGGCCACGGCCGGGGATCTTCAGGCCGGGGCCCTTTTGCCACCCGGGGCGGAGGTTGCGGTGGACAAGCGGGCGAAGACACGGGATGAGGCGGCGGAGCTGTATGACGTGCCCCTTGAGCGGCTCAAGGGGATCGGGCCGCGCCGGGCGGAGCTCTTTCGCCGGCTGGGGGTCGCCTCGGTGGGTGACCTGCTTTACCACCTGCCCCGCCGGTATGAGGACATGTCCAACCTGACGCCAATCGGCCGGGTGGTTCCGGGCAAGCCGGTGACGGTGCGCGGCCGGGTGGTGGCGGTCCGGGAGACGCGGGCCCGTCACCGCCGGCTCTATGTGGTGAAGGCGGTGGTGGGGGACGGCACCGGCACGATCAACGCCTTGTGGTTCGTGGCCGGGCGCCGCCTCCCGCTGGTCCAGCGGCTGGCAGAGGCCGGGGAGATTCTACTCCACGGCACCGCCGTGGCCGAAGAGACGGGGCTGGTGATCAAAAACGGCGAGTGGGACGCCGTCGCCCGCGACTCGCTGCACCTGCAGGGCATCGTCCCGGTCTACCCTGCCACGGAAGGGTTGCCGGGCCGGGTCATCCGGAGCGCGGTCGCGGGCGCCCTGTCTGAGTTCGGGCCGCGGATCGCCGATCCCCTGCCGCTCGAGTTGGTAAAGCGCCAGGGTTTCGTAGCGCTGTCCGAGGCCTTGCGCCAGGTCCACTTCCCGCGGAGCGCCGGTGAAGCGGCCCGGGCCAGGCGTCGGCTGGCCTTCGACGAGCTGCTCCTCTTCCAGTTGGCGCTGGGCCTGCGGCGCCAGTGGCGGGAAGGGACGGGCCGGGGGATCCGCTTTGCCGGGCCCTTCTCCCTGACGCGGCAGTTCCGGGCGAAGCTCCCCTTCACCCTTACCCCGGCGCAGGAGCGGGTGATCGACGAGATCCTCGGCGACATGGCGGCCCCTCGACCGATGGAGCGGCTGCTTCTGGGTGACGTGGGGGCCGGCAAGACGGTGGTCGCTGCGGCGGCCCTGGTGCGGGCGGTGGAGTGCGGCTATCAGGGGGCACTGATGGCGCCCACGGCTATTCTCGCTGACCAGCATTGCCGCACACTGACAGCCCTGCTCTGCGAGGTGCCGGTCCGGGTGGGCCTGCTCACCTCCGGGCAGGAGGAGGAGCGCTGCCGGGTCCTGGCCCGGGCGGCCGCGGGGGAACTCGACGTCGTGATCGGTACCCACGCCTTGCTCGAAGAGGGGGTGCGCTTTGCCCGGCTGGGGCTGGTGGTCATCGATGAGCAACACCGGTTCGGAGTGCGGCAGCGGGCGGCGCTGGCAAGCAAGGGGAGAATGCCGGACGTCCTGGTGATGTCCGCCACTCCCATCCCCCGGACGCTGGCCCTCACACTCTACGGCGACCTGGAGCTGTCGATCCTGGACGGCAGCCTGCCGGGGCGGAAGCCGGTGCAGACGAGATGGCTTTCGGAGGAGGAGCGGCCGAGGGTGTACGACTTCCTCCGCCGACAAGCAGCGGCCGGCCGCCAAAGCTACGTTGTCTGCCCACTGGTGGCAGAGGGGGAGGAGAGCTCGCCGGGGATCAAGAATGCGGTGGAGGAAGCGCAACGCCTCGCCGCGGTCCTGCCGGGCCTGCGGATCGGCGTGCTGCACGGACAACTGCGGGCGGAAGAGAAGGACGAAGTCATGCGCCGGTTCCGCGATCATGAACTGGACGTGCTGGTGGCGACGACCGTCATCGAACTGGGGGTAGACGTGACGACGGCCGCGGTGATGGTGGTGGAGAACGCCGAGCGGTTCGGCCTGGCCCAGCTCCATCAGCTCCGGGGCCGGGTGGGGAGGGGGGCTATCCAGGGGTGGTGTCTGCTCTTCGGCGAGCCGCAGACGGAGAAGGGGAAGGCGCGCATGGCCGCTTTCGCCCGCCTCTCCAGTGGACAGGCCCTGGCCGAGGCCGACCTGAAGCTGCGCGGGCCTGGAGAGTTCTTCGGAACCCGGCAGGCGGGGTTGCCGGAGTTCCACCTGCCGCTTGAAGAACTCTTCGGGAACACGCGGGCAGTGGAGGAGGCCCGCCGGTCAGCCAGAGAGATCCTGGCGGGCGACCCTCAGTTGGCTCTTCCGCACCACCGGGGACTTGCGCAGGCGCTTCGGCGGCGCTTCGGCGCCCTCCTCGACGGGGCGGAGGGTCAGCTGTGCGGGTGAGAGTGGGGCGCCGGCGGTGCGGGTAGTGGCGGGACGCCTCGGAGGCCTGCGTCTGAAGGCGGTACCGGGGCGGGCCACCCGGCCGACGACCGACCGCGTCAAGGAGTCGGTCTTCGGCATCCTGGGCGACCGGTGCCTCGGGGCTCAGGTTCTCGACCTCTTCGCCGGGACGGGGAGTCTCGGGATCGAGGCGCTGTCGCGGGGCGCCACCCGGGTGACTTTCGTGGAGCGCGACCCTGGGGCGGTCCGGGTGCTCCGGGAGAACCTGCGCGCCACGGGGCTTGCGGAGCAGGCGGCGATCCTCGTCAAGGACGTTTCGGCCGCACTTGGACTGCTGGCCCGGGAGGGAGCCGGCCCGTTCGACCTCGTCCTGCTGGACCCGCCGTACGGGTCTGGGCTGGTGGAGGCGGTCCTGGAAGGGCTCGACCAGGGAGGCGGGCTGCTCTCCCCGGGGGCGCTGGTGGTGGCAGAGCACAGCAACCACGAAGTGCCGACGGAGCGGGTGGGGAGGCTCGCCCTGTGGCGGCGCAGGCGCTACGGGGAGACGGTGGTATCGTTCTACCAGGCGGCGGGGCCGGCAAAGAGCCCCAGCGGCGAAGGAGGTGAGCCTGCGCCATGAAGCGGGCGGTGTATCCAGGCTCCTTTGACCCGGTGACCAACGGGCACCTGGATATCATCGAGCGGGCCGCGGTGCTGTTCGACGAAGTGATTGTGGCGGTGGCCAGAAACCGGGCGAAGCACGCCCTCTTTTCCGTGGCGGAGAGGCTCGAGATGCTGAGGGAGGTGACGGGGTCCCTGGTGAACGTGAAGGTGGACGCCTTCGACGGTTTGACCGTGCGGTATGCCAAGGCGCAGGGAGCCCAGGTGATCATCCGCGGCCTCAGAGTCCTTTCCGACTTCGAAAACGAAATGATGATGGCGCTCATGAACCGCAACCAGGAACCCACCATCGACACGATCTTCCTCATGACCAGCAAAGACCACGCTTTCCTCAGCTCCAGCGCGGTCAAGGAGCTGGCGAGTCTGGGGGGGGACATTTCTGCCCTGGTGCCGCCGGAAGTGGCGAGGCAGCTGGCGGCCCGGGTCCAAGGCGGGGGGTTAAGCAGGTGGCCGTAGGAAAGATGAATGTGATCATTCTCCTCGACCAGGTGGAGAGTCTGCTCGAAGCGTGCCCGAAGGTGCCGCTGACGGGAAAAGTCATGGTCAACAGCGACGAGTTGCTCGACCTGTTGGACCAGATCCGCGGCGCCTTGCCGGAGGAGGTCAAGCGGGCCGAGTGGATCGCCCAGGAGAAGGAGCGGCTGCTCCGGGATACCCAAGAAGAAGCCGCCCGCATGATCAAGCAGGCGGAAGACTACGCCCGGAAGCTGCTCGAAGAGAACGGGCTGGTGGCGGAGGCGCGGGCGGAGGCGCAGAAGATTCTGAAGGAAGCCCAGGTCCGGGCGAAAGAGATCACCGGCGGGGCGGCGGATTACGCCGACCGGGTCCTGGCTGACCTGGCGGGCCACCTGGAGCATACGCTGAAAGTGGTGGCCAAAGGACGGGAGGAGCTGGCGCGCAAGTTCAAGGTCGCGGGCGACTCCGGGGAACCCAAATAGCATAGAACCGCCGGGCAGCCCCTTGGGCGGCGGCGCCAAGCCCCAGAGCGGTGAGGAGGGCGAGGGCGAGCCCCAGGCAGCTCACAGACCGGCGGAGGTGGACGAGGGGTTCGACGACTGGTTCTGGAGGGCAGATCACCGGCGCGGCGGGAGTGAAGACCGGCGCCAGCGGCCACAGCACGGAGAAGAGCGCAGAACTTAGCGCCACGTGAAGCAGGCGCCCTTCCAGAAAGCGCCGGTAGGAGAGGCCTGCCGAGGCGCTTACCGCCGCCGCCTGGGCGTGAATCGACAGCCCTGACCAGGCAAGCAGAGCCGAAGCCGCGGCCAGGCGCGTCGGCAGAGGGTCGGGACTCGACGCCGCCCGGCTGAGGCCGGCGGTGACCTCCAAGAGACCGGCTAACCCGGCGGAGGGCAGCCCGGCCGGGAGGCGCAAGCCTGCTTCCAAGAGGCCGATCAGCACGGAGAAGAAGATGATGAAGCCGCCGACCAGAAGGACCGCCTCCCCTCCTTCCCGGACGACCGTCCCCAGGAGTTGCCCGAGGGGTGGAGCGGTGGCAGCGGCCGTCCCCAGTTCCCTCCACGCGGCTCGGAGAGGGCGATCACCGGACCGGCGGGCCGGTCGGCCGTCGAGGGAGCGGCGGGCAGACGGCAGCCGGGCGAAGATCAGCCCCACCAGCAAAGCGGCGCCGTAGTGGACCAGGGCAAGCACCGGGGCGGCAGCAGGGGCGTGGAAGAGCGACACAGCCGTCACGCCGGTGACGAAGAGCGGCCCAGCGACGTTGGCGAACGCCGCCAGCCGGCTCCCCTCCTCCGGCGAGCAGAGGCCGGCGGAGGTCAGGCGGGCAGCGGCCCGGGCGCCGGAGGGCGGGCCCGAGGTGAAGCCGATCACCAGGGCGACTCCGGCCGCGCCCGGCAGAGCGAAGAGAGGGCGCATGAGGGGTTCCAGGAGGACTCCCAGCGCCTTGACCACCCCGGTGGCCTGCAACAGGTCGCTGAGAATGAAGAAGGGAAGGAGCGAGGGGAGGACGGCGGTCCACCACAGGTGGATCCCCCGCCGGGCCGCGGCCAGCGAGACCACCGGGTTGGTCACCACCCCCAGCGCCAGGAGGGTGGCCAGCATCGGGAGAAGGGGGAAGGAGCGGCGGCCGCGTCGACTCGTCATGGGGCACCTCCGGCCACCGGATTGTATGGCCCCCCACGTGGGAATATTCTACCGCGATGGATGATGGCGGGTGAATTGCATGATGAGGCCAAAAGTGGGGCTGGCTCTGGGCGCCGGGGCGGCGCGCGGTTTGGCCCATCTGGGCGTCCTGGAAGTGCTGGTCCGAGAAGGGATCCCCATTGACTATCTGACGGGTACGAGCGCCGGAGCGCTAGTGGGGGGCGTCTTCGCCGCCGGCGCCGATCTTCTGTGGACGGAGCGGCTGGTGTGTCACCTGGAGTGGGAGCACCTGGTGCAGCTCGTGGTTCCGCGGATGGGCTTTGTCCGCGCCGACCAGCTGCTCCAGCTCCTTCGCCTGCTCACCAAGGGCAAAACCTTTGCCGAGCTGGAGATACCCTTCGCTGCTGTGGCGGTGGACATCGAGAGCGGTGAAGAGGTGATCCTGCAGGAGGGGCCGGTAGCCGAGGCGATTTTGGCCAGCGCCAGCGTCCCCGGGGTCTTCGAGCCGCAGCGGTGGGGCGGCCGCCTGCTGGTGGACGGCGGCGTCCTGAACCGCGTGCCGATCGATGTGGTGCGCCGGCTAGGCGCGGAGGTAGTCGTTGCGGTGGACGTGGGGCTGGAGGAAACGGTAACCCAGGTGAAGAACATTATTGGCGTGATGAACCAGTCTTTTGAGATCATGCAGCGCGAGATCGCTCGCTTCAAGGCAGCCGAGCCAGCGGACGTGCTGATCCGCCCCGACCTGGGCCGGCTGTCCGGATACCGCTTGGAGGCGGCGGCGAGTATCATTGAAGCGGGACGAGTCGCCGCCGAGGCGGCGCTGCCGGCAATTCGCCAGGCCGTCGAGGAAAAGACGCCGACGGCCGCAGGGGAGTGACGGAGTGAGGGGCCAGTTTCCGTTGGCAGTCCTGGCGAGTCTTCTGGCGGTGGCCCTGCTGAGCCAGGGGGCGGGGGCTGCCCTGAGCCTCGGGAGCCGGGGGGAGAGCGTGTCAGCGGTCCAGGGCTATCTGAATGCTCTGGGGCTCCTGCCAGGACCCCCGGACGGAATCTTCGGCGTCGCCACCCGGGAGGCGGTCCGTGCCTTTCAGCGGCAGGCAGGGCTGGTGGTGGACGGCGTGGTCGGCGTGGCCACCCTCTCCCGGTTGCAGGCGGCGGTCGGAGGGGCGCGGACGATCGTCCACCGGGTGTCGCGGGGGGACACCGTCTACGGGATCGCCCGGCGCTACGGCGCCTCGCCGGCGAGCGTGATCGCCCTGAACGGCCTGACCGAACCGCGGAAGCTCAGGCCGGGGCAGACGCTGGTGGTCCCGGCCAGGCCGGGCACAGCCCCGGAGTTGCCGGCGCGTCCCGAGGAGGGCGGGGTGGAGTTGCTCCCCTGGTCTGAAGCGGATCGGCTCTTTCCCAACGGGGCCGAGGCGCGGGTGGTCGACGTGCGGACAGGCCTCGCCTTCCGGGTGCGGCGGATTCAGGGAACCTACCACGCCGATTGCGTGCCCTTGACGGTTGGGGACACTGCAACGATGAAAGAGGCCTACGGGGGGGTGTGGAGCTGGGACCGGCACCCTGTGGTGGTCGAGATCGGCGGGCGGCGGCTGGCCGCCTCTATGAACGGTTATCCCCACGGGACGGGCCACCGTTCCCAGAATGGCTACCCCGGCCACTTCTGCCTTCACTTCTACGGGAGCAGGACTCATGGCAGCAGAGTGGTCGACCCCGACCACCAGGCGGCGGTGCTCATGGCGGCCTGCGGCAGTGAACCGAAGCTCGTCGCGGGGACTTCCGGCGCGCCGCCGGCCCCGGTGAGCGACGCGAACGGTCTCCGGACCGAGGATTGACAAGGCCGTGTGGGCTTCGGTATAATACTCCCTGTTGTGCGAGGGTGATGGGCGATGCGGGTTAACGTGGGGCGGATTTCCCGCGACAAGGGCTCCCGCCTGGAGTTTGAGTTGGAGGAGCGATTTAGCCCGCTGGATGCGCCCGGAGGGTCGGTGGAGTTCACCCGGCCCGTCAGTGTCTCCGGAACTGTGACCAACACGGGGAAGTGCCTGGTGGTCCAAGGGACGATCCGGACGAACGTGGAGTTGGTCTGCGACCGGTGCCTGGAGAGGTTCCGCCGCGAGGTGGCTGTCCCGTTCGCGACCGAATTCTTCCGCCAAGGCCACGAAGCGGCCGGAGGGCGCCCGGATGACGGCCGGGAGAGCCTCCGCCAGGAGGAGGAGGCCTTTCTGGCCGACAACGGCCACCTCTTCCGAGGCGAGGACCTGGAGCTGGCGGAGACGGTGAGAGAAGAGCTCAGCCTGGCGCTGCCGATGCAGAAGCTCTGCCGGGAGGACTGCGCCGGCCTTTGCCCTGAGTGCGGAGCAAACCTGAACGAGACGACCTGCGCCTGCGAACGCAGCCCCCTGGATCCTCGCCTGGCGGCGTTGCAGGAGTGGCTGAACCGGCAGAATCCAGGGCGGGAGGTGTGAGAGATGGCAAACCCGAAGAACAGGCATTCCAAGACCCGCAAGCGGCTGCGCAGGACCCACTGGAAGCTGGTGCTTCCCAACATGAGCACCTGCCCGCAGTGTCACGAACCCAAGCTGCCGCACCGTATCTGTGCCCACTGCGGATTCTACGACGGCCGCAAAGTCCTCGAGGTCAAGGCAGCTGAGTAACGCTCAGACGCTTGTCCGGCCGCAAGCCGATGGCTTGCGGCTCTTGCTTTCTCCGGGAGGGGGAGTCCCTACGCCTGAGTTCATCAGCGAACCGGTCGAGGTTTGGCAGGGCGGTGGGGTTGCCACCCCGGCAGCCTTTACCTGGCGGGGGAGGACCATGCGGGTAGTGGAGGTGGTCCAGGCCTGGCAGGACTATGGCTTCGGGGCTACCCATCCTGCTGCGCGAAACTGGCGGACCCGCCGCCACCGAAACTACTACCTGGTGCGGGCAGAGGACGGGCGCCTCTACGAGCTCTACTTGGATCGGGGCGCCAAGCGGCGGCAATGGTACCTCTACCGCCGGCTCGAATAAGGACTACTCTTTGCCGTATTCTACCGTCCTGAAGAGAGCCCGGTCAGGCTTTCTGCCAGCGCCTCCACGGTGTGGACAGGGGCTTGGCAAGCGTAAGCGTGGCAGACGAAGGCGGTCGCCCGTCCCTCGATAGCCATCTGTTCCCGGAGGAAGGGGGCCAACTCTTCGATTTCGCGTCCATCGTCCCCTGGCGGGTGGAAAAGCACTGCTGCCTGGGGTAGGTAGCGCTCCTGGAGCAGGCTGAGCATCCGCCGGGTTTCCCCATCACCCCGCGACCCGGCCACGACGACCTCGCTCACTGGCCCCAGAGCCCATTGAACGGCCAGGAGGAAATAGGTGTGGCCGGCGGGATAGCGGGCCACCTCCGCAGCGAAGGCGTCGAGCTGCCGCTGGGCCAGGTCGGCCAGGCCGGTGTCCCCGGTCAGGTGGGTCAGGCGTTGCAGGATCAAGGCGGCGACCGAGTTCCCCGCCGAGGACTGCCTCGACCTCCCCCGGTGTCCAGACGTAGAACTTCCCCTCAACCCCTTCCGAATCGGCGTCCTCTGGCGGTCCGTCGAGTAGCGGGCGAAGCCGAAGCCGACGTGGTCCCAGATGCCGCCGCGAGACATATGGGGAAGGGGGAACTTGGGGGCGGGGCCGAAGCCGCCGTAGACGGGGTCAAAGGTAGTGGAGAGGTGATTATAGGCCTCCTCCAGTACCTCTTCGCCGAGCTGCCGGTTCTCTTTCGGCCGGCGCGGGGTCCAGAGGGACCGGGAGATTTCCTCCGCAGCCTCTTCGAAGCGCTCAGATTCGTCTCTCCAGCCCTCGGCCACCCGCCGTGGTTGGTCAGGGCCTGGCAGACCTCCATGTAGACCTGGTCCACGTCAGGCCGCTCCTCCCGGTCCACTTTGACTGCCACGAAATGCTCGTTGAGCAAGGCGGCAACCTCTGGGTCCTCGAACGATTCCCGCTCCATGACGTGGCACCAGTGGCAGGTCGAGTAGCCGATGGAGAGAAAGACCGGCTTATTCTCCCGACGGGCTTTGTCGAAAGCCTCGTCATCCCAGGGGTACCAGTCCACCGTGAGTGTTCACGGTCCGTCGCAGGGGAGGCGGAGCGCCAACTGCACAGATATCCGTCCTAGTGGTTGATGATGTTGCAGGGGATAGCTTTCTCCGTCAGACAGGCCTTATGCGAGGGCCACGGGAATGCCTGCCGAACGGAGTGGGACGGGATTTTTTGCTTGCCTTCCCGAGGGGTGGCAGGTATAATCTGCATGTAAGTTGCTTTTAATAGCTGGTAGTAAACAAAGGCGGCGGAGGCGGCGCACAGCGTGACGGTGAGGCTTCCCAAGAGGGTCCGGCAGAAGCAGTTGATGAAGAAGCTCAACGGCGATCCCTTCCTCACCGACGAGGACCTGGCGAAGATGTTCGGGGTGAGCGTCCAGACGGTCCGGCTGGACCGTCTGGAGCTCGGCCTGCCCGAGTTGCGCGAGCGGATGAAGAAGGTTGCCTCACAGGTCTATTCCAAGGTGCGGTCGGTCGGCTCCGGCGAGGTCATTGGCGACCTCATCGAGGTGGACCTGGGTAAGTCGGGCCTATCTATCCTGGACACAGGGGAGAGCATGGGCTTCGCCCGGACCAAGATCGTGCGGGGGCATCACATCTTCGCCCAGGCGAACTCCCTGGCGGTGGCCATCATCGACGCCCCGGTCGCCCTGACGGGGTCGGTGGAGATGCGCTTTCTCCGCCCCGTGACGGTAGGCGAGCGCCTGGTGGCCAAAGCGGAGGTCGTGGCGGCGGAGGGGCGCCGGTACGTGGTCGAGGTGCACACCAAGGCCGGGAACGACGAGGTCTTCCGGGGCCGCTTCGTGGTGTTCGCCCAGCCCGAATCGGGGGACGGGCCGGAAAGGGCGGATGGTGAGCTGTGATCCGGGTGGCGTTGGACGCGATGGGTGGGGACCGGGCGCCGGGCGAAGTCGTCCGGGGGGCTATCCTGGCGGTGGAACGTCTGGACCTGCAAGTCTGGCTCGTGGGGCCCACCGAGAAGGTGGAGCGCGAGCTGGCCGGCGCCGGTTACCGGGGCGACCGGATCCAGGTGATCCAGGCGGCAGAAGTGGTGGCCATGGGGGCTCACGGAGCGGAGGCGGTGCAACGCGACCGGCACCGGCGGGCGACCTCTATCCTGGTGGCGACCGATCTGGTCCGCCGGGGCGAAGCCAGGGCGGTGGTGAGTGCCGGCTCGACCGGAGCCCAGTTGGCGGCAGCCCAGCTCTCCCTGCGGCGGATGAAAGGCGTCCACCGGGCGGCCATCGCCTCGCCCTTCCCCACGCTGGAAGGGATTTCGGTGCTGATCGACGCCGGGGCAAACCCCGATTGCGACGCCCGGGATCTTCTGACCTTTGCGGTGATGGGAAGCATATACGCTTCGGAAGTCCTGGGCATTGCTAACCCGCGGGTGGGGCTTCTATCCAACGGCGCCGAGGAGACGAAAGGGAACACCCTGGTGATGGAGGCCCACCGGTTACTGGTCCGGAGCGGTCTGAACTTCATCGGCAACGTCGAAGGAAGGGATCTTCTGACCGGCGCGGTGGACGTTACAGTCTGCGACGGGTTCACCGGCAATGTGGTGCTGAAGGTGGCGGAGGGCATCGGAACAGGCGTTTTCCACATGATGAAGGCGGAGCTCCGGGACCTCCGTTCCAAGCTAGGCGCGGCTCTGCTGAAACCAGCCCTGCGGCGGGTCAAAGGGCGGATGGACTACAGCGAGTATGGCGGCGCGCCGCTTCTGGGCGTTCGGGGCGTCTCCATCATCGCCCACGGCAGTTCGGACCGGAAGGCGATTTATAACGCCGTCCGAGTGGCGGCAGAGGCGGTCGAGAAGGACGTGGTGGGAAGGATTGAGCGAGCGCTGACCACGCACGGCCTGGTAGAGGCGGGGGCCGCCAAGGACGAGTCAAGAGAGGATGCGACGGAGTAATGGGACTTAGCCGGCCGGTCGGGATCGTGGGCACGGGGTCCTGCGTCCCCGAGCGAGTTCTCACCAATCAGGACCTGGAGAAGATGGTGGACACCTCGGACGAGTGGATCACCACCCGGACGGGGATCAAGGAGCGGCGAATCGCCGACGAGGAGACCGCCACCTCGGATCTGGCGTGCGGGGCGGCCTGGCGGGCGTTGGAAAGCGCCAGAATCGGGGCGGACGAGTTGGACCTGATCATCGTGGCTACAGTTACTCCGGACATGCTCTTCCCAGCCACGTCCTGCCTGGTCCAGGCAAGGCTGGGGGCGGCGCGCGCCGCCGCCTTCGACCTCTCCGCCGGGTGCTCGGGGTTCGTCTACGCTTTGGCCACGGGAGCCGGATTCATCGCCTCCGGCCAGTACGAGACGGTGCTGGTGATCGGGGCGGAGACGCTGTCCAAGATCACTAACTGGAAGGACCGCTCGACCTGCGTGCTCTTCGGCGACGCGGCCGGGGCCGCGGTCCTTCGGCCGGTTCCGGACGGGTACGGGATTCTCTCGGTAGTCCTCGGCGCTGACGGGACGGGAGGAGAGAAGCTGACGCTCCCCGGCGGCGGGTCGCGCCGGCCCTTCCGGTTCGAGCGGGCGGAGACCGACGAGGGGAGCCAGTACATCCATATGTGCGGGCCAGACGTGTTCAAGTTCGCGGTGAGAGTGGTTCCGCAGGCGGCCGAGGAGGCGCTCGTCAAAGCCGGGTTGACCGCGGGGGACGTCCAGTTGCTTATCCCCCATCAGGCGAACATCCGGATCATCGACGCTGCCGCGGAGCGGCTCGGGATCGCGCCTGACCGGGTGATGGTCAACGTCGACCGGTACGGCAACACCTCGGCGGCCTCGATTGCTCTGGCGCTGGACGAGGCGGTCCGGGCGGGGCGGCTGAGGCGCGACGGGGTGGGCGTGCTGGTGGGGTTCGGCGCCGGCCTGACCTGGGCAGCAGCAGCGCTCCGCTGGTATTGAGGTGGAGGCCTCAGGTGGCTCTGGCATTTGTCTTCCCCGGGCAGGGGAGCCAGTACGTTGGAATGGGGCGCCGGCTCGCCGGACAGGACCCGGAGGCTGCCGGACTCTATGCAGAAGCAGATGAGGTCCTGGGGTTCCCCCTCACCCGGCTGATGAGGGAAGGGCCGGAGGAGGAGTTGCGCCGGACGGTGAACACGCAGCCGGCCCTGGTGACAGTCAGTACCGCCGTGGCCCGCCGGTTGATGCGGGACATCCGGCCGGACTACGTGGCCGGCCACTCGTTGGGGGAGTACAGCGCCCTAGTGGCGGCGGGGGCGCTCGGGTTCCCCGAGGTTTTACAGCTCGTGCGGCGGCGGGCGGAGGCGATGGAAGCCGCCGTTCCAGGCGGACGGGGCGGGATGGCGGCGGTGCTCGGCCTGGGCACAGAAGCAGTGCGTGAGGCGGTGGCTTCGGCGGCCGCGACCGGCGGGGCCGGCGCTGGGGTGGTGGAGATCGCCAACTACAACTGCCCCGGCCAAGTGGTGTTATCGGGGGAGACCGGCGCTCTCCGGCAGGCGGGGGAGGAGTGCCTGCGCCGGGGGGCGACGAAGGTCGTCGAGCTCGAGGTCTCAGGCCCCTTCCATTCTTCGCTCATGCGGCCGGCGGCCGAGGCGCTGGCGGCGGCCCTCGCCGGAGTGACCCTGAAGGACGCGGCAGTGCCGGTGGTGGCGAACTACACGGCCGCCCTTGAACAGGAGGCCGGGGAGATCCGGTCCAACCTGATTCGGCAGCTCACCGGGGCGGTGCGGTGGGAGGAGTCGATAAGACTGCTCATCGACCTGGGCGTGGATGTGTTCGTCGAGGTCGGTCCGGGCAAGGTGTTGAGTGGACTCATCAAACGAATCGACCGGAGAGTGGCTGTTCTGCAAGCCGAAGAGCCTGAAGGCTGCCAAAAGGTGCTTGATTTTCTGGGGGGAGGTGGCTAAGATGGAATTGGCCGGACAGGCCGCACTCGTCACAGGCGGCTCCCGGGGCCTGGGAAGGGCGATCGCGGTGGCCCTGGCGGAAGCGGGGGCGGATGTCGCCGTGAATTACGCTCAGCGGGCCGAGGCGGCAGAACAGGTCTGCGCCGAGATCGAGGCGTTGGGGCGCCGGGCTCTGGCTGTCCAGGCCGATGTGGGGAACCTGGCGCAGGTGGAAGCGGCAGTCGAGCGGGTCCTGCAGGCCTTCGGACGCCTGGACATCCTGGTCAACAACGCCGGGATCACGCGTGACTCCCTTCTGGTCCGGATGCGGGAAGAGGACTGGGACACAGTTCTTACGACTAACCTGAAAAGCATATATAATTGCACCAAAACCGCCGCCCGCCACATGATGAAGGCCCGGAGCGGAGCGATTGTCAACATTTCGTCCGTGGTCGGGCTGGGCGGCAACCCAGGGCAGGCCAACTACGCCGCCGCCAAGGCCGGCATCCTGGGCTTCACCAAGACGGCGGCGAAGGAGCTGGCCCCGCGCCAAGTGCGGGTCAACGCCGTGGCGCCGGGGTTCATCATGAGTGAGATGACCGACGCCCTGCCGGAGGAGGTGCGGCAGGCGTATCTGGCCCGGATTCCCCTGGGACGCTTCGGGAAGCCGGAGGAGGTGGCACGGGCGGTTCGCTTCCTCGTCTCGCCGGCTGCAAGCTACATAACGGGTGTGACGCTTGTGGTGGACGGCGGGTTGAGCATGGCGATGTAGCGCCGATGCCCCGGAAGGAGGTGAACGCATGGAGATTTTCGATCGCGTCAAGGAAATCATCGTGGACCAGTTGGGGGTGGATGAGGAGGAAGTAACCCTGCAAGCGTCGTTTGTCGACGACCTGGGAGCCGACTCGCTCGACATCGTTGAATTGATCATGGCCTTCGAGGAAGAGTTCGATCTCGAGATTCCGGATGAGGACGCCGAGAAGATCGCCAAGGTGGGCGACGCGGTGAATTACATCAAGGAGCGCACCCAGTAGACAGGGCGCGCTTTTCAGGGTGCAGGGGAAGTCCCGGGGGGTTCGCTCTGGGACTTTCTCAACCTTCGCCCTGCTGCTTCAGGAGGTCGACATGAAGCACAGAGTCGTCGTGACAGGGCTGGGGCCGGTCACCCCGCTGGGGCTGGGCCGGAAGGTGTTCTGGGAGGCGCTGGTGGGCGGGAAGTCCGGCGTCGGCCCGATCACGCTGATGGACACCTCCGACTACCCCGTGCATATCGCGGCGGAGGTCAAGGATTTCCAACCGGAACAGTTTCTCGAGCGCAGAGAGGCGCGCCACATGGACCGCTTTACGCAGTTCGCGGTGGCGGCGGCCCAACTCGCCCTCGACGATTCCGGTCTGAAGCTGGACCGCCTCGACCGGGAGCGGGCCGGCGTGCTGATCGGAGCGGGGATAGGCGGCATCCAGACCCTGTACGAGCAGATGCGGGTGCTGCTGGAGCGGGGGCCCGGCCGGATCAGCCCGTACCTGGTACCGATGATGATCCTGGACATGGCGGCGGGGCAGGTATCGATCCGCTTCGGCTTCAAGGGGCCCAACTCGGCGGCGGTTTCGGCCTGTGCCTCGGCCAGTCACGCCATCGGTGAGGCCTTCAAGTGGATCCAGCGCGGGGAGTGCGACGTGATGGTGACGGGCGGCGCCGAGGCGGCCATCTCCCCGCCGGCGCTGGCTGGTTTCTGCGCGGCCCACTCCCTGTCCACGCGCAATGCTGAGCCCGAACGGGCGAGCCGACCTTTCGACCGGGATCGAGACGGCTTCGTCATGGGTGAGGGCGCCGGAATCCTGATTCTGGAAAGTCTGGAGCATGCCCGGGCCCGCCAGGCCAGGATTTACGCGGAAATCATCGGCTACGGCTCGACCGGCGACGCCTACAACGTCGTGGCGCCGGAACCCAACGGGGACGGGGCGTACCGGGCGATGGCCATGGCGCTGCGCGACGCTGGACTGAGCGCGGCCGAGGTGGACTACATCAACGCTCACGGCACCGCCACGCAAGTGGGGGACGTGGCTGAGACGCTCGCCATCAAGCGCCTGCTGGGCGGGGAGTCCCGGGCCTGCGTGAGCAGCACCAAGTCGATGACAGGGCACCTTTTGGGGGCGGCCGGCGGGGTGGAGGCCATCGCCACGGTTTTGACCCTCTATGAGGGGGTCGCTCCGCCCACCATCAACCTGGAGAACCAAGACCCGGCGTGCGACCTGGACTGCGTGCCCAATGTCGCCCGGTGGGGCGACTTCCGCGTGGCGCTCTCCAACTCCTTCGGCTTTGGAGGGCATAACGCCGTCCTGGCCTTTCGACGCTGGGCGGAGGATGAGGGGTGAGTCGTGCCACCGGGCCGCCCGACGCGCTGCGGGAATGGCAGCAGAAAGTCGGGCTGAGCGATGTGGAGCCGGGACTGTTGCGCCAGGCGTTCGTCCACCGCTCGTACGCGCATGAACTGGATGAAGGCCCGGACAACGAACGTCTGGAGTTCTTGGGCGACGCCGTGCTCGGGCTGGTCATCAGCGAGCAGCTCTATCGGCGGCACCCGGAGTGCAGGGAAGGCGAGCTCACGCGGCGAAAGGCGTTCCTGGTGAGCCGGCGGACCCTGGCGGCTATCGCCGCCCGGTTGGAGATCGGACCCCTGCTGCAGCTGGGGCACGGGGAGGAGGCCACCGGCGGGCGGGAACGCGCTTCTGTCCTGGGCAATGCTCTGGAGGCGCTGATCGGCTGCCTCTACCTGCATGGGGGTTACCGGCGGGCGGAAGCCTTCGTCCTGCAGAACTGGCAGGTGGAGCTCGAAGCCTTGGGTGCCAGAGGTTCGACCGACGCCAAGTCGGAGCTCCAGGAGAAAACGCAGGCCTGGTACGGACAGCGGCCGACGTACGTCCTGGTGAAAGCAGAAGGGCCGGACCACGCCAAACGTTTCGCCGTCCAGGTGGTCCTCGACAGTTTGATTCTTGGGGAAGGGGTGGGCTACACCAAGAAAGAAGCGCAACAAACTGCGGCCCGGGAGGCGTTGGGCCGCCTGTCCTCCCCGTCGGCGCACTCGGGGGAACTGCGGAGATAGTCCTTCCCCCGCCGGGTGAATTATTGTACAATAGAGGAAAATGGTGGAACGGAGGCAGCTCATGCCGAGCGGACAGCGTGCGAAGGGAGCCGGCCTCGAAGGGAAAGAAGCCGGCCCTGCAGCGAAGAAAGCAGGTGTCGCCGGGACGGAGAGCCGAGCCTGCGACTCCGGGAGCGGCCTGGACCGGGAGACCGTCATCGCCATCGAGAAGGCCTTGCAGAAGCTGCCGGGGGTTGGGTCGGTGCGCCTTTTGGTCAACGAGGCCGGCGAGATCCAGGAGGTCCACGCCCTGGCGGACTCCGGCCGTTTGCCGAAACAGGTGGTGAAGGATTTCGAGACCCTGCTCCTCACCAAGTTCGGGATCGAGATCGACCACCGTAAGATCAGCATCGCCCAGCTCGGCGATGAGCCGAAGCCGCCCGGGCCGCTGCCGCGGCTGGTCATCCGCGGGCTGGAGCTGCGTAACCAGGGGACCGTGACCAGCGTCCGAGTGGAGTTGGCCGACCCGGAGCGTTCGACTGCCGGGGCGGCGGAGGGACCGTCCTCGACCACCAATAAGCTGCGGCTGGTGGCGCAGGCTACCCTGGCGGCGGTGAAGGGGTTCACCGGCGACCTCGTGCAGTATGTCTTGGAGGACGTCCGCCTGGAGCGGGTCGCCCGGCGCGAGGTGGTCGTGGTCTGCGTTACTCTGGTGGGAGCGAAGGGAGAGGAGACGCTGTTGGGTACGTGCCGGGTGGGGCGGGATGAAACGGAAGCCACGATCCGCGCTACGCTTTCGGCGTTGAACCGCCGCCTTGGCAAGTTGATCCCGCAGGCCAAGCCGGCGTAGGGGTAGGCCGGCGCGAGCGAGAGGATTGAGAGTGAACTGAAGAGAGTGGGGAGGGGGAACGGCAGTGGAGGTGCTGAAGGTCTCGGCCCAGTCCAATGCCAAGGCCGTGGCTGGCGCCTTGGCAGCGGTGCTGCGTCAGGAGAACCAGGCAGAGCTGCAGGCCGTCGGGGCGGCCGCGGTGAATCAGGCGATCAAGGCGATCGCCATCACCCGGGGGTACGTCGCGCCGAACGGCATCAACCTGGTCTGTGTCCCGGCCTTTGCCGAGATTCAGATCGATGGTGAGGACCGCACAGCGATCAAGTTTCTCGTAGGCCCGCGTTGAGCCGGGCGCAAGGAGTGTGGGGGGGCGGCGGGCCGGGCCCGCCGCCCACTTTTGCTGCGCCCGCCTGCCCAGCACAAGCCTCCGTCCCCAAGAGCTTGACTTTCGCCCGGGAACAATGGGCGCCTTCTCCCAGGACGGCCTTCTGGGACACCGCATACGGTGGGGCAGAAACGACGGAGGTGAGTACACGATGGGACACGATTACGTTCACCGCTTGAGGGGCTACGTCAGGGACCTGGATGAGATGTGCGCGACCTGCGACCGGTGGATCGCCGACGCCGACCCGCCGGTACGGCGCAGGCTCATCTTTGCCCGCCGAGGCTTGGGGATCGCCCGGTTGGCCTTCCTGGCGATCCTGGGGTTGTTGGGCGTCGCCGCCCTCCGGCCGAGAGTCCTCTAAGTCTGGAGACCCACCGCGGGGCGGGCCCGGCCCGCCGCCCTTTGCCTTTTCTGGACAGACCGGGGAGCTTTTCCCCGGTCGACTGGCATATTTCGCCAACCACGGCGATAGACATTTTTCCAAGAGACCTAGCGCCGTGGGGGTGGGCCAGTTGACGGAGGAAAATCAGAAGCGCGATCTGTACCTGGTTCAGCGCGCCAGGCTCGGCGACCGGCTGGCTCAGGAGGAGCTGGTGCGGAAGTACACTCCGCTGGTGCGGCACATCGTCCGGAACTACTACGCTCGCTTCCTGGAGTTCGACGACCTCATGCAGGAAGGGCTGATCGGTCTGCTCCACGCTATCCGGGAGTACGACGGGGAACGGTATGCCGTCAAGTTCTCCTCCTTCGCCTACATCTGTGTCATCCGCAAGGTGTATAACGTGATCAAGCACACGAACGGGACGAAGCACCGGGTGTTGAACGACGCAGTGTCCCTCTTCAATTTCGTCAACCTGGATGAGACCCGTATCGTGCTCGACGTGGTGGCGAGCGAGGACGCTGAAGTAGACCCTGAGAAGGTGGTGGAGGAGGAGTTCATTTCCGCCCGGGTGGAGCAGGTGCTGCGCGCCCACCTGTCGGTTTTGGAGTACACCGTAATCCGGATGCTGCTGGCAGGGTACAGCTACGCCGACATGGAACGGGAGCTGGGCGTCAGCGCCAAGGTCATCGACAACGCCCGGACGCGGGTGCGCCTCAAGCTCAAGCGCATCCTGCAGAAGTACGGTTCTCTGCTCTCGCCCAAGGTGCCGGATAAGACCCGGCAACGCAAGGACCTCTACTACCGCTTCCCCACGCCGCTGCCTTCGGTGGCCGCCCTCGATCTGTAGGGAGGCCCTTTCCTTCGCTCTTCCTCCCGTGCTAAAATAAGCTAGCCCTTGCTTCCCGGACCGGCAGGGCTGGCTGTCATCGTATTCCCGACACGGAGGGCTGTTCGTTGCTCCTGCGAAAAATCAGCCTGCAGGGTTTCAAATCCTTTGCCGACCGCCTGGAGATGTCCTTTGAGCCCGGGATCGCTGCCATTGTGGGACCCAACGGCAGTGGCAAGTCCAACATCGCCGACGCAGTGAAATGGGTCCTGGGAGAGTCGAGCGCCCGCGAGCTGCGCGGGTCGCGGATGGAGGACGTCATCTTCGCCGGCAGCGCCCACCGCCGATCGCTGGGGCTGGCCGAGGTCTCCCTCACCCTGGACAACAGCGACGGCTTTCTGCCAGTCGAGTTCGCTGAGGTTAGCGTGACCCGGCGTCTCTATCGTTCCGGCGAATCCGAGTTCCTGCTGAACCACACCCCGTGCCGGTTGCGGGACATCCAGGAACTCTTCCTCGATTCCGGCGTGGGGCGGAATGCCTACGCCCTGCTGTCGCAAACCGAGATCGATTCCGTCCTTTCCGCCCATCCGGAGGAGCGGCGCCGCCTCTTCGAAGAGGCGGCCGGGGTGGCCAAGTTCCGGGCGAAGAGGGCGGAAGCTCTCCGGAGGCTCTCCGAGACCGAGCAGAACCTGACCCGGGTCGGTGACATCCTGGGGGAGCTTTCAGCGCAGCTCGGTCCACTGAAGGAGAAGGCGCGGCGGGCCGAACGACACGCCGCGCTCAGCGCCGAACTCTGCGAGGTGGAAGTGGCGCTGCTGGCCGGGGTGCTGCAGGAGGCGCAGCAGAGGGTGGCAGAGGCCGGAGAGGAGCTGACGCGGAGGGAGACGGCGGCGGCGGCGGCGCTGGCCGCGCTCCACCGCGCTGACGCGGCGGTCATGCAGGCCCGGCTGGCGGTGGCCAGCGCCGACGCGGCCCGGGAGGAAGAGGCCCGGGAGGTGCTGGCGCTCGCCACGGAGCTCGAGAAGGTCGAAGGACAGCTCAAAGCGGCCCGGGAACGGCGAGCGCGGTGGACGGACGACCAGGCCCGGGTGGCGACGGCCCGGGCCGAACTGGCGGGGAAGCTCGAAGTCGCAATCGCCCGGGCGGAGGAGCGGGAACGAGCCACCGCCGCCGCCGAGGCGAGCCTGGCGGAGGTCCGGGCCGCGGCGGCCAGCCGGGCGGAGGAGCTGGCCGAGCTCACCGCTCTGGTGCGCCGGCGGGAAGAGGAGCTCGAGGGCCAGAAGGGTGAGTTCATCGAGCGGATGAACGAGACGGCACAGCTACGGAACGAACTCCGGGGGCTGGAGGCGACCCGCCAGGCGGCGGAGAGCCATCGGGAGCGGCTGGCGCGGGAGGCGGAAGAGGCGCAGGGCGCGGTAGAGGCGGCCAGGCAAGCCGTGGCTGCGGCGGAGGAGCGGCGGCGGCAGGCCCGGGAGGCAGTGAACCTGTGGGAGCAGGCGCTCCACGAGGTGGAGCAGGAGGAGGCGGCAGTCAGCGAAGAGTCCCGGCGCCTGGAGAAGGAGCGGCGGGAAGGAGAGGCCCTCGCGGCCCGGCTGCGGTCGACATGGCAGGTGCTGAGTGACTGGCAGCGGAACCGGGAAGGCTATGCGGAAGGCCCTCGGGCAGTCTTGGACGAGCAGGCGGCGGGGCGGTTGAACGGGGTGCTGGGGACGGTGGCCGAGCTCCTGCGGGTCCCGGTTGAGCTGGAGCGGGCGGTGGAGACCGCCCTCGGGGCGAGTCTGCAGGACGTGGTGGTCCGGGACGAGGAGGTGGCGCGCCAGGGGATCCAGTTCCTGAAGGTCAAGCGGGCCGGGCGGGCCACCTTCCTGCCGCTGGCGCTCCTCTCGCCGAGGCCGCTGGGCCCCCGGCAGCGGCGGGAGTTGGCGGCGGTCGGCGGTGAAGGCTTCCTCGGTGCCGCAGACGAGCTGGTGGAATATCCGCCGCAGGTGCGACCGGCGGTGGAGTACCTGTTGGGGCGGGTGCTCGTCACCCGCGACCTGGAGACGGCCTTGCGAGTCGGGCGGGCCTGCGGCCTGCGCTACATGGTGGTGACGACTGAGGGGGACGTGGTCCGGCCGGGAGGGGCAGTGACCGGCGGGCGGGAGGTGCGCAACCGGGGGCTCCTGCGACGCCAGCGGCAGCTGACCGAGGTGGAAGCCGCCCTCCGCGCCGCCGAGGAGCGACAGGCCCAGTTGGAGCACGAAGCGAAGGAACTGCTCCGCCGGGTGTCTGCCTGCCGGGAAGAGCGGTCGCACCTGGAGCGGGCCCGACGTGCGGAAGAAGAGAAGGTTGCCGCAGCGGAGCGGGAGGCGGCGGTCCGCACCTCGGAACTGCGCCAGGCCGAAGCGGCGGTGGCAAGGATTCGGGCCGAACTAACCGCCCTGGATGCCGGGGCCGGCGGGCAGCGGGAAGAAGAGCTGAAGACCCGGTTGAGCGCGGCGGAAGGGGCAAGGAGGGCGCTGGAAGAGGCCATCACCCGGGGGACGGAGGAACTCCGCCAAATGGTGCGACGCCGGGAAGAGGCGGCGGAGAGGCTTACCGCGGCCAAGGTCGCCTTGGCGGAGAGGGAGAAGGATGCTGCAGCTGCACAAGCAGAGGCGGCCCGGGCCCGAGTCGAGGTGGAGGAGCTCCTCCGGGAGGCGGCGGCGGCAGGGGAGCGGGCGGCCGACCTGGAGCGGCGCATGGCTGAGACCGAAGAGCAGCTGGTCCAGTTGGAAGCGGAACGAGACGCCTTGGGTCGCCGCCGGGCGGAAGCCGAGCAGCGCGCCGCGATCCTGGCCCAGGAGCGGGCGACGGTGGGTCGGGCGCTGGCCGCGGCGGAGGCGGAAGCCGACCGGGCCCGCCTCCTCCGGGACGAGGCCCAGCAAAACGTGCATGAAGCGGAGCTCCAGGCGGCCAAGGCGGACTTGGAGGCGGAGAGCGTTGCGGCGCGCCTCTGGTCGGAGTGGGGGGTTGATCGGGCCACCGCTCTGTCCCAGGCGGGGACCCCGCCGGAGGAGCGGGCGGCCGCGGCAGAGCGGGCGGAGGCGCTCCGGCGGCGCCTGAAAGCGCTGGGCACGGTGGATCCGGAAGCAGTCGGCGAATACGCCGCCCTGGTGGACAGGCACAGCTTCCTCTCCCAGCAATACGCTGACCTGACCGCCGCCCGGGCGAGGCTGACCGAGGTTCTGAGTGAGGTCGAGAGGGCCACGGCGCGGCAGTTCGCTGAAACCTTCGCGGCGGTGAGAGAGGAGTTCGCGGCTCTCTTCCGCCGGGTCTTCGGCGGGGGCCGAGCCGACTTGCGCCTGACCGACCCGGAG
This sequence comes from Aneurinibacillus sp., assembly GCA_020725425.1. Classification (GTDB taxonomy): domain Bacteria; phylum Bacillota; class UBA5301; order DYFA01; family DYFA01; genus DYFA01. The sequence goes on from DYFA01000016.1 coordinate 60,542, forward strand.
CGGCCGACCGAGTCCGGCATCGAGGTGGAGGCCCAGCCGCCGGGAAAGAAGAACCAGAGCCTGCTGTCGCTCTCCACCGGGGAGCGGACACTGACCGCGCTGGCCCTCCTCTTCGCCATGATGCGGGTGAGGCCGGCGCCCTTCTGCGTGCTGGACGAGGTGGACGCCGCGCTCGACGAGGCCAACCTGGAGCGGTTCGTGGCTCTCTTGCGGGAGTTCGCTGCGGGGATGCAGTTCGTGGTCATCACCCACCGCCGACAGACTATGGAGGCAGCTGAAATCCTTTACGGAGTGACGATGGAGGAGCCGGGGGCGTCGCAGTTGGTCTCGGTGCGACTGGCGGAGGCGGGGTAGGCGTGACAGAAGCGGAGGTGGCAGTGTGGAGGGTGGTGGCATCCTGGCCAAGCTGCGGCAGGGCCTGGCGCGGACTCGGGAGGGACTCCGTTCGCGCCTGGGTGAGCTGATTGCCGGGTCACGCCTTCTGGACCAGGAGTTTTTCGACGAGCTGGAGGCCATCCTGCTGCAGGCCGATGTTGGGGTCTCCACGACCGACAAGATCCTGGAACAGCTCAAAGAGAGACTCAAGGCGGAGCGCATCTCTGAGCCGGCCGCGGCGCGGGCCGCCTTGAAGACGATCATCCGCGGACTCCTACCCCCTGGCCCGAGCGAACTGGCCCGGCCAGCGGCAGGGCCGGCGGTGATCATGGTGGTCGGAGTGAACGGGACCGGCAAGACTACCACTGTGGGCAAGCTGGCCCATCTGTTGCGGGAACAGGGCGCCAAGGTGATCCTCGGCGCCGCTGACACCTTTCGCGCTGCGGCCACGGAGCAGCTGTCCGTCTGGGCCCAGCGGGCCGGGGTGGAGGTCATAAGCCAGAGGTCCGGGAGCGACCCGGCGGCTGTGGCCTTCGACGCCGCCAAGGCCGCGGTGGCGCGCCGGGCGGATTACCTCTTGATCGACACCGCGGGGCGGCTGCACACGAAGGAGAACCTGATGGCGGAGCTGCAGAAAGTCTCCCGGGTGCTGGGGCGGGAGATACAGGGGGCCCCGCACGAGGTGCTGCTGGTGCTGGATGCCACCACCGGCCAGAACGCCCTCACTCAAGCGAGGATTTTCGGCGAGGCGGTGGGGGTGACAGGGATTGTCCTGACCAAGCTGGACGGTACCGCCAAGGGCGGGGTGGTGATCGGGATCGCCGACTCACAAGGGGTGCCGGTGAAGTATGTCGGGCTCGGGGAGGGAGTGGACGACTTGCGCTCCTTCGAGCCTGACCTGTTCGTGGCGGCCCTGTTCGAGGAGGCAGAGGAGGAAAAAGAGGGTTGACACGGGAGTGGCGGACCGGTATACTGCCGCTGTAAAGGAGTTTCCCTTGACAAAGGGGCCGACGCCATGCTGGCCAAGACCGTACGCCACGGGCTGCTCCTCGACTTCTACGGGCCGCTCCTGACCGCTCAGCAGCGCGAAGTTCTGGGGAGCTACTTCGAGGAGGATCTGTCCCTCGGGGAGATCGCCGAACAGCGGGGGGTCTCCCGGGCGGCGGTGCACGACGTAGTCCGGCGGGGACTCAGAGCCCTGGAGGAGTACGAGGAGCGGTTGGGTCTCGTCGCCCGCTACGAGCAGGAGCGGCGCAGTCTGCACGGGCTTCTCTCCCGGGTCGAGGAGGCGCTGGCCGCGGGATCCGGGGAGAGGGCCGCCCTGAAAGAGGTCAGGGCGATTCTCCGGAAGGCGCTGGCCGAGGGCGAGTGGCCGCTTGCTTGAGCTGGCAGGCTGGCTGAGCCGGGAGAGGAGGAGTCCGGTGGCGTTTGAGAATCTGACGGCCCGTCTGGCCGAAACTTTCCGCCGCCTGCGGGGGAAAGGCCGCCTTACCGAAGCAGACGTGGACGCGGCGCTGCGGGAAGTGCGGGTGGCGCTGCTTGAGGCGGACGTCAACTTCCGGGTGGCCAAGGAGTTCATCGCCCGGGTCAGGGAGCGGGCGGTGGGCCGGGACATCCTCGAGAGTCTGACCCCGGCCCAGCAAGTCATCAAGGTGGTTTACGAGGAACTGGCAGCACTGCTCGGCGGGGCTCAGGCGAAGCTGGGGCAAGCCGGGCGGGGGCCGACAGTGATTATGCTCTGCGGACTGCAGGGTTCCGGCAAGACCACCACCGCTGGCAAACTGGCGCTTCACCTGAAGAAGCAGGGCCGGCGCCCGCTTCTCGTCGCCTGTGACGTGTACCGGCCCGCTGCCGTGCAGCAGTTGCAGGTGGTGGGTGAAGCCGCGGGAGTCCCCGTCTTCAGCCGGGGGACCGTGGAGCCGGTGGGGATCGCCTGGGCGGCAGTGGAGCACGCCCGGCAGCACGGCCACGACCTGGTGCTGCTCGACACCGCCGGCCGGCTGCATATCGACGCCGAGCTCATGGAGGAGTTGCGGCGGATGAAGGAGGCGGTCCACCCCCACGAGATCCTGCTGGTGGTGGACGCGATGACCGGCCAGGACGCCGTGGCGGTGGCGGAGCGGTTCAACGCCGACCTGGGCGTCGACGGCGTCATCCTGACCAAGTTCGACGGGGACGCCCGGGGCGGGGCGGCGCTCTCCCTCCGGGCCGTGACTGGGAAGCCGATCAAGTTCGTCGGCACGGGGGAGAAGCTGGAGGGGCTGGAGCCGTTCCATCCGGACCGGGCAGCCTCCCGGATCCTCGGGATGGGCGACGTGCTGACGCTGATCGAAAAGGCCGAGGAGGCCTTCGACGCCAAGCAGGCCCAGAAGATGCAGGAGAAGCTGCAGGAGGCTCGCTTCGACCTGGAGGACTTCCTCGCCCAGATGCAGCAGATGCGGAAGATGGGGCCGCTCAACGAAGTCCTGCGGATGCTGCCCGGGGCCGCCGGCCGGGGATTGGCCGGACTCCAAGTGGACGAGAGGCAGCTGAAGCGGGTCGAGGCGATCATCCAGTCGATGACCTCTGACGAGCGCCGGAATCCGCAGATCATCGACGGGAGCCGCCGGAGGCGGATCGCCGCCGGCAGCGGTACCCAGATCCAAGACGTGAACCGTTTGTTGAAACAGTTCGAGGCGACGCGCCAGCTCTTGCGCCAGTTCGGCTTCGGGGAGAAAAAAACCAGGCACGGTCGGCGCCTCCCCTTCTTCCGGTAGCCGGCGGCGTCAGCCCGAGGCTCCGCGAGCCAAAGCATCCTGAGAGGAGGTGAGCAACCTTGGCAGTGAGGATTCGGTTGAAGCGGATGGGAGCCAAGAAGCGGCCATTTTACCGGCTGGTGGTGGCTGACTCCCGCTTCCCGGCCGACGGCCGGTTCATCGAGACGATCGGCGAGTACAATCCCATCGCCGAGCCGGCTGAATTGCGCGTGGACAAGGAGAAGGCCATCGAGTGGCTCAAGAAGGGGGCCCAGCCATCGGACACCGCGCGGCGTCTCCTGTCACAAGCGGGAGTCCTGAAGGAGTTGGCCGCCGGCAAAGCTGCGCAGGCCGGAGAGTGACGGGGGTGGGTTCATGAAGGAGCTCCTGGAGTACATCGTGAGCCAACTGGTCGACCACCCGGAGGAGATCCGGGTCGAAGAGCGGGCCGGCGACGACGAGGTGGTCCTCGAGGTGAAGGTGGCGCCCTCGGACACGGGGAAAATCATCGGCCGGCAGGGGCGCATCGCCAAGGCGCTTCGCACCGTGGTCAAGGCAGCGGCGGTCCGCGACGGCCGCCGGGTGACGGTCGACATCCTGGACTAGGGGCGAGGCGAGTGCGCCAACCGGTGAGATTCGTCGCCATCGGGGAGATCGTAGCCCCCCACGGCCTCCGCGGCGAGGTCCGGGTTCTGCCGCTCACTGATTTCCCGGAGCGGTTTGAAACCACCGGGCGCGTGCTGCTCGGGCCGCCCGGCGGAGAGCCCGCAGGGGCCCCGGTGGCAGTCGAGCGGGCCCGGCGGCAGGGGCGGCTGGTGCTATTGAAGCTGGCCGGCGTGGACTCCGTCGAGGCGGCCGAAAGCCTGCGGGGGCGCCTGCTCTTCGTCCCCCGCCAGGAGGTGGTCCCGCTTCCCGAGGGGCGGTTCTACGTGTTCGACCTGGTGGGGTTGTTGGTCGTGACGGAGGACGGAGCACCGCTCGGGAAACTCGTGGCGGTCCTGGACAACCCGGCCAATGATCTCTTTGTGGTCCGGCCTCCAGGCGGCGGACGGGACATCCTGCTTCCGGCATTGAAGAGCGTGGTCCGGGAAATCGACCTGGCCGGCGGGCGGATGGTGGTCAGTCCTCTCCCCGGAATGCTCGAGGCGAGTGAGGCGAGCCGGGAATGAGATTCGATGTGCTGACCGTTTTCCCCGGGATGTTCAGCGGGCCACTCACGGAGTCGATCCTCAAGCGGGCCCAGGAAAACGGCCTGATCGAGGTGGCGGTGCACGACCTGCGGGAGTTCACTGCTGACCGCCATCGGACCACTGACGACTCGCCCTTCGGCGGGGGTGCAGGCATGGTGATGCTGGCCGAGCCGATCGCCCGGGCGCTGGAGGCCGTGCGGCGGGCCCGCCCGCATGGCCGTCCCCGCATTATCGCCTTGACGCCGGCAGGGCGCTGCTTCAAGCAGGAGGTAGCCCGGGAGTTGGCCCGGGAGGAGTGGCTCATCCTGATCTGCGGCCACTATGAGGGGATTGACGAGCGGGCGCTGACCCTGGCAGACGAGGAGCTCTCCATCGGGGATTACGTGCTCACCGGAGGAGAGCTCCCGGCGATGGTGGTGATCGACGCCGTGGCCCGCCTGCAGCCGGGAGTCCTTGGGGGCGCCGCCTCCACGGCCGAGGAGTCGTTCGACGACGGGCTGCTTGAATACCCCCACTACACCCGGCCGGCCGTGTGGCGGGGCCTTCCGGTGCCGGAGGTGCTCCTGTCGGGGAACCACGCCGCCATCCGCCGGTGGCGGCGCAAGGAGGCGCTGCGCCGGACCTGGCGGCGACGTCCGGATCTCCTGGCCGGGCGGCGATTGCCCCCCGAAGACGAGCAGCTATTGCAGGAAGTGTTGGCGGAAGAAGGGGAGGCTCCGGAGCCGTCCGTGCCTGGGGACGCCCCGTTGTAAAGGCCTGCGGGGTGTGTTATACTAAATGCCAGGTTTTTGCCGGGACTGGTTGGGCTGGTTACAGAAGGAGGGACTATGGTGAATCTGATCGATTCGGTCCAGAGCGCGCAGCTGCGCCGGGACCTGCCGGATTTCTCCCCCGGGGACACGGTCCGGGTGTACGTCAAGGTCGTCGAGGCCGGGCGCGAGCGCATCCAGGCGTTCGAGGGCACCGTGATCGGGCGCCACGGCGGCGGCCTGGACGAGACTTTCACTGTTCGGAAGATCTCCGACGGGGTGGGCGTAGAGCGGACTTTCCCGCTGCACTCGCCGCGCATCGACCGCCTGGAGGTGGTCCGGGAGGGCCGGGTGCGTCGGGCCAAGCTGTACTATCTGCGGCAGCGGACGGGGAAAGCGGCCCGGATCCAGGAAAAGCGCCGGGTGTAGAGAGCAGGAAAAGGGCTGGAAACAGTCCTTTTTTCTTTTTTCGGGGTGGTGGCGTGCGCAGACAGGAATCGCCGGCGTGGCGCGGGTACGCCGGACTGGTGGTCATGGCGCTGGCGGTGGCGGTCTTTATGGTGGCGTTCGTCGCCCAGCCGTTCGTGGTCGAGGGATCCTCGATGGACCCGTCGCTGCGCCAAGGGGAGCGCCTCATCGTGAGCAAGCTCGCCTACCGGTTCGGCCGGCCGGAGCGGGGCGACGTCATCGTCTTCCGTTACCCCGTCAATCGCCGGGTGAGGTTTGTCAAGCGCGTCGTAGGCCTGCCGGGGGAGACGGTCGCTATCCGCAACGGCAGGGTGCTGGTGAATGGGCGGCCGCTGGCCGAAGCCTATCTGATCGACGTCACGCTCGGGGAGTTCGGGCCAGTTCGGGTGCCTCCAGGACGCCTCTTCGTCCTCGGCGACAACCGGGCGAACAGCCGCGACAGCCGGTACCCCGAGGTGGGGATGATCTCCTGTCGGGACGTGGTGGGAAAAGCTGTGGCGGTCTACTGGCCACCGGCCCTGGTGGGCCCGATCGGGGGCAGGTAAGTGTCGTTTCAATGGTATCCCGGCCACATGGACAAGGCCAAGCGGGAGGTGCTGCGCTACCTGAAGGGGGTGGACGTGGTAGTCGAGGTGCTCGACGCCCGCATCCCCGCCTCCAGCCGGAACCCGGAGATCGACCGCCTCCTGCTCGGCCTCACCCGCGTGGTGGCCCTCAATAAGGCCGACCTGGCGGACCGGGAGAAGACGCAGCGGTGGTTGGGCCACCTTTCCCGGCAGGGGTGGCCGGCGGTGGCCACCGACGCGGTGAGCGGAGCGGGGATCCGGGAGCTTTTGGGCACGATCGAGCGCCTGGCGGAGGAGAGGCTCGCTGCCTGGATGCGCAAGGGCAGGCAACGCCGGGCGGTGCGGCTGATGGTGGTGGGCGTGCCGAACGTCGGGAAGTCTTCGGTCATCAACCGGATGGCCGGGCGGAGCGGTGCCAAAACCGGGGATCTGCCGGGGGTGACGCGCGGCCCGCAGTGGCTGCGGGTCGGTCAGGAATTGGAGCTTTTGGACATGCCGGGCATTCTCTGGCCCAAGCTGGGTGAGCCTGAGGTGGGCTTCAAACTGGCCGCAACGGGGGCCATCGAGGCGCGCCTCTTCCGGGCGGAGGAAGTAGCTCTACGCCTCCTGCGCTGGGTGGCGCAGGAGGCGCCGGGGGCAGTGACTGCCCGGTTCGAGCTGCGGGAGGAAGAACAACGGGAGCCGGCAGCAATGCTGGAGGCGATAGGGCGCCGGCGCGGATGCCTAACAGCCGGGGGGCGGGTCGACCTGGAGCGGGCCGCTGTCGTGGTTCTGACCGAGTTCCGGAAGGGGCGCCTCGGTGCCTACACGTTGGACGACCCCCCGGAGGAGCCGACGTGAGTCCGTCTCCCGCGGGAGGAGACCCGCGCCTCCCCGACGAATAGACGTCCGGGGTTGTTTTGAGGGTTTTCGCATGAACTGCCCGCCGGGCGCTTCGGCCAGCCGCCGCAAACCAGTTCAGGGAGAGAGGGAAGAAGAACTCCGGGCAGCCATGCTCCAGCGGGAGCGTGAGGCCCGGCGGCGTGGTGTCTCTGTGCTCTGCGGGGTGGACGAGGCTGGGCGGGGGCCGCTGGCCGGCCCGGTCGTGGCGGCCGCAGTCATCCTTCCGGAGGATTGTTATATCGCCGGAGTGCGTGACTCCAAAACCCTCTCCGCCCAGCAGCGGGAGCGACTGTACCGCGAGGTGACCCGGTGGGCGGTGGACTTCAGCGTCGGCGTGGTCGATGTCCGGGAGATCGACGCCTTGAACATCCAGCAGGCCACCTATAGAGCTATGCGCCTGTCGATCGAGGGCTTGCGCCCCCGACCGGAGCTGGCCCTGGTAGACGGGTTGCCGGTACCGGGGCTTCCCGTGCCTCATGAGGCGCTGGTGGACGGAGACGCCCTCTCCCACGTCATCGCCGCAGCCTCCATTGTGGCCAAAGTGACCCGGGACCGCATTATGGCGGCCTACGCCGCCCTCTACCCGGAGTACGGGTTTGACGAGCACAAGGGGTACTGCACGCCAGCCCATCTGCAAAGCCTGCGCTTGTACGGGCCATGCCCCCTGCACCGCCGCTCGTTCGCTCCGGTCGCCGAGGCCGCAAGGCGCGGCCGGTAGCGCCGGCCCGGGTTTTCCTCTCCCTCTCCCTGTGCGAAAGGAAGATCGCCTTGTCGAACCGGCAGGACCTGGGCCGGGCCGGGGAAGAGGTAGCTCTGGGCTTTCTCTCCGCCCAGGGTTGGCAATGCGTGGGGCGCCGCGTCCGGAGCCGCTACGGTGAGATCGACCTGGCCGGCGAGGAGGAGGATGAACTGGTGTTTGTCGAGGTCAAGACGCGGGCGAGTGTGCGGTGCGGAGCGCCCGAGGAAGCGTGGACGAAGGAGAAGCGGCGGCGGTTGTGGAAGACCGCCGCTTGCCTTTTGGCCAGCCGTCCCGGGGTGCGGTTCCGCTTCGACCTGGTGGTGGTGCGAGTAGGGAAAGGGGAGATCAGCGTGCGCCGTTACCGGAACGTGCTCGGGAGGTGGGCGTGAAGTGCTGGCGCGAGTGCGGAGCGCGTCGCTGGTAGGCGTGGAAGCGGTGCCGGTAGGAGTGGAGGTGGACGTCTCCCCCGGTCTGCCCTGTTTCGACATCGTCGGGCTCCCAGGGGCGGCAGTGCGGGAGAGCCGGGACCGGGTGAGGGCGGCGGTCCGCAACGCCGGCTTGCCCTTCCCGCTGCAGAGGGTCACGGTCAACCTGGCCCCGGCCGGGTTGAAAAAGGAGGGGGCCCTGTTTGACCTGCCGATCGCTCTAGCACTGCTGGCGGCAGCGGGGGTGATTCCCGCAGCCGCGCTGGAGGGCCGCCTGGTGGCTGGGGAACTCTCGCTGGACGGCGCAGTGCGGCCGGTGCGGGGGATCGTGGCCGTGGCACTCTTGGCCCGGGCGGAGGGGGCGGCCCTGGTCTTGCCCGAGGCCAACCTGGAGGAAGGGGAGGTCGTTGAGGGGCTCACCCTGGAACCGGTGGCCACGCTCAGCGGGGCGGTGGAGCTGGTGCGGGGGCGGCGGGAAGCGTCCGGCCAGCGGCGGGCGCGGCCGGGTCCCGGCGCAAGAAACGGGGGGGAAGAAGCTGACCTGGCAGAGGTGGCGGGCCAGGCGGCCGGCAAGCGCGCGCTGGAGATCGCCGCGGCAGGGGGGCACAGCCTGCTCCTGATCGGTCCGCCCGGCGCCGGCAAGACCATGCTGGCGCGCCGACTCCCCTCATTGCTGCCTCCGCTTGACCGGGAGGAGGCCTTGACGGTGACCCGCATCCACAGCGTGGCGGGGATGCTGCCGCCAGGCACCGGCCTTTTGACGGCGCGCCCGTTTCGCGCGCCACACCACTCGATCAGCTTGGCGGGGCTTTTGGGGGGCGGGGCGGGCGCCTGTCCAGGCGAACTGAGCCTGGCCCACGGCGGGGTCCTCTTCCTGGACGAGTTCACGGAGTTCCCGCCTCACGTCCGGGAGGCCCTGCGGCAGCCTCTGGAGGAGGGGAAACTGGTGCTGTGCCGGGCGGCGGTCCGCGTCACGCTACCTGCCCGGGCGCTGTTGGTGCTGGCCTGCAATCCCTGTCCCTGTGGGTACGCCGGGGACGACCGCGTCGCCTGCGGCTGCCGGCCGGACGAGGTGGCCCGCTACCGCCGGCGGTTTTCCGGACCGTTGCTCGACCGGATCGACCTGGCAGTGCGGCTGAACCGCTTGAGCGCTGCCGAGCTGATGGAGGCGGGAAAGGGGGAGGGTTCAGCCCTGGTGAGGGACCGCGTCGAGCGGGCGAGGGCGCGCCAGGCGTCCCGCCTGGCCGGGGAGGAGGGACGGACCAACGCCTGTCTGCGCCCGGAGGAGCTGCGGCGGTGGGTGACTCTGGCGCCGGCCACCCGACGTCTCCTCGAGCGGGCGGTGGACCACTACAGGTTGAGCGCCCGGGGATACTACCGGACGCTCCGGGTGGCCCGGACCATCGCCGACCTGGCAGGGGAAGAGGGGGTCCGGCCCGAGCACGCCGCAGAAGCCCTGGAGTACCGCGTTGAGCGGGTGATGGGGCGATGGTAAGCCGGAAGGAGAAGGCTGCCCGGGTGGAGCTGGCGGCTCTGCCGGGGGTGGGGCCGAAGGTATACCGCTGTCTGGTCGAGGCGTTCGGCGGGGCGCGGGAGGCCCTCGCGGCCGGGCCGGACCGGTGGCGGGCGTTGAGAATCTTCGCTGCGGCGGCCAGCGAAGGGGGACGGGCCGAGCCCAAGGGGCGGCGCCGCGGTGCCCCAGCCGGCCGGAGGACTGGAGAGGAGCTCCTGGGCGTGGCGGAGGAGCTGGGCTGGACTGTCCTCACCTGGGGAGAAGAAGGGTATCCCCCGCTTCTGCTCCACACGCCCGAGCCGCCGCCCGTGTTGTACCTGCGGGGATCGATGGTCCGGGACGACTGGCGGGCCATAGCCGTGGTCGGCACGCGGCGGGCGTCGGCCTACGGACGGTACCAGGCCGAGCGGCTCGCCGGGGAACTGGCGGCGGAAGGGCTGACTGTGGTGAGCGGGCTGGCGCGGGGTATAGACGAGACGGCGCACCGGGGGGCGCTCGAGGCAGGTGGGCGGACCCTGGCTGTCTTGGGCTGCGGGCCGGACCGGGTGTACCCCCCGGAAAACGCCCCGCTGGCTGAGGAGATTGCGGAGAGCGGGGCCGTTCTCACGGAGTTTCCGCCGGGCACGCCACCCCTTCCGGGGAATTTCCTCTGGCGCAACCGGGTCATCGCCGGGCTGGCCCTGGGGACAGTGGTCGTGGAGGCCGGGGAGCGGAGCGGGGCGCTCAATACGGCTTTCCATGCCAACGACGCCGGCCGGGAGGTGTTCGCCGTGCCCGGGGAGGTCGGCCGCCCGGGGAGCGCCGGCTGCCACCTTCTGCTTCGGCTCGGGGCCACGCTGCTCGAGCACGGCGGACAGGTGAAGGAAAGCCTGGCCCACCTGCTCGTTCCCGGCTTGAGCTTCGGGCCGGTCTGGCGGCGGGGGCCGATTGCCGCCGCCGACTGGCGGTCGACTGAGGCGGGGGAAGAGGGTGGGGAGGAGGGAGGGGCTCTGGCCGGCAAGCTCCGGCACGCCCTCCGGGAAGCGCCGGCCCGGGTGGAGGAGCTGGCCTCCCGGGCGGGATTCCCGGTGAGTGCCGTCGCCGCCCAGTTGGTCCTGTGGGAGCTGGAGGGGAAAGTGCGCGGCTATGCGGATGGCCGAGTGGCCCTCGTTCCTCGCTAGAATCGGGAGTTCTTGTTTACAAGCCCGCGGGGCCTCTCTTATAATTATCTGCGAACTGCCAGGCGCCGCATACCCCGACGGGGGTGGCAGAAGAATACGTCCGGCACTTCGTTTGGAGGGGTCCAGTTGGGCGGAAAACTGGTCATCGTCGAGTCGCCGGCCAAGGCCAAGACCATCACCAAGTTCCTGGGACGGGGCTACGTGGTGCGGGCGTCGATGGGTCACGTGCGCGACTTGCCGAAGAGCAAGTTCGGCGTGGACATACCCAGCGGGTTCAAGCCCGAGTACATCCCCATCCGGGGTAAAGGTAAGGTCATCAGGGAGCTGCGCGACGCCGCCAAAGAGGCAGAGAAGGTGCTCCTCGCCACTGACCCGGACCGCGAGGGGGAGGCCATCTCCTGGCACCTGGGAGAGTTGCTCGGCCTGGACCCCAACGACGACTGCCGCATCGAGTTTCACGAGATCACTTCCCGGGCCATCGCCGCGGCCGTGAAGAACCCGCGCCGGATCGACCTGAACCTGGTCGACGCCCAGCAAACCCGGCGGATCCTCGACCGGATCGTCGGCTATCAGCTCAGCCCGTTGCTCTGGGAGAAGGTGCGCCGCGGCCTCTCGGCGGGCCGGGTCCAGTCGGTGGCCGTCCGCCTGATCTGCGACCGGGAGCGGGAGATTCAGGCCTTCCGCCCGGAGGAGTACTGGACGATCACTGCCTGGCTGCAGCCGCAGGGGGGAGGGCGGGCGTTCCCCGCCCGACTGGTCCTGGTGGACGGGAAGAAAGCGGAGCTTCCCAACCGGGAGGCGGCGGAGGAAATCCAGCGCCGGGTCGAGGGGAAGCCCTTCGTGGTCGTCGAGGTCAGGCGGAAGGAGCGGTCCCGGCATCCCGCGGCTCCGTTCACCACCTCCAGTCTGCAGCAGGAAGCCTCCCGCAAACTCGGTTTCTCCGCCCGGAAGACCATGCAACTCGCCCAACAGCTGTACGAAGGGCTTGAGGTCCCCGGGGAAGGGGCGGTGGGTCTGATCACCTATATCCGCACCGACTCAGTCCGAGTGGCCGAAGAAGCGAGAAGCCAGGCCAGGCAGTACGTCAAAGCCGCGTTCGGGTCGGACTACGTGCCGGAGAAGCCGCCGTTCTACAAGAGCAAGGCCACAGCTCAGGGGGCGCACGAGGCCATCCGCCCCACGTCGGTGGAGCGCACCCCGGAACGCTTGAAGGGCGCTCTGAACCGGGACCAGCTCCGCCTGTACGAACTGATCTGGCGGCGGTTCGTGGCGAGCCAGATGGCTTCAGCCGTTCTCGATACAGTGGGCGTCGACCTCGCGGCGGGAGACTGCGTCTTCCGGGCCACCGGTTCGACCGTCAAGTTCCCGGGGTTCATGCAGGTCTACACCGAGGGACGGGATGCGGCTCCGGCTGCCCGCCTCCCGGCCGGCCCGGCAGAGGACGAGGAGGAGGCGGTGGAAGGCCAGTTGCCGCAACTTGTGGCCGGTGAGCGGCTGGCCCTGCAGGATCTCCAGGCCGAGCAGCACTTCACAGAGCCGCCACCCCGGTACTCCGAGGCCATGCTGGTCAAGACGATGGAAGAGCTGGGAATCGGCCGGCCAAGCACCTACGCCCCCACGATCGAGACCATCCTCGACCGGGAGTACGTCCGGCTGGAGGACCGCCGGTTTGTTCCCACCGATTTGGGCTTCGTGGTGGTGGACCTCCTGAAGGAGCACTTCCCGAACATCATCGACGTGGACTTCACGGCAGCACTGGAGAAGCAGCTGGACGCGGTGGAGGAGGGCAAGGTGGAAGGGTTCGAGGTGCTCGACCAGTTCTACCCGGGCTTCGCCGCTCAGTTGGCAGAAGCGCAGAAGACCTTGGGCCGGGTAAAGCTCCCCGACGAGGAGACCGAGGAGGTGTGCGAGCAGTGCGGCCGGAAGATGGTGATCAAGCGCGGCCGGTTCGGGAAGTTCCTGGCCTGCCCCGGATACCCGGAGTGCAAGAACACTCGGCCGCTGCGGCGGGAGATCGGCGTAGCCTGCCCGGAGTGCGGAAGCCAACTGGTGGAGCGCCAGTCCAGGAAAGGTCGCACGTTCTATGGCTGCAGCGCTTACCCGAAGTGCACCTTCGTCTCGTGGCATGAGCCGGTCGACGAGAAGTGTCCCGAGTGCGGCCGCCTCCTGGTGAAACGGCGTCAGGGGCGCGCCGCGGTCATCGTTTGCCCCAATTCGGCCTGCGGGCGGGCGCTGCAGAAGGGAGGAGCGCGGAGAGATGCCGCCAAGAAGGCTCGTGGTGGTCGGAGGCGGGCTGGCGGGAAGTGAGGCGGCCTGGCAGGCCGCCTCCCGCGGGGTGGAGGTCGAGTTATGGGAAGGGCGGCCGGAGATGCGGACTCCGGCCCATTCCACGTTGTACCTGGGTGAACTAGTCTGCTCCAACTCGCTGGGGTCCGACCTTCCCGAAACAGCGGCGGGACTGCTGAAGGCGGAACTGCGGCGATTGGGGTCGCTCGTCATGGCGGCCGCTGACCGACATCGGGTGGCGGCCGGGCGGGCTCTGGCCGTCGACCGGCTGGCCTTCGCCCGCGCCGTGACCGCACGGCTGGCCTCTCACCCGCTCGTCCGTCTCCGCCGGGGGGAGGTGGATCGCCTGCCGGAGGGTCCAGCGGTGATCGCCACCGGACCCCTGACTTCCGAGAAGATGGCCCAAGCGCTCCAGGAGGAATTGGGGGCCTCCTGCCTGCATTTCTACGACGCCGCCGCCCCGATCGTCACCGGGGAGAGCGTCGATCCGGAGCGGTCCTTCTGGGCCAGCCGGTACGAAAAGGGCGGAGGCGACTACCTGAACTGCCCCCTGACGCAGGCGGAGTACGAGGCTTTCTGGCAGGCCCTGGTCAGCGCGGAGACGGTGCCGCTGAACGAGATCGACCGGCCGCTCTTCTTCGAAGGCTGCCTGCCCGTCGAGGAACTGGCCCGCCGGGGCCGGGACACGCTGCGCTTCGGGCCGCTCAAGCCGGTCGGGTTGGTGGACCCGCGCACCGGCCGGCAACCCTACGCTGTGGTGCAGTTGCGGCGGGAGGACCGGTCGGGGCGCCTGCTCAACCTGGTGGGGTTCCAGACGCGCCTGCGGTGGGGCGCCCAGGCGGAGGTCTTCCGGATGATCCCGGCGCTGGCCCGGGCGGAGTTCGTGCGCTACGGGGTGATGCACCGCAACACCTACCTGGAGGCGCCGGCGGTCCTCGAGCCCACCCTTCGGGCCCGCCGACGGCCGAGGCTGTTCCTGGCGGGCCAACTGGTCGGGGTCGAGGGTTATCTGGAGTCGACCGCCGCGGGCCTGGTCGCCGGAATCAACGCTGCCCGGGCCATTCGCGGCGAGACGCCGGTGGTCTTCCCGGAGGAGACGATGATCGGTGCGCTGCTCGCTTTTGTCACCCGGCCCCGCCCGGTCGTACAGCCGATGAACGCCAGTTTCGGGTTGCTCCCCCCCCTGAGGGAGCGGGTAAGGGGTCAGGCCTCCCGGCGGCACCGCCACGTGGAGCGAGCTCAAGAAGCGCTGTCCAACTTTCTCAGTTGCGTGACAATTGGCACTTGAAACTTGCGGGCGAAATGGGCGTGTGTTAGGATAATAAGGGTATTTGTCGAAGCAGCCAGTAGACGCAGAAAACGGAGGAGCAGTTTACTATGACTGGGACCTTGCTAGCGAAGACGCGCAACATCAACCGCCTGATTCAGAGCACCGCTGGAGAAGCGGTCGATTTCGGAGAGATGGCGCAGGTCCTGCGCGATGTGATCGGAGCCAACATATACGTCGTGGACCGGAAGGGCAAGCTCTTGGGCCATGCCCTGATGACGGAGTTCCAATGCGAGGTCATCGAGCGCGATATCCTGACCCGCGGCTATTTCCCCCAATCTTATAACGACCGCCTCTTGCGGGTGAATCATACCTCCCCCAACCTGCTGCCCGAGAAGGGCCGGTGCGTGCTCGACCGCGACCTGGAGTGCAACTGCCTCGACAAGATCACCACGATCGTCCCGGTCAACGGCGGGGGCGAGCGTCTCGGGACTTTGGTCTTGGCCCGGTTCAAGCAGGCCTTCACTGACGAGGACCTGCTTCTAGCCGAGTACGGGGCAACCGTGGTGGGGATGGAGATGCTGCGCCTCAAGTCGCAGCAGATCGAGGAAGAGGCGCGCAAGAAGGCGGCGGTGCAGATCGCCCTGGCGACCCTGTCCTTTTCGGAGCTCGAGGTGGTGACCCACATCTTTGCGGAGCTCGGCGGACGGGAAGGCCTGCTCGTCGCCAGCAAGGTGGCGGATCGCGTGGGGATAACCCGTTCGGTGATCGTCAACGCCCTGCGCAAGTTTGAGAGCGCCGGCGTGATTGAGTCACGGTCCCTCGGGATGAAGGGGACGTTCATCCGGGTCCTCAACGAGTACCTGCTGGATGAGTTGAAATCCCTCGAGGAGCGGCGGAGCTTATAGGCCCAACCTCCACCCGGCAGTCAGTCGCCGGGTTTTCTTTTCATTGGTGAAAATCTCATCTCTTTTTCACGAAATGTGGGAGACACCGGCAGGAACTTCCTTTTGGCTGAAGAAAATAAAACTCCAGGTCTGGAAAGGCCAGGAAAGACAAGACTCACCGCGGCAGGGAAAGGGCAAATCTACCAAAAGGTAGAGACGCAAAGCTACGGGCCTAAGGCCTCACGGAGGGGCTATGGCGGCCGGGTTGCCACGGTTGCGCGAAAGTGGGTTGAACGGATTCAAGTCCACTGGGGGCCGGGCTTGAATCCTTAATTTTGTGCCGCGGCTGCCGAAGATGACGACGAGAGTCCGGACACAAAGGGGGTGAGCGAGGTGGCTGGCGGGGTGCTGGGGGTGCAGGCGGACCTGGCCCTCGAGCGGGCGCTCGACGGGTCGGTCCTGCGCCACCAGGCGATTGCGGAAAACCTGGCCAACGTGGATACGCCTCGCTACAAGCGGCTGGAGGTGGAGTTTGCCGCAGCGCTCAAGGCGGCGCTGGCCAAGCAGGGTACCGGGGTGCCGTTGACCCGGACTGACCCGCGCCACCTCCCGGGCGGACAAGCCCCGCTGGCAGAGGCGCAGCCTTCCGTCTGGCGCGTGCTGGAGACCACAGGGCGAGCCGACCGGAACAACGTGGACCTCGATGCGGAAATGGTCAAGCTGGCCGAGAACACGCTCCTGTACAACTCGCTGACCCAGGTGCTCGGGCGGCGCCTGGCGATGCAGCGGTTTGTGATCAACGAAGGGAGGCGGTAAGGTCGTGGGCCTCTTTGGGCCGCTGGAGGTGTCCGCTTCGGCCTTGACGGCGGAGCGGCTGCGGCTAGATGTCGTCGCCAACAACCTGGCCAACGCCAACACGACGCGCACGCCGGGCGGGGGCCCCTACCGGCGGCAAGTCGTGGTCTTCGCCCCGCGGGAAGAGACTCCCGCGGGCTGGCCGCTGGCCGAGCGGCGGGGGGCGGGGGTGCGCGTCGTCGCCATCCGGCCAGACCTTTCTCCCCTGCGCCGGGTGTACAACCCGGGGCACCCTGACGCTGACGCCGAGGGCTACGTCACCATGCCCAACGTGGACCCGGTGGTGGAGATGGTCGACCTGATCGGAGCAGCCCGGGCGTACGAGGCTAACGTGACCGTCATCAACGAGACCAAGAACATGGCCGCCCGGACGCTGGATCTTCTCCGGGGGTAGTCCGGAGTAGAGCGAGGGGAGCAGCATGTCGTCGAGTGGCGTGAGGTTCGATTATCCGGCGGTAGCGGGCGGGGTGAGACCGGGCGAGGAGGCTACTGTCGGCCGGGCGGGGGCGGGGGAGCAAGGGAAGGCTGCACCCTTTGCCGAGATGCTCAAGACCGCGTTGGGCCAAGTGAACGCGGCTCTAAAGGAGAGCGACGCCGCTGCGGAGCGACTGGCCACCGGGGAAGCGACCAATCTCCACGAGGTAGTCCTGGCGACCGAGCGGGCCAACCTGGCGCTCCAACTGACGATGGCCATCCGGAACAAGATCCTCGAGGCCTACAACGAGCTCATGCGGATGCAGGTCTGAGTTTGGCCTAAGTGGTGGGGGGCGGCGATGGATTTCCTCAGGAGCTTGTACGAACAGGCCAAGGCTTTCTGGCAGGGTCTCTCCCCCGGGCGACGGGTAGGACTTCCCCTGGTCGTGTTGGCCGTCATCGGGTTTTTGGTGTACGCCACCGCGGTACTCAACCAGCCCAAGTTCGCTCCGCTCTTCACCGGCCTGAGCCCGGCGGATGCCGGTGAGATCACGGCCAAGCTCAAGGAGTCGGGGGTGCGCTACCGGCTGGCGGAAAAGGGAACGGCGGTGCTCGTCCCTCAGGAACAGGTTTATGAGACCCGGATCAACCTGGCCAGCCAGGGGCTCCCCAAGGGCGGGGTCGTGGGTTTCGAGCTGTTCAACGAGACGAGACTGGGGACTACCGATTTCGAGCGGAAGCTGAAATACAACTGGGCGCTCCAGGGAGAGCTCACCCGGACCATCCGCGAGATGAGCGAGGTGGAAGACGCCCGGGTGCACATCGTCCTGCCGGAGCGGTCCCTGTTCGTGTCGGAGGACCGGGAGCCGACCGCCTCGGTCCTCCTCAAGCTGCGGCCCGGCCGCCGCCTCAGCGAGGGGCAGATCTACGGCATCGCCAACCTGCTCGCCGGAAGCGTGGAGGGGCTCAAGCCGGAGAACGTCACGATCCTCGACTCCACCGGCAACATCCTTTCTGACGCCCTGGCCGCCGGCCCGGTGGGGGCGGGGATCTCGGGGCGCGGAATCATGGCCCAGCTCCAGTTGAAACGCGAGGTCGAAAAAGAGCTACAGCGTGAACTCCAGACCATGCTGGAGCCGCTGTTCGGCTTCGGAAAGGTCGTCGCCCGGGTCAACGCGGAGCTGAACTTCGATTATAAGGAACAGAACAGCGAGAACTTCACGCCGGTCAACACCGAGACGGGCACCGGCATCATCCGCAGCCGCGCTGTCCGCTCGGAGAGCTATCAGAGTAGCGGAGGCGCCGGTGGAGTGCCGGGGGTGAGCGGGAACATCCCCGGCTACCAGGCAGTGGAGAACGGCGGGTCCTCCCAGTACGAGAAGACCGATACGACCGAAAACTACGAGCTCAACCGGGTTCAGGAGAAGTTGATCGTGGCGCCCGGGCAGGTCAAGCGGTTATCGGTAGCGGTGTGGGTGGATGGCAAGTTGAGCCAGGCGCAGCTCGCCAGCGTCCGCCAGGCTGTGGCTGGGGCCGTCGGCTTCAACGAGCAGCGGGGAGACCAGTTGTTCATCGACTCCATGAAGTTTGAAAGCCAGGACCTCAAGGGGGAGGCACCCGCCGAGAAGCCGGCCGGGCGCACCAACCTGGTCTGGGCGGCGGTGGCGGCGGCCGTGGTCCTGGGCGTGGGGGTGGCCGCAGTGACGAGACGGCGCAAGGTGGCCCAGCAGGTGGCCGAGGAGCGGAAGGGGCGGGCGCTGGACGTGCTCATCGCAGAGAAGCAGGCCGAGGTGCAGCCGCTCGCGGTCGAGGCGCTGTCAGCCGAGGACCAGGAGCGGCTGAACAAGGAGAAGCAGGTGCGCAAGCTCGCCGACGAGAAGCCGGAGGAGTTCGCCGGACTGCTGAAAACGTGGCTGACCGAAGACGAGAGGTGACACCCGAGTGGCTGGCGGGCGCAGCAAGGAGTTGACCGGAAAGCAGAAGGCCGCCATCCTGTTGATCTCGCTGGGGCCGGAGCTCTCGGCGAAGGTCTTCAAGCACCTGCGCGAGGAGGAGATCGAGGACCTGACCCTTGAGATCGCCAACCTGCGCAAGGTGGAGCCGGAACTGAAGGAGCGGGTGGTCGAGGAGTTCCGGGAGCTCTTCATGGCCCAGGAGTACATCGCCCAGGGCGGTATCGAGTACGCCCGGGAGATTCTCGACCGGGCGCTGGGGCCCCATCGGGCGGGGGACATCATCGCCCGCCTCACCGCCTCGCTGCAGATCCGGCCCTTCGACTTCGCCCGGCGCACCGACCCGGCACAACTGTTGAACTTCATCCAGAACGAACACCCGCAGACGATCGCCCTGATCATGGCGTACCTCACTCCCGACCAGGCCGGGACGATCCTCTCTGCGCTCCCTCCGGCCAAACAGGTGGACGTGACCCGGCGGCTGGCGACCATGGACCGCACGCCACCGGAGGTGTTGAGCGAAGTGGAGAGTCTGCTCGAGCGGAAGATCTCCTCCCTGATGGCCTCGGAGTTCACTTCGGCCGGCGGGATAGAGGCGACCGTCGAGGTCCTCAACCGGGCCGACCGGGCTACCGAAAAGACGATCCTCGAGGCGCTGACCGAGCAGGACCCGGAGTTGGCCGAGGAGATCAAGCGGCGGATGTTCGTCTTCGAGGATCTCACCCTGCTCGACGACCGGTCGATCCAGCAGGTGCTGCGGGAAGTCGAGAGCAAGGACCTGGCACTGGCACTCAAGACCTGCAGCGAAGAAGTGGCGAACCGGATCTTCAAGAACATGTCCAAGCGCGCCGCCGAGATGCTGCGGGAGGACATCAAGTTCATGGGACCGGTGCGGCTGCGTGACGTCGAGGACGCCCAGCAACGGATCGTGAACGTGGTCCGGAAGCTGGAGGAGGCGGGCGAGATCGTCGTCGCCCGGGGCGGAGGAGATGAGATCGTTGTCTAGCAAGGTCATAAAGGCAGCCAACCTGGTTCTAGGCGCCACCCCCGTCACCATCGCCACTTCCTGGTCCATCGCCGGGTGGGAGGAAGGGACCCCCGCCAGTGAACTGGCGAGAGAGGAAGAGGAGCGGTGGGCTGCCTCAGGTGAAAGCGAACCGGCGGGCCTCGCGGTGGAAAGGGAGTCAGAGGAGATGGACCCGGAAGTCCAGGCTCGGGTGGCGTTGGCCCGCGAGCGGGCCAACGCCATTGTGACCGAGGCGGAGGCAGAGGCGGAGCGGCTTCTGGACGAGGCCCGAACCCGGGCGGCGCGGCTTTTGGAAGAGGCGCGGCACGAAGGGTACCAGGCCGGTTTCCGCGAAGGCGAAGAGCGCGGCCTGGCCGAAGGGCGGGCGAAAGCGGAGGCGGAGATGGAGGCCGCAGTCAAGCAGGCCATGAAGGTCCTGACCGCTGCGGTGCACGAAAAAGCCCGTCTCGTCGCCTCTAGCCGGGAGGATGTATTAAAGATTGTTCGCCGGGTTGCCGAAAAGATAATCAGGGCCGAGGTGCGCCTCGATCCGGCGGTGGTGGAGCGGGCCATCGACGCCTCGCTCCGCCTGGTCACCGAGCGGAGTCAGGTCCTGGTCCGGGTCAGCCCGGAAGACCTGGCCCGGGCCCGCGAGGGGGTCCCTCACTTCCTGAAGTACTTCACCCCTTCGGCGGTGGTGGAGGTGTGCGCGGACCCGCGCCTCACGCCGGGCGGCTGCCTGATCGAGACGAACGGGGGCAACATCGACGCCCAGTTGGAGACGCAACTGGAGGAGGCTCTGGGGAAGCTGGAGGAGAGGCTGTATGGCGGTTGAGCCGCTCTCCGGCGCGGGCGGGGCGGAGAAGGCGGAGGAACAGTACGAGGCCATCCTGGGCAGCCGGTTGCGGGCGGGCCTGGAGGCCCTCGACGACTTTGAACCGGTGCGCCTCCTGGGTAAGGTCTCCCAGGTGATCGGCCTGACGGTGGAATCTGTGGGTCCAGCGGTGCATCTAGGAGAGCTCTGTTACCTCCACCCGCGGGAGGGCCCGCCGATCCGGGCGGAGGTCGTGGGTTTCCGCGACTCCAGGGTGCTCTTGATGCCGCTGGGTGAGATGGACGGCCTGGGTCCCGGGGCTGAAGTCCGGACGTCCAGCGCTGTACTGCAGGTCGAGGTGGGCGACGGACTATGCGGGCGGGTGCTGGACGGGCTGGGGCGGCCGATCGACGGCCGGGGTCCAGTGGCGACGGGACGGTACTACCCAGTCCATGCTCAACCCCCCAACCCCCTGCAGCGGCAGCGGATCTCCCGGCCGCTGGAGGTCGGCGTCAAGGCGATCGACGCCCTGCTCACGTGCGGGCGGGGCCAGCGTGTGGGCATCTTCTCCGGCTCCGGCGTCGGCAAGTCGACTCTCCTCGGCATGATCGCCCGGAACACGGCAGCGGACGTGAACGTGATCGCCCTGATCGGGGAACGGGGCCGTGAGGTGCGGGACTTTTTGGAGAAGGACCTGGGCCCGGAAGGCTTGGCGCGGTCGGTGGTGGTGGTAGCCACCTCCGATCAGCCGGCACTGGTCCGCGTCAAGGGGGCGCTCGTCGCCACCGCGGTGGCGGAGTACTTCCGCGACCAGGGGCTGGACGTGCTCTTGATGATGGACTCGGTGACCCGGTTTGCTCTGGCCCAGCGAGAGATCGGCCTGGCGATCGGCGAGCCCCCGACGACCCGCGGCTACACCCCTTCGGTGTTCGCCCTGTTACCGAAGCTCTTGGAACGGGCGGGCACCGCCGGGAACGGGTCCATCACCGGGCTCTACACCGTGCTGGTGGAAGGGGACGACATGAACGAACCGATCGCCGACGCCTGCCGGGCCATTCTGGACGGACACGTCGTGCTTTCCCGGGAGCTGGCGGCGGAGAACCAGTATCCGGCGATCGACGTGCTGTCCAGCGTGAGCCGGGTGATGGGAGACGTGGTGGAGCCGGAGCACCGGGCGGCGGCAGCCTGGCTGCGGGAGATCGTGGCCACGTACCGGCGGGCGCGGGATCTGATTAACATCGGAGCGTATGTGGCCGGTTCCAACCCGAAGATCGACGAGGCGATCGCCCGGATCGAGGAGATCACCGCTTTCCTCCGCCAGGACGTCGATTTTCACCAGCCCTACGAGGCGACCGTGGCCCAGTTGCTGGCGATGGCCGGCGGACAGCCCGGGGCGGCGACGGGGGGAACGCGATAAGGCATGAAGAGGTTTGTCTTCTCCCTGCAGACGGTGCTCGAACTGAAACGCCGGCGTGAGGAGGCGCTGCTGGAGGAGCTGGCCAAACGGACGCGAGCGGCGGCTGCGGCGGAGGAGAGACTCAAGGAGTTGCGGGCAGAGCGCCGCCGGGCCCAGGGGGAGCTCCGTCAGTTGCTGCGGGGGCGGCTCGAGGTGGAGCGGGTGCGCTCCGCTCAGGACTACCTGGCTGGTTTGGACGAGAGGATTGAGCGCCAGCGAGTGGAGGTCCGCCGGCGGAACGAGGAGGTCAAAGCCTGCCGCCAGCAGGTGGTGGCCGCCTCCCAGGAGCGCAAGGCGTTCGAAAAGTTGCGGGAGCGACAGTGGGAGGCCTACCAGAAGGAATACCAACGCCAGGAGCAGGTGTTCCTGGACGAGATCGCCACCCAGGAGTACGCCCGGCAGGAGAGGTAGGGAGGCGCCGAGGTGCGGTGGGTCGCAATCGGGTTGGTAGCTCTGGTGATCGCCGGCGTGATGGCGGTGGCGATATTGGACCACTTCGGGTTCCTTGACACCAGCAGCCTGGTGATGAGCGGGTTGAAGCGGATCAAGGTGTTTGCGCCGTACGTTCGCACGTATGAGCTGGGGTTGAGCAGAAGCCAGGCGCTGGCCCGGGAACGCACGAAGCTCGAGGATGCCCGGCAAGCCCTGGAGCTGCGGGCCAAGGAGATCGCCAAAGAGGCCGCCGATCTGGAGGAGCGCCGGCGGAGAAGCCAGGAGGAGTTGGCGCAGCTCGAAGCCAGGCGTGACGAGCTGCTCAAGGCAGTAAAAGGAGCGGAGCAGCTGGACCGGGTGGCCAGGCTGTGCGGAGCGATGCCGACTGCGGGGGCCGTGCGGCTCCTGGGAGAGCTGGAGGACGCCGCCATCGCTCAGGTCCTGGCGAGGCTTCCGGACAAACAGGCCGGAGCGATCCTGAACGGCTTCGAGGCGAAGCGGGCGGCGCGGGTCCTCGCCTTGATGGTGCGGCCGTAGGGAGGCCTCGAAGGCCCCGGGCCCTGAGCAGCAAGTGTTGCGAGCCTTGAGGGAAAGGAGGTGAGAGAAGGTGATGGGATGCGAGGGTGCCCCCGACGCGGCTCGGGGCCTATTCGGCCTGTTGACGGTCGGGCGGGCGCTGGGAGAGGGCACTGGAACACCCAAGGCCCAGTCCACCGAGGGGTCTAACCTGTTTGCCGACCTGTTGGCGGCGGCCTGCGCCGCCTTGGGGGGCCCAGGGCTGACGGAGACTGGGGCGGCGGACGCTCCGGCACCGGCCGAGGGCGAGGGAACGGTGAAACCGGCGGGGGACGAAACCGCCGCAGCACCGGCGGCTGGTGGAGAAAGGCTGGAGCCGACGGTTGCGGGTGGAGCCGCGACCGACCAGGAAGGGCCGGCCCCGGGCGCGGGGGCCCCGAGCGCGGCCGAGGGATCGGCGGATGGTCCGACGGCGGCTGTGTCCACCCGGAGCGAGGCCTGGCTGTCCCCGGCGGCAGCGGGCGACCCGGCCAATGTCACGGCGCGCGTCGAGGAGTCGGTGGCTGAACCCGCGGTGCCCCGACCGGTGACGGCCGCGCCAGAGAAGCAGCAAGCTTCTCACACCGGGCAGGCGGAGCAATGCCTGCAGATCTGCCCTGTCGAGCGCTTCCTGGAGGAAGGCGCCGGGGCGAGGGTGGCAGACGGACAGCCTCTGCAGACCGCGGGGCAGTCGGAGAAGGCCCCCACCCAAGGCGGTCCGGATGAACAGGGACAAGCCAGCGGAGCGCTGCCAGGCGAGGGAGCCCGGCTGGTCGAAAGCCGCTCGGGTACGGTGTGGGTGGCCGGAGTGAAGACCGCGCCCCCCTCCCCGGAACGATTCACGCCGCCCGCGGAGGGCTCCTCCGGGATGCCGGGGGAGACCGCCCGAGAGAAGGGCGAGCCCAGGCCGGCTGAAAGCGGGGCTTCACCGGCCGACGACGGGGCAGATCGCCGGCTCAGCGCCCCGCCTAGCGAGAGTCGCGCCGCCGCGGCGAACCCCGGGAAGCCGGCGGGAGTCGATGCTCACCGACCGCCGGAGGGTGACCAGCGGACGGAACGGGTGCCGGTAAGCACCGCGCCAGAGGGCTCCAGGACGGCCAGCGAGGAACAGCGCCCGGCAAAGCCGACGGTAGCGGTCGAGCACCCTGGACAAGGAAGGCCTGCGAAGGTCGAAGGCGGCGCCACCCGGGAGGCGGCCGGCGTGGAAGCCAGGCCGGCTTCGGCAGGGACGAGGGCCGCACCGCCACAGGAAGAACCGGCCAGCGCCGATCGGCCGGGCATGCGTCCGAAGCAGACGGCCGGGCCGGCCATAGCAGACTGGAACGAGCAAGGCTGGCGGACCGAGAAGAGTGCGTCACCCGGCTCCGCCAAAGCCGAGCCGCTCCGCCCCTACAGCCGGGCAGAGCTGCGGGACCTTCCCCAGTTCGTCCGGCGGGCGGAACTAGTGGCCCGCAGCGGAGCGCCGACCGAGATGCGGGTACAGCTTGTACCGGAGAGCCTGGGCCGGCTGTCGGTGCGGGTCAGCGTGGCTGAGGGCGGGGTGACGGCCCGGCTGGTGGTGGAGAATCCGGAGGTCAAGGCGCTGGTGGAGGAGCGACTTCCCGAACTAGAGCGGGCCTTACGGGACCAGGGATTCCGGCTTGCCGGCCTGAGCGTGGGCTGCGAGGACGCTGGAGCCGGCCAGGGAGGCTTTCTCCGGGAGGAAGTCCGGGAACCGCTCGGGTGGGGCCTGTCCCGCAGCGCCGCCCGGCACCAGTACGAGGAGACCCCGGCCGTCCCCGTGGAGCCGGCGATCCCGGCGTCGCACCTGTGGGCGGGGAGCGGGGGACTCCTGGACGCGCTGATGTAACGGAGTGAGAGGGGGTGAGAAGCGTGGAAGCCCAAGGCGTGACCCATTTCGGTTGGGAGGAGTGGCAATCCACGTCGTCGGCGGTGAAGTCGAAGGAACTCGGGAAGGACGCCTTCCTGAGACTCCTGACGACCCAATTGAAGAACCAGGACCCCATGTCGCCCTTGGGAAACACGGAGTTCATCGCCCAGATGGCGCAGTTCTCAAGCCTCGAACAGCTGACCAACCTGGCCCGGATCGCGGAAGAGATCGGCAAGAACCAGCAACGGGCAGCTCTGGTTAGCGAGGCTACGGCGCTCATCGGGCGCACGGTGACCATCGAGATGCCGGATACGACAGCCGAGGAAGAGGGGGCTACGCTCAAGATCACCGGCACAGTCGCTGCGGTCCGGCTGCTCGACGGTTGGCCAAAGCTCGTGATCAACGAGGAGACCTACGACCCGGCTTATGTCGCCGAGGTGGCCTGAACGGCTGATCCGTCAGGCACTCAAGGCAGGTGAACGAGTATGGTGGACAAGGTCAGTCTCCAGGGGATTCTTCCGCCAGCGGGTACAACCCCGGCACCGGCTCCGCCGGCCGAGCGTCCCACTCCAGCGAAGGGGAGGTCGTCCTTCGAGGCCGTCTTCGCCGAGGAACTGGCGCGCGGTGGACTCAAGTTCTCCGCCCACGCTGAAAAACGGCTGGCCTCCCGAGCGATTCCGTTTTCGCCGGAGGAGATGGCTAACCTCGCCAGCGCGGTGGACCGGGCGGCAGCCAAGGGGGCCCGGGAGACGCTGGTGCTCGTGGGGAACACGGCGTTCCTGGTGAGCGTCCGGAACCGCATCGTGATTACCGCCATCGACGGGGAGAGCCTCAAGGAGAACGTTTTCACGAACATCGACAGCGCGGTGATTGCTTAGGGCTGGACCGCGAGGAAGCCCGGCGCGGCTGAACGACGGAGGCCGCGATCACCGCCCGAAGGGCCCGCTGGTCGGCGGGCCGAAAGGGAGGGTTGAAACTATGTTGAGATCGCTGTTTTCCGGAGTCTCGGGTCTGCGGAACCACCAGATCCGCCTCGACGTGATCTCGAACAACATTGCCAACGTGAACACCATCGGCTTCAAGGGAAGCCGGGCCACCTTCCGGGACGTCCTCTACCAGACGATGCTCGGCGCCACGGCGCCCCAGGGGGGCCGGGGCGGCATCAACCCCCGCCAGGTGGGCCTCGGCGTGAGCATCGGCTCGATCGACTCGGTGATGTCGCAGGGAAACATCGAGACGACCGGGCGCAACACAGACCTGGCAATTGAGGGTGACGGGTTCTTCATCCTCGGGGACGACAACGGCGCTCAGTTCTTCACCCGGGCCGGCGCCTTCTCCCTGGACCAGGTGGGGAATCTGGTGAACGCCGGCAACGGCTTGAAGGTCGTCGGGTGGAACGCCGACCCGACGACGGGCGTGCTCGACCCGAACAACGCCGTCCCGGGGTTTATCCGGATTATCCGCGGTCAGGAGATGCCCCCCCGCGCCACCACGACCGTCGACTACCTCGGGAATCTGGACGCCCGGGAAGTCACCGGGGCCACCCGTACTGCCCAGAAGACGGTCTACGACTCGCTTGGGAACACCCATGAGCTAACCATCACCTTCACCAAAGTGGATCCGGCCATCCACCCCAACCGCTGGACGTGGACGGCCACCTGCTCCGACCCGACCATCACCGTGGATGACGGCGCCGGCGGGGTAGCCACCGGCACCGTCGACTTCACCAACGGCGGCGCCTTCGAGGGTGAGGTTCCGGCCACCCCGACGGTTCGCTTCTCGGGCATCCTGGGGGCCGACGACCTCGTGATGACCCTGGACTTCGACCACCTGACCCAGTATGCCTCGGCGGCCACCGCCAACGCCGGCGAGCAGGACGGATATCTCCGCGGCAGCCTGACCGAGTTCAGCATGGACACCTCGGGGGTCATCACCGGCTACTACACCAACGGCCGGAGCCGGGCGCTGGCCCAGGTGGCCCTGGCGCTCTTCAACAACCCCGAGGGGCTGATGCGCTGGGGTGACACGCTGTTCCAGGAGTCGAACAACTCCGGCGTGCCGCAGATCGGTGTGGCGCTGTCCGGCGGACGAGGGACGCTGAAGCCGGGGGCATTGGAAATGTCGAACGTCGACCTGTCGCAGGAGTTCACCAACCTGATCATCACCCAGCGCGGCTTCCAGGCCAGCTCCCGGGTGATCACCACCTCGGACGAGGTGCTCCAGGAACTGGTGAACCTGAAACGGTAACGGACACGGCCGGCCGGGGGAGGCTAGCCTCTCCCGGCCGGCGGGCCCGGTGAGGGGGTGACTCCCGTGATCACGCTACACCGGCTGGACGGCAAGGAGTTTGTGGTGAACCTCCACTGGATCGAGACAGTCGAGGCGACGCCGGATACCGTCATCACGCTGACCAACGGGCACAAGTACGTGGTGCAGGAGCCGGTGGCGGCGGTCGTGCGGGAGGCCATCCGTTACGAGCGCCGGGTGGCCGGGTGGCCTCGCTTTCCGGGACGCCCCCCGGCAGCGCACAAGGAGGGCCAGCCGGAGCCATAGGGAGGTGGCGGTAGGTGGACATCGCATCCATTATCGGGCTAGTAGGGGGCGCAGCGCTGCTCGTGTGGGCCATCGCCATGGGCAGCCCGCTGCAGGCCTTCGTTCACCTTCCCTCGATGCTGATCACTTACGGGGGAACGGCCATGGCCATGTTCGTCCAGTTTCCCCTGGAGTCGATCAAAGAAATTCCCCGGATCATGAGGAAGGTCTTCGTCGTCAAGAAGCAGGACCCGACCGAGGTCATCGCGATGATGGTCGGATTCGCCCAGAAGGCCCGGCGGGAGGGGCTCCTGGCTTTGGAGGACGAGGCGCAGCAACTGGATGACGAGTTTCTGAAAAAGGGTATCCAACTGGTGGTGGACGGCACCGATCCGCAATTGGTGCGGAACATCCTCGAGGTCGAGCTGACCTTCCTGGAGGAGCGACACAGTTCGGGAGCCGGGATCCTGGTCTTCTGGGCGGCGACGGCCCCCGGCTTCGGCATGGTGGGTACGCTGATCGGCCTGATTCAGATGCTCGGCAACCTGAACGACCCCTCCTCCCTGGGGCCGGGCATGGCGACGGCGTTGATTACCACGTTCTACGGTGCCCTGGCCGCCAACTGGGTGTTCAACCCGATGGCTCAAAAGCTGAAGGCGAGAAGCTCCGAGGAAATCCTGCTAAAAGAGGTAATGATTGAGGGAATCCTGTCCATCCAGGCAGGGGAGAACCCGCGGATCGTCGAAGAGAAGCTGAAAGCCTTCCTGGCCCCAGGGGAGCGGCAGCGGCCGGTCCAGGAGCGGGGAGCCCCGGAGGGGGTGGGGGTGAGTGCGTAAGCGCAAGAAGGTGGAGGACCAGTTGGCGCCGTGGATCGTCTCCTACGGTGACATGGTCACGCTGCTTCTGACCTTCTTCGTGTTGCTCTACTCCTTCAGCCTGGTGGACCTGCGCAAGTTCCAGGCGCTGTCGATGTCCATGAGCCAGGCGCTTCGGGGGGCGCCCCTCCAGAGCGGCGGCGAGAAGGTGATCCAGATGTTCCCGGAGACGGCGCTCTTGGCTAAGAAGACTTCGTCCAGCCAGGATGTCCTCGAAGCGGCGGCAAAGGCTGAGGCGTTCCTGAAGAAAGAGGGACTGGACAAGGTGGCCTCGGTGCTGCCGCAGGAGCGCGGGGTGGTGATCCGGTTCGAGGATCGGGTGTTTTTCGACACCGGCCGGGCGGAGCTGAAGCCGGAGGCAGTGGAAATCGGCCGGAAGCTCGCCGGGTACCTGGCCACGGTCCCGAACCAGATCCGGATCGAGGGCCACGCCGACAACGTCCCGATTCACAACGCCCGCTACGCCTCGAACTGGGAGCTCAGCGTGGCCCGGGCCACCAGCTTTCTCAGCTTCTTGCTGAAATCCGGTAACTTGAAGCCGGAAAAGCTGTCGGCGGCCGGATACGGCGAGTACCGGCCAGTCGCCCCGAACGACAGCGAGGAAGGGCGGCGGAAGAACCGGCGCGTCGACGTGGTGTTGCTGCGGGCCGGCCTGTCCGAGGGCGAACCGCGGGCTGGCGCGACCGGTCGTTGACCATGGAGGGAACGCACGACAGCAGGGAGGGATGAGGGCATGGCAGAGGAGGCAGCAAAGGGGGAAAAGGAGGCGCCGCAAAAGGCGTCCCTCGCCAGGGTCGGCCTCAACCCCGGGATTCTGATCCTCGGGGTGGCGCTGTTGTTCATCGCCTCGATGGGTTCGGCCTTCCTGGCCGTGACCTTCTTGGGCCGGAGCAGCGCCACGCCCAAGGCCAGCGCTCCGGCGACAGAGGAGGCCAAGAAGGCATCCCAGTTCGGGCCGGCGCAGGAGATCGGGAGCTTCACGGTCAACCTGGCGGACGAGGGGGAGCGGCTCTACCTCAAGGCGGGAGTGGCCGTGGAGGTGTCAAACGCCGAAGCCGGGGCTGAACTGACCAGCCGGGACCCTCAGGTGAAGGACATCGTCCTCAGCGTGTTGTCCTCGCGAACGATGGCTGAAGTGGCCAAGCCGGAGGGGCGGGAGGCGGTGAAGAAGGAAATCCGCGACCGCATCAACCGGCTTCTGACCAAGGGTAAAGTGCGCAACGTCTTCTTCACGGAGTTCGTTTTCCAGTGAGCGGCGAGTGGTGCAGGGAGGTGAGGGCCGATGCCTGACGTTTTGTCGCAGGACGAAATCGATGCGTTGTTGTCGGCCCTGTCCACGGGAGAGGTCAAACCCGAGGACGTCCGGAACGAGGAGAGCAAGCGCCGGGTCAAGGTATACGACTTCCGCCGGCCAGACAAGTTCTCGAAGGACCAACTGCGGACCATCGAGTTCATGCACGAGAATTACGCCCGGCTGCTGTCGACCTCGCTCGCCACCTACCTCCGGACGATCGTGGACGTGCACCTGATTGCGGTCCAGCAGATGACGTACGGCGAGTTCGTACAGTCGCTGCCGAGCCCCACTATCATCTCGGTCTTCAACCTGGCCCCTCTGGGTACCGGTATCCTGGAGATGAACCCGGAACTCGGCCTCATGATGGTCGAGCGGCTCCTGGGGGGAAAGCTGCGACTCCCGGAGAAGGGCCGGGAGTTGACCGACATCGAGCAGACCATCCTGCGGCGGATCGTCGTCCGCTGCCTGGGTCACCTCAAGGAAGCGTGGCGAAACGTTGCGGAGGTGGAGGGCCAGTTCGAGCGGATGGAACTGAACCCCCACTTCGTGCAGGTCGTAGCCCCGAACCAGATGGTCGTCCTGGTGACGCTCTCGGTCAAGAGCGAGGAGAACGAGGGTTTCATCAACCTCTGCTTCCCCGACACTTTGCTGGAGCCGGTGCTCTCGAAACTGACGGCGCACTTCTGGTGGGCCAGCGCGCGCCAGAGCCTGTCGCCGCAGGTTCTGGAAGCACTCCGCCGGCGGGTGGAGCAAACCCGGGTCGAAATGGTGGCGATCCTCGGACAGACGCCGTTGAGCGTGGGAGAGATTCTGGACCTCCAGCGGGGCGATGTAATCGCCCTCAACACGCGACGCGACGGCCTGCTGAACGTCCGGGTCGGCAACCGGGTCAAATTCAGGGCTCGGCCCGGCGTGGTCGGATCCAAACTGGCGGTGGAAATTGCCGCCGTCGTGAGAGAGGGTGACGGCGAATGAGCGAAGGAATCCTGTCCCAGGCCGAATTGGACGCCTTGCTCGCCGCACAGGCTGAGCAGGGGCTGGCAGAGGAACCGGCGGGCCAGCCAGTCGAGGAACTCTCCCCGGAGACGCGGGATGCGGTCGGCGAGGTGGGCAACATCTCCCTGGGAGCCGCAGCGACGGCCCTGTCCAAACTGGTCAACCGCAAGGTCTCAATCACCACCCCGAGAGTGCGGGTGGTCGCGGAGAGCGAGATCACGCGCATTGCTCCGCCGGAGCAGGTCTTGATCAGGGTCGAATACAGCGAGGGACTGCGGGGTAGCAGTCTCTTCCTCATCCGGCAGCGCGATGCGGTGTTGATCGCCAACCTGATGATGGGCGGCCCCGGGTCGAGCGAAGGGGTTCTGGATGAGGTGCGGCTCTCCGCGGTGGCAGAGGCGATGAACCAGATGATGGGGGCGGCGGTCACCGCGATGGCCGGAGTGCTGCGCGAACGCATCACTATCACGCCGCCGATGGTCAAGTCGGTCAATCTCAGCAACGAGGCGGACGCGGAGGCGGTGGCGGCGCTGGACGGCGAACGGATGGTGGAGGCCGCTTTCACCTTGCGGATCGAGGACCTCGTGGAGAGCGAGTTTATTCAGATCCTGCCGCTGGAGCTGAGCAAGCAGTTGGTATCCCGGTTCTACGAGCTGACGATGGCCGGTGCGGAAACGGCGGCTCCTCCGCCGGCTCCGGCCCCCCCAGTAGCGGCTACAGCCGCCCAGGCAGGTCAGGCGGCAGCTTCGGCAGCAACCGCTTCGCCCCCCGCGGCCAGCTACGCTGGCCCGGCGGCGCCAGCGGCGCCAACGGCTCCGGGCGGCGGCGAGGAGCGGGGGGGATTCAGCATGATGGGCGAGTACGGGCCGAAAAGCGGAGTGGTGGTCCAGGCCGCACAGTTTGCCCCGCTCGCCAACCAGCCGGTGGCCCGCCCCAACCCGAACCTCCAACTCCTGATGGACGTCCAGTTGCAGGTCACGGTGGAGCTCGGCCGGACGAAGATGCTCATCCGGGACATCCTCGAACTGGCCAAGGGTTCCGTGGTCGAGCTGGAGAAGTTTGCCGGCGAGCCGGTGGATATCCTGGTCAACGGCAAGCTTGTCGCCAAGGGAGAAGTCGTCGTGATCGACGAGAATTTCGGGGTCAAAGTAGTGGACATCGTGACCCCCGCCGAGCGGATTCAGGGGTTGCAGTAAGTAGCGCATACCAGAGCGTACCGGAGGAGGAGAACCGTGGGCAAGCGGATTCTGATTGTGGACGATGCGGCCTTCATGCGCATGATGCTCCGCGACATCCTGACGAAGGCCGGATATGAGGTGGCGGGGGAGGCGGACAACGGCAAGACCGGAGTCGAGAAGTACCTGGAGCTCCAACCGGACCTCGTGACCATGGACATCACGATGCCGGAGATGGACGGCATTACGGCGGTGCGGGAGATCCGGAAGGTGAAGGAGGATGCCAAGATCATCATGTGCAGCGCCATGGGGCAGCAAGCCATGGTGATCGACGCCATCCAGGCGGGGGCGAAGGACTTCATCGTCAAGCCCTTCCAACCCGACCGGGTGGTTGAGGCCGTGCGCAAGGCAGTAGGTTGAGTGGCGACCTGGAGCCGCAGAGCAATGACCCGGAAAAATGTCGACTCAAGTCGACTAGTGTCAGGGGCCCGGGAAGGGGGAGGAGAGCGGTGTCCTGGCTGGTGTGGCTGCGCGTGGTGGCGGTGACGGCGGTGTTGATCCCGTTCGTGCAGATCTCCACCCGGTTCTGGGCCGAACGGGCGCAGAGCGGCGGACGCCACCTCCGCGTCCTCGAGACCTGCAGTCTCGGCAGCGACGGACGGCTTCACCTGGTAGAGGTGGCGGGAAAAGTGTATGCCCTGGCCTGCGGTGCTAAAGGAATCCAGGTTATTGGCGAGGTGGCCGCGCCCGAGGTGCTGTCCGAGTTGAGCCGGGGGGAGGGGGTTAGGACGGAGGTCCTCCCCCTGGCAGGGCAGGTGACGGGCTGGCTGGCGGCGGGGAGAGCCTTGCTGCGCCGGCTGGGCGGGGGCCGGGGCGACGCCGACCTCCGGGGCGGGAATGAGGCCCGAAGGCGGACGGTGGAGGCGCTGGAGGGACAGCTGGCGCGCCTGCGGCGCCTGAGTAGTGCGGGGGATGAAGCGTTTGCCGTGGGAAAGCGTTAGAGACGGGGTGAGGGACGGCCACTCCGGACGGCGCTGGCTGCGCCTGGTGGGTTGGACCCTTCTCCTGGTCGCGGGGCTGGCCGGCCAAACCTGGGCTGCTCCGGCAGCGCCGGTCCCGGTGCCGCGTCTCAGCCTCGAGGTGGGGCAGGCGACGACACCAGGGGAAGTGGCCCAGAGCCTGCAGATTCTGTTCCTTTTAACTGTCCTCTCGTTGGCGCCCTCCATTCTCATCCTGATGACGTCGTTCACCCGGATCCTGATCGTCCTCTCGTTCGTGCGGTCAGCTCTGGCTACGCAGCAGATGCCGCCGAACCAGGTTCTGGTCGGGTTGGCCCTGTTTCTGACCCTCTTCGTGATGTACCCCACCTGGCAGGCGGTGAACACCAACGCCCTCCAGCCGTATCTGGCCGGGCGATTGCCGGCGGAGCAGGCCCTTGAGGCCGGAATGAAGCCGATCCGCGAGTTCATGCTGCGGCAGACCCGAGAGAAAGACCTGGCGCTGTTCGTGGAGATGAGCAAGACGCCGCGGCCGCGGACGCCGGCGGATGTCCCGACCCAGGTGGTAATCCCCGCCTTCGTGCTCAGCGAGTTGAAGACCGCTTTCCAGATCGGCTTCATGATCTTCGTCCCGTTTCTCGTCATCGACATGATCGTGGCCTCCACGCTGATGTCGATGGGGATGCTCATGCTGCCGCCGATCATGGTGTCGTTGCCGTTCAAGATTCTGCTCTTCGTCCTGGTGGACGGGTGGTACCTGGTGGTGAAATCGCTGCTGTTGAGCTTTCGCTAGGGGGCGTGGGTGATGAGCGAGGCCTTCGTGGTGCAGGTCGGGCGGGACGCCTTGACCACCGTGCTTCTGGTCGCCGCCCCGATGCTGGGGCTGGGGCTGCTCGTGGGGGTGGCGGTGAGCATCCTCCAGGCAACCACGCAGATTCAGGAGCAGACGCTTTCCTTCATCCCCAAAATCGTGGCGGTGCTGGTTGGGATCGTGGTCTTCGGGCCATGGATGCTCGGAGTGCTTTTGGACTTCGCCCGCGGGATCTTGGGGAACCTCCACACGTTCGTGCGGTAGGAGGAGTGCCGTGGACCTCGGGACGCTGTACGCAGCCTTTGATCGTTACCTCCTGGTGCTGGTCAGAGTGACCGGCTTTCTCGGCGCTACCCCGTTCTTCGGCAGCCGGGCGATCCCGAGCCGACTCAAGATGGCGCTAGGGCTTGCGATCGCCTTCTTCCTCCTGCCCCTCGGGAAGCCGCCGGCCGCCGGGGTGGAGCCAGCCTCCCCGGGGAGGTACGCCCTCGCCATCGGAAGCGAGCTCCTCTTGGGCTTCGCCCTCGGGTACGCCGTGACCATGACCTTTTCCGCCTTGCAGTTGGCGGGGCAGTTGATCGACGTGCCGATGGGGTTCTCGCTCGTCAACGTGCTCGACCCGGTCCTGGCTCAGCAGGTCCCGGTGCTCGGCCAGTTCCAGTACATTCTGTTCACGGTGATGTTCCTGGCGATCGACGGCCACCATCACCTGCTCCAGGCCCTGGTGAAGACGTTTGAGCTGATCCCGCTGGGGGGATTCCAGTACTTCCCAGGTTTGGCCGAAGTGATGGTGAAGGGGTTCGGGGCGGCGTTCCTCCTCGGCTTCAAGGTCAGCCTGCCGGTGATTTCGGCCCTCTTCCTGACCGATGTGGCCCTCGGGCTCGTGGCTCGGGCGGTGCCGCAGATGAACGTCTTCGTGATCGGATTCCCGGCGAAGATCGCCGTGGGGTTGGTCTTCGTGATGCTGATGCTGCCGGTGTACGTGGGCTTCGTCGATTTGGCCTTCAATCCACGCGGCGACGTCTACCGGCTGATCGCAGCCATCTTGAAAGGGGGCGCACCGGTTGGCCGTTGACGCCGAACGCCTGGCTTTCGCCTTCGACCTCCAACGCTTCGCCGGCGAGCGCACCGAGCCCGCTACCCCCAAGCGTCGGGAGGAGGCCAGGAAGAAAGGGCAGGTCCCCCGGTCCCACGAACTGGTCACCGCCGGAGTGCTGGCATCCGTCTTCTTTCTCCTGCATCAGGCGGGGCCGGGCCTGCTGGACCGGCTGGCGACCTACGTAGCGGCGTCGCTCGAGGCTGCCGCTGTGGGTGAGGTGACCGACGGGCAGGTCATGGCCTGGTATTTCCAGACGGCCGTCTTTTTCCTGACGACCGTCGCCCCGCTGTTCCTGGTGGCCCTCGGC
Organism: Aneurinibacillus sp.; assembly: GCA_020725425.1. Taxonomy (GTDB): domain Bacteria; phylum Bacillota; class UBA5301; order DYFA01; family DYFA01; genus DYFA01. Next base: position 95,225 of record DYFA01000016.1, read on the forward strand.
ACCGGTCTGATCCTCAACTACATGCAGGTGGGCTTCCTCTTCACCGCTGCCCCGCTGGTGCCGGACCTCAACAAACTCAACCCCGGTCGTGGGCTGCAGCGGTTGTTCAGCCGGCACGCGCTGGTGGAGCTGGCGAAATCCCTGGCCAAGGTGGTGTTGATCGCCTGGGCGGCCTACGGCGCTGCCCGGCCGGCCTTCGACCTCATCCTGGGGCTCAACCAGACCGAGGTGGGGGAGGTCTTTCCCACCCTGGAGACATTGGTCTACCGGGTCGGGCTCCGGGTGGCGACGGCTCTGTTCGTTCTGGCGGTGCTGGACTACGCCTACCAGCGGTGGGACTACAACCGGGGTCTGCGCATGTCGAAGCAGGAAGTGAAGGACGAACTGAAACAGCAGGAGGGGGACCCGCACGTCAAGGGGCAGATCAAAGCCCGGATGCGCCAGATGGCGATGCGCCGGATGATGCAGCGGGTGCCCCAGGCGGACGTGGTCATCACCAACCCCACCCACCTGGCCGTGGCGCTCGAGTACGACGCCAAGACGATGGACGCCCCCGAGATCGTGGCGATGGGGGCAGACTACGTGGCTCAGCGGATCAGGGAGATCGCCCAGGCGAACGAGGTGCCGATCGTCGAGAATCCGCCTCTGGCTCGGGCGCTCTGGGCGACAGGCGAGATCGGACAGGCCGTGCCGGTCGACCTCTATCAGGCGGTGGCGGAGGTGTTGGCCTTCGTCTACCGCCTCCGTCGGCGGCGCGCGTGAGGAGGATGCGGTAGATGGCCCAGGGGGCGACGGGAATATCCCTCGGGAGCCGGGCGAACGACCTGTGGGTGCTTCTCGGCGTTGTGGCGATTATCATGATGCTGGTGCTTCCGGTGCCGCCAGCCCTGATCGACCTGCTCCTGGCGGTCAACATCGCCGTCTCGCTCGTCGTTCTGCTCGTGGCCATGAACGTCCAGCGGCCGATCGACTTTTCGACCTTTCCGTCCGTCCTCCTGGTCATCACCCTTTTCCGACTCTCCCTGAACATCGCCTCCACCCGCCAGATCCTGCTCCACGGCTACGCCGGGCAGATCATCTACGCCTTCGGCAACTTCGTCGTGGGCGGGAACTACGTGGTGGGGTTCGTGGTCTTCCTGATCCTCGTGGTCATCCAGTTCGTGGTGATCACCCGCGGCGCCGAGCGGGTGGCAGAGGTGGCGGCCCGCTTCACCCTGGACGCCATGCCCGGCAAACAGATGGCGATCGACGCCGACCTGAACGCCGGAACGATCACCGAAGCCGAGGCCCGCCAGCGGCGAAAGGACATCCAGCGGGAGGCGGACTTCTACGGGGCCATGGACGGCGCGGCCAAGTTCGTCAAGGGGGACGCCATCGCCGCGATCATCATCGTGATCATCAACACGCTGGGGGGCTTTCTCATCGGGATGTGGCAGAAGGGGTTGCCCCTGGTCGGCGCGCTCCAGCGGTACACCCTGCTTAGTGTGGGTGATGGGTTGGTCGCACAGGTGCCGGCCCTGATGGTTTCGGTGGGGACAGGCATCATCGTCACCCGGGCCGCCGCGGCGGACAACCTGGCGAAGGACGTGGCCCGCCAGCTTTTCTCCCAGCCCGGCACCTTGGCCGCGGGGGCCGGGATCCTGGCGCTCTTCTCCCTTGTCCCGGGCTTTCCTCCGGTGCCCTTCCTGGCCCTGGCAGGCCTCTTCGGTTACCTGGCCTACTCCCTCCACCAGGAGTTGCGGCGGTCCGAGGCGGCCGCCCGGGAGCAGGAACGCACCGCTGAACTGGAGGCGGCCAAGAAGCCGGAGAACGTGCTTTCCCTGCTGGCGGTAGACCCGATCGAGCTGGAGATCGGCTACGGGCTGATTCCCCTGGTCGACCCGGGCCAGGGGGGCGACCTGTTTGACCGGGTCACGCTTATCCGGCGCCAGATGGCCCTCGATCTGGGAGTGGTCATCCCGGCCATCCGAGTGCGGGACAACATGCAGTTAAAGCCCGGCGGATACGTGATCAAGGTTAAAGGAGTGGAAGTCGGCCGCGGCGAATTGAGCACTAATCATTTCCTCGCTATGGATGCGGGAACGGCGAGTGCGCCCATCGAGGGGGTGCCCACGACCGAGCCGGCTTTCGGCCTTCCGGCCGTCTGGATCGAGGCAAACCGGCGGGAACAGGCGGAGATGACCGGCTATACGGTAGTGGATCCACCTTCGGTGCTGGCGACTCACCTGACGGAGATCATCCGGACCAACGCCCACAACCTCCTGGGCCGCCAGGAAGTAAAAACGCTGATCGACGGGGTCAAAGAGACCTATCCGGCGGTCGTCGAAGAGTTGATGCCCGACCTGCTCAGCCTGGGAGAGGTGCAGAAGGTCCTTCAGAACCTCCTGCGCGAGGGGGTGTCGATCCGCAACCTGGTGACTATCCTTGAGACGCTGGCCGACTTCGCCCGAGTGACGAAGGACGTCGATGCGCTGAGCGAGTTTGTGCGGCAGGCGCTGGGGCGGCAGATCTGCGCCGGCCTGAGCGATCCGGACGGGCGCCTGTACGTCGTGACGCTGGACCCGTCGGTCGAAGACACCTTGACTGGCGCCGTCCAACGGACCGAGCAGGGCATATACCTCTCGCTCGAACCTGGTTGGGCGCAGCGCCTCCTGAGCCGAACGGCAGCGGAGCTGGAGAAGCTCACGGCCGGAGGACACAACCCGGTTCTCCTGTGCGGAGCCACTGTTCGTCCGCACGTCCGGCGGCTGGTGGAGCGGGTATCGCCGAAGGTGAGCGTGTTGTCGTACAACGAGGTGCCGCCCGGCACTGAGGTAGAAGCGGTGGGGACGGTGACGCTGGCCCATGAGGGTTAAACGCTACGAAGCCGAGTCGATGCAGGAAGCGATCATGAAGGTCCGGGCGGAACTCGGGCGGGACGCGGTCATCCTGCACTCGAAGAAGTTCCGGCGGGGCGGAGCGTTCGGCCTCTTCGGGCGCCCGATGTACGAAGTGATCGCGGCCGTGGACCTCCCCGGCGAAGCTGGCGCCAAGGAGAAGCAAGCCGAGGAGGCGCTGGCGAGGGTGACAGCCGAGGGCGGGCTGGCGGTCGGGCAGAGCGTCGTCGCCCCGGCTGCGGCGGCCGTCCGGCGCCACCCAGGTCCGGAGCCGGTCAGGGTTGCCGAGGCCGGCCCAGCGATCACCGAGCGGCGGGCCTTGCCTGCGGCCCCGGTGGCCCGCCCACAGGTGCAGGTAGGCAGGGTTACGGTTCCCGTCGCCCCGATCGAGCAGACGGCGGCCCAGGTGGCCCCCATGCCTGTCCGCGCTGCCGTTCCGACCCGTGAGGCGGCCCCGCCGACCGAGGTGGAGGAGGCGAGCGATCTGCCGCCGCCCGCAGCGGTCGCCGCCGGAACGGAAACGGTCGCCACGCCGGTGCTCGCCGAAGAACTGGCAGGCTTGCGGCGCATGATCCATGAGCTCTCCTCGCAGCTGGCCGCGAAGGGGTCGGAGGTGACCGTGGCCCGGGGCTGGGAGGAGCTCCGCAGCCACCTGGTGCAGGAGGAGCTTCTACCTGAGTATCTCGACGAGATCGAGGCGGAGGTCTTCCGGGCTTGCAGCCTGGAGGAGTTGCAAGACCGGGCCCGGGTGACGGAAGTCGTGCGACGGTACTTTCTCAAACACTTCATGGTGGAGCGGCGCAAGGCGGAGCGGCCTTCGTCCCGGCGCCTGATCGCGCTGGTCGGCCCCACCGGAGTCGGCAAAACTACCACGGTGGCCAAGCTTGCGGCACAGTACACCCTCTTCGGCAACCGGTCGGTGGGACTGCTGACCGTGGACACCTACCGGATCGCCGCGGTGGACCAGTTGAAGACCTACGCCGAGATCATCAACATCCCGGTGGAGGTCGCCTTCTCCCCGGAGGAGGTCAAGGAGGCGCTGGCCCGCCTGGCGGACCGGGAGATCGTCCTGATGGATACGGCCGGGCGGAGCCAGAAGAACGACGCCCAGATGTCTGAATTGCGGGCGTATCTGGCGGCCGCCCAGCCGGACGAGGTTCACCTGGTGCTCGCCACGACCACCAAGCAGCGCGATCTCGACGACTGCCTGGCCCAGTTCCGCGGAACCGGGTACCAGCAGTTGATCTTCACGAAGCTGGACGAGACGGATACCTATGGGGCGATCTTTAACTGCTCCCGAAAGGCGCGGTGCCCGATCACCTACCTGACTTTCGGGCAGAACGTGCCTGATGACATCGAAGAGGCGAGCCATGAGCGCCTCGCCGGCCTGCTTTTGGGAACGGAGGCGTGGGGTCAATGAGCGTCAACGTCGAATCCGTGCCGCGGGATCAGGCGGAGAAGCTCCGCCAACTGATGGCGGGCCGGGAAGAGCGCCGGCCGCGGCTCCTCGGCCGCCCGGGGCAACTGCTGGCGGAGCCGGAGAAGGCTCCCCGGACGCGGGTGCTCACGGTCGCCAGCGGCAAGGGCGGAGTCGGCAAGACCAACCTGGTGGTGAACCTCGGGATCGCCCTGGCCCAGCGTGGCCTCCGGGTGGGAATCCTCGACGCCGACCTCGGCCTTGCCAACATCGACATCGTCCTGGGTATGGTCCCCCCGTACAACCTGGTGCACGTGTTGCGGGGCGAGAAAGCCCTCACCGAGATCATGGTGCGGGGGCCGGAGGGAGTCCAGGTCTTCGCGGGCGGCTCCGGCGTGTACGAATTGGCGAACGTGGCCCAGTGGCACCTGGACCGGTTCATTGCCGGCCTGCGGGAGCTGGACGGGGAGATGGACATCTGCCTGATCGACACCGGGGCAGGCGTCGGGCGCCAAGTCATGAGCTTCGTCGACGCGGCCCAGGAGGCGGTGATCATCACCACCCCCGAGCCGACTGCCGTGACCGACGCTTACGGCCTGGTCAAGATGTTGTCCCTGCACAACCAGGAAGCGACGGTCCGGATCGTGGTCAACATGGTGGAGAGCCAGGCAGAAGGCAAGGCTGTCTTCGAGCGGCTGCGGGCGGTCAGCCACCGCTTCCTCGGCCTGGACATCGAGTACCTCGGCAGCGTGGAACGGGACGGAGTAGTGGCCAAGGCCGTGCGCGACCAGCGCCCCTTTATGATCAGCAACCCCCATTCCCGTGCGGCCCAGGCCATCCAGCGGCTGGCGGACGTCTTGACTGCCCGTCCCCCGGCCCGGCCCCAGGGGCTCGGAGGAATTTTCCAGAAAATGCTGCGGCTCAGCCGGTGAAGAGGTGGCAGGATGCGAGACTTGAGCGCCATCGAACTGGACGCATTAAAAGAGGTGGGTACGGTCGGAGCGGGAAACGCGGCTACGGTGCTCTCTTCCCTGCTGGGACAGCGGGTCCCGATGACGGTGCCGGAGGCGCGGCTCTTGCCGATCTCCATGGTGCCTGACGTGGTGGGAGGGGCCGAAGCGGAAGTCGTCGGTGTCTGCCTGAGTGTGACCGGCGATGCCCCCGCGGCAATTCTCTTCCTTCTCCTGCTCCACGACGGGCAGAAGCTGGTCCGGCAGCTTTTGGGCGGGGCCGCCCCGGAGCAGATCACGTTCAACGAGTTTGAGCGGTCGGCCTTGGGGGAGGTCACCAATATCCTCAGCGGGGCGTATCTTCAGGCGCTCAGCGAATTCACCGGCCTGTCCTTTGCTCCGAGCCCTCCGGCGTTCGCTCACGACATGGCGGGGGCGCTCTTGGACACGGTCTTTGCGGAAATCGGACAGGTCGGCGATTATGCCCTGTTGATCGATACGGAGTTCATGACGGGGGATCAGGGGGTCAAGGGTCATTTCTTCCTGGTGCCTGACCCAGAGGGACTCACCACGATTCTTCAGGCGCTGGGAGTGAGAGAATGGAGACCCCGGGAGCTCTGATCCGGGTCGGAATGGCAGAGTCGAGCGCCAGCAAAGCCCCAGCCACGCTGATCACCTCGGGACTGGGGTCGTGCATCGGGGTGGCGCTGTATGATCCGCTGGCGAAGGTGGGCGGGATGTGCCATGTGATGCTCCCGGACTCGTCTCAAGCCCGCGCCAGCGAAAACCGGGCGAAGTTCGCCGATACCGCGATCCCCGACATCCTGGAGCGGCTGGAGAGCCTGGGGGCGCGGCGGGAGCGGTTAGTGGTCAAGGTCGCCGGAGGGGCCCAGATGTTCAACTTCGGCCGGGGGGACGACCGGTTCGCCATCGGGCGGCGGAACGCCGAGGCGGTGCGGTCAGCGCTGAAGCAGGCAGGGCTGCGCATCGCGGCCGAGGACACCGGTGGGAGCCACGGGCGGACGATGATCTTCGACGTGAGCAGCGGCAGAGTCTTCATCCGCACGATCGAGGGCGGCGAGGCAGAACTCTGACCGAAGGGGTGCCGCAATGGCCCGACAGGGCGCAACGGTTCGCACAAGCGACATCGACGGAGCCTGGAAGGCGTTCAAGCGCACGGGTGACCGTGCGGCGCGGGAAACCCTGATTCTTCACTACGCGCCGCTCGTGAAGTACGTGGCCGGACGGTTGGCAGTGGCTCTGCCGGCCACCGTAGAGTTCGACGACCTGATCAGCTGCGGGACGTTCGGGCTGATCGACGCGGTCGAGAAGTTCGAGCCGGCTCGCGGGGTGAAGTTCGAGACGTACGCCTTGGCCCGGATCCGCGGGGCAATCATCGACGGGCTCCGCCTGGCGGACTGGGTGCCGCGCTCCCTGCGCCAAAAGGCCCGCGAGTTTGAGACGGCAGCGCAACGCCTGGAAAGCCGCCTAGGGCGGGCGGCGACCGACGCGGAGCTGGCGGCGGCGCTGGGGCTTTCGCTTGACGAGTATCACAGTCTCGTCTCCGAGTTGGCCTGCACCACCCTGAGCTCGCTCGATGAGGTCTGGCGCGGGGACGAGGAGGGCAACGAAGGGGTGCGGCTGGTGGATGGCCTGGCGGACGAGGCGGCGGCCGACCCGCTGACCAGCGCGGAGTTCACTGAGTTGAAGCGGGCCCTGGGCGAGGCGATCGACCAGCTTCCTGAGCGGGAACGCCTGGTCATTGCATTGTACTACCGGGAAGGTCTGACGCTCAAGGAGATCGGTCGGGTCCTGGACGTCACAGAGGCGCGGGTGTCCCAGATCCACACGAAGGCGATTCTCCGCCTGCGCGGGAAGCTGGCCCGGTGGCGGGAGGATCGGCCGGTGCGAGCGGGGTGAAACCGTGAGCGATCCCACGAGCCAAGGCGTCGGAGGGCAGAGCCGGGACGGCGAGGTCAGAGTCAGTGTCCGGCCCGAAGGGGTGTTTCTCATCGTCACCCCACCTGAAGGTGCGGGCCATCCTGTGTCGCTACCCGCGGCGGAGCGGGCGCTGGCCCAGAAGGAGATCATCGACATCGACTGGGCGGCAGTCCACACCGCTCTCGAGGGCAAGAGCGGAACGCCCGTGCTGGTGGCGCCGCGTCATCCGTCGCTGGATCGGGACGCCGCGGTCGAAGTCGAGGTCGACCAGGATGAGATGGAGGCTTACCTGATCATCCGACCGGCGCTGGGCGGTCGAAAGCTCACTGTCGCCCAGTTGGAACAGGCCTTGCAGGCGGCCGGGGTAGTGGAAGGAGTCAAGCGGGAGGTGCTGGAGGCGGCGGTGGTCGCCCAGGACACCGGGGGTCGGTTTCTGGTGGCGACCGGCCGCCCGCCGGTGAACGGCAACGACGGCTACATCGACTACCGCTTCTCGGTGACGGGTCCCACCCCACGCCCCTTGGAGCTGGAAGACGGCCGAGTCGATTACTACACCCTCCAGACGGTTCAGAACGTCAACGCCGGCCAAGTGCTGGCGGTGAGGGTGCCGCCGACCAACGGCCTGCCCGGCATTACAGTCCGGGGGCGGCCGCTGGGGGCGAAAGCCGGGCGCGACGTCCGGCTGCCCAAGGGGAAGAACACCGACGCCAATCCGGAATACCCGGACGAACTGATCGCCGTGATCGCCGGGCAGGTGACGATGATCGGCGGGAAGGTCAACGTCCTCCCGGTGTACGAGGTGCGGGGCGACGTCGACTTCAGCACCGGGAACATCGATTTCCAGGGGGGCGTCGTCGTCCATGGCAGTGTCACCAGCGGGTTCGTCATCAAGGCGACGGGCAACGTGGATGTCGGCGGCTCGGTGGAAGCGGCAACCATCCTGACCGACGGGGATGTGACGGTTCGCCGGGGAGTGCAGGGCGGTGACCGGGGAAGGCTGGTCGGAAAGAACATTCAGGCCAAGTTCATCCAAAACTGCCGGGTCGAGGCCGCCGGGGACGTCATCGTCGACGAGGCGCTGATGTACGCCGACGTGTACTCCCAGGGCAAGGTGGAGGCCAGGGGAAGCAAGGGCCGGATTGTAGGCGGAGTCGTCCGGGCAGTGCGGGAGGTCAGCGCCCGGGTGATCGGCTCCAAGCTTGGCACCCATACGGAGATCATGGTCGGCATCAGTCCCGAGGTGCGGGCGGAGCTGGAGCGGGTCAGCCAGGAGCTGACGCAGCGCCAACGACAGCTGGATGAGGTGGTAAAGAGCATCCGCCTGATCCAGGAGGCACTGGCGGCCGGGCGGCCGGTGCCCGGCTCCGACGGGGAGCGCCTCGGCAGACTCGTGGCGGCGATGAACCAGCTGAACGAGGCGGTGGAGAGGCTCCGGTACCGCCGCGAGGATCTGGAGGTCCTGGTCAACAACGCCGGCGTGGGGCTGGTGCGGGCGACGGAGACCGTCTTTCCCGGCGTGAAGATCACGATCGGCCCGTTGACCACGTTGGTGCAGGACGAGATAGCCAAGGCACTCTTCTACCTGGAGGGCGGGGAGATCCGGATAGGCTCAGCCTGAGCAGGGCAGGGGGAAGGACCCGTGAGCATCAAGCCGGTTGACTTGGGCGTGATGGTGCAGCGGATGGCCGAGGTGGACCGGGTCCAACAGGTCCGGGACCAGCGGGCTGCTGTAGCCCAACAGCAGTTCGGGCTGGAGATGCGAGCCGATCTGGAGCGCCGCGAGACCGAGGTCAAAGCAGCGCCGGAAGCGGCGCGGTTGGCGGTCAATCCCGACGCCCGGCGCGAGCGGCGTCGGGGAAAAGAGGAAGCTCCAGCCAAGGGGAGACCGGCGACCGGCGACCAGCCGCCGGCGGGGGAGGAGCAGGCGCCGGCTCGGGTTCCTCCGGCTCCCGGGCAAAGGCTGGACATCAAACTTTAGGGGAGCGTCGGCGATGGAGTGGTTGCTGTTCGTGGCGGGGGCGCTGGCGGTCGGAGTCTCGCTGGCCCTGGGTTACCGGGAACGGCGCGATTTCGCCCGGCTGCAGGAACAGGCGGGCCGGGCCCGCCCCGGCGAACTGGAGGAGATCTCGCTCGTTGTGGCCGACCTGGAAGAGGAGCTGACCCAGACGGCGGAGCGGATCATCAACGAACTGGAGGAGCGCGCCGCCACCCTGCGCCGCTTAATCGCCGAAGCCCAGGCGGTCGCCGCCGAGGTGGGCGCGACGGAAATCAGTCCGGCAGAGGACGCGGTGGCGGCGAGTGCAGCCGGTGCGGCCACCGGGGCGACGGGCCAGGACGACCGAAAGGCGGCCCCCCCAGGCGCGCCGGAGCGGAAGGGGTGCCGCAGGGGTTGGCGGTCGGTGGAGGCAACCGTCTGGGAGATGTCCCAACAGGGGTTGGGGGTGGAGCAGATCGCCCGCCAGTTGGACATCGGCAAAGGCGAGGTCAAACTGATCCTGGATCTGAAGAAGGCTCAGGCGAGGTAGCATTGCGATGGTCATCGATCGCCAGATGCTGTTGGGGATAGGGGTGGGGCTGATGCTGGCCGCCACCCTTCTTGCGGCCGGCGGCGGGCGGCAGAAACCCCCAAGCGACGTGGAGGTCATCCAGCGGGCCAAGGCCCTGGGCATGACCTTCCCCGGGGAGCAGCGGCTCACTCTCGAGGGCGCTCCGGAGAAGAACCCCGATGCCGGAGCCACCCTGCCTGACGGCGTTCCGGGCGAAACGACCCAGGCGCCGCCTCCTCCGGGCAAAAAGGCCTCCACAGTCACCGTGGTCGTCCCGCCAGGGGCGACCGCCGGCGAGGTGGCCCGGCTGCTGCGAGCCAAGTCGTTGATCGCCGACGAGGACGAGTTTCTGCGGCTCGCGGCGGGAAGGCAGGCGGAGGCGCACTTCCTGCCCGGCACCTATCGGTTCCCCAGCAACATCACGGTCAGGGAGTTGATCACGTCCCTTTTGACCGGCCCTCAGGCCGAATGACCCAGGCCGAATAATTCTTGCCACTGGTTTTAGGGTATGGTACACTAACAACCGGTGTTTCATCACGCACGTCCCCGGAAGGGCGGCAGGGTGCCGGGCAACCGGTCTGCCGGCTTGATGACGTGGGCGGAGGAGAAAACCGCGGGGAGAGGAGGTGACCAAAGATGGCCGTAATCTCCATGAAACAGCTCCTGGAAGCAGGGGTGCACTTCGGTCACCAGACTCGCCGCTGGAATCCCAAAATGAAGGAGTATATCTTCACCGAGCGGAACGGGATCTACATCATCGACCTGCAGAAGACGGTCCGCAAGGTGGAGGAGGCGTACAACTTCATCCGGTCGGTGGCTGCGGGCGGCGGGCGCATCCTCTTCGTCGGGACCAAGAAGCAGGCCCAGGAGGCCGTGCGGGAAGAGGCCACCCGCTGCGGCCAGTTCTACGTGAACGTGCGGTGGTTGGGCGGGACGCTGACCAACTTCTCCACGCTCAAGTCGCGGATCGCCCGGATGCGTGAGCTTGAGCGGATGGAGGAGACGGGTGCCTTCGCCGCTCTGCCGAAGAAGGAAGTGCTCGAGCTTCGCAAGGAGTACGAGCGGCTGGTGCGGTTCCTCGGCGGCATCAAGGACATGTCCAAGCTCCCGGACGCTCTCTTCGTCATCGACCCGCGCAAGGAGCGGATCGCCGTCTCCGAGGCGCGGAAGTTGCGCATTCCCATCGTCGGTCTGGTGGATACTAACTGCGATCCCGACGAGGTCGACTACGTCATCCCAGGGAACGACGACGCCATCCGGGCAGTGAAGCTCCTGACCGCCAAGATGGCCGACGCCGTCCTGGAAGGGCGGGAAGGCCGGGAAGGGGCTCCGGCCGAGCCCGAGCCGGAAGTGGACGAAGAAGAGATCGAGGTGGGGAGGGAAGCGTAGCTTTCCCCCCGCCTTCCTTGCCAGGGAGGGAGAGCGGAGTGACCATTACAGCCGAGATGGTTAAGGAACTGCGGGAGCGAACCGGCGCCGGGATGATGGACTGCAAGCGGGCGCTCACTGAGGCCGGCGGGAACGCCGAACGGGCGGTCGAGCTCCTGCGCGAGCGCGGACTCGCCTCGGCCGCCAAGAAGGCGGGGCGGGCGGCCTCCGAAGGGCTGGTGGTGGCGTACGTGACGCCGGACGCCCGGGTGGGGGCGCTGGTCGAAGTGAACTGCGAGACCGACTTCGTGGCCCGCAACGAGGAGTTTCGGGGCTTCGCCGAGAACGTGGCGAAAGCTGTGGCCGGCGCTGACCCGGGGAAGCCGGTGGGCGAGGGCGAGGCGGTGCTCTCCTTGACCCTGGCCGGATCCGGGCAGACGGTGGAAGAGGGCTTGACCTCCCTCATCGCCAAGCTCGGCGAGAACATGGCCGTGCGGCGCTACGCCCGATTCGCCCTGGCTGGCCCGGGGCGAGTGGAGAGCTACATCCACCTGGGTGGCCGGATCGGGGTGCTGGTCGAGGCGGCCGCGCCCTCGGACGGCGCAGCGGCTGGCGAGACCTTCCGGCAGACCCTGCGGGACGTGGCCATGCAGGTGGCGGCGGCAAAGCCGGAGTACGTGAACCGCGTCGAGGTGCCGACCCAAGTCAGGGAGCGGGAACTGGCCATCTACCGGACGCTGGCGGCCAGCGAGGGGAAGCCGGTGCAGATTCAGGACCGGATCGCCCAAGGGAAGCTCGAGAAGTTCTTCAAGGAGGTCTGCCTGCTGGAGCAGCCGTTCATCCGCGATCCGGACAAGACTGTGGAGGCAATGCTGAAGGAGCGGGCGAAGGAGGCCGGCGGGGAGATCGACGTCCGGCGCTTCGTCCGGTTCGAACGGGGCGAGGGCCTAGTCAAGCAGGAGGACGGGTGTTGCCCCGGACCGGCGCCAACAGCCGGGCAATAGCAGACGGTCTCGGGGGAACAGCTGGTTCCCCCGCTTTTTTTGTCCTCTGGTCGGAAGGATTCCCCGTCGATCACTCGAAAAGGGGAGAATGGCAAGTGAGGGAAAGCTATGGAGCCGGGAAGGCCTAAGTATCGGCGGGTCATGCTCAAGCTGTCCGGTGAGGCGCTGGCCGGGGAGAAAGGATTCGGGGTCGATCTCGACGTGATCGAGCTCATTGCCCGGCAGGTGGCCGAGGTGCGCAAGCTTGGGGTGCAAGTGGCAGTGGTCGTCGGCGGCGGAAACATCTGGCGCGGAGCGCCGGCCTCCGCGCGCGGCATGGACCGCCCGACCGCCGACTACATGGGGATGCTGGCCACTGTGATCAACGCCCTGGCTCTCCAGGACGCTCTCGAAAAGCTGGACGTGGAGACGCGCGTCCAGACCGCAATCGAGATGCGGGAAATCGCCGAGCCGTACATCCGGCGGCGGGCCGTCCGCCACCTCGAGAAGGGCCGGGTTGTGATCTTCGCCTGTGGTACGGGGAACCCGTACTTCTCGACGGACACCACGGCGGCCCTCCGGGCGGCCGAAATCGACGCCGAGGTCATCCTGATGGCCAAGCGCGGCGTGGACGGGGTATACGAGGCTGACCCCCGGACCAACCCGCAGGCCCGCCGGTTCGACCGGCTCAGCTACCGGGAGGTGCTCTATCGCGGCCTGACCTTTATGGATTCCACGGCCACTTCCCTCTGCATGGACAACCGCATCCCCATCATCGTCTTCAACTTCGGCGAGGTGGGAAACATTGAGCGGGCGTGCATGGGTGAGGCCATCGGCACTTTGGTGGGAGGGAGCGACGGAGATGGTGAAGGAAACCCTGAAGAACGCTGAGAGCCGGATGAAAGCGGTTATTGAAGCGACCCGGCACGAGTTCGCCGCGGTGCGGACGGGGCGGGCCAACCCGCAGATTCTCCGCCGCGTCCAGGTGGAGGCCTATGGGTCCCTCATGCCTCTGGATCAGCTGGCCAATGTCTCGGCGCCGGAAGGGCGGCTTCTGGTCATTACCCCGTTCGACAGGCATACTCTGAAGGACATCGAACGGGCGATTCTCAAGTCCGACCTCGGCCTGACGCCGGCGAACGACGGCACGGTCATCCGCCTGGCCATTCCTCCGTTGACGGAGGAACGCCGGCGGGAACTGGTCAGGGCGGTGAGGAAAGAGGCGGAAGAGGCGCGCGTCGCCGTGCGGAACGTGCGGCGGGAAGGAAACGAGGCGCTGAAGAGCGCCGAGAAGAAGGGCGAGATTCCGGAGGATGAATCTCACCGGGGTCAGGAAGAAATGCAGAGGCTGACGGATAAGTATATCGCCGAAATCGACGAGCTGGTGGCAGCCAAAGAGAAGGAGATCATGGAGGTCTGAGGGGAGACACCGGTGGAGAACCTTCCCCGAGTGCTGGGTTTGCCCCTGGACGAGGCCCGGGAGCGCCTGCGGCAGTGTGGGGTCGAGCCACTGGTCCGGCGGACTGGCGAGGTCGGCCGCCAACAGGCTCTCCGGCGGCAGGAACGGGAGGGTCTCGTGCAGGAAGGGGAGCGGGTGGTGGGCGTGCGGACCACCCGGAACGGGATTGAACTGGTGGCCGCTCCCACTTACCGGCGGCCCCGGCGGTGAGTTGGACCTGATCCGTGCCCCCTCCTGGCGAGGGGGCGTTCCTTCTCCGGCAGATGCGCGCTTCAGGAGGTTCAGGCGGTGGCTGAAGGCGGCGAGGTGCGGGGCAACCAGGTGACCGCGGGAAGACTGCCCCGGCACGTGGCGGTGATCATGGACGGAAACGGCCGGTGGGCCGCGCAGCGCGGCCTGCCGCGCCACGCCGGCCACCAAGAAGGCGTGAAGCGGGCCAAGGAGCTGGTCAGAGCCTGCGGAGAGAAGGGCATCCAGGTCCTGACGCTCTTCGCCTTCTCCACGGAGAACTGGCGGCGGCCCCGGGAAGAGGTCAGCTTCCTGATGCGGCTCTTCGAGGCAAACATCCGGAGTGAGCTTTCGGCGCTGATAGAGAACAATGTGGTCTTCCGGGTAATCGGCCGCGTCGAGGAGTTGCCAGCCAGCCTGCAAGAGGAGGTGCGGCGCGGGGAGGAGGCGACGGCGCGGAACACCGGGCTGGTGCTGAACGTGGCCTTGAACTACGGCGGCCGGGCGGAGCTGGTCGACGCCGCCCGGCGTCTGGCAACCCGCGTCCAGGCAGGCGAACTTCAGCCGGAGCAGATCGACGAGCCGCTCTTCGCCGCTCAGCTCTATACCGCCGGTCTGCCCGACCCGGATCTTGTCATCCGCCCCAGCGGGGAACAGCGCTTGAGCAACTTCCTTTTGTGGCAGGCGGCCTACGCCGAGCTATACTTGACCCCGGCGCTGTGGCCGGACTTCACGGTCGAAGAGTTCGACCGGGCGCTGGCCGCCTATTCGTCGCGGAAAAGGCGGTTCGGAGCGTTATGAGCGGCGGGAGCGGAAGGGAAGTGGCCGCCCGGGTGCTGACCGGCGTGATAGGCATCCCGGTGCTGCTTGCAGTGGTGTATGCCGGGGGGCGCCTTTTCCAGGGGGTGCTGGCGGCGATCGCCGCCCTCATGCTCTGGGAGTACCACCGGCTGGTGGCGGCCAGCGGGCAGGCGCCCCGCCTGACCCTGCTGCTCGGCGCGGGGTTGGGCGTGGGGGCGCTCGCGGCGGCTGGCCGTGAAGGCGCCTCGGCAGGGCTGCTCTTTGCCGCGGCGGCGCTGGAAATGGGCCTCGCCCTGCGGGAGGCCCCGGAGGTGTCCCTGCTGCGCCGGGGAGGGGCTCTGATCCTCGGTGCGGTGTACGTCGGGTACCCGCTCGGGCTCATGATGCGGCTGCGGACGGCTTCCCTCTGGTGGCTGGCGACCGGGTTCATCCTGGTCTGGGCGAACGACGTCCTGGCGTATGTGGTCGGGATCAACCTGGGGCGCCGCCGGTTGGCCCCGCGCGTCAGCCCCAAGAAGAGCATAGAGGGCGCCGTGGGCGGGCTGGCGGCGGCGGTGGTGGCCGCGGTGGCGCTCCGGTCGTGGCTGGGACTCACCCCAGCCGGCGCCGCCCTCACCGGCTTGGCCGTGGGAGCGGCCGGACAGGTCGGGGACCTGGTCGAATCGGCGTTGAAGCGGGAGGCGGGGGTCAAGGACAGCGGGCGGCTCCTCCCCGGGCACGGCGGCCTGCTCGACCGGTTCGACTCGTCGCTTCTGGCGTTCCCGACACTGTACCTCCTGTTGCGAGTCCTGCGGTAGAGGTGACCGGACGTGGCAGGAGACGAGAGAATGCTGCTTGCAGTGCGCAACACCGCCGGGGCGCTCCTCCTCACTCTGGTCGGGGTTTACCTGGCGCGATTCCTCTTTCCTTTTCTTCTGGGGGCAGTGGTGGCGGCAGTGTTGGATCCGGTGGTCTCCGCCGGGTACCGCCGCGGCCTCCCCCGCGGCTTGACCGCTGTCCTGCTGTTGGCCGCCTTGACCGGCGGGACGCTGGCCGTCCTGGGGGTGGGGTTGGCCCGGCTCAGCACCGAACTGGGAAGCCTGGTCGAGTCGGGGTGGGGGGAGGAGGGGCTCCGGAAGCTCGAAGACTCCTGGAAGGAGCTGGAGCCCCTGCTACGGGGCGAACCGGCACAGCAGGGGTTGGGAGCGCTGGCGGGGTGGGCAGTCGCCCTCGTGCGGGCGGTGCCCGGAGCAGCGGTCGCCATCGTCATCAGCCTGCTCTCCGCGTACCTCCTGTTGCGCGATAAGGAGGGTCTCCTGAAGGCGGCAACCCGGATCCTGCCGCGGACCCTGCGGGCGGACGGGACGCGGGCGGTCCGGGAGGTCTCCGAGAGTCTCGGGGGAATCGTCCGGGCGTTGCTGTTGCTTGCGGTCACCACAGGGGCGGTCTCGGTGGTGGGACTGTCGCTTTTCGGTGTCCGCTACGCGTGGCTCCTGGGAGTCGCAGCCGGGCTGCTGGATCTGGCGCCGCTCGTCGGCCCCTCGGCTGTGTTCTTGCCGACCGCCATTTACCTGGCTCTCAGCGGCTCACCCGGCAAGGCGCTGGGGGTGCTGGCAGTGGCGGGTGTGGGGACACTGGTCCGGCAGATCCTCGAGCCCCGTCTCCTGGCTGCCGGCACCGGTCTGCACCCGCTGGCCATGCTCTTGGCGGTGTATGCCGGCTACCGGCTCTTCGGGCCGTTCGGCCTGGTGATGGGGCCTCTGGCGGCCGCCTTCTTCGCGGCGCTCTTCCGCGCCGCGGTGGAACCGTTCCTGGAAGGGGCTTAGGGAGGGCATGAGGTGCGGCGAGTAACGATTCTTGGTTCGACCGGGTCCATCGGCACTCAGGCCCTGGAGGTCATAGCAGCGTACCCGGAGGAGTTTGCGGTGGTCGGGCTGGCCGCCGGCCGCCGGGTGGAGCTCCTGGCCGAACAGGTGCGGCGCTACCGCCCGGAACGGGTGGTGGTCGCCGGGCCGGAGGAGGCGGCCGCCCTCCAGGCCCTCCTGGGGCCGGAGACCCCGACCGACACCGCCTGGGGTGAGGAGGCCCTGAGCGCGGCGGCCGCCGCACCGGCCGAGGTGGTTCTGGTGGCGGTGGTGGGCGCTCGAGGCCTGGTTCCTACTCTGGCCGCGCTGGAGGCCGGCCGCACCGTGGCCCTGGCAAACAAGGAGAGCCTGGTGTGCGGCGGAGAGCTCGTCCACGCGGCGCTGGCCAGGGGGGGCGGCCGGCTCGTTCCGGTGGACAGCGAGCACTCCGCGATCTTCCAGTGCCTTCAAGGAGCCGCCCCGGGGGAGGTGCGGCGGATAATCCTGACCGCTTCGGGCGGACCGTTCCGCGGCCGGCGCCCGGACGAACTACGGGAGGTGACCCCGGAGGCGGCGCTGGCCCACCCCACCTGGCGGATGGGGCGGCGGGTCACGGTGGACTCGGCGACCCTCATGAACAAAGGACTGGAGGTCATTGAGGCCCACTGGCTCTTCGGCCTCGCCTTCGACCGGATCCAAGTGGTGATTCACCCGGAGAGCATCGTCCACTCGCTTTTGGAACTGGTCGACGGCTCGGTCCTGGCCCAACTGGGGTGGCCCGACATGCGCCTGCCCATCCAGTACGCTCTCCTCTACCCGCAGCGGCGGCCCGGCGAGCGACGCCCCCTGAACCTGGCGGCCGTAGGCCAGCTAACCTTCGCCCCGGTGGAGTGGGCGGCCTACCCGTGCCTGCGCCTGGCGGTGCAGGCGGGCGCCGCGGGCGGGTCCTGGCCGGCGGTCCTGAACGCGGCCGATGAGGTGGCGGTGGAGGCGTTTCTTGAGGGACGGTTGCCGTTTCCGGAAATCGCTTCGGTCGTGGAGGCGGTGTTGGACCGGTGGGGCGGGGGGAAAGCTGGAACTCTGGAAGAGGTGGCGTCGGCGGATAGGTGGGCCCGCCGACAGGCCGTTGAGGTGATAGGGCAGCGATGAGCATGTTGCTGGGTGGGCTCCTGCCGGTTCTGGCCTTTATCTTCGTGCTGGGGCTTCTGGTCCTCGCCCATGAGCTGGGGCACTTCGCCGTAGCGAAAGGCGTCGGGATCAAGGTCGAGGAGTTCGCCCTGGGGATGGGCCCGCGGCTTCTGGCGGTGAAGGGCCGGGAAACGGTCTACTCGGTGCGGCTCCTGCCCCTCGGCGGATTCTGCAGGATGGCCGGGGAGGACGCCGCCGGCGGGGCTCTCTCTGTCGAGCGGATGCCGCCGGCGGAGCGGGAGCGCCAGTTCGGGGCGAAACCGCCCGGTCAGCGGGCACTGGTGCTGACTGCCGGCCCGGTGATGAACTTCATCTTGGCCGGACTGGTCTACGCTGTTCTCTTCGGGTCGTATGGCATCCCGGTGGCCTGGGTGGAGGGGGCGGTGGTAGGGGACGTCTCCCCCGGCACGCCGGCGGCTGAAGCCGGCCTCCTGCCACAGGACCGGATTCTTTCCGTGAACGGGGTGGCGGTGCGGACGTGGGAGGAGATGGCGGCGCTGATCGAGCGCAGCCCGAGGCGCCCCGTCGAGCTGGTAATCCGGCGGCCGGGGCGGGCCGGTGTGTTGCGCCTCACGGTGACGCCCCAGCGGCTGCCTCGCCCGGATCGCCCGGAAGGCATCGGCTTCATCGGCGTGATCCGCCAGTCGGACGAGGTGAAGCGGGTGGGCCCCGGTGAAGCCCTGCGGCTCGGGTTCCTCCAGGCCTGGCACGTGTTGGTGGCCATGCTGGGCGGGCTGTGGCAGTTGGTCACCGGGAAGGTGGCGGGGCCGCTCACCGGTCCGGTGGGGATCGCCCGCATGACCGGGCAGGCGGCGCGCTACGGGTTCAACAGCGTGCTCGAGTTAACGGCCTTCCTCTCCATCAACCTGGGGATCATCAACCTCCTGCCCATCCCGGCCCTTGACGGAGGGCGCCTGGTCTTCCTCGGGGTCGAGGTGGTCCGCCGGCGGCCGGTCAACCCGGAGCGGGAGGGGTTCATCCACTTCCTGGGGTTCGCCCTGTTGATGCTCTTTCTGATGGTGGTCACGCTGAAGGACCTGGAGCGCCTGCTTTTTCCGATGCGGTGGAGGTGAGGGTGTGATCCAGCGGAGGCAGACCCGCCCGGTCCGAGTCCGGGACCTGGTGATCGGCGGCGGGTCCCCGGTGGTCGTCCAGTCGATGACCAACACCGATCCGCACCAGGCCGAGGAGACGCTGGCGCAGATCGGGCAGCTGGCAGCGGAAGGGTGCGAGGTCGTCCGGGTGGCCGTGCCGGATGAGGAGGCGGTGGAGACGCTCCGCACTGTTGTGCGCCGGTCGCCGGTGCCGGTGGTGGCCGACATCCACTTCGACTACCGGCTGGCGTTGGGAGCGATCGAAGCCGGAGTGGACAAGGTCCGGGTCAATCCGGGAAACATCGGGGGGGCCGACCGGGTCCGGGCGGTGGCCAGAGCGGCGGCGGCACGCCGCATCCCGGTGCGGGTCGGGGTGAACGCGGGGTCGCTTTCACCCCGGCTCCGGGAGAAGTACGGCGGAGCTACGCCGGAGGCGCTGGTGGAGAGTGCGGCGGAGGAAGTGGCCCTGCTGCTCGAGGCCGGGTTGGAGGACATTGTACTCTCCCTCAAGGCGTCGGACGTGGTGACGACAATCGAGAGCTACCGCCAGGCCGCGGACCGGTTCCCCTACCCGCTCCATCTCGGGGTGACCGAGGCGGGGCCGCCCGGGCGGGGATCGGTCCGGTCGGCGGTGGGGATCGGCACGCTCTTGGCGGAGGGAATCGGCGACACTATACGGGTTTCGCTCACCGGGGACCCGGTCGCCGAGGTGGGGGTGGCGTACGAGATCCTCAAGGCGTTGGGGCTGCGGGAGCGGGGACCGGTGATCATCTCCTGTCCCACCTGCGGGCGGTGCCGGATCGACCTTCCTTCCCTCGTGGCCGCGGTCGAGGAGGCGGTCAAGGGGATGACGGAACCAGTGAGAATCGCTGTCATGGG
Source organism: Aneurinibacillus sp. (assembly GCA_020725425.1). Taxonomy (GTDB): domain Bacteria; phylum Bacillota; class UBA5301; order DYFA01; family DYFA01; genus DYFA01. The sequence continues at coordinate 114,778 of DYFA01000016.1, forward strand.
GTGCGCCGTCAACGGGCCCGGGGAGGCACGGGAAGCAGATTTCGGAATCGCCGGGGGGCGGGAAGAAGGGCTACTCTTCCGGCGCGGCGAAGTAGTGCGCAAAGTTCCCGCGGATTCCCTGGTAGAAGTGTTGCTGGCCGAGCTTGCGGAGTGGCGGAAGAGCCGGTCCGGGAGTGCGCCAGACCGGGAGCCTGGGAGCAGGCAGGAGGAATAGACGCAGGATGCGGATGTCGCAGCTTTTTGTTCCGACCTTGCGGGAGGTCCCCGCCGAGGCGGAAACCAAAAGCCACCAGCTCATGCTGCGGGCGGGGCTGATCCGGAAAGCCATGTCGGGGGTGTACAGCTACCTTCCCCTCGGCTGGCGGGTCATCCACAAGATCGAACAGATCATCCGAGAAGAGATGGACCGGGCCGGCGGCCAGGAACTCCTGTTGCCGATCGCCCAGCCGGCGGAGATCTGGCGGGAATCGGGCCGGTGGGAAGTCTACGGGGACGAGATGTTCCGTCTCAAGGACCGGCACGGCCGAGAGCTCTGCCTCGGTCCGACCCACGAGGAGATGGTGACGGTACTGGTCCGGGACGAGGTGCGCTCGTACCGTCAGCTGCCGCTCCTGCTCTACCAGATTCAGAACAAGTACCGGGACGAGCTTCGACCCCGCTTCGGTCTGATGCGGGGGCGGGAGTTCATCATGAAGGACCTCTACTCGTTCGACCGGGATGAGGCCGGACTCCGGGAGAGCTACGCCAGGATGCTCGAAGCCTACAGGCGAGTCTTCCGCCGCTGCGGGCTGGAGGCCCGGGCAGTGGAGGCGGACCCCGGGGCTATCGGCGGGACCGGCTCTCACGAGTTCATGGTGCTGGCGGAGACAGGGGAGGCGGCCGTCGTCTCCTGCGCCGCCTGCGGGTACGCCGCCAACGTGGAGAAGGCCGAATGCCCCCCGCCGAAGGCCCATCCCGACCAGGAAACGGCGAAGCTGCCTACGCCGGGCGAAGCGGCGACCGCGGCGGCCGGGCCAGTGCCAGTCGCCACGCCGGAGAAACGGACGATCGACGAGGTGGCGGCCTTCCTGGAGGTCAGTCCGTCCTCCCTCATCAAGACGCTCTTCTACGAGGTGGAGGGGGAGCTTGTGGCGCTCCTCCTGCGCGGTGACCATCAGGTGAACGAGTTCAAGCTGGAGCGCCTCGTAACGCCCTCCCGCTGGCGCCTGGCCGAGCCGGCCGAGGTGGCGCGCCGGCTGGGGCTTCCGGTGGGATTCGTGGGGCCGGTCGGGCTCTCGGAACGGGGCGTCCAGCTCTGGGCGGACCATGCGGTGATGGCCATGGCCCACGGTATAACCGGGGCCAACCGGGCCGACACCCACCTTCTGGGAGTACGGCCGGGGGTCGACTTCGCCCCTCACCGGGTGTTGGACCTGCGCGAAGCCGAGGAGGGCGACCCTTGTCCGCGCTGCGGGGCGCCGCTTCTCGGCTCCCGCGGAATCGAAGTGGGCCACCTGTTCATGCTCGGCACCAAGTACTCAAAGCCGCTCGGCGCCACCTACCTGGACGAAGCGGGGGTGGAGCACCCGCTCGTCATGGGCAGCTACGGCATCGGGGTCGGCCGCACGGCGGCCGCCGCCATCGAGCAGCACCACGACGCCGACGGGATCGTATGGCCGGTACCCATCTGCCCGGCGGAGGTGACAGTGGTGCCGGTCAATGCCGCCGAGGGGGCGCAGCGGGAGGCGGCGGAACGCGTCTACGCCGAGCTGGGCGAGGCCGGGATCGAGGCGGTCCTGGACGACCGGGACGAGCGGCCCGGAGTGAAGTTCAAAGACGCCGACCTGATCGGCTTCCCCTGGCGGATCACGGTGGGCCCGAAGGGGTTGGCCGAGGCGGCGGTGGAGTTGCGTCATCGGGCCACCGGCCGGACCGAACTGGTCGGCCTGGGATCGGTGGCGGCCCGGATTCGGGAGGCCGTGGTCCCGGCCAGGGAGGGTCTATGAACGCGTCGAAAGTCCCCTTCTCCGTGATCATCCCCGCCTACAACGAGGCGCGGCGGATTCGCCGGGTGATCGAGGTAGCCCGGCGGACTCCGGGGGCGGTGGAAGTCATCGTGGTGGACGACGGCTCGGAAGACCATACGGCCCGGGTCGCCCAGGGAAGCGGGGCGCGGGTGCTCCGCCTCCCCGAGAACCGGGGGAAGGGCGCCGCCATGCTGACCGGCGCCCAGGAGGCCCGGACCGAGCTTGTCCTCTTTCTGGACGCTGATCTTTTGGGGCTGACCCCTGCCCACATCCTGGCGCTGGTGGAGCCGGTGGCGACCGGAAGGGCCGACATGACGATGGGAGTGTTCGGCGCAGGGCGGCGGACGACTGATCTGGCCCAGAAGCTGGCTCCCTTCCTCAGCGGGCAGCGGGCGATGTACCGGCAGACCTTCCTGGCCATCCCGGCGCTGGCAGAGGCGAGGTACGGCGTGGAGGTGGTGCTCTCGGCTTACGCCCGGGAGGCTTCGCTCCGCGTCGAGCGGGTGACGCTGCCCGGTGTGTCCCAGGTGATGAAAGAGGAAAAGCACGGATTCTGGCGGGGCTTCCTCGCCCGGATGAAGATGTACTGGGAGATCGTGCGTTCGACGTGGTTGTATCTGTAGACGGGGGAGTCGCGGCGTGAGTTGGAAAGGGGCCTCGCCTGAGTGGCCGGCCCTCCTTGCGAGGGTCGGCCTTCCGTCTGAGGTGATCGAGGAGTGGCGGGGAACTCGCCTCCTCGGAGTAATCGTGGAGCGCTCGACCGGCTGCTGGCGGCTGAAGGTGGACGGTCCTGTCCGGCCGGAAATGGTGGCCCGGACGGAGCAGTTGTTAACCGCTGGTCTGCCGGGCGTGGCCGTCCGCATCCAGATGGCGGAGAGTGCCGCGGAGGAGACGGCCGCGTCTTTCGACGAGGACGAAGAAGGAGCCGCCGGTCTCGACGACTGCGAATATTTCCGCCAGGTCCTGGCCTTCCGCCAGGAGACGACACCGACCGAACCCCCGCGGGGTGGCGCCCCCCGACCGATCATCGGCCGGCCGATTCGCGGGGAAGCCACCCCTCTGGCCGAACTGGAGGACGGCCTGAGCCGGGCGGTGGTCCGCGGCCAGGTGATCGCCTGCCAGACCCGCACCCTAAGAAACGGCGTCCGCCTCTTCACCTTCGACCTGACCGATTGGACCGACTCGCTGACGGTCAAGCTCCTCGGCGAGGAATTGCCCCGGGACCTGGAGGAACGGGTGCGGCCCGGCGTCTGGCTCAAGGTCCGGGGGCAGTTGCAGCTCGACCGGTACGCAGGAGAGTCGGTGCTCCTCGCCTCAGACTTGCAGGAGGAGGCTCCGCCGGCGCTCTCCGACGGGGTCCCGCCCGGCGAAAGCCGGGTGGAGTTACACCTCCACACCAAGATGAGTGCGATGGACTCCACCGTCGAGGTGGCGGAGGTGGTACACCTCGCCGCAGCTCTAGGCCACGAGGCCGTGGCGATCACCGACCACGGCGTGGTGCAGGCTTTTCCGGACGCCTGTGAAGCCGGCGACCAGGCGGGAATCAAAATCATCTATGGAATGGAAGGGTACCTGGTCGAGGACGACCGGAGCGAGGGCGACCGGTCCGAGCGCGAGCGCCCCTACCACTTTTTGGCCCTGGCCCGGAACGAGGAGGGTCTGGAAAACCTCTACCGCTTGGTTTCCGAGAGCCACCTGCAACACTTCTATCGCCACCCGCGCCTTCCCCGGGCGGCGCTGGCCGCCCGGCGGGCCGGCTTGCTGATTGGGTCCGGGTGCGAGAGCGGGGAGCTTTTCCGCGCCGCGCTGGAGGGGCGTTCCGAGGAGGAGCTGGCTAGGATCGCCTCGTTCTACGACTTCCTGGAGATCCAGCCGCTCGGTAATAACGCCTTTCTGCTCCGGGAGGGGCGGATCCGGGACGAAGCGGAGCTGGCCGAACTCAACCGGCGCCTCTACGATCTGGGGCGGCGGCTGGGGCTCCCGGTGGTCGCCACCGGCGACGTCCACTTCCTGCGGCCCCACGACGCTCTCCTGCGCCAGATTCTCCTCCATGGGCAGGGCTATGAGGACGCCAACCGCCAGGCCCCGCTGTACTTCCATACAACCGCGGAGATGCTGGCGGAGTTCGCCTATCTCGGAAGGGAGGCCGCCCGGGAGGTTGTCTGCCACAACCCGAGGCGGCTTGCGGCCCAGATCGAACGGCTCCGACCGGTGCCGTCGACCTTCCACGGCCCCCGGATTGAGGGGGCGGCAGAGCTGGTGCGAGAGACGGCCTGGCGGGAAGCGGTCCGGCGCTACGGGAACCCGCTGCCGCCGATCGTCGCCGAGCGGCTGGAGAAGGAACTGACCTCAATCACCACGCACGGGTTCGCCGAACTCTACCTCATCGCCGCCAAGCTGGTGCAGAAGTCGTTGGCCGACGGATATCTCGTCGGTTCCCGCGGGTCAGTCGGTTCCTCGCTCGTCGCCACCCTCAACGGGATCACCGAAGTCAATCCCTTGGCGCCGCACTACCTGTGCCCGCAGTGCCGGTACTCGGAGTTCATCGCAGACGGGACGGTCGGGTCGGGTGCTGACCTGCCGGACCGATTCTGCCCGCGATGCGGGACCGCGCTCGGCAAAGACGGGCACGACATCCCCTTCGAAACCTTCCTGGGGTTCGAGGGGGACAAAACTCCCGACATCGATTTGAATTTCGCCGGCGAGTACCAGCCGGTGGCTCACCGCTATACCGAGGAACTCCTGGGACCGGAGAACGTCTTCCGCGCCGGAACCATCGCCACCCTCGCCGACCGGACGGCCTACGGCTTCGTCCGCAAGTATCTGGAGGAGCACAACCGGCGGGCCAGGAATGCCGAAGTGAACCGCCTGGTGCGCGGGCTGGCCGGGGTCAAGCGCACGACCGGTCAGCACCCGGGGGGCGTGATGATCGTACCGCAGGGGGTGGAGATCCATCGCTTCACCCCGCTCCAGTACCCGGCCAACGACCCGGGGGCAGGGACAGTGACCACTCATTTCGACTACAAGGCGATCTCTTCCCGCCTCGTCAAGCTCGACATCCTGGGACACGACGACCCAAGCGTCATCCGGATGCTGCAGGACCTCACCGGGTTCGACCCGCGGCGGGTACCGTTGGATGACCCGGCGACCTTGGCCATCTTCTCCAGCGTCGAACCGCTGGGTCTCGACCCACAGGCTCTGGGAACGTGCGTCGGGACCCTGGGTGTCCCCGAGTTCGGGACGCGCTTCGTCCGCCAGATGCTGGAGGCCACCCGGCCCCGCACCTTCTCCGACTTGGTGCGCATCTCGGGGCTGTCCCACGGCACCGACGTCTGGCTGAACAACGCCGCCGACCTGATCGCCGCCGGCACCTGCACCATCGCCGACGTGATCGCCACCCGGGACGACATCATGACCTACCTCCTTTACCGGGGACTCCCACCGAAGGCGGCCTTCGGGATCATGGAGCACGTGCGCAAGGGGAAGGGGCTGACTGACGAGGAGGTGGCGCTGATGCGCCAGCACGGCGTGCCCGAGTGGTTCATCGCCTCCTGTCAGCGGATCAACTATCTCTTTCCGAAAGCCCACGCCGTGGCGTACGTGACGATGGCCTTCCGCATCGCCTACTTCAAGGTCCACTATCCGGCCGCCTTCTACGCCACGTACTTCTCCGTGCGGGCCGACGAGTTCGACCTGGCGTTGCTCGAAGGCGGCCCGACGGCGGTCCGGGCCAGGCGGGAGGAATTGGAGCGGAAAGGAAACGGGGCGACGGCCCGGGAGAGAAACGTCGTGACCATCCTCGAGGTGGTCGAGGAGGCCCTGCAGCGAGGCTTCACCTTCGCTCCGGCAGACCTGTACGCTTCGGACGCCCAACGGTTCCTGATCGTGGGGGAGAAGACCCTGCGCCCTCCGTTGGTCAGCCTGGCGGGTCTCGGCGAGGCGGCTGCCCAGGCGATCTGTGAGGCACGGGCCGCCGGCCCCTTCACCTCGGTGGAGGATCTTCGGTGCCGGACCCGCCTCTCCCGGGCGGTCCTCGACGTCCTGCGCACCTACGGCATGCTCGGGAATCTGCCAGAGACGGAACAGATGAGCCTCTTCGGCTAGCGTTTGGCAAAAAACGGCTTGCCGTGCGGGACGGGGCATGCTACAATTATGTGCAGATGTGCTAGTCTTGGTTGGTTGTCGAAAGAGTGGGCCGGGACCCGCTCTTTCGTCTTGATAGGAGGTCCCGGAGGGAGGCCGGCGATGAACGCCCCGGCCGGGTGAGAAATTGCCGGGAGGGCTGGGCATGGAAAGCAGCAACCTGTCCGCCCGGGCGGCGGCTCTGGGGGAGCCGGTCGCGGCGGAACTCGGTCTTGAGCTGGTGCAGGTGGAGTACAAGCGGGAGAGCGGCGCCTGGTTCCTGCGCTACACCATCGACAAGGTGGGCGGGGTGACCATCGCCGACTGTGAGGAGTTCAGCCGGAGAGTCGGCCAGGTGTTGGACGAGGTCGACCTGATCCCGCACCGCTACCACCTGGAGGTCCAGTCGCCGGGAGCGGAGCGCCCCCTGGTCAAGGAGGCCGACTTCGTGCGGTTCGCCGGCTGCTGGGTGGCGGTCCGCCTCTACGGCCCCTTTGCGGGACGGCGGTCTTGGGAAGGCAAGCTGGTGCGACGGGACGGCGCAGGGCTTACCCTGGAGGTTGAGGGTCAGGAGGTTACGATCCCTAACGAGCTGGTCAGCCGGGTGAGGCTGGCGGTCAAGTTCTGAGGGAGACGGGGAGGTTTTCGGCGAGATGAATCACGAGCTGCTGGACGCGCTGGATGAACTGGAGCGAACCCGGGGCATCTCGCGCCAGGTTCTGGTGGAGGCGATCGAGGCGGCGATCGTCTCGGCGTACCGGCGGAACTACGCCAACGCCCAGAACGTCCGGGTTGAGCTGGACGAGGAGTCGGGCCAGATCAAGGTCTACACCCGGCGGACGGTGGTCGAGGAGGTCACCGACCGCCGGGCCGAGATCGGCCTGGCGGAAGCGCGGGAGATCGACCGGAGTTACCAGGTGGGCGATGTCCTCGAGACAGAGGTGACGCCGAGGGACTTCGGGCGGATTGCCGCGCAGACCGCCAAGCAGGTCGTCATCCAGCGCATCCGGGAAGCAGAGCGGGATATGGTGTACGAGGAGTACGCCAGCCGCATCGACGACATCATCACCGGTGTGGTCCAACGTCATGAGCAGCGTAATGTTTTCGTCGACCTCGGGAAGGTGGAGGCGATCCTCACCCCGTCCGAGCAGATGCCGAACGAAATCTACCGGCATAACGACCGGATCAAGGTCTATCTGATGGACGTCAAGAAGACGACCAAGGGGCCGCTGGTCCTTGTCTCCCGGACCCACCCGGGGCTTTTGAAGCGACTGTTCGAGCTCGAGGTCCCCGAGATCTACGACGGGGTCGTGGAGATCCGGGCAGTCGCCCGTGAGGCCGGGTTCCGCTCGAAGATCGCCGTCTCGTCGCGCGATCCAAACGTCGACCCGGTCGGCGCCTGCGTGGGGCAGAAAGGCAGCCGCGTGCAGCAGATCGTCTCGGAGCTGCGCGGCGAGAAGATCGACATCGTCGCTTGGGATCCGGACATCGGCCGGTTCATCGCCAACGCCCTCTCACCGGCCAAGGTGGTGGGGGTCTTCCCGAATGAGAGCCAGAAGGCGGCCAGGGTGGTGGTGCCCGACAACATGCTCTCGCTGGCCATCGGCAAGGAAGGGCAGAACGCCCGCTTGGCTGCCCGGTTGACGGGTTGGAAGATCGACATCAAGAGCGAGTCCCAGATGGCGGAGATCATCGAGACCGAACTGTTCGAGCCGCTCCCTGAGGAGCAGCCGGAAACGGTCCCCGCCCCGCCGCCGGAGGTTGTTGAGGCGGAAGAGGCCGAAGTCGCCGCTCCAGCTCCGACCACCGTCGACCGGGACCTTCTGGACGCCCTGGTGAGCGAGCTCCTGGGCGGTGAGGGCGGCTTGGGGGTGGACCTGAGCGAGAAGGCCGAGGAGGTCAAGCCGAAGCGGAAGGCGGCAAAGTCCAAGGAAAAGAAGGAAAAGAAGGAGAAGAAGGAGACGGTCGTCCTCAAGGACTTGACAGACCTGGGGGCCCTGCTCAAGGAGGAGCTGCCCCCGGAGCCGGAACCGAAGGGCGGCGAGGAGTAAGGCGATGGTTCAGCGGCGAGTGCCGATGCGGACCTGTGTCGGGTGTCGCATCCAGCGGAGCAAGAAGGAACTGGTCCGGGTGGTGCGGACACCCGAGGGCGATGTGGTGATCGACCGCACGGGAAAGAAGGCCGGGCGGGGGGCCTACCTCTGCCCGCAGACGGAGTGTCTGGAGGTCGCCCGGAAGAGCAAGGCCCTGGAGAGAGCGCTGGAGCGGGAAATCTCCCCGCGGGTCTGGGAGGAGCTCCGCCAGGGTTTGGAATAGTGCCCCGTGACAAGCAAAGGTGGGGGTGAACGCTTAATGCCCAAGGTCAGGGTTTACGAACTGGCCAAGGAACTCAACGTGCGCAACCAGGACCTTCTGACGCTCCTGCAGCGCCTTGGCGTCGACGCCAAGAATCACATGAGCGTCATCGACGAGGGTTTGGCGCAGCAGATCATACAGCGCGTCGAGGCTGCCCGGCGCAAGACTGCCCAGTCTCCGGCGGCAGCTCCGGTACCAGCACCGGCTGCCGCCGCGGCGAAGCCGGCCAAGCCGCCGGAAGCCCCGACACCACCGCCCGCGACCAAGGCGGCGGGACCGACTGCGCCCGCCGCTCCGGCCGCCAAGGCTCCGGCACCGCGCCCTGCGGCTGCGCTGGCCGCCGGGGGCCAGGCCAGGCCGGCTGGGCGTCCGCCGGCTCGCCCGGCAGGCGCGCCGCCTGCCGGGACAGGGCCGCGGCCGGGCGGAGCCGGCGGTTATGAGCGGAGGCCCGGTCCGGCTCCGGCGGGACGTCCCGGCTTCACCGGCCCCCGGCCGGGACCTGGCGGGCCGCGCCCGGCGTTTCCAGGCGGGCGTCCCGGCCCGGGCGGGCCGCGAGCTGCTCACCCAGGTGGCGCTCCGGGGCGCCTGGGTTTCGGCGGGGCACGCCCGGCGGCCGCGGCGCCGCTGGAACCGGTGCGCCGGCCTCCTGCCCGCCCCGCAGTCGGCAGCCAGCAGTATAAGAAGCGGCGGGCCAGTCTCGGACCGGTGGAGAAGGTCAACGTCAACAGCCTCCTGGCTGAGGTCACGCCGGACGCCGGGCCGGCTCTTCCGCTGGCGCCGCCGGCGCCGATCCGGCGCGGTGGGCGCGCCCCGGCCCGGCCGCGCCCCGTGCGGGGCAAGACGGCTCCGGCGTCGGCGCCCCAGCGGCCGACGAAGATCACTGTGGGTCCGGAGATCACAGTGAAGGAACTGTCGGCGCTGGTGGGCATCGAGGCCGGCCAGATCATCAAGAAACTCATGCTGCTCGGGACGATGGCCACCGTGAACCAGATCATCGACGGTGAAACGGCGGCTCTGGTGGCCTCGGAATTCGGCGTGGAGGCGGAGGTCCAGGAGCGCAAGTCGCTGGAAGAGGTCTACCTCGCCGAGGATGAACAGGAGGAGGAGAAGCATCTCCTGCCGCGTCCGCCCGTGGTCACGATCATGGGCCACGTGGACCACGGCAAGACGACGCTGCTCGACGCCATTCGGGAGACGAGAGTGGCCGCCTCCGAGGCGGGCGGCATCACCCAGCACATCGGCGCCTACCAGGTCGAGTTGAAGGGGAGGAAGATCACCTTCCTGGACACCCCCGGCCACGAAGCCTTCACGGCGATGCGGGCCCGGGGCGCCCAGGTGGCCGACATCGCGGTCCTCGTGGTGGCGGCGGACGACGGCGTCATGCCTCAGACGGTCGAAGCGATCAACCACGCCAAGGCGGCGAACGTGCCGATCATCGTGGCGATCAACAAGATCGACAAACCCAACGCTCAGCCTGACCGGGTGAAGCAGGAGCTGACCGAGTACGGACTGGTGGCCGAGGAGTGGGGCGGGGATACCATCATGGTTCCCTGCTCGGCTTTGCGGAAAGAGGGTATCGATTCGCTCCTGGAAATGATCCTCCTGGTGGCGGAGTTGCGGGAGCTGAAGGCCAACCCGAACCGCAAGGCGCGGGGCGTGGTCATCGAAGCCCAACTTGACAAGGGCCGCGGCCCCGTGGCGACCGTGTTGGTCCAGAAGGGGACGCTGCAGGTCGGCGACTCCGTCGTGGCTGGAGCGGTGGCCGGCAAGGTGCGCGCTATGGTCAACGACAAGGGGCGCAACGTGAAGAAGGCCGGCCCGTCCATGCCGGTGCAGGTTCTGGGCCTGTCGGAGGTGCCCCAGGCGGGGGATCCCTTCGCCGTCCTGGAAGAGGATAAGGTGGCCCGCCTGATCGCCGCGAAGCGCACGGAGACGGTGCGGCTCGAGGCGCTGGCCAAGCCCACCCGGCTGTCGCTGGAGGACCTGTACTCCAAGATCAAGCAGGGCGAGGTCAGGACTCTCAACCTGGTCCTGAAGGCGGACGTGCAGGGCTCCGTCGAAGCGCTGAAGGCCTCGCTGGAGCGGCTCAGCACCGATGAGGTGCGGGTCAGCGTCATGCACTCGGGCGTCGGAGCGATCAGCGAGTCCGACGTCATGCTGGCCTCGGCGTCAGGCGCCATCATCATCGGCTTCAACGTGCGGCCGGACGTCAACGCCAAGAAGGTCGCCGAGCGCGAAGGGGTCGACATCCGGCTGTATCGGATCATCTACGAGGCGCTGGATGAGATCAAGGCGGCCACCCTCGGCCTGCTGGCGCCGGAGTTCAAGGAGTCGACGCTGGGCCGGGCCGAAGTGCGCCAGGTCTTCCGCGTGCCGAAGGTGGGCACCGTGGCCGGTTGCTACGTCCTGGAAGGCAAGATCGCGCGGACGGCGCAGGCGCGGGTGCTCCGGGACAACGTGGTCATCTACGAGGGCAGACTCGAATCGCTCCGGCGGTTCAAGGACGACGTCCGGGAGGTGGCCGCCGGGTACGAATGTGGTATCGGCCTCGAGAAGTTCCAGGATGTCAAGGAAGGGGACATCATCGAGGCCTTCGAGATGGTCGAGGTGAAGCGGCAAGGCTGAACCGGGGGAAACCCGGGGAGAGGATAGGGAGGCGGCAGCCGTGGCAGGCAGGACGCGCGCGGAACGCCTGGCCGATCAGGCGAGGATCGAGATCTCCGCCATCCTGCGCAAGATGAAGGACCCGCGGGTGGGCTTCGTCAGCGTGACCGAGGTCGAGGTTTCCCCCGACCTGCGCCACCTGAAGGTATTCGTGAGCATCCTCGGTCGCGAAGAGGAGCGGGAGCGGACGATGGCGGCGCTGGAACACGCCCGAGGCTTTGTGCGCACTGAGCTCGGCAACCGGATCCGGCTGCGCCACACGCCCGAGGTGGTCTTCAAGTACGACCCATCCCTGGAGCGCGGCTCCCGGGTGGTGGAACTGCTCTCTCAGATCCGCGACGGGGGAGGCCAGGCCGGCGGCCCGGCCGAGGAGAAGTGATGAACGGACGGGAAGGCCTTTCCTCGGTAGCCGCCGCGCTCCGCCGGTACCGCCGGTTCATCGTGACTTCCCACGTCCATCCCGACGGGGATGCCGTCGGGTCTGTGCTGGCCATGGGCTGGATCCTGCGCCAGTTGCGGAAAGAAGTGCGGCTTTTGCTCCCGGAGCGGGTGCCGGCCGCGTACACCTTTCTCCCGGGCCAGGAACTGATCGAGGTGGCAGGCCCGGCGGGGCCTGCGGAAGACGCCGAAGGCGAACGCCCACTCTGGCCAGCCGAGGCCGTAGTGGTGGTGGACTGTTCTGACGCGGATCGGCTCGGGCCGGTACAGAAGCTGCTCCCGCCGGGGGCCGCGGTGATCACCGTCGACCACCACCTCCAGAACGAGTTCGGCGAGCCGCGCTACGTGCGGACAGAGGCCGCAGCCACCGGTGAACTGCTCTACGAGCTTATCCGAGAACTCGGCCTGCAACTCGACTGCGACACTGCCACCTGCCTCTACACCGCTCTGCTCACCGATACCGGGTCGTTCCGGTTCGCGAATACTACGGCGGAGACGTTACACATCGCCGCCGACCTGCTTCACCTCGGAGTCTCTCCGAGCTGCGTGGCGGAGCAGGTGTACGACGTCCGGCCTCTGGGAGCGCTGCGGCTGTTGGCCGAGGCGTTGGCGACGCTGAGGGTGACGCCGTGCGGGCGGGTGGCGTGGCTCGAGATGGACGAGGGGATGCTGGAGCGGCACGGAGTCGACGCCTCCGAGACCGAGGGAATAGTCAACTACGCCCGGACGATCGCCGGAGTCAAGATCGGGGCGCTTTTCCGCGGGGTGGGGCCGTCCCTCACCCGGGTGAGCTGGCGATCCCGGCCCGGGTACGACGTGGCCCGCCTGGCCGGGCGTTTCGGCGGCGGGGGTCACGTGAACGCCGCTGGATGCGACATCCCCCTGCCGGTACCGGAGGCCGTAAAGGCGGGAGTCGCCGCGGCGCTGGCCGCCATCCGGGAGGTGGACGGCAGCTAGTGGGGAGCGGCATTCTCAACCTGCTCAAGCCGCCAGGGCTGACCTCCCACGACGCAGTACAGGAGGTCAGACGCCTCTTCGGAACCCGCCGGGTGGGCCATGCCGGGACTCTGGACCCGGGAGCCGCCGGGGTGCTCGTGGTCTGCATCGGCGAGGCGACCAAAGCAGTGGCCTTCATGGAAGCACACGAGAAGGAATACTGGGGCGAGGCAGTTCTGGGGTGGGCCACCTTCACGCAGGACGCCGAGGGGGCGGTGGTGGACCAGGTTCCTGAAGGGTGGGAGACCGACTCAGCCAGGGTCGCGGCGGCCGCCGCCCGTCTCACCGGCGACTTGGAGCAGACGGCGCCGCTGGTGTCCGCCGTGCACCAGGGCGGGGAGCGGCTGTACAGGCTCGCCCGGCGGGGCGCGGCGGTGGAGCGGCCGCTCCGCCGGGTCCGCGTCGAGCGCTTCGCCGTCGAGGAACTCCTGCCCAACTCCGCCGGCAAGCTGGGTGCCGGGAGCCGGATGCGTTTCTCCGTCACCTGCTCGCGCGGGACTTACGTCCGGGCTCTCGTGGACGAGTTCGGGCGGGCGCTCGGCGGCCTGGCGTACCTGGAATTCCTCCTGCGCACGCGCAGCGGGCCGTTCCGGCTGGCAGGCGCTTCAACCCTGGAGGAGTTGGCGGAGGAGAGCGACCCGGCCCGGCTACTGGTCCCGGTGGAGCGCGGCTTGCTTTATCCAGCGCTGCACCTTGGGCGGGAGGAGGCGGCGCGTTTCCGCAACGGGGCGGTGGCGGAAGGACAGGCGGGTCCGCCCGGCCGGCGCCTCGTCTACGGGCCCAACAGCGCAGAGCCGGGGTTCGCCTTCCTGGGAGTGGGGGAGGTGGACCCGGCGGGGCGGCTGCGCCCGCTCCGCCTCTTTGGCGTGGGGGAGGAACGGGACGAGCGATGAGGGTCTGGCGGGGGGAGGAGGCGCGGCTGGCCCGGTTCGCCGACCGGCCCGTGCTGGCGCTGGGTTTCTTCGACGGGGTGCACCGGGGCCACCAGGCGCTGGTGCGGCGGGCGCTGGCCGATGCCCGGCAGCAGGGAAGGGCGGCCGGGGTGCTGACCTTCGAGCCGCATCCGCTGACTGTGGTGAAGCCGGGACGCACGGTGGAGCTCCTGACCACCGAGGAGGAGAAGGAACGTCTCCTGGCCGGACTCGGGCTGGACGAGGCGGTGATTTACCCTTTCTCCCGCAGTTTGGCCGGCCTGCCGGCGGAGGCCTTTGTGCGGGAGATCCTGGTGGACCAGCTTGCGGTGGCAGAAGTGGTGGTGGGATACAACTTCACCTTCGGGGCGGGGGGAGCCGGCCACTACGGGCTCCTGCGCCGGCAGGGAGAGGTGCTCGGGTTCCGCGCCGTCATGATTCCCCCGGTCACGGTTCACCGGAAGGTCGTGTCTTCGACCGCCATTCGGGAAAGACTGATGGCTGGCCAGGTGGACGAGGCCTGGCGAATGCTGGGTTACCCCTACTTCGTCTCCGGGCGGGTCGGCCGGGGGGCCGGTCGGGGGCAAAAGCTCGGCTTTCCCACGGCCAATCTGGAGCTGCCGCCGGAGAAGCTGATCCCCCGGGACGGGGTATATGTGGCAGGGTCCACCCTCCCTGGGGAGCAGTCGGAACGGCTCAGCGTGGCGGCGGTGGGGCGGGCGCTCACCTTCGCCGGAGACCGGCGACAGGTCGAGGTCCACTTGCCGGGTTACACCGGCGACCTTTACGGCGCGGCGGTGAAGGTCAGCTTCTACCGGCGGCTCCGGGAGATGCGGCGGTTCCCCTCGCGGGAGGCGCTCCAGGCGCAGGTGAGCGAGGACGTGCGACGGGCGGAGGCGTTATGGCCATTTGTTTACAGCGGGTGAGTTGTGTGGTATCATCATGAGCGGGATTTACCCTGAACCCGGGGCTCGGCGGAGCGGCAGGCCACTCCGTCTGGGCTGCGGGGGATGCGACAAAGAGACTGCAGACGAGGAGGAAGGGCAATGTCGCTTACACCGGAGGCCAAGACCCAGCTGATCGCCAAGCACCGACGGCATGAGTCGGACACCGGATCGCCGGAGGTCCAGATCGCTATCCTTACGGAACGGATCAACCAGTTGACCAGCCATCTGGTAGCCCACAAAAAAGACCATCACTCCCGCCGGGGCCTGTACAAGATGATCGGGCAACGGCGGGGCCTGTTGAACTACCTGAAGGACAAGGACATCGAGCGTTACCGGGCCATCATCGAAGAGTTGGGTATCCGCAAGTAGCTCGGGCGGGGCGCACACCCCGCCTCTCTCATTCCGCGCTCTCCCAGAGGAAATAATAGGTCAAAAGCGAATTAACAGACGTTGGGGCAGGAAAGGGCAGAGAACAGATTCGGACAGGAGGCTCCTTGATTCATGCAGAGTTTTTCCATTGACTTGGGCGGACGGCCGATCACCCTGGAAGTCGGCGAACTGGCCCAGCAGGCCAACGGCTCCGTCCTGGTCCGTTATGGCGGCACGGCGGTCCTGGTGACCGCCACCATGTCCAAGACGCCCCGCGAGGGCATCGATTTCTTCCCCCTGTTGGTGGATTACGAAGAACGACTGTACGCCGTCGGCAAGATTCCCGGCGGCTTTATCAAGCGGGAGGGGAGGCCCACCGAAGCGGCCATTCTCAGCGCCCGGATGATCGACCGGCCCCTGCGACCCCTGTTTCCGGAAGGCTTCCGGAACGACGTGCAGGTCGTGGCGACCGTTCTCTCGGTCGACCAGGACAACGAGCCGGATATCGCCGCGATGAACGGGGCCTCCGCCGCCCTGACCCTCTCCAACATCCCCTTCGCCGGTCCGGTCGGAGCGGTGCGCATGGGCCGGGTCGAAGGCCGGTTTGTGGTCAATCCGACCGCGCCGGAGCGCGAGATCAGCGACCTGAACCTGGTGGTGGCCGGGACGAAGGACGCGATCCTGATGGTCGAGGCGGGCGCCGTCGAGCTCCCGGAAGAGGCGATGCTGGAGGCGATCATGCTCGCCCACGAGTCGATCAAAACGCTCGTGGCGTTGCAGGAGCGGATGCAAGCCGAGGCCGGCGTGCCGAAGGTGGAAGTCAAGCTCTTCGAGGTTCCGCCCGAGGTCGCTGCCCGGGTTAGCGACTACGCCCGGGAGGCCATGATCAGGGCAATCCAGACCAAGGATAAGCTGGAGCGGGAGGCGAACATCGACGCCGTCCGCCAGGACACGCACGCCCACTTTGAGGCGGAACTCGGCGAGGAGTACGTCACGCGGCGCAAAGACGTCGAGTCGGTGCTGGACAAGATCCTCAAGGAGGAGGTCCGCCGCCTCATCACCGAGGAGCACGTGCGGCCGGACAGCCGGCGGCTGGATGAGATCCGCCCGCTCGAGATCAAGGTCGGGGTGTTGCCGCGGGTCCATGGCTCCGGGCTCTTCCAGCGGGGTCAAACCCAGGTCCTCACCTCTTGCACGCTGGGGATGCATTCAGACGTGCAACTCCTTGACGGCCTCGGCCTCGAAGAGCAGAAGCGCTACATGCACCACTACAATTTCCCGGCCTACTCGGTGGGGGAAGTCCGGCCGATGCGGGGGCCCGGGCGGCGGGAGATCGGCCACGGGGCTTTGGCGGAGCGGGCGCTCCTGCCGGTGATCCCCAGCGAGGAGACGTTCCCATACACCATCCGCCTGGTCTCAGAGGTGCTCTCCTCCAACGGGTCGACCTCGCAGGCCTCGGTCTGCGGCTCCACCCTGGCGCTGATGGACGCCGGGGTGCCGATCAAAAAGCCGGTGGCCGGCATCGCTATGGGCCTGGTGAAGTACGGGGAGAAGTTCGCCATACTCACGGACATCCAGGGTATCGAGGATCACCTGGGCGACATGGACTTCAAGGTGGCAGGCACCCGGGACGGGGTGACGGCCTTGCAGATGGACATCAAAATCCGCGGCGTCTCCCGGGAGATCCTGCAGCAGGCGCTGGCGCAAGCGCGGGAGGCGCGGCTCTACATCCTCGACCGGATGGCGGAGGTGATCGCCGCCCCCCGGGCGGAACTGTCACCGTTCGCCCCCAGGATACTTACCATGAACGTGGACCCGGACAAGATCCGGGACGTGATCGGCTCGGGCGGCAAGACGATTCGCAAGATCATCGCCGAGACAGGCACGGAGATCGACGTGGAGGACGACGGCACCATCTACATCGCCTCGCCGGACCTGGAGGCAGCCCGCCGCGCCATGAAGATCATCGAGGCGCTCACCAAAGACGTCGAGGTCGGGGAGATCTACCAAGGTCGAGTCACCCGGATCATGGACTTCGGCGCCTTCGTGGAGATCGCGCCCGGCAAGGAAGGGCTGGTCCGGATCGGGCACCTGGCCGACCGGCGGGTGAACAAGGTGGAAGATGTGGTCAAGGTCGGGGACGAAATCACCGTCAAGGTGATCGAGATCGACAACCGGGGCCGCATCAACCTGTCCCGCAAGGACGCCTTAAAGCCCGAGCCGGCAGGAGCGAAGAAGTGAAGGAAAAGCGGAGGTAGAGGATAAAGAGTCTGCATAGGGCAGGCTCTTTCTTTTACCATGTGACATGATCATGAGCTAGGGGGAGGAAGATGGGATGAAGCTTGAGGAACTGGTGAGCTTGGCCAAAGGGTGCGGCACCCCGCGGGTCGCCGTGGCCGGCGGAGCCAGCGCCGAGGCGCTGCTGGCGCTCGCCGAAGCCAAGGCCAGAGGGCTGGTGAGCGTCACCCTCTGCGGGCGACTCAGCGAGACCGCACAGGTCGCCCGGGAGATCGGCTACAACTTCGCCGAGGACGAACGGGTCGCCGCCGGGTCGCCTTCAGAGGCGGCGCGCGCCGCGGTGCAGGAAGTGGTCGAAGGAAGGGCGGCCCTTCTCATGAAAGGGGACGTTCCCACGGCGGACCTCCTTCGGGCGGTGCTCGACCACGACCAGGGGCTGCGCACGGGCAGGTTTCTCTCCCACGTAGGAGTTTTTGAGTTGCCTGGCCTGTCGCGCCTTTTGTTCCTCACCGACGCCGGGGTGAACATCGCCCCGACCCTGATTCAAAAGGCCGATCTCATACGGAACGCCGTCGAAGTGGCCAGAGCCTGCGGCGTAGAGAGGCCAAAGGTGGCCGCCCTGGCGGCGGTGGAAATGGTGAACCCGGAGATGCCGGCCACCGTGGACGCGGCCTGCCTGGCGGCGATGAGCCGCCGGGGGCAGCTCGGAGAGGCGGTGGTGGACGGTCCGCTCGCCCTGGACAACGCCGTCTTCCCGGAGGCGGCGGAGCGGAAGGGGATCTCGAGTCCGGTGGCCGGAGCGGCCGACGTGTTGCTCGTCCCCGACATCGATGCCGGGAACGTGGCGTACAAGGCGCTCCTCTTCTTCGGTAAGGCGCGAGTGGCCGGGGTGGTCGTGGGCGCCCGGGTGCCGATCATCACCACCTCGCGGGCTGAGGAGCACGAAACCAAGCTTCTCTCGATCGCGCTCGGCGTCGTGCTGGCGACGAAGATGGCCTAGGGGGTGTGTCGGCGTGCCCGAACGGCGCATTCTGGTAGTCAACCCCGGCTCGCTCTCGACCAAGGTCGCCCTGTACGCCGACGAGCAGTGTCTTCGGTCGGAGACGATCAATCACCCCCCCGCGGAGCTGGCGGGCTTCCGCCACATCCAGGATCAGTTCGGCCTGCGCCGGGCGGCGGTCCTCGCCTGCCTCGAGCGGTGGGGTGAGCCGCTCTCCGGCCTCTCTGTCGTGGTGGGCCGCGGAGGGCTCGTGAAACCTCTCCGGGGTGGGATCTACCGGGTCAACGCCGAAATGGTCCACGACCTGCGCCATGGGGTGTCGGGGGAACACGCCTCCAACCTGGGAGGCCTGATCGCCGCCGACCTGGCCGAGCAGGCGGGGGTGCCGGCGTTCGTGGTGGACCCGGTCATCGTCGACGAGCTTCTCCCTCTGGCGCGGTACACCGGCTTTCCGGAGATCAAGCGGCGAAGCATCTTCCACGCTCTGAACCAGCGGGCCGTGGCGCGCCGGGCCGCCCGCCACCTCGGCAAGGAGTACCAGGAGACCAACCTCATCGTCGCCCACCTGGGAAGCGGAATTTCCGTCGGAGCGCACCGGCGCGGGCAGGTGATCGACGTGAACAACGCCCTGGATGGTGACGGCCCTTTCGGGGTGGAGCGGGCAGGGTCGCTTCCGGTGGCCGACCTCATCCGGATGTGCTTCTCCGGCCGGTGGACCGAGGAGGAACTCCTCCGGCGGGTGCGCCGCCAGGGTGGCCTCGTCGGGCATCTCGGCGTGAACAACGGCCGCGAGGTCGATAGCCGGATCGATGCCGGTGATGAGCAAGCCCGGGAGTGTTTCGAGGCGATGGCCTACCAGATCGCCAAGGAGATCGGAGCGCTGGCGGCGGTGCTCGAGGGCCGGATCGACGCCATCGTGCTCACCGGAGGGTTGGCCCGGTCGGAACGGCTGGTCGGGTGGATTCGCCAGCGGGTCGGGTTTCTCGCTCAAGTCCTCGTCTTCCCGGGGGAGGACGAGATGGAGGCGCTGGCCCTCGGCGCCTTGCGGGCGCTGCAGGGAGAAGAGCCGGTCCAGGAGTATGCTTAGGTTCGAAGAAAGGAGGGGAACGGCAACTTGGCGGGGAAGGTGACGTTCCGCGAAGAGCGGTGCAAGGGCTGTGCCTTGTGCGTCGAGGCGTGTCCCAAAGGGATCATACAGCTCTCGAAGCGATTCAATGCGGGCGGGTTCAACCCGGCGGAGTGTGTGAATGAGGAGGCCTGCATCGCGTGTGGGTTCTGTGCGCGGATGTGCCCCGACGCCGTGATCGAGGTGCACCGGGTGGACCGCTAAGGGCGGTTATCAGTTCGAAGCCGCAGGGTACGGGGAGGGATTGAGAGTGAGCGAACCCAAGCTGATGAAGGGGAATGAAGCGATCGCTGAAGCCGCGATCCAGGCCGGTTGCCGCTACTTCTTCGGCTATCCCATCACCCCCCAGAACGAGCTGCCGGAGTACATGGCCCGGCGGCTGCCGGAGGTGGGGGGCGTTTACCTTCAGGCGGAAAGCGAAGTCTCCGCCATCAACATGGTCTACGGGGCGGCGGGCGCCGGCGGGCGGGTGATGACGTCCTCGTCAAGCCCGGGGATCAGCCTCATGCAGGAGGGCATCTCGTACCTCGCCGGGGCGGAGCTGCCCTGTGTGCTGGTGAACATCGTCCGGGGGGGCCCGGGCCTCGGCGGAATTCACGCGGCCCAGTCGGATTACTTCCAGGCGACGAAGGGCGGCGGCCACGGCGACTACCGCTTGCTGGTCCTGGCGCCCGGATCGGTCCAAGAAACGGTCGACCTCTTGCAGGAGGCCTTCGACCTGGCCGACAAGTACCGCAACCCGGTGATGCTCCTGGGCGACGCCGTCCTGGGGCAGATGATGGAGGCGGTCCGGCTGCCCCGCGACCTCGACGAGCCCCTGCCTCCGCCTCCGCCCCCTGAGAGCAAGGTCTGGGCGACCACGGGCGCGGTAAACCGGTCGCGCAACGTCATCAACTCGCTCTACATCGAGCCCGAGCGCCTGGAGAAGCACAATTGGCACATCCAGGAGAAATACCGGCGGATGGAGGCGGAAGAAGTCCGGTACGAAGCCGTACAGGTGGACGACGCCGGAACCGTGGTGGTCGCCTATGGCACGACCGCCCGCATCGCCCGGACCGCGGTCGACGAGGCCCGGCGCCAGGGGCTCAAAGCGGGGCTCTTCCGGCCGATCTCGCTCTACCCCTTCCCGTACCAGGCGTTGCGGGAGGCGGCCGGCCGCGCCCGGCGGGTCTTGGTCGTCGAAATGAGCTGCGGGCAGATGCTGGACGACGTACGGTTGGCCGTCGGCGAGCGCTGCCCGGTGGAGTTCTACGGGCGGCCGGGCGGCAACATCCCGACCCCCCAGGAGGTTTTGGACCGGATCGCCGGGAAGGGAGGCGAGGCGAAGTGACGACGGTGGTGGCTCAACGCCCGAAGAGCCTCAGCGACGTGGTGATGAACTACTGCCCCGGCTGTACTCATGGGATCATTCACCGGCTGGTGGCAGAAGCGATCGACGCCCTCGACGCCCGGGAGCGGACGATCGGGGTGGCCTCGGTGGGCTGCTCGGTCTTCGCCTACAACTACTTCGAGTGCGACATGCAACAGGCGTCCCACGGGCGGGCGCCAGCCGTGGCGACGGGGATCAAGCGGGTGCTGCCCGACCGGCTGGTCTTCACCTACCAGGGCGATGGAGACCTGGCCTCGATCGGGGCAGCGGAGATCGTCCACGCGGCCGCCCGCGGCGAAAACATTACGGTGATCTTCGTCAACAACGCCAACTACGGCATGACCGGCGGCCAGATGGCGCCGACGACACTCCTCGGCCAGAAGACCACGACTACGCCGCTGGGGCGCGACCCCAAGACCGATGGTTTCCCCATCCGGATGGCGGAGATGCTCGCCACCTTGCAGGGGCCGGCCTACATCGCCCGGGTCAGCGTCCATTCCCCGCAGGCGGTAAAGCAGGCCGGGGACGCCATCAAGAAGGCCTTCCGGCTGCAGGCCGAAGGGAAGGGCTTCACGCTGATCGAGGTCTTGTCCACCTGCCCGACCAACTGGGGCCTCGCCCCCAACCAGGCGCTCAAGTGGCTGGTGGAGAACCTGATCCCGTTCTACCCGCTGGGCGAGTTCAAGAAAGAGGAGGGTGGGGCGTGATGCGGCACGAGGTGATCATGGCGGGTTTCGGCGGCCAGGGAATGATGCTGGCCGGCCAGCTTCTGGCCTATGCCGGGATGCTGGAAGGCAAGTACGTGTCGTGGTATCCCTCCTACGGGCCGGAAATGCGGGGCGGCACCGCCAACTGCACGGTGGTGGTGGCCGACGAACCGGTGGCTTCACCTGTGGTCAGCCGGGCCTCGGCGGTCATCGCCATGAACCGGCCTTCCCTCGAACGGTTCGAGGGAACCCTCGCCCCCGGCGGAGTGCTGGTCTACAACTCCACCCTGATCGAGCAGGGGCCGACGCGGACGGATATCAAGGCGGTGCCCGTGCCGGCCAACGCCCTCGCCGATGAGCTGGGTGATAAGCGGGTGGCGAACATGGTGGTCCTGGGGGCCCTCCTGGCGGTGACCGGGGTGGCCAAACCGGAATCGGTCGTCGCGTCGCTCCGGAAGACCTTGCCGGAGCGGCGGCAGAACCTCATCCCCCTGAACGAGCAGGCCCTGGCCAAGGGGGCCGAGGCGGCGCAAGGCGCCGCGGCGAAGGCGTGACGGGCGGGGCAGAACCGTCATGATCCGCCTGCGCAAAGGGGTGGTAACCCGTCTCGTCGCGGCCCGACCCGGCCTGGTGGAAGTGGCGGTGGAGGTCGAGGGCGAGGAGCGGCTGGCTGTCGTCTATCCGGAGCTGACTGGCCCGGTGGCCGCCGGCGATCGGGTGACCCTCAACACCACCGCCACGGCGCTCCGTCTCGGCTCAGGCGGATACGACTTCGTGGTCGCAGTGGAAGGAGAGCGCTCCACCGACCCGGCCCCCGGCGGCCACCTCATGAAGCTGCGCTACACCCCTCTACAGGTCAAGGTCTGCAGCGTGGAGGAGGAGGAGAGCCCCTACCGGGCTGCCCTCTCCGCCTGCGACTCGCTGCAGGGGCTCCCGGTGGTCGTGGGGACGCTTCATTCCCAGCTCGCCCCCGTCTGCCTCGCCGTGCGCCACTTCGCCGGGGACGGCTGCCGGGTGGTTTACGTCATGACCGACGGGGGCGCCCTGCCGCTGGCCTGGAGTCAAACGGTCGACCGCCTGCGGCAGGAGGGTCTCCTGGCCGCGGCGGTAACGGTGGGCAACGCCTTTGGCGGGGACTTTGAGGCGGTCAACAAGTTCAGCGGGCTTCTGGCCGCGAAGGCCGCCGCCCGGGCGGGGGTAGCGGTGGTAACTATGGGTCCGGGGATCGTCGGGACGGCCACCACCTGGGGTCATACCGGCCTCGAACAGGGCGAGTGGGTTAACGCGGTCAACGTGCTGGGCGGGAGGGCTATTGCCGTTCCGCGCCTGTCGTTCGCCGACTCCCGGCCGCGCCAGCGGGGCGTCTCCCACCACTTTCTGACCGCCCTGGCCCGGGTGGCGCGCACCCCGGCGGTGATACCTGTCCCGAGACTGAGTGGCCGCGAGGAGGAGACAGTCCGCCGGAGACTGGAGGAGGCGTTCGCCAGTCCCGACAGCCCGCCCCACGTCCTCGTCCCGGTGGAGATCTCCTTCTTTGCGGAACTGTTGAGGGGGCGGGAATGGGCAGCCAGAAGCATGGGGCGCACGTACGCCGACGACCCGGCGGCCTTTCTCGGGGCCGCCGCCGCCGGAAGGCTGGCGGCCGAATTATGGCTGGAGCGCCAGGCGCCTAGCGATCCCGCACCGAAACGAGCAGGCTCCTGAGGGTGGGCGCCTCTCCTGGAGGCGTCGCCGCCGCGCTCGCTCTGGTCAAGCGGTGCAGGGTCCGGACCACCTCGTGGACCCGCCCGACCAGGTAAAGCCGGTCCGGCGCGACCAGAGCCAGAACGCCGGAGGGCGACTCCGAGGCAGGGCGAACACAGATCATACCGGTCCCTCCCTGGAAAAGAGCGGGAGATTCGCCGGAAGTGTACGCCGAATCTCCTTCCTTTATGTATTTGTGGAATCAGCGAGAGAGGATAGGTGGAGGATGGAACAGGGGGACAAGGAGAAGAGCGCCGGCCGGATGTGCGAGGAGACTATCGCCTCCGAGGAGATCTTCCGGGGTGCGCTGGTCACCGTGCGGCGGGAGACCGTGCGCCTCCCCGACGGCCGCCGCGCCACCCGGGAGATCGTGGAGCACGCCCCGGCAGTGGCGATCCTGCCCGTCGACGCCCAAGGCCGGGTGCTTCTGGTCCGGCAGTACCGCAAACCGCTGGAGCAGGTTCTGTGGGAAGTGCCGGCCGGAAAGATGGAAGCGGGGGAGGCCCCGGAAGAGTGCGCCCGGCGGGAACTGGCTGAAGAGGCCGGAGTGGCCGCAGGACGCCTGGTCTACCTGGGAAAGATTGCCACCACCCCCGGCTTCTCCGACGAAATCATCCATCTCTTCCGGGCGGAGGAGCTCCGTCCCGCCACCGGCGTGGCTGGGGACCCCGACGAAGCGCTCGAGGCGGCGCCGGTGGAGTGGGCAGAAGTCGAGCGGATGGTCGAGCGCGGAGAGCTGTGGGACGCCAAGAGCCTCTGCCTGGTCCTGCGGGAGGCGGCCCGCCGAAGGTCATGGAGGTAATATTATCCTTCCCGCCCGCATAAGGATGCAGGGACAGGGAGGGGTAGGGATGTCGCTCCAGAGGGAGCTGGCGGCGGCGGCCGAGGCCTACTTCCGCCGGCGCTTCCTGGCCTACCTGCTGGTGGCGGTTTTGTTCGCGACAGGGAGCATCTTCGGCGCCCTGGCCGCGGCCTCGCTGACCCCGGGCCAGGAGGCAGGGGTGGCCAACGAGATCAGAACCTTCGTCGCCGCAGTCAAGAGCGGCGACCTGGGCTCCCGGGCCGAGGTGACCCGGGCGGCGCTCGGACGGGACGTGGTGCGCACCGCCGGCCTCTGCTGGTTGTTGGGGCTCTCCGTGATCGGGGTGCCGCTGGTCTTGGTAGTCGTCTTTTCCCGCGGGTTTCTTCTCGGATTCACCGTGGCGGTGCTGGTGAAGGAGCTGGCGGTGGGGGGGCTCGCGGTGGCCCTGGTGGCCATTCTGCCGCAGAGTCTCCTCAGCATCCCGGCCACGGTGCTGGCAGCCGTGGGCGCCGTTTCGTTCGGGATCGCGGTGTTGACCGGCCGGGCGCTGGGTCGCGCGGGCTTCTGGCGGGGGGTGGCGGGGTACACCGCCCTCGCCGCCGCCGCCGGCCTCGTCATGGCGGGAGGCGCCCTGATCGAGGGGTACGTCGCCCCGGTGCTGCTGCAATGGACAGCCAAGTACCTCATCTAGCGGCGAGGAGGGGTTAGGGTGATCATCGTGAGGAGCGTAAACATCCGGAGGGCCCGTCCCTGGCTTAGCCGCGGGCTCATCCTGCTCCTGCTGGGCCTGGTGATCTGGCTGGCCTGGCCGAGGTAACCCCGGAGTCACAGGCGCGGCACGGACGGTGGTGGAGCCCGGTCAAGGGACCGGGCTCTTTCCATAAGGAGGTGGTACAACTCGGAAGAGAAGGATAAATGATGGGCGATGTCGTAACTCTTGCCAGGGGTGGCTTTACATAAAATGAAGCCACTGCCGGAAGAGTTGCCGGGAGAAGGTGAACGGGGTGCCGGATCTCGCCAAGTCCTTCGCCGGACATCTCGCGGAGTGTCGGCTGTCGGCGAACACGCGGGAGTCCTATCTCCACGATGTAGTCGATTATCTCTCCTATCTGGAGCGGAACAGGCTCGGCACCCCGCTTGGCGTTGACGCCGCCGCGGTCACCAGCTACCTGGGCCACCTGGAAGCGCGGGGCCGCTCGCCCAGCACAGTGGCGCGGCACCTCGCCTCCCTGCGCGCCTTCTATCGGTACCTATACCGGGAGCGGCTCATCGAGCGCGATCCGACGGAAAAGGTCCCCGCCCCGCGCGCTGAGCGCGCCGCCCCTTCTGTCCTCACCCCGGACGAGGTGGAGCGGTTGCTGAGGGCGGCAGCCGGGCACAAGGCGGGGGATCGCCGGGACCTGGCCATGCTCGAAGTGCTGTATGGGGCGGGGATACGGGTCTCGGAGCTGTGCGCCCTAGACGTGGACGACCTCAACCTGAGCATCGGCTACGTGCGGTGCCGGGAAGAGAGCAGGGAGCGCGTCGTTCCCCTGGGGCGGCTGGCGCTCAAGGCCCTCGAAGACTATCTCGCCCTGGCCCGGCCAGAGCTCCTGAAGGGGCGGGAGGAGCGGGCGCTCTTCGTCAACCAGCGGGGCGGACGGCTCACGCGGCAGGGGTGCTGGAAGATCATCAAAGCGCGGGCCAGGGCGGCGAATCTGGAGGAGCGACTGACTCCCCACACCCTGCGCCACTCCTTCGCGGTGCACCTCCTCGAGAATGGGGCGGATCTGAAAGCGGTCCAGAAGATGCTGGGCCACGTGAATGCCGCCACCACCCAGATTTACGCCCGCGCCACCCGGGTCGGCCAGCTGCGGGAAGTGTACGCCAAAGCCCACCCGCGGGCGTGAAGGAGGGCACCGATGCTCAAGGCGCGCACCGTCCTGATCGTGTTGGACAGCGTGGGGGCAGGCGCTCTGCCCGACGCTGGGCGGTACGGCGACGAAGGCGCCAACACTCTGGGAAATCTGGCGAGGGCGGTCGGCGGGTTGGCCTTGCCCAACCTGGGCCGCCTCGGCCTCGGCAACATCCTGCCCCTGTTGGGCGTAGAGCCGGCGGCCCGGCCGGCCGCGGCCTACGGGCGCCTGGCCGAGGCGTCGGCCGGCAAGGATACCACCACGGGGCACTGGGAGATCGCCGGGATCATCCTGCGCCGTCCCTTTCCGGTCTACCCCAACGGCTTCCCGCCGGAGGTGATCGAGGCCTTCGAGCGGGCCATCGGGCGGAAGGTGTTGGGAAACAGGGCCGCCTCGGGAACCGAGATCGTAGCCGAGTTGGGGGAGGAGCACCTCCGCACCGGCCGGCCGATCGTCTACACCTCGGCGGACTCAGTCTTCCAGGTGGCGGCGCACGAGGAGGTCATCCCGGTGGAGGAGCTCTACCGGATGTGCGAGATCGCCCGGGAGATCCTGGTGGGGCCGCACGGGGTCGGGCGGGTGATCGCCCGGCCGTTCGCCGGCCGACCCGGCACCTTCCAGCGCACGCCCCGGCGGCGCGACTTTTCCCTGCCTCCGCCCGAGCCGACGCTCCTCGACCGGCTGAGCGGCGCCGGCATCCCGGTCACGGGGATCGGCAAGATCGAAGACATCTTCGCCGGACGCGGGCTGACGCAGGCGATCCACACCCGCAACAACCAGGAGGGAATGGAGGAGACCCGCCGCTGGCTGGAGGAGGGAGAGGGGCTGGCCTTCACCAACCTGGTGGACTACGACATGGTCTACGGCCACCGCAACGACGTGCGCGGGTACGCCGAGGCGCTGGCCGCCTTCGACGCCTTCCTGCCGCGCCTCTTGGCCGGCCTCCGGGAACAGGACTTGCTGCTCATCACCGCCGACCACGGTTGCGACCCCACCACCCCCGGCACCGACCACACCCGGGAGTACGTGCCCCTGCTGGCGGTGGGGCCGCAGGTGCAAGGCGGCGTGAACCTCGGCACCCGCTCCACCTTCGCCGACCTCGGAGCCACGGTGGCGGAGTGGCTGGGCGGCCCGGCGCAGCCCGTCGGAACGAGCTTCGCCCGGGAGATCCGGAAGGAGGCAGAACGATGAGGGTTTACGACCTGATCCGCAAGAAGCGGGACGGCGGTGAGTTGTCCGCCGCCGAGCTGGAGTTCCTCGTAAAGGAGTATACCGCGGGAACGCTCCCCGACTACCAGATGGCCGCTTTTCTGATGGCGGTCTTCTTCCGAGGTCTGAACGCGGCCGAAACGACCGCCCTAACCCTGGCGATGGCGCACTCGGGGGAGATGGCCGACCTCTCCTCCCTCCCCGGGATAACCGTCGACAAGCACAGCACCGGCGGGGTGGCGGACACCACCACGCTGGTTCTGGCGCCTCTGGTGGCCGCCTGCGGGGTGACGGTCGCCAAGATGTCCGGGCGGGGGCTGGGGCATACCGGCGGCACGGTGGATAAACTCGAGTCGATCCCTGGGTTCCGGACCGCTCTTTCCCGGCAGGAGTTCTTTGACGTGGTGAAGACCGCCGGGATGGCGGTGGTCGGTCAGTCCGGGGAACTCTGCCCGGCAGACAAGAAGATGTACGCCCTCCGCGACGTGACGGCCACGGTGGACTGCCTCCCGCTCATCGCCGCGTCGATCATGTCAAAGAAGCTGGCAGGGGGGAGCCAGGCGATCGTGTTGGACGTGAAGTGCGGGCGGGGAGCTTTCCTGAAAGACCTGGCCCAGGCCCGGGAGCTGGCCCGGGCGATGGTGGCCATCGGCGAGCGGGCCGGCCGGAAGACAGTGGCGGTGATCAGCGACATGAGCCAGCCCCTGGGGATGGCCATCGGCAATGCCCTGGAGGTCAGGGAGGCCGTGACGACGCTGGCGGGGAAGGGGCCGCAGCGCCTGACCGACCTCTGCCTGACCCTGGGCGGCGAAATGGTGGCCCTGGCGGGACGGGCGTCTGACCCTGGGCAGGGAAGAGCGCTGGTGGCCGAAGCCCTGGCCTCCGGCCGGGGGTTGGAGCAGTTCGAGCGCTGGGTGGCCGCCCAGGGCGGAGACCCGGCGGTGGCGCGGGAGCCGGAGCGCTTACCCCAGGCGCCCGTGCGCCTGCCCGTCCGGAGCCAGGCGGAAGGCTACGTCATCGCGGTGGAGGCGGAGCGGCTGGGGCTGGTCGCGATGGAGTTGGGGGCCGGACGGCAGCGGAAGGACGACCCCGTCGACCTGAGAGTCGGTCTGGAAGTCCGGCTGGAGCTCGGCAGCCGAGTGGAGGTGGGGCAGGAGATTGCCTTGATTCACGCCGCCTCGGAGCAGCAAGCCCGCGAGGCAGCAGCGTCCGTCCTCGCCGCCTATTCTCTCGGCCCGAAGCCGGCGGAGCGGCCGCCGCTGGTCTACGAGGTCGTACGGGCCGCATAACCGGGGCGCGCCGAGGCATCCTAACCCTGACCCCCTACAGAGGAAGAGAGAGGGAGATGGGTTGGGATGCAGCGGTTCGTCGCACTCATCCTGGCAGTGATCCTCGGGTCGGTCGGAACGGCAGCGAGCGCTGCTCCAGCCGGCGCCGGCCATCCGAGCCCGGTCGACCAGACGGCTACGGTCAAAGTGGAAGCGCCGTCGGCGATTCTGGTCGAAGCGGGGAGCGGGAAAGTGCTCTTCGCCAAAAGCGCCGACCGGAAACAGCCCATCGCCAGCCTGACCAAGATCATGACCATGGTGCTGGCGCTGGAAGCTCTCCGCGACGGCAAGGTCAAGCTGACTGACCTGGTGACCGGCTCGGCGCTGGCCAAGTCAATGGGTGGCACCCAGATCTGGCTGGAAGAAGGGGAACAGTTCTCCCTCAAGGATATGCTCTACGCCATCGGTGTGGGTTCCGCCAACGACTGCGCCGTGGCAGTCGCCGAGTACCTGGGGGGCTCCTTCGAAGGCTTCGTGGCAGCCATGAACCGCAAGGCCAAGGAGCTGGGGATGAACAACACCCACTTCTCCAACCCGACCGGCCTGGACGACGCGGACAACTACTCCACCGCGGCTGACCTGGCGACCCTCTGCCGGTATGCCGTGACCCTGCCGATGTTCCTGGAGCTCAGCTCGGCCTGGGAGTACTGGGTCCGCAAGGGGACACCGAAAGAGGTCTGGCTCACCACCTTCAACAAGCTTTTAAAGTTCTACCCGGGATACGACGGCATCAAGACCGGGTTCACCGATCAGGCCGGCTACTGCCTCGCCTCCACAGCCAAGCGGGGTGGGCTGCGGCTGATCGCCGTGGTTCTGGGGGAGCCGACGCCGCAGAGCCGCTCGGCGGACGTGGTGAAGCTCTTGGACTACGGATTCCGCCTGTATGAGGCAGTCGAGGTGGCCAAAGCCGGCACGGTGGTCGGTCAGGTGGAGGTCTTACGCGGCCACGAGCCTCAGGTCGAGGCGGTGGTGAGCGAGGACTTCCACGTGGCCGTGCCCCGGGTGGGAGAGAAAAAGGTCGCCACCGAGCTGCGCCTGGACCGCCACCGGGTCAACGCCCCCGTGCGCAAGGGCCAGGCGCTGGGGGTGCTCGTGGCGCTGCAGAAGGGCCGGGAGGTCGGACGCGTCGGGGTCGTCGCCGCCCGGGACGTGCCGGCCGGGTCCTGGTACCGGCTCTTCGGGCAGATGACCCGAGCGATACTGCGGGCTTTCCTCGGAGCGCGCTAGCGTCGCCGGAGCCGACCGGCAGGCGCCGACCAAGGGGTTGTCCCGAAAGGATGGGGCAGCCCCTTTCCTATTGAGGACAGCCGCGGGCCCGCTGCGCTGTCCGTCGATGGAAAGATGTGGCAGGTTGCGCAGGAGACTGGAAGGCGGCGGTGAAATGTAGACGCCGGAAGATGGAAGGGAGCGAGGAAGCGCATGCGCATCGAGACTAAGCGCCTGGGACGAGCGCTGGTGGTGCGGTGTTTCGGGGAGCTGGACCTGGCGTCGGCCGCCGAATTCCGGCAGGTGGTCGATGCCAAGCTGGCGGAGTGGGAGGGTGTGCGGCAGATCGTCCTCAACCTGGGCCAGGTGACCTTCGTGGACAGCTCGGGTCTGGGGGCGATCCTCGGGCGGTACAAGCGCATCCAGCAGCGGGAGGGGCGGATGGTGCTGGTGGAGGTTCCACCGAATCTCCGCCGGCTTCTGGAATTCTCCGGGATCTTCAAGCTCATCCCGACCAGGGCGAGCGAAGAAGAGGCCCTTAAGTTGGCATGAAGGCGGTGATGGCCATGGAGGACCGGCGAGAGAGGCACACGAACTACCTGAAGCTCGAATTCCCGAGCCGGGCGGAGAACATCGGCGTGGCCCGCCTGGCGGTCGCCGCCTTCGCCTCGCGCCTGCCGTTCACGGTCAGCGACATTCAACACGACCTGCGGGTGGCGGTCTCGGAGACGGTGACCAACGCCGTGGTGCACGGTTACCCAAAGCGGGCCGGTCGGGTGGTCGTCGAGGCCTGGGTGGACAGCGGGCGGCTGGTGGTGGTGGTCCAGGACTGGGGCAAGGGGTTCGACCCGGCCGCGGTCGCTGAACCCGACCCGGAAGGGGAGCACATGGGAATCGGCCTGCAGATTGTGCGGGCCTGTATGGACAAGGTGGAGATCGAGAGCGCGCCCGGGCGGGGGACGCGGGTGCGGATGGAGAAGGCGCCGGGCGCCGGGAGCGACGGCGAGCCCGCAACGGCGCCGCGCCAGGCGGGCTCGTAGATGGTGACACCGGCCGCGGGGATGGCGGGTCCGGTGGAACGCCATCCGGGGGAGGCCGAAGCTGTTGCGCTGGTAGAACAGGCCCGCCGGGGAGATGAGCGGGCCCGGGAGGAGTTGATCCGGCGGAACCTACGGTTGGTCCGGAGCGTGGCGGCGCGCTTCCGCCGGGCGGCGGTGGAGGAGGACGACCTCTTCCAACTCGGCTGCCTGGGGCTGGTGAAGGCGGTGGACCGCTTCGACCCGGGGCGCGGGGTGGCCTTCTCGACCTACGCCGTGCCGTACATCGCCGGAGAGATCCTCAGCTATCTCCGGCGTGACCGTCCCCTCAAGGTGGGACGCGGCACCCAACAGCGGGCTCGGGAGGTGTTGCGGGCCCGGGAGGCGCTCGCCCAGGAGCTGGGACGGGAACCGGCGATCGGCGAAGTGGCGGCGCGACTCGGGCTGAATGAAGAAGACGTCGTGGAAGCGCTCGACGCCCTGCAGGCGCCGCTCTCGCTGGAGGCCCCGCTCGTCGAGGGTGAAGGAGACGAGATCCGGCGGGCTGACGCCGTGGCCTCACCCGCCGAAGACCACCTGGACCGGCTCGCTCTGGCAGAAGGGTTGCGGAAACTGCCCGAAGTCGAGCGGCGCCTGATCGAGCTCCGCTTTTTCGGCCAAAAGACTCAGACGGCGGTCGGGCGAGCGCTCGGTCTCTCGCAGGTGCAGGTCTGCCGCCTGGAGAAGCGCGCCCTGGAGCGCCTCCGGCGGGCGATGGGGTGAAAGGGCCCGCCTCTGGCACGACCGGCGCGGCTCCCGTTCATAGGACGAAGGGGAGCCGCGATATTCTGTGCCGGAGGGATGAACGTGCTGAACCTCATCTGGCTGCTGCTCCTGACGGCGGGGCTCGGAGCGGCGGCGGCCTCAGGCAGGTGGGCGGCGGTCACGGAGGCGGCGCTTCATGCCGGGCGGAGCGGGGTCGAGCTCGGCCTCGGCCTGGTCGGCGTGATGGCGGTCTGGCTGGGGCTGGGACGGTTGATGGAGGCCAGCGGGCTCCTTCACCGGCTGGTCCGGCTCGTGCGCCCGCTCACCCGGCGGATCTTCCCCGACGTGCCGGCCCACGACCCCGCCCACGGCGCCATCGCCCTGAACCTGCTGGCGAACCTCTTCGGGCTCGGCAACGCCGCCACGCCCTTCGGGGTGCAAGCTATGCGCCGCCTGGCTGAACTCGACGGCTGGTCCGGGGAGGCCACCCCGGCCATGTGCACTCTGCTGGCCTTGAATACGGCGGCCGTGACTCTGGTCCCCACGGGCGTCGTGGCGATCCGGACCGCCGCCGGCTCCGAAAACCCCGGAGAGATCATCGGACCCACCGTCGCCGCCACCCTCCTCGCCCAGGCCGTGGCCCTCGCCGTCGACCGCTTCCTCCGCTGGCAAGCCGCCGGAAGGAGGCGCCGCCGGTGATCCGGGCGCTGCAGGCCGTCTCGGCCCTGGTGGTCCCGGCGCTTCTGCTCTTGATCCCCTGGTACGCCTACCTGAAGCGGGTGCCGGTGTACGAAGAGTTCGTCCGCGGCGCGGCCCGAGCCTTCGGGGTGGGCGTCCGGATCATCCCCTACCTCGTGGCGATGCTGGTGGCAGTGGCTGTCCTGCGGGCCTCCGGCGCCCTCGATTACTTGTCCTCGGCTGTGGCGCCGCTCACCCGGTCCCTCGGGCTGCCTCCGGACCTTCTCCCCCTGGCCCTGGTCCGCCCTCTTTCCGGTTCGGGAGCGCTGGCGCTCCTGGCCGAGGCCACGCGAGTCCACGGCCCGGATAGCTACGCCGGGCGCCTGGCGGCCGTCATGGTCGGCTGTACGGAGACAACCTTTTACGTCCTCAGCGTCTACTTCGGTGCAGCCGGAGTGAAACGGCTGCGCTACGCGGTGACCCTGGGGATCATCGCTGACGTGGCAGGCCTCCTCGCCGCCGTTACAGTCTGCCGACTGACCTTTGGCAACAACTAGGAGGAATGTGCTTCGGGGGGAGCGAACCCTTCCGAAAGTCCAGAGGCCACGGAGGTGGGATCGTGGGGGAGACTCCCTCCCGGCGCGAGCGGGGGCTGCGGCGACGCAGCGCACGGCGGTGGAGAAGCGCCGGGTTGGGTTTGGCGTTCGGGGCCACGCTGGCCTCCGGGGTCCTGCGCCTGCCGTCTGAGGCCTTGTTCGCGGCGGGCGGCGCGACGTCAGTCCTGGCGGGTGGCTGGTACGGGTTCAGCGGCAGCGTCATGGTCGTGTTCCTTTTGGCGGCTGCCAACGCAGCCCTGGGGAGAGCGGGCTACCGGTCTTCCTCCACCCTGGGCTGGGCGGGTGAAGCGGCTTTCTGGCTGGCGCTCGCCCTGACCGCCGCCGGATGCCGGCGGAGCTGGGAGCAGACAGTCAACGAGCGCCGGAAGGAGTATCAGGCTCTGGCCGAGGAGCACCTGCAGGCGCACGAGCGGTTTGAGGCGACCAGCGCCCGGTTGCGCGAGAAGAACGAGGTGCTCGAGAAGAAGTACGGCGAGGCGTCGGCGCTGTTGAGCGCGGTGGGCGCTATCGGGACCTCCACCAAGCCGGGCGAGATCTATGAGACCATCGTCGACACGGCGGTAAAGCTGGTGCCGTGCGACTCCTGCGTGCTGACGGTGCTGGGCGACGCCGAGCAGCCGTGGCCGGTGGTGTCGACCCGGGGCTCCTTTCTCGCCTGGCGCAAGGGCGAGCGGATCCGCTACGGCGAGGACGTGCTGGGGTGGGTCGCCAAGCACGGCCAGCCGGTGGTCGTTGAGGATCTGTCGCGGGATGCCCGCTTCATGGCCACCTCGGCGGAGGCGTGGTTCCGGTCCATGATCGCCGTGCCGTTGATGATCGAGGGGAGGGTCGCGGCGGTACTGGGGCTGGGCCGGGCCGACGAGCCCACCCTCGGCCAGGACGACTACTGGACCCTGACCAGCCTGGCCGGGCATGCTGCGGTGGCCCTCGACCGCGCCTACCTCCACCAGGAACTCGCCCACCTCGCCCGGACCGACGGCCTGACGGGGCTGTTCAACCGACGCTCCTTCGAAGAGGCGCTCCAGCGGGAGATCAGCCGGGCCAAGCGCTACGGTTCCCCGCTCTCCCTGCTCCTCCTGGATGTCGACCACTTCAAGCACTTCAACGACCACCATGGTCACCCGCTCGGGGACAAGCTGTTGAAGCAGGTGGCGGAGGTCATCCGGCGCTCCGTCCGCGAAGCGGACACTCCGGCCCGCTACGGGGGGGAGGAGTTCGTCGTCCTCCTTCCCGAGACAAACCTGCGCTCGGCGATGCAGGCCGCGGAACGGATAAGGCAAGGGGTGGCCGCCCTGGCCGGAGAAGAAGGCAAGACTCAGCCGCTGGGCCACTTCTCCGTGTCCGTCGGCGTGGCCTCCTACCCGGTCCCCTGCCCCTCCGCCGAGGAACTGGTGAAGCAGGCGGATGCGGCGCTGTACGAGGCGAAGAAGGCGGGTAGAGACCGCTGCCAGGCCTGCAAGGATTTCCTTGCAGGGTGAGGTGACCGCCGGTCGAAGTTCCTAGTAACGAAGGGCGAACCGAGTCAGACCAGAACGCAATCGACATCGCAGCAGACATCGCGGCACCAAGTGGCAGAAACGTTCGGAGAAGGAGTGGCACCACCCAATGTGGCAAGGAGACCTGGTCGTCCTCCGGCCGCTGGAACGGGGAGACTTCCCCGCTGTGGTCCGGTGGAGCGAAGACCCTGAGTTGAGCAGCCTGGTGGACGGCGGAGTGCCCGAAACGATGGAAGAATGCGAGGAATGGTACCACAAAGCCAAGAGCGACCGTTACCATCAAATCATGGCCATTGTGACCAAGGACGGAAGACTCATCGGGGACATCGAGTTGAACCACATCACCTGGCGGAACGGCCACGCCGAGATGCGCATCCGGATCGGGGAGAAGGAGTATTGGAACCGCGGCTTCGGGACTGACGCCGTACTCACTTTGATGCGCTACGTCTTCACCCGCCTCCACCTCAACCGCCTCTATTTAAGGGTCTACAGTCTCAACCACCGGGCCATCGCCTGCTACGAAAAGTGCGGGTTCAAGAAGGAGGGGATCCTGCGGCGCACTGACGAGGCGGGGCAGCGGCGGGAGATCATCCTGATGCGGGTGCTGCGGGAAGAATTCGAACGCCACCAGGGCCGGCCGCCGAAGGGGTCGCGACGGGCCGGTTGAGAAGGCTCCAGCGCAGGTCGAAGGGGCGAGAATCGCGTTGATTCCGCCCCTTTTCTGTCTCTATCTTTCCCCGGCCCCAGCAGTTGGCGGAGATTACCGGCGGCGGCCGGAGGAGATTGCCGGTTATGGTGGGAGGATTCGCCTTCTCCCCCATCGAAGTCTGTCTGAGACCTCGGGCCGGAAAGCTTAGGGGAGCGTGGGAACATGTTATTGTGGGACCTCTTCGTGCGCGGCGGCATCGTCATGTGGCCGCTCTTGTTTTGCAGCGTCGCCGCCCTGGCGATCATCCTCGACCGCTGCTGGTTCTTTTTCGCGGCTTCCCGGGGAGAGAACGAAGACCTGATCGGGGAGGCGCTGGCGGCGGTGGCCGGCGGCCGGCGGCTTGAAGCGATGAAGGTAGTCAGGAAACAGCGGGGGCCGGCCACCAGCATCTTCGCCGCGGCGCTGGCCCACGCCGGGCAGCCGGGAGCCGTGGTGGAAGAGGCGATGAGCCGGGCGGCCCGCCTGGAGCTCCTCCACATGCAACGGGGGCTGGCCACGTTGGAGGCGATCATCACCGTAGCGCCGCTCCTGGGTCTCCTCGGCACCGTGACAGGGATCATCCGCACGTTCAACGTGGTGGGGGCGATGGCGGGGTTGGGCACACCGGCGGAGATGGCCCCCGGAATCGCCGAAGCGCTCTTCACCACCGCCTTCGGGCTCATGATCGCGGTGCCCGCCGTCGTCTTCCACGCCCTGTTCGCCCGGGAGGTCGATCGTCGGGTGACTCTCATGAACAACCTGGGCGGGCAGATCATGCAGGCCTTGCGCCAAGGGGGCGAGCAGCTTTGATCATCGAGCCGCCGCGGCGGCGGTCTCTGCAGCTCCAACTAACCCCGCTGATCGACGTGGTCTTTCTCATCCTGACCTTTTTCATCGTCTTCACGGTGTTTCGGGGAACCGAGTCGGCCATCGGCCTTCGCCTGCCGCGGGCGACGACCAGCGAGCAGCATCCGCCCGCCCCGCTCGTCGTGACCATCCCGGCCACCGGCGGATTCTACGTCAACGGTCGGCCGGTCGACCAGCGGGCCCTCGGCGCCGAAGTGGCCCGGGTGGTGGAGCAGAACCCCGAACAGCTCGTGATCCTCAAGGCGGACCGCAACGTCCGGTACGAGCGGCTGGTGGAAGCGCTCGACGCCGTCCGGGAGAACGGGGGGACGCGCCTCGCCCTGGCGGTCGAACCGAAACCGCGCCCCGACGCGGCCATACGGTAAGGGGGGTAGGAGCCGGTGGCGGCTTCGGCGACCACCCGTAAGTCGGACCATCGCTGGAGGTCTTTCCTGGCCTCGGCAGCCTTGCACGCCGCAGCTCTCCTGCTGATCAGCGCCGGGCAGCCGGGCGCGCCGGGAGGCGTCCCCGAGCGGCTCTACACCCTGAGCTACCTGGGAACCGTGCCGGGGGGCGGCCCGGTGGCCGAAGAGGTGGAGGTCCCGCGGCCGCCGCGCGAGGCAGAGAAACGTCCGTCCCCGGCGCCGCGCCCGGAAGCCAAACCGCCGACACCCAAGGCGCCGGCCCCTGGCCAGCTCCTCGCCTCCACCCGGGGAGAAGAGGCGGTGCCCCTAAAAGCCAAGCCGCCCGAGCGTAGCGACCAGGAGCCAGCGCCGCCCGAGCCTGAAGGAGCGCCCGCCGCGGGGACCAAGGGAAGCGGCGCCGGAGAGAAAGAGGTGCTCCCCGCCCCACCCAGGGGCAGCGGGATGGTAGCCGCCCTGCCGCGGCTCGTCTATCCCAAGGCGGCGCAGAATGCCGGGCTCAAGGGCACGGTCGGGTTGCGGGTCACGGTGGGCCCCGACGGCCGGCTGCTCCGCGTCGAGGTGGAGCGGTCCTCCGGGGAGCAAACCCTCGACGAGTACGCCCGGTGGGCAGTCGAACGGGGGTTGTCCGCCAGCGCCTGGGTGACCACGTACGTGCTGCGGGTCGAAGCGCGCTTCCTGGGCGGGTTGCCCGAAGTGCGGGTGGTCGATGAACCAGTGGAGGTAGGAGGATAACCCGGGATGGCCCGACGGTCCAGAGTCTTGGTCCTGTTGCTTGCCGGCCTGCTGACGCTGGGAGGGAACGATGGTCCCGCCGCCGCAGCCGCGGTGCCGGCCTCTCCCAGCGGGGGCTTCGACCCCACCCAGGTGTTGACGCTAGGGAATGAGTACGTGGTCCTCGGAGTGACCCGGAGTGGTCCGGAGGCGGGCCGGTTCGCCCTGGAGACCACCGGCGGGGCGCCGGACCACCCGGGGGACGACGGCAAGCCCCTCATCTACGGCCGTCCGCGCCCCTGGACGTCCTACACCACGGTGCGGGTGGACGGGCGGAACTTCGTCTTCGGCGGACCGAGCAACACGCGGGCCGGTCGCGG
The DNA here is from genome assembly GCA_020725425.1 of Aneurinibacillus sp. Taxonomy (GTDB): domain Bacteria; phylum Bacillota; class UBA5301; order DYFA01; family DYFA01; genus DYFA01. The sequence goes on from DYFA01000016.1 coordinate 151,831, forward strand.
CGGCGAATACGGCCAGGTCCTCGAGGAGCCGGTGCTGCGCCGGGGGGCGGTCGAGACGGCCTGCCTCCTCGGTGAGATCGAGGTGCGCCAAATCCTCGAACTGGCGGAGAGCAGCACCAGCGGGCTGGTCGACACCGTCCGCATCGTGTACGAGGTGACCAACCGGGATGTGCGCTCCCACCGCGTCGGCCTCCGCATCATGCTCGACACCATGCTCGGCGAGAACGACGGGGCACCTATCCGGATGGGCGAGCGCACCCTGACCGGAGACAACCTGGTCGCCGGGAACGAGCTGCCCTCCTTCTGGCAAGCCTTCGATTCGCTCTCCCAGCCCTCGGTGATGGCTCAGGGCACGGTGGCCGATCCGACCACGGTCCGCCCGGACCGGAGCATCGTGACCAACTGGGGTAACCTGGCCGATCACCTGTGGGAGGTGCCGCTCACGCCCGGCCGGGAGTTCGTCCGGGAGGGCGAGAAGGAACTCGACTCGGCCGTCGCGCTCTACTGGGACGAAGAGCCCCTGGGGCCCGGCGAGACGCGCCTTTATGCTACAGCCTACGGCCTGGGCGGGGTTACGATCATCCCGGGTGAGCTCACCCTGGGGATCACCGCTCCCGCCACCGCAGGGGAACAGGCGGACGGGACCGGCGCCTTCGCCATCGTGGCTTACGTGGAGAATGTCGGCAAGTGGCCCGCCAACGGCGTCAGCGTCACCCTCCGCCTACCTGAGGGGCTGGAGCTGGCCGCGGGGGAGCAGGCGGTGCGGACGGTGGGCAACCTGGCGGCCGGGGCTGAGGCCACCCTGCTCTGGAAAGTCAACTTCCGAAACCTTGCCGGAACGGTGAAGCGCTTCCGGGTGGAGGTGTCGGCGGCGGGGCTTGCGCCGGTGGTGGGGGAGCGCAGCGTGACCATCCAGGGCCCGCCCCGCCTCAACGTCAAAGGACGTCCCCTCCCGCCGGTCCGCCCGTCCGGTGACGGCTTCTTTCCGGAACGGGTGACGGTGGAGGCCGCAGTCGCCAACGGCGGCCCGGCCCGCGCGCGGCTGGTCAAGGCCAGTCTTCTTCTCCCGGACGGCTGGCAGCTGGCCAGGCTGGAAAAGAAAGAGAAGTTCCTCGGCACCTTGGAGCCGGGGGAGGAGCGGACGGTGACCTGGGTTATCCGGCCCGACCCCCGCGGGACCCGGAACGGGCGGATCGAAGTGCGGGCCACGGCCGCCAACGCCCGGCCGGCCGGCCTCGAGTTCCACGGCGAGGTCCCGGCCTTGAGCCCCCGGATCTATCCAGTATGCACGGCCACCGCCCTGCAGCCGGGCCGGTTTTTCCGGGTCAACCTGCAGATCGCCAATGTTGAGGCCGTGGAGGCAGTGGAGTTCGACGTCGAGTTCGACGCCGCAAACCTTGCAGTGGTGGGTGTTTCCCGCGGGGAGCTGTTCGTGGCGCCCGACGGGACGCTCAAGCCTTTCGCGGTGGAGGGCATCGACAACGCCGCCGGCCGAGTGGGACGGGTGAAAGGCCGGCTCGGCACCGCCGGCCCGACCGGTGGAACGCTTCTGACGTTACACCTTCTGGCGAAGGAGCCGGGAGAGGCGCGGGTCGGGGTGAGCGGCGCCACGATTTACAGCGCCAACCAGGCGCAGCAGGTAGAACTCGGCTCCTTGCGGATCACCATCGGGAGTAAACCGTAGGCGGTTGACTCAAGGAGCAAGAAAGAGTGAGGTCGACGCGGATGGAAAGGAAGATCTGTACGATTCTGGGCGTGATCCTGGGCTGCCTGGTCCTGGCAGCCACCGCGGCGCTGGCGGAGGCCCCCAAAGACGTCCCGCCGAATCACCCGGCCTACCGGGCCATCCAGACGTTGATCGAGCAGGGCTACCTGGGCGTCTTCCAGGACGGGGCCTTCCGGGGGGACCGGCCGGTGGATCGCTATACTCTGGCGACCGTGGTGGCCCGTCTGATGTCGGACGTCCAGAGCGGGAAACTGGTCCTTCCCAGCGAAGAGATGAAGACCCTGCGCCAACTGGCCACGGAGTTCCGGGCGGAGCTGGTCGAGGTGGCCGGGCAGGTGACCGCGGTGGCGCAGGCCCAGGAGAAGACGGCGGGGGAAGTGGCGGTGGTGCGCGAGGATACCACGCGTCTTCTGGGCGAACTGTATCAGCAGCAGCAGGCGGTCGCCGCGCTGCAGCGCGACGTCCAGGCCCTGCAGGCCGAGACGGCGCGCCAAGCCGACCGCGAGGCGCTGGCCGCCCTCACCAAGACGGTCAATGAAGTGCTCGTCCCCCAGGCCCAGGCGCTCAGCGCCCGGCAGAGCACTCTGGAAGCCTCGATGAAGGACCTCCAGGCCGAATTCGAGAGCTATCGCCGGGCCTCCGAGCGGGAAATGGCTGCGCTGAAGGTGCAAAACCGCAACCAGCTCATCGGGGGCCTGATGCTGGCCGCCCTGCTCTTTCTGAGCCGCTGAGCCTCACTCGTCCGGCTCTTCCGCGAGGAGACCTCCCAGCTCCCCGCGGAAGGATCCCCGGACCTGTTCGGCGGCGAGCTCCGAGAGGAACTCTTCCGCGGCCAGAGTGAGCCGCTTTGCCAGTTCGGCTCCGATGAGACCGAGCTCCCCCGGCGAGGTGTTCAGGTGCGCCAGGCGGTTGTAGGCCGACCCGGCGGAAGGGGAGGGGGTTTCGCTACGGGCCGCGGGCTCTCCCGTGTACCTGGTTCCCTGAACGAGGCGACGGCGAGAACGACGTGGTATCGGCATGTTCTGTCTCCTGCCTTTCCCAGGAGTATTATTTCCCGCCGCCGGGGCTCGGCTTCTGGAGGGAGGGGTGGCCGGACGCTGCGCCGGGAAGGAAATTGGGGGGCGTTGTAGAAGAATCCGGTAATACAGTTCGAGGGAAGGAACACGCTGATGGCGGGGGATAAACGGAGGGGAGGGGCCCTTCGGCCCGGAGCGGCTGCGGCCATCTGGCGACGCTGGGTTTTCACCCTTCTGGCGTCGCTTCTTCTTTATCTCCTGAATCCCCGGGCTTGGTCCCTGGGGTGGATCCCCGGCCTGCACGCCGCGTATCTCGGCTTGGCGTTCGTGGAGACCGGCGCTCTGCTGTTCTTCCCCGGGTTGGCGGACCGGCCCGGCTTTTTCGTGGCGACCAACTCCCTCAGCCTGGCACAGGTGGGAGTGGCGGTCGCCTTGACCGGAGGCCCCAAAAGCCCGCTTGTTCTGCTTTACCCGCTGATCATGGTGAGCGGGATCCTGGCCGGCCCTCACCCCAGAGAGATGTTTCTCGTCGGGGCCGTCGGTTTCGCCACGTTCGCCGTCGCCTCCTGGGCTTCGCTCCGGCCGGAAGCTTTAGTGGACCACCCGGCCTTTCTCGCCGAGGCCGTCCTGATGTTCCTCTTCTCGATCAGCCTGGCGATCGTGGCCAACGTGATCGCCGAGAAGAACGTCCGGTTGGAGTGCTCCAACCGGGCGTTGGAGAAGTTCGCCGCGGGGCTCAAGGCCACCAACGAGAAACTCGAGCGGCTCTCCTTCACCGACGGCGTGACGGGGGTGTACAACTATCGCTACTTCCAGCTTCGCCTCCGGGAGGAACTCTCCCGCGCCCGCCGATACCGTCTGCCGCTGGCCCTGATGATGGTCGACGTGGACAGCTTCAAGCGCTACAACGACTCCCACGGCCATCCCATCGGCGACCGGGTGCTGCAGGCGGTGGCCGCCGCCCTGAAGGAGAACGTGCGGGAGCTGGACACGGTCTGCCGGTACGGCGGAGATGAGTTCGCGGTGATCCTGAACGACGCCGGGGCGGAGACCGCCACGGCGATCGCCGAGCGGGTGCGCGGCGCAGTCGAACGGTGCGCAGGCCTGGTAGGCGCCCCGCCGGGTATCACCGTATCCCTCGGCATCGCCATCTACCCGGACAACGCGGAGAGCGCCGAAGAGTTGGTGAAGCGGGCGGACGAGGCTCTGTACCGAATCAAGCTTTCCCGCCGCAACGCCGTTCAGGTCTACTCCTCGGTGATCGAGGATCTCCGGTCCGAGCTCGGGGAGGTGGAGTCGCCGACTCTCCTCAACACCCTGCAGACGCTCATCACGGTGATCAACGCCCGGGACCGGTACACCTACGGGCACTCCGAGCGGGTCATGCGCTACGCCCTCCTCATCGGGCAGCAGCTCGGCCTGAAGCCGGAGGACCTCCGGCTCCTGCGCTACGCGGCGTTCCTCCACGACATCGGGAAGATCGAGATCGGGCGGGATATCCTAAACAAGCGGGGTCCCCTGACCGAGGAGGAGCGCAATATTATCAAGCACCACACGCTGTACGGGGTGCAGATCATCGAGCCGATCCACAGCCTCGAGAAGATCCTGAGAATCGTGCTTCATCACCACGAGCGTTTCGACGGCCGAGGCTACCCGGCGGGATTGGCCGGAGAGGACATTCCGCTCTTGGCTCGCGTGCTGGCGGTGGCGGACGCCTTCGACGCCATGAGGTCGCACCGCCCGTACCGGGAGGCAATGTCGCTGGAGCAGGCCCTGGAAGAGATCCGGCGGGGGCGGGGATCACAGTTCGACCCCGTGGTGGCCGAGGCGTTCCTGGCAGCGGCCTCGGAGCACCAGGAGTTGTGCGAACCTGACTGGAGGGAGAACCGTTTTGCGGTACTAGGTGCCTGCCGGCCCTGATTCACGGATAGGCGGGGTGCCGGGCCCCCGCTCCGGAGCGTGGCGCGGCGAGTGGACCACCGTTATGCTGCTGAGAATCACCTCAAACGAGCCCTGACCCCCGTCGGCCGCGGTCAGGCGTCCCCGGAACTCTGCTCGGGGGACCACTACGGTCAATTCCGCCGGCACGGGGAGGACGTTCAGTCGTTCGACAGCAAGCTCGAGACCGGGTAGGTGCACGGCCACCCGGTCTTCGGCGCGTCGGGCCAGCCGGGACAGGAGTTGCCACGGACGGGGCCAGCGCACGGTCGGCAGGCGCATCCGACCACCCCTCCCATAAGGTATGTTCCGGCCGGCGGCCGGGTTTGCGTAGGATGAGGGGAGGGCGAGAAAACTGTGGGGAGAAGGAAACCGGCGTTGCAACAAGGAACCTTTCTCTGCAGCAAGGAGGGCATGAGATGAGTCGAATCTTCTCCGGCATCCAGCCGTCAGGCGAAGTCCACCTGGGAAACTACCTGGGCGCGGTGCGCAACTGGGTGAAACTGCAGGACGAGTACGAATGCCTGTATTGCATCGTGGATCTGCACGCCCTCACCGTCCCGCAGGAGCCCCAGGAGCTGCCGCGGCGGGTCGCCGAGGCCATCGCCACCAACCTGGCCTGCGGTCTCGACCCGGAACGGTCGATCATCTTCGTGCAGTCGGCCGTTCCGGAACACACCGAGCTCTGCTGGCTCCTCACCTGCCTGACGCCGATCGGGGCGCTGGAGCGCATGACGCAGTTCAAGGACAAGGCCGGCGGGAAGAGGCACTCAGTCGGGGCCGGGCTCCTGACCTACCCCGTCCTGATGGCGGCCGACATTCTGCTTTACAAGGCGGACACGGTCCCGGTCGGGGAAGACCAGGTGCAGCATCTGGAGCTGGCCCGGGAAATCGCCCGCAAGTTCAACAGCACCTACGGCCCGACCTTCCCCGAGCCACAGCCGCTGCTCACCGCGGGGGCCAGGATCATGGCCCTGAACGCACCGGAAAAGAAGATGTCCAAGTCCCTTCCGGGGAGCTACATCAGCCTGGCGGAGGAACCGGAGACGATCCGGCAGAAGGTGATGCGGGCCGTAACGGACGTCGGGCCGCAGGGGAACGAGATGAGCCCCGGAGTGAAGAACCTCTTCACTATCCTGGAGAACGTCGCTCCGCCCGACGTGGTGAAGCAGTTCCGCGACGCCTACGCTAGTGGTACTCTCCGCTACTCGGACCTCAAGCAGACCCTGGCGGAAGAGTTGATCAGGACGCTGACGCCCATCCGCGAGCGGCGGGCGGAGCTTCTGACCCGCCCGCAGGAGCTGCAGGAGATCGTCGCCGCCGGGGCAGCCAGGGCCCGGCCGATGGCCCAGGCCGTCCTGGCGGAAGTGAAGGAGAAGATGGGCCTCGGGAGGCTTCTGTAGCCGGTGAAGTACCACCTGACCACGCTGGGGTGCCAGATGAACGTCCACGACTCCGAGAAGATCGCCGGAATCCTGGAGGCCCTCGGCTACCGCCGGGCGGAGTCGGAGGACGACGCCGACCTGATCCTCTTCAACACCTGCTCGGTGCGGGAGAACCCGGAGCGCAAGGTCTTGGGACGGCTCTCGGCGCTCCGCACCCGCAAACGGGCCAATCCCGGCCTGATCGTCGGCGTCTGCGGCTGCATGGTCCAGGTGCCAGCCCATCGCTCCCGGCTGGAAGAGGATTACCCCCAGGTCGACCTGGTCTTCGGCACCCACAATCTCCACGAGCTTCCGGCCTACCTCGAGCGGGTACGGCAGGGAGAGAGGGTCATCGAGGTCTGGGACGAAGGCCGGGAGCCGGTGGAAGGGGTTCCGGTCCGCCGGACCGACCCTTTCCACGCCTGGGTCGACATCACCTACGGGTGCGACAACGCCTGCGCCTACTGCATCGTCCCGACGACCCGCGGCCGGTGCCGCAGCCGGCAGCCGGAGCGGATCGTGGCCGAGGTCGAGCGAGTGGTCGGGGAAGGAGTGCGCGAGGTGACCCTGCTCGGCCAAAACGTCAACGCCTACGGCAAGGATCTCGAAGGCGCCCCCGACTTCGCCGGGCTACTCTGGCGGATCAACGAGGTGGAGGGGTTGTGGCGCATCCGCTTCACCACCTCCCACCCGAAGGACGTGTCGGACCGCCTGATCGACGCCCTGGCCGAGGCGGAGAAGGTCTGTGAGCACCTCCACCTGCCTTTGCAGTCCGGGAGCACCGCCGTCCTCCGGCGCATGAATCGCGGCTACTCCGCCGAGGACTACCTGCGCCTGGTGGACCGCCTACGGGACCGGGTGCCGGAGATCGCCCTCACCACCGACCTCATCGTGGGCTTCCCGGGCGAGACGGAAGAGGAGTTCCGGGAGACGCTGGAGGTGGTCGGGTCCGTGAAGTTCGATGCCGCTTTCACCTTCGTCTACTCGCCCCGGCCCGGGACGCCCGCGGCTGCCCTCCCAGGTCAGGTGGGCGCGGAGGCCAAGCGGGACCGTATTGCCCGGCTCATCGCCCTTCAGGAGCAGTGCTCCGCCGAACGGAACCGGCAGTTGGCGGGTAGGCGGGTGGAGGTGCTGGTGGAAGGGGCGAGCAAGACGGACCCCGCGAGGCTGGCGGGACGCACCCGGACCAACAAGCTGGTCCACTTTCCCGGCCCGCCGGAACTCGCCGGCACGCTGGTCCAGGTGCAGGTTGACGAGACCCATCCCTGGACCCTGTACGGCAGACTGATCGGCCAGGAGCGCTCCGACGGTGACTGACGACCTCACTCCCATGCTGAAGCAGTATTACGAACTCAAGCGCGAGTGCGGCGACGCCCTCGTGCTCTTCCGGCTCGGCGACTTCTTCGAGCTCTTCGGCGAGGATGCCAGGGTGGCGGCCAGGATCCTCGAGATCACCCTGACCGGGCGCGACGCCGGCCGGGCGGGGCGTATCCCGATGTGCGGGGTTCCTTATCACGCCGTCCAGGGGTATGCGGCTAAGCTGGTCGCCGCCGGCTACAAGGTTGCGCTCTGCGACCAGATTGAGGATCCCAAGCTGGCCAAGGGGATTGTGCGCCGGGCAGTGGTGCGGATCATCACCCCGGGCACCGCCTTCGACCTGGACAACGGCGATGGCCGCGGGAACCGGTACCTGGCGGCGGTGGTGACCCGGGCGGGGGCGTGGGGGCTGGCCTACGCCGACGTATCCACTGGGGAATTCGCCACGACGGAGCTCCGGGGCGACCGGGCCGAGAGCCGGCTCCGGGACGAGCTGCGGCGGCTCAACCCGGCCGAGCTGCTGGTGCCCGAGAGCGGAGCGACCGACGACCACCCTGCGGTGCTCCAGCGGGAGTACGCCCGCCTCGTCCGGCCGGGCGAACCGGGGCCGGCGGTCACGCCTCTGGAGGAGGCAACCTTCTCCCCGGAGGCGGCTGGGCGGGTTCTCCGCCAGCACTTCGGCACCGTCTCCCTGGCCGGCTTCGGCTGCGAAGGCCTGCCGTTGGCCATCGGGGCCAGCGGGGCGCTCTTGGCCTATCTTCAGCGCACCCAGCGGGCAGCTTTGACCCACCTGACCCGCCTCGTCACCTACTCGGTCGAGGAGAGCATGACCCTGGACCCGGCCACCCGGCGCAGCCTCGAGCTTTGCGAGGCACAGCGGGACGGCAGCCGGAAGGGAACCCTCCTCTGGGTGCTCGACCATACCGTCACGGCGATGGGCGGGCGGTTGCTCCGGGACTGGCTGCAACGTCCGCTCAAAGGGGTGGAGCCGATCAACCGGCGCCTCGAAGCAGTGGAGGACCTGGTCCGGGACGGCACCCGACGGAGGCTCCTCCGGCAGGCGCTGCAAAAGGTCTATGACCTTGAGCGGTTGCTGGGCCGGGTCGGGCTGGGGGTGGCCAACGGGCGCGACTTGGTGGCGCTCGGTCGCTCCCTCGCCGAGGTGCCCGCGGTGAAGGATCTCTGCCTCGCTGCGGGGAGCGCTCTCTTGCGCGAGGTCGGGGAGCAGTTGGACCCGCTGACCGACCTGGCCGGTCTCTTGCAGCGGGCCCTGGTCGACGACCCGCCGGTGGGGATCAAGGAGGGAGGCCTCATCCGACCGGGATACTGCGCTGAGCTGGACCAGCTCCGGGAGGCAGCGACCAGCGGCAAGGACTGGATCGCAGGGCTGGAGGCCAAGGAGCGGGAGGCCACCGGGATCAAGTCGCTCAAGGTGGGGTTTAACAAGGTTTTCGGCTATTACATCGAAGTGACCCGCCCCAATCTGCCGTTGGTGCCTGCCGGGCGGTACGAGCGGAAACAGACGCTGGTCAACGCCGAGCGGTTCGTCACTCCCGAGTTGAAGGAGTACGAGGCGCTGGTCCTGGGGGCAGAGGAGAAGATGGCGGGGCTGGAGTACGACCTCTTCGTCGAGGTGCGGGACGCCGTGGCCGAGCGCGCAGCCCAGCTCCAGGCCACGGCGCGCCTTTTGGCCACGGTGGACGTCCTGGCCTCGCTCGCCGAAGCGGCTGTGGCGGGAGGGTACTGCCGCCCGACGGTCAGTGAGGGAGAGGCGCTCCGGATCGTCGAGGGGCGCCATCCGGTGGTGGAGCGGACCCTTCCCTCGGGAGCCTTCGTCCCCAACGACACCAACCTCGACGCCGATCATCGGTTCCTCCTGGTCACAGGGCCGAACATGGCCGGGAAGTCGACCTACCTGCGCCAGGTGGCGCTGATCGTCCTGATGGCGCAGATCGGCTCCTTCGTCCCCGCCAAAGCGGCCGAGATCGGTCTGGTCGACCGCATCTTCACCCGCGTCGGCGCCGCCGACGACTTGGCCGGCGGGCAGTCAACCTTCATGGTCGAGATGACCGAGGTGGCCAACATCCTCCACCACGCCACCCGCCGCAGCCTGATCATTCTCGATGAAGTGGGGCGGGGGACCTCGACCTTCGACGGACTGGCCATCGCCTGGGCCGTGACCGAGTATATCCACGACCCGGGACGGCTGGGCGCCAAGACGCTCTTCGCCACGCACTATCACGAGCTGACCCGTCTGGAGGGGCGACTGCCGGGGTTGCGCAACGTCTCGGTGGCGGTCAGGCGGGAGGGCGAGAACGTGGTCTTCCTCCACCGCATCATCCCCGGCGGAGCCGATGAAAGCTACGGCATCGAGGTGGCCAAGCTGGCCGGGCTGCCGCGTCCCCTGCTGCGGCGGGCGCGAGAGGTCCTCGACCGGCTGGAGTGGGAAACCGGGCCGGCCCTGGGGCAGGGTACGGCGGCACCCGTCGGCCGGCCCCGCCCGGGGCGGGGCCGGAGGAGGGAACGGTCGGTTGTTCCACCGGTGCAGCCGCAGCTATCGCTGTTCGGTGAGGCCAGCCACGACCTCCTGCGCCGCCTGGGGGAACTGGACGTGACGACCACCACCCCTCTGGATGCGCTCAACCTGCTGGCCGAGCTGGTGGCGGAGGCCCGCCGGGCGTTGGGTGAGCCGGCTGCCGCAACAGCGACGCAAGGTACCCCGGCCGGCCACGCAGTGGCCGGGAAGGCGGAGTGAGATGTCGATCGCGGTCCTGAGCGAGAGTGTAATCAACCAAATCGCCGCCGGTGAGGTGATCGAACGCCCCGCCTCGGTGGTCAAGGAACTGGTCGAGAACGCGCTGGACGCCGGAGCCCACCGTATCCAGGTCGCGGTGGAACGCGGCGGGATCGGGCTGGTACGGGTTACCGACGACGGAGAGGGGATCGCCCCCGGTGAGGTGGAACTGGCCTTCGCCCGTCACGCCACGAGCAAGCTCCGCCGGGTCGAGGACTTATGGGCCATCCGGACGCTCGGCTTCCGGGGGGAAGCCCTGCCGAGCATCGCCGCGGTAGCGCGGGTGACCCTCACCACTCGTCAGCCGGGAGAGCCCCTGGGCAGGCGGGTGGAGGTGACGGGTGGGACCCTCGAGCGCGTGCAGGACTGGGGTGCGCCGGCCGGCACGACGGTGGAGGTGCGGGACCTCTTCTTCAACACTCCGGCCCGCCGCAAGTTCCTGAAGAGCGAGTCGGCCGAGGCAGCGCGCATTGCGGCGTTGCTCACCGGCCTGGCGGTGGTCCACCCCGGAGTGGCTTTTTCGCTGGTGAGCGACGGGCGAACTGTCCTGACCACGACCGGTGCTGGCGACCTGCGGGAGACCCTGGCCGCCCTCCTGGGTCCGGGAGCGGTCGAGAACCTCTTGCCGATAGCCGGGGAAGGGGCGGGAATCACAGTCTCCGGCTACGCCGGCTCAGCCGGTCTCACCTGGGCGAATCGGAGCTGGGAGCTCTTTTCGGTGAACGGCCGGCTGGTGGAGGCTCGACTGCTCCAGGCCGCCACCGAAAAGGCCTATGCGGGGCTGTTGCCACTGCGGCGTTTTCCGGTGGCCTTCCTCCAACTGACGGCGGATCCGGGGCTGGTGGATGTGAATGTCCATCCTGCCAAGCGGGAGGTCCGCTTCCGCCGTGAAGGGGAACTTTTTCAGGTTGTCCAGCGGGCGGTCGCAGCCGCTCTGGAGCGACAGCCGCTTTACCGGCCGGCGGGGCCGGCGGTCTCAGGGCCGCCGGCCCCGCGGGTGGCTGAAGCCCTCCTGCCGCTGGCTGAAGCGCGGGATGGGGAAGGGCCGGCCGGGCCGGGGACGACCGACCGCCCGGCGCCGGAGTCGCCAGCTGCCCCCAGCCGGCAGCCGCTGCGTTTTCTCGGCCAACTCGCGGCATCCTATCTCGTAGGGGAGACCGCAGAGGGCCTCGTCCTGGTGGATCAGCATGCGGCCCACGAACGAGTCATCTTCGACACTCTGCGGGCCGGCCTCCTCGCCGGAACGCCGCTGCCGGTCCAAACCCTGCTCTGGCCGACCCAGGTTGAACTGTCGCCAGCCGAAGCCGAGCTCCTGACCGATTTCCTCCCGCTGCTCGCCAGCCTGGGGTTTGCCGTCGAGCCCTTCGGCGGCCGCAGCATCCTCCTGCGCGCCGTTCCGGTCCTCTTGACCGGGATCGACCTTCGCCAAGTCCTCGCCGACCTCGTGGAAGAAGCGGAGACTTCGCCAAGCTCAGCCCGGCGTGCGCCCACCGCCCTGGCGGAACGCCTTCTGCAACGGCTGGCTTGCCGGGCGGCGGTCAAGGCCAACCAGTCCCTTTCCCCGGAAGAAGCGGGCGCTCTGCTGGAGCAGTGGCAGACCTCCGCCCAGCCGTGGACCTGTCCTCACGGCCGCCCGGTCGCTCTCCGGTGGACGCTGGCCGAGATCGCCGCGTCGTTTCTCCGCCGGTAGGGGGGGGCAGCATGGAGCCGCCGGTCGCGGTAACCACCACCCACCAGGCAAGCGAAGGGGCTGTCAGGGCGGCCCGCCGGATTGCCGAGCGCTACGGGTGGCCTTACCTCCCCCGGGAAGGCCGCCCTCTGCTTCGGGAGGAGCTGGGAGGCCGGAAGGGCTGGATCGTGGTGGGAGAGAGGGAGGCTCGGTTCACGGCGGCGGACGGATCCTCCTTCGCTTTTCACCCCGGGCTGGCGGTGGTCCGGATCAAGCGCCTGCTGGCAGGCTGTCCGGACCCGCTGGTGAAGGTGGCCGGTCTCGGCCGCGGGGACTGTCTCCTCGACTGCACGCTGGGACTGGCCCAGGACGCCATCGTGGCCGCCTACGCCGTCGGGGAGGAGGGGCGGGTCCGGGGCGTCGAAGCCGTGCCTGAGGTGGCAGCGGTGGTGGAGGCCGGCCTCCAGGTCTACCAGTATCCGGAGACGGCCGTGGTGGCCGCCATGCGCCGGGTCGAGGTCGTGCCCGCCGCCCACGAGGCTTACCTGGCTTCGCTGGCGTCCGGTTCGTGGGACGTGGTGTACTTCGACCCGATGTTCCGCCGGGCGGTCGCCGACGCCGACGGGATCACCGCCCTCCGCCGCCTGGCCCTGCCCCTGCCGGTGAGTCGGCAAGCGGTGGCTGAAGCCCGGCGGATCGCCCGCCGCCGCGTTGTGCTTAAAGAGCGGAGGGAGAGCTCTGAATTCGCCCGCCTGGGGTTTACGGTGGTGTGGCAGGGCCGCCGGGTCGCCCTGGGAATCATCGAGACGTCGTACTAGGGGGGAGGGAAGCGGCCCCATGCCTGGAGGAAAGCTTCTGGCCGTGGTGGGGCCCACCGCGGTAGGGAAGAGCGACGTGGGGGTGCGCCTCGCCCAACTGCTCGACGGCGAGGTCGTCTCCGCCGACTCCATGCAGGTCTATCGGGGGCTGGACATCGGTACGGGGAAGCTCCCGCCAGAGGAGCGGGGCGGCGTCCCCCACCACCTGATCGACGTGGTCGAGCCGGAGGAGAGCTTCAGCGCGGCAGAGTACGAGCGGCTGGCCCTGGCGGCTATTGCCGGCATCCAGGAACGGCGCCGCCTCCCGGTGCTGGTGGGGGGAACCGGCCTCTACTACCGGGTGGTGGTGCGCCGCTACCTCTTTGCCGGCCCCGGCGCCGACCCCGAGCTGCGGGCCCGCCTTGCCGCGGAGGCCGCGGCCCATGGTCCGGAGGAACTCCACCGGCGCTTGGCCGTCGTCGACCGGCTGGCCGCGCAACGCATTCATCCCCACGACCTCCGGCGCATCATCCGGGCGCTGGAAGTCTATACTCTGACCGGGGTGCCCATCAGCGCCCAGCAGAACGCCCCCGCCGAGCCGCGGTTCGACCTGGTCGCGATCGGCCTGACCGCCCCGCGGGACGTGCTGTACGCCCGGATCGAGCGCCGGGTCGACCAAATGATGCAACGAGGCTTGTTGGAGGAAGTCCGCGCCCTGGTGGCCCGAGGGCTGGAGTCGTGGCTCACCTCGGTGCAGGCCCTCGGGTACAAGGAATTCTTCCCACACCTCCGGGGGGAGGAGGAGCTGTCCTCGGCCGTGACCCGCCTCAAGCAGGAGACCCGCCGGTACGCCAAGCGGCAGCTGACTTGGTTCCGCCGGGAACCGGAGGTCCGGTGGGTCAGCCGCGAGGCCTACCCCGACGACGGAGCGCTGGCGGAACAAATTGCCGAGTGGGCAGAGGGAGTCTGGCGCTCCCTGCCGAATGCGTAACCCCCGAGAGGAGGACGGAACAAGTGGCACCAAAGGGAACGCCGGCTAACCTGCAGGATGCCTACCTCAACGCTATCCGCCGCCAAGGGACACCGGTGACGGTCTACCTGGTCAACGGTTTTCAGCTCAAAGGGATAGTGCGCGGCTTCGACAGTTTCACCGTCATTATGGAAGTCGACGGCCACCTGGATATGGTGTACAAGCACGCCGTGTCGACCGTGAGCCCCCTCCGCCCGGTCAGCTTCACGCTCCCCGAACCCTCCGCCGAAGAGTAGCTGGACCAGCACGGCAGGGTTCGCCGCAGGCGTATAATGGTGTGCCCGCCGGCTCGCTGTCCGGCCGTCCGGCGCGCTAGGAAAGGCAGGGGGTTTAAGGTGCAGCCAGCCACGCCCGGGAGGACCCTTGCGGCCCGCCCCGGCGAGGAGGCCGACGATCGCCGTCGCCGCCTGGAAGGGCTGCTGGGAGAGCTGGACGCCCTGGTCGGGCTGACGGAAGTCAAGGAACTGGTCCACGAGATCACGGCCTACGCCGAGATCCGCCGCCATCGGTTGCGGGAAGGGCTGGCGGCGGAACCGATGAGCCTGCACATGCTCTTCTTCGGCAACCCCGGCACGGGCAAGACCACCGTCGCCCGGCTGCTCGGGAAAATCCTATGTGAAATGGGCCTGCTCCAGCGAGGGCACCTGGTGGAAGTGGAGCGGGCTGACCTGGTAGGGGAATACGTGGGCCACACCGCCCAGAAAACCCGCCAGCAGGTGCGCAAGGCCCTGGGAGGCCTCCTCTTCGTGGACGAGGCCTATTCGCTGGCCCGCGGCGGGGAGAAGGACTTCGGGAAAGAGGCTATCGACACGCTCGTCAAGGCGATGGAAGACCACAAAGACCAGTTCATCCTCATCCTGGCGGGTTATCCGGCGGAGATGGAGCGGTTCATCGACGCCAACCCGGGGCTGGCCTCCCGGCTCCCGATTCACCTGCGCTTTCCCGACTATTCGACCCGCGACCTCATGGCGATCGCCGAGCAGATGATCGCTCGCCGTCAGTACACCCTGGCCAGCGGGGCGCGAGACGCCCTGTACGGGATTCTCCTCCGGCTGCAAAACCAGGGAGGAGAACCGGCCCGGGGCAACGCCCGCACCGTCCGGAACCTCGTGGAACGGGCCATGCGCCTCCAGGCCCGGCGCCTGTTCCGGTCGGGCAACAACCTCACTCGGTCCGACCTGGTGGAGTTGACGGCGGTGGACTTCCTCGGCGCCGAGCGATGGCTGGGACAGCACGCCCGGCGGCCGCAGGTCGTGTGGCCTCTGTCGCGGGAAAGCGAGGCGCAGTTGTAGCCGCCAATTGACAGGCCGGGTAGCAAGTGTTATACAAGTGGTATAGTCGAGCAAGGAGCAGCCCTTCCCGGCGCCGCGGAAAGGGGCAGGTGTGACCGGTGGACTTCGTCAAGATGCACGGTGCGGGCAACGACTACGTGTACGTCGATGGCTTTCGTCAAGAGATACCGGAGCCGGAACGCCTGGCGCCCCTGATCGCCGACCGCCATTTCGGCGTGGGAGGGGACGGATTGATTCTCATCCTCCCGCCTGAGACCGCGGAGGGCGACGTCCGGATGCGGATGTTCAACGCCGACGGGAGTGAGGCGGAGATGTGCGGGAACGGCGTGCGCTGTGTGGCCAAGTACGCCGCCGACCACGGGCTGGTCCCTCCCGGGCGGGACGAAGTCAGGGTGGAGACCCTGGCGGGCTTGAAAGTGATCGGCCTGAGCCGGGACGCCTCGGGGAAGGTGGCCGCCGCCCGGGTCGACATGGGCGTTCCCCGCTTCCGCCGCTCGGAGATTCCGATGAGCGGGCCCCCGGATGAACAGGCGATCGACGTCCCCTTGACGGTGGCCGGCCGGCAGTATCGCGTGACCGCCCTCTCCATGGGCAACCCCCACTGCGTAGTCTTCCTTCCTTCGGTCGCCGAGATAAAGCTTGAGGAGCTCGGCCCGGCCTTCGAACACCATCCCGCCTTCCCCCGCCGGGTCAACACGGAGTTTTGCCGGGTGATCGACCGCCGTACGCTGGAGATACGGGTGTGGGAGCGGGGAAGCGGGGAGACCCTGGCCTGCGGGACCGGCGCCTCGGCGGCCGCGGTGGCAGCTTACCTCAACGGCCTGACGGAGCGGCGGGTCGCCGTCCGTCTCCGCGGCGGGACGCTCCTCTCCGAGTGGGAACCAGACGATCACGTCTACCTGACCGGCCCGGCAGTGGAGGTCTTTTCCGGGACCTGGCCGCTGCCCAAGGACGCGGAGAAGACTGCAAAGGAGGCCCGATGATGCAGCAAGCCCAACGGATCACTAACCTGCCGCCCTACCTCTTTGCCGAGATCGACCGGAAGATCGCTGAGGCTCGGAAGCAGGGCGTCGACATCATCAGCCTGGGCATCGGCGACCCCGATCGGCCAACCCCTGAGTCCGTGGTGGAGGAGGCCTGCCGGCAGGCGCACAACCCCGCCAACCACCGCTACCCGTCCTACGAGGGGCTGCCGGAGTTCCGCCAGGCGGTGGCCGACTGGTACCGGCGGCGGTTCGGGGTGGAGCTGGATGCCGAGGCTGAAGTGGTGACCCTCATCGGATCCAAGGAGGGCATCGCCCATATCTCCCTCTGCTACGTGGATCCGGGCGACCTCAACCTCGTGCCCGACCCCGGCTATCCCGTCTACGAGATCGGCACCTTCTTCGCCGGAGGAACCAGCTACAAGATGCCGCTTCTGGCCGAACGGGGCTTCCTGCCGGACTTGACCGCCATCCCGAGCGACGTCGCTCGCCGGGCGAAGCTGATGTTCCTCAATTACCCGAACAACCCCACCGGCGCGGTCGCGCCGCCTGAGTTCTTCGCCGACGTGGTCGCTTTCGCCCGTCACTACGACCTCCTCGTCTGCCACGACGCCGCCTACACGGAGATCGGCTTCGACGGCTACGTCGCCCCCAGCTTCCTTCAGACTCCCGGAGCGAGGGAGGTGGGGGTGGAGTTCCACTCGCTCTCCAAGACCTTCAACATGACCGGGTGGCGGATCGGGTCGATGGTCGGGAACGCCGAGGCCGTGGAAGCGCTGGGACGGGTCAAGACCAACATCGACTCCGGCGTCTTCCAGGCTATCCAATACGCCGGGGTGGCGGCGCTCCGCCAGGAGAACGACCACCCCCGGGTGATGAGCCGGCTCTACCAGGAGCGCCGCGACGCGGTGATCGAGGGCCTGCGGCGCTTGGGTTGGCGGATCGAGCCGCCCCGGGCCTCCATCTACGTATGGGCCCCCTGCCCGCCGGGCCTCACTTCCACCGCCTTCGCCACGCTGCTCTTGGAGAAGGCCGGGGTGGTCGTGACGCCGGGCGTCGGCTACGGCCAGCAGGGGGAGGGATTCTTCCGGATCTCCCTCTGCGTGGAAGTCAGCCGGATCCGCGAGGCCTTCGCCCGGCTGGAAAGGGCAGGAATCAGGTTTGACGCCGTCGCTCGCTGACACCCTCGGCTCGTTCCTCGATCTCCCGGCGGAGTTGGTCGAGGCCACCCGCCGGGCGTTGGCCCGGACGGAGGAGCGCCGGGCGCAACTCGCCGCAGTGCGGGCGGCCAACCAGTTCCGCGTCCTTCGAGCCTTCCAGGAGGTGGGGGTGACCGACTTCCACCTCCACGGGACCACCGGCTATGGGTACGGCGATCCGGCCCGGGAGGTGATCGAAGCGGTCTATGCCCGGGCCTTCGGCGTCGAACGGGCCCTCGTGGCACCCTATCTCGTCTCCGGCACCCACGCCATCGCCGCGGCGCTGTTCGGCCTCCTCCGGCCCGGGGACCATTTGCTTTACGCCACCGGCCACCCCTATGACACCCTGGAGCAACTCATCTTCGGCCGCGACGGCCTGGGCTCCCTCGCCGAGTTGGGAGTGGAGTGCACGGTCGTGCCCCTGACGCCGGATGGCCGGCTGGACGTGCCGGCCATCGTGGAAACCTTGAAGCCCGCGACCCGGGTCGTCGCCTTTCAGCGTTCCCGGGGTTACCGGTGGGAGCCCTCCCGTACGCTGGCGAGCCTCGGGGAGACGATCAAGGCCGTCAAGACGGCTGCTCCCGGAGTAGTCGCCTTCGTCGACAACTGCTACGGCGAGTTCGTGGAGGAGCAGGAGCCGCCGGCGGTCGGGGCGGACCTCATCGCCGGCTCGCTGATCAAGAACCCCGGCGGCAGCCTGGCTCCGGTGGGCGGGTACATCGCCGGCCGCGCCGACCTGGTGGCTCGCGCCGCTGCCCGCGCCACCGCTCCCGGCATCGGGGGAGAGGTGGGACCTCTGCTCGACCTGGCTCGACCGCTCCTTCAGGGTTTTTTCCTGGCACCGCACTTCGTCGGCGAGGCGCTGTGCGGCGCGGTGGTGACGGCGGCCCTCGGCGAGGAGCTGGGGCTCGAGGTGTCTCCAGGAAGCGGCGAGGAGCGGGCCGACCTGGTACAGGCGATCAAGCTCGGGTCCCGCGAGGCGCTGCTCGCCTTCTGCCGCGGGATCCAGCACAACTGCGCCGTCAACTCCCGGCTTCAACCGGAGCCCGCAGCCATGCCCGGGTACCGCGACGAGGTGATCATGGCCGGCGGAGGATTTGTGGCCGGAGCTACGCTGGAGCTCTCCGTGGACGCCCCGCTCCGCCCGCCCTACATCGCCTACCTCCAGGGTGGGTTATTCTGGGAACAGGCGGTCCTCGGCACCCTCGAAGGCCTGCGAAACCTGCTCCAGAAGGGGCTTTCGGCCCGGTAAAATTTTTTCCACAGCCCTTGACTTTTGGGACGAATCTGCTAGAATGTAAACGTTGACTTAGGGGCCTAACAGGCCTTCAGTCTGGGAGGTTGAGATTTTAGCAAACCAGCCGAAGGAGGCAGACCAAAGATGGCAAGCGCTTTGGGGCGTCATGTCTTGTGCGAACTGTACGGGTGTGACCCTGAGGTGTTGAACGATCGTAAACTAATCGAACGAATACTCGTCGATGCCGCTCTGGAGGCTGGGGCTGAGATTCGGGAAGTAGCGTTTCACAAGTTCTCTCCGCAAGGGGTCAGTGGAGTGGTGGTCATCTCCGAGTCGCACTTGGCTATTCAC
Source organism: Aneurinibacillus sp. (assembly GCA_020725425.1). Taxonomy (GTDB): domain Bacteria; phylum Bacillota; class UBA5301; order DYFA01; family DYFA01; genus DYFA01. The sequence continues at coordinate 170,604 of DYFA01000016.1, forward strand.
ACCTGGCCCGAGCTGGGGTACGCCGCCGTCGACGTCTTCACCTGCGGCGAGCGGGTCGACCCGTGGAACGCCTGCGAGTACATCAAGGTCAAGTTCGAGGCCGAGCGCGTGACCTCGCTCGAGGTGAAGCGGGGCGTCCTGCCCGGAGACGAACAGGAGCGGAAGGTTTCCTGACCCGTCGCAACCTGACCACAAGGCGCTTTCCCCAGGGTAAAGGCCCTGGGGATTTTTATTGGACGAACCCCGAAGCGCGGGAAGGAGTTGCCAGCGGAGCGCCGAAGTCTTACTCCCGCAAGGGCACCAGGGGGAGGACGCCGCATGCACCTCGACGTCAAAAAGATCGACCGACTGCTGAAGGAACTGGCCAGAGTAGGAGAGGAAGTCGAGCGGCGGGGAGGCTCCGGCGACGAAATGACTCTCTCCCTGGAGGAGATCCGGGAGCGTCTGCGGGAGGTCCTGGTGTCCGCCGCCCGCAACCCCCAGGCGGAAGTCCGCCGTTGCGCGCTCTACGGGCTGGCCAAGATCGGCGGGGAAGAGGACGTCGACGTGCTTGTGTCGGTGCTCCGCGACCCCGACCCGGCAGTGCGGGCCTGGGCGGTCGAAGGGTTGGGGCGGATCGGCGCCCCGGCAGCGGTGAGCCACCTTCTGAGCGCCCTGGCCGATGAGGACTCGTTCGTGTATTATTCGGTCGTGCTGGCCCTCCGGAAGTATCCCGCGAACATCATCGTCCGCCCCCTCATGGACTGCTTGCGGACGGCCAACCCCCTCGTCCAGCAACGGGCGGCGAAGCTTCTGGGCAGCTTGAAGGATCCCCGCGCCACGGAGGCGCTGGCGGCTTGCGTCTACGCGGAGGATCCCGCTGTCCGCTACGAGGCTATCGAGGCTCTGAGCCAGATCGGCGACTCGCGGGCGGCCAAGATGCTGGTCGCCGCGCTGGAGGACGAGGACCGGGATGTGCGGTTCGCGGCCATCAAGGGGCTGCAGCGGCTCGGCGACGACCAGGCCGTCGAGCCCCTGGTCCGCCTGGCGCTCCACAACGAGGAGCAACGCCCCTATGCCCTGGAAGCCTTGGTGCAGATCTGCGGCCCGGAGGCGCTGGGCCCGGTCCAGCGCGCTCTGGCCGAGATGGAGACCACGGTCAAGCGGATCTCCCACACGCTCTTGGCTGCCCAGGCGTGTTATCGTCGCCTGCCTAGCCTGTGGGACTGGCAGGCTGCCGCCGGCGAGCAGCATAACTGAGCAGCCCGGCCCGTAGATTCCGAATCGGGGGGAGCGCCGGCAGGGCGGGAGCCCTTGGCCGACGCCCTTTTCGTAGCATAATAACGAAAAGCGGAAGGGGCGTTTCCCCGTGGCACTCGGTGTGCAGGAGACGGTGGCCCGGTTGCTTGTGGCCTCCCTTCTGGCCGGAATCATCGGCCTCGAGCGGGAGAGCAGCCATCGCGCCGCTGGTTTGCGAACCCATATCCTGGTCGGCGTCGGCTCGACTCTGATGATGATCATCTCGGCCTACGGTTTCGCGGAGTTCCCGCTCACCGGCCGGGACCCGGCCCGGCTCGCCGCCCAGGTGGTTTCCGGCATCGGCTTTCTAGGTGCCGGTACCATCCTGCGGGAGGGTATCACCATCCGCGGCTTGACCACCGCCGCCTCCCTCTGGGTGGTGGCGGGGATCGGGCTCTCTGTGGGGATCGGCCTTTACCTACCCGCGCTCGTCACCACGGCGCTGGTCACCGTGGCCCTGCTCTTCCTCAAACCCGTCGAACGCTTCGTCAATCCGGTGCGAGGCGAGGAGAACTACACCTTGAAGATCGCCGGACGGACCATCGACCTGGTGCAACTTGAAGGGTGCTTAGCTGCCCTCGGCGTCGCCGTCAAGCGAGCAGACCTGAAATACCTGAGCGAGGAGGATGCCAGCCTTCTCTTCCTGACCCTGGCCATCCCGGACAGGCTGGGGACGGTCGCCGTGACCCAGCGCCTGGGATGCCTGAACGGCGTGCTTGAGGTGCGGATGGAGGACTAGAAACAAGTGCAGATACTGGTCACCAACGACGACGGGATCTGGGCTCCGGGCATCGCCGCACTGGCGGAGGCGCTGCGGCCCCTCGGGGAAGTGGTGGTCTTCGCCCCGGACCGGGAACGCAGCGCTATCGGGCATGCCATCACCATGCACAACCCCCTGCGGGTCGAGGAAATCCCCTTCCCGGTGGAAGGCATCCAAGCGTACGTGGTGAACGGCACACCCTCGGACTGCGTAAAGTTGGGAGCGGAGGCCATCCTGCCCCGCCCGCCCGACCTAGTGGTCTCGGGAATCAACCTCGGGCCGAACCTCGGCACTGACGTGATCTATTCCGGGACGGTGAGCGGCGCGCTGGAGGGGGTCATCCTCGGCATACCGGCAGTGGCGGTCTCCCTGGCGACGTATGCCGAGGCGGACTTCGAGGTGGCCGGGCGGTTCGCCGCCCATCTGGTGAGGCTGGTGCAGAAGTACGGCCTTCCCCCGGATACGCTGCTCAACGTCAATGTTCCCGGCCTGCCCCTGGCCGACCTCGCCGGGGTCAAGGTGACCCGCCTGGGGACCCGCCGGTACCGTAACGTCTTCGACCGCCGGACCGACCCCCGGGGCAAGGTATACTACTGGATGGCCGGGGAAGTGCTCGACTTGGACGACGACCCGGAGGCGGACACGGTGGCCATCAGCAACAACCTGATCTCCGTCACCCCGCTCCGCTATGACCTCACCCACACCGGTTTTCTGCCGGAACTGACCCGGTGGCCCCTGGAATTGGCTAAGGATGACCAGGCACAGTCTGCACCGGGGAGGCAATATGGTTGTAGCGGTGAGCCCTCTGTCCCGCAAGGAGGTGGCCAGCCGTGAGCCACGAGGAGGTGCCGGCTTCGCCGCCCCGCGCCGCGGACGAGGCCCGAATCGAACTGCTAGGCCAGGTGACGCTGGCGGTCTCCGGTGAAACCCACCGCCTGGTCACTTTCCTCAACCAGACGCTCAAGGACCAGAACCTCATTTTCGGCCTGACTCGGGCGGCGGACGGGGGAGCGACGTTTGCGGTCTACCGGGTTACCGGGGGCAAATGAGTCAGGCCGGCTGAAGGAGGAGCAGAGGATGCGGGTCGCAGTGATTCTGGGCGGACGCTCGCCCGAGCGGGAGGTTTCCCTCCATACCGGGGAGAACATCATTGCCGCCCTCCGCCAGAAGGGCCACGAAGCCCTTCCCCTGGACCTGACGGATGATCTCCCGCTGCAGTTGCGGGCGATCAACCCCGACGCAGTCTACATCGCCTTGCACGGGCGTTACGGCGAGGACGGCTGCATTCAGGGGTTGTTGGAGATCCTCGACCTCCCTTATGTCGGCTCCGGGGTGCTCGCTTCCGCCCTCGGAATGGATAAACTGATGTCCCGGCGTCTGTTTGAGCTGGCGGGGATTCCCTGCCCGCGTTACCGCGCTCTGGAGGCCGAGGAGGTGACGGAACGTGGGGAGGAGGCAGTAGCCAGGGAGCTGGTCGAGGGATTCGGCCTGCCGCTCGTGGTGAAACCCAACAACCAGGGCTCCACCATCGGGGTGGCCATCATCCGGGAGGCCACGGCGCTGCCCTCCGCTCTAAGGGAGGTTCTGACTTTCGGTTCACCGGCCGTGGTGGAGGAATACATCCCCGGCAAGGAGATCACCATCTCCATCCTTGGCAACCGGCCACCCCGCGCCCTGCCGATTATCGAAGTCGTTCCCAAGAACGCCTATTACGACTACGAAGCGAAATACACGCCGGGAATGAGCGAGCATCTCATCCCGGCCCGGATCTCGCCTGAAGCGGCCGCTGCGGCGCAAGAGTACGCCGTCCGGGCCTACACCGCTTTAGGATGCCGTCATTTCGCCCGGGTGGACCTGCTGGTCGACGAGCGCACCGGCTGCCCGGTGGTCCTCGAGGTCAACACCCTGCCGGGGATGACCTCGACCAGCCTCGTGCCGGACGCCGCCCGGGCGGTCGGAATCGAGTTCCCCGACCTGGTCGAGAAGTTGGTTTTGATGGCGATCGGCCGGGAGGCGGAGGTATAGGAATCTGAAATTGCGACAGGATTTCCTCAGGGAGGAGACGAACCATGGCAGTAATGACGCGCGCCCGATGCGCAGAGGGAAGGGGAGATCGCCCATGATACTCGTGGACCAGGACGACGTTCTCCGGGGCCTCAAGCGGTGCAAGCGCCTCGCCAAGCAGGCACTTCTAGCCTCAGGCCTCACGGCGGACCCGTCGTTCTGGACAGCTCAGGCAGAAGCCCGGCGACTGACCTACGACGACTTGATGGCGCGAATCCAGGAGAACGGCCTCGAGCCGACCTACGCGGCGGCCCGGGCCCGGTATGAACAGCTCACCTCTCCCTCGACCCCCACGGAAACCGGCGAACGGCAGGCTCTGGAAATGTTCTTCACCATCCTCGGAGTGGGAGCCGGAGAGACCACCCCCCGGGCTGGTTATTCCTCCGAGGTGGTGACCTCGTAGACTCGCGTCGCCGCATCACGAACGACCACAACGGGGCTGGATCCGGCCCCGTTTTCTATTTCGTCCGTCGCAAGGGGTTCTTCTCCAGGATCACCTCGCGCAGCTTGGCGGGGGAGACGTGGGCGTAAATCTGGGTGGTCGAGATGTCGGCGTGGCCGAGGAACTCCTGGATGAAGCGGAGGTCGACTCCGGCCTCAAGGAGCAGGGTGGCGCATGTATGTCGCAGCTTGTGGGGGGAGATCGCAGGATCGAGCCCCAGCGCCTTGATGAACCGCTTCACGATGAAGTACCCGCTGCTCCGGGAGAGCCGTCCCCCTGTGCGGTTGGTGAAGAGGTACGGGGCGTCGGGAAAGCGCCGCTCGTTCAGGTAACGCCGGAGGACAGCCATCGCTTCGTCCGGCAACGGGACGGCCCGTTGCTTCCGTCCTTTGGCCTGCAGCACCTCGACGAGGTTCTCCCCGAACTTCACGTCCTGCGGACGCAAGGCAGTGAGCTCGCTGATTCGCAGGCCCCCGTACAGGAAAAGGGCGAACAGCGCCAGGTCGCGCCGCGGGTCGTTGCTCTTCTCTCGTACAAAATCCAGCAGCCGGAGGGCGTCTTCCTGGTTAAGATGTTTCCGCAGGGCGGTTCGCGGGTTGATTTTGGGTCGCGGAATGTCGCCCATCGGGTCGACCGCAATGACACCTTCCCGCCGGAGAAAGCCGAAGAAGGCCCGCAGCGCCGATACCTTGCGGGCGATTCCGTAGCGTGAGTTGCCCCGCTGGTCCTGGAGGTACAGGAGGAACCGCCGAATCTCCCGAGGGCCGATTTCCGTTACGGCTATCGGCGGGAGTTGCGCATCGTCCTGCCGCCGGGCCGCCAGGACCTCCGGACGGCGCGAGCGGCGGACGGCGGGGCGGTCCCGGTTGGCCAGGAACCGCCAGAAGAGGAGCAGATCGCGCCGGTACTCCTGAATGGTGGCCGGCGATTTGTCGCTAACCAAGCGCAATTCGTCCAGGAAATCGTCGAGACAGACTCCGTAGTCGACCAGGGGTGCCATGGTTTCCTCCACGCAGCGTCATGAGCCTGGAGGAAGTATTCTGCGGGCTGAGGGCGAAAACCTGCGTGTATACTGTACAAAATGTGTATTTTGTACAGTGATACATTTCACTCGAAACCCCCTCCCTGGCCTTTCCCGCTCAGGAGGAGCTGGCTGGCCGCCCCGTTCAGTGGCACGAGGCGCAACTGCCGCCGGCGCATCCGGCGCAACTGCCGCCGCCCTGGGTCGAGCTGCGGAACTCGCCGCCGCTTTTCGTGGCGAAAGCGGAAAACAGGCGCTTCACCTCGGTCGCCCCGCATTTCGGGCACCCGGGCCGCGCCTCCGCCGAACAGAGCTCCTCGAACTGGGCGCCGCACTTGGTGCAACGGAATTCGTAGAGAGGCATTACGGTGTCCTCCTCCGGAGAATCGATCAGGCGCGCCGGTGGCCCGCTGTCCACGTCGGCGCGCCTGTTATAGTTCAATTGTAGCGGTTTATCGGAGCTTCGACAAGTATCCGGCAAGTATCCGGCTTTTGACCGCCACAGGCCTCGTGCCGTCAGTTGCGGGTGAACAGGTACTCCGGGATCTCGAGCCGCAGCCCCTGTCCCCGCTGCACCCGGTCGGCCCGGAGAGCGATGGCCGCCTGATCAGGACGGCCCTTCCCCGCCGTGTCCGGAATGGCCTCCGCTTCGCAGGCCCAGTCGATGTGCCGCTGGATGGCGGTCAACAGGTTATCCTGCACTTCCGCCAGGCTCCGCCCGGTGATGACGGGCAGCGGCAGGTCGACCGTCACCGCCTCGTAGGACCGTTGGTCGCTCCCGGGAGTGATCAGGACGGTGAAATTGCGCATCTCGTCCACCTCGCGCCACACCCATCTGCATCCTGTATACATTGTACTCCCCTGGGAATATCCGGTCAAGAGGCTGCACGCCCTGGGCCGCACAGTGGCCGCCAGTGCAGTGGCCGCCAGTGCTTGACTTGGCCCTTTGCATCTGCTAGAATACAACTGTCGTGAGACCCAGGGGAGTAGCTCAACTGGTAGAGCATCGGTCTCCAAAACCGAGGGTTGCGGGTTCGAGTCCTGTCTCCCCTGCCATCTCTCGTCCCGCTGAACCAGGCGGCCGGCAGGGCGCAAGGTTTCGTGGAGGGGTTCCCGAGCTGGTCAAAGGGGGCAGACTGTAAATCTGTTG
>DYFA01000017.1 GCA_020725425.1 Aneurinibacillus sp.
GGACCGACCCGGTATCGTGGCAGAAGGTCGTCTTCACCGACACCGCCGGAGCGGACATGATCGAGGCCTATCTCTGCTTCAAGTGTCACAAGACCCTGGCCCGGGACTTCAACCCCAACAACCCCTCCTACCATGCGGCGGTGGGCTATCCGCCCAAGGCAAACCCCGCCTATAACGTTTCCTACTTGGACGGGTGGATGGCATCCAGCCAGATGACCTGCTCGGACTGTCACACGAGCAGCAACAGCTCTATCAAGGGGCCCCACGGCTCCGACTACGCCGCTAACGGCGTCCCGTACTCCGATGGCCGCAAGTCGATCCTCCTTGTGGCCGATTATCTGCGCGGCGTCGACTTGGCCGGCCAAAGGGACCGGGGGACCGGCGGAACCCTGGATCTTTCGGGGAACCCCCGCAACTCCGACAACGACCTCTGCTTCAAGTGCCACAAACGGGCCGTATACGGTTCGACTACGGACACAACCTACCAGAACGACCCCACCGTCACCGGCGCCAGCAACGGAGGGACCACCAACTACCACAGCAACCACTTCCGGGGGTACGCCTGCACCTCCTGCCACGTCGTACACGGGTCGAACAAGAAGGCGCTTCTGGCCAACCAGGCGGACGGTTGGGACCTGAATGCCCGAGTCACCTTCAAGACCCTTTACCCCAGCGGTTCCTGGAGATGCAACGGCTGCCACTGAGATTGACACCCTTCGCGGCGCTATGGTAAACTTGTGCTTGTCGTGGTCTAGGACCACCGAAACCGCACGCCCGGAGGTTCGCAAGAGTGCGGCCGGTTCCGCCGGCCCCCACCTCAGGCGGCGAGTCTGAAACGAGGAGGTGGCAGACCAGTGTACGCCATCATCGAAACGGGAGGCAAGCAGCACCGGGTGAGCGAAGGCGACGTGATCGCCGTGGAGAAGCTGGACGCCGCGCCGGGCGAAAGCGTGACCTTCGAGCGGGTGCTGCTTCTGGCGGACGGAGAGAAAGTGGCCGTCGGCCAGCCCTACGTGGAAGGAGCCAAGGCGCTCGGCAGAGTGGTTGCCCAGGGGAAGGCCAGGAAGATCCTGGTCTTCCGGTACAAGCCGAAGAAGAACGTGCGCAAGCGCTTCGGGCACCGCCAGCCGTTCACCCGGGTCCTCGTCGAACAGATTTCGGCGACATGATCGTGATCCAGGTCCGGCGAGTGGGAGGCCGCCCCACCGGGTTCTCGGTTTCGGGCCATGCCGGCTGCGGTCCCCGGGGGTCGGACATCGTCTGTGCGGCCGTGTCGGCCCTGACGGATACGACAGTCCTGGCGCTGGAGCGGCTCGCTGGAGTAGAGGCCCGGGTGGAGGCCGGAAACGGCCGCCTCTCCGCCGACCTGCCGGACCACTTGGCGCCGGCCGCCCAGGAGCGGGCGGAGCTCCTCGTAGAAGCGATGCTCCTCGGACTGGAAGAAATCGCACGGGCTTACCCGGGCCGGTTGAAGCTTCGGGATCCCCGTGACAAGCGAGGTGGAAACCATGTTCCAGTTTGATCTGCAGCGGTTCGCCCACAAGAAGGGTGTCGGGTCCTCCCGCAACGGCCGGGACAGCAAGTCCAAGCGGCTCGGCTACAAGGGGTACGACGGGGAGTTCGTCACCGCCGGCAGCATCCTGGTTCGCCAGCGCGGAACCCGCGTGCACGCCGGGACGAACGTCGGCCAGGGAGGCGACGACACGCTCTTCGCCAAGGCCGACGGGCTGGTAAAGATCGATCGCCTGGGGAAGGACCGGAAGAAGATCAGCGTGATCCCGGTCACCGCCTAGCCGGGTCCGGAGCGTTCCAAGGCAAGAGGCTGTCCCGAAACTCGCTTTCGGGACAGCCTCTCGCGCTTAAGGGGCGGGGTGGCAGTCCGAAGGACCTGGCCGTACTATGGTGTGGAGGTGGACGGCCTTGGCGGAGCGGGATCGCCGGCGGGAGCGCCGGCTGAGATACCTCGAAGAGGAGTTGCGGTACTGCCGGGAGCGGGCGCGTTACTACACGGAGCGGGCGGAGCAGCTTGAGCGGGAGCGGGCTGAGTTGACTGCCGAGGACAATCCGCCGGCCGGCGGGGAGGGAGGGGGCGGCGGCCTGGCCGAGCTGGCCAAGGCGCTGAACCCGGAGACGCTGAAACAGATCAGCGAGGCGGTGCAGGGCCTTGACCTGCAACCCCTGCTGGCGGCGCTTGGAGGCGCCGGTTCGGCCGGGGCGCCCGGAGCGGCAGAGGGAGTCCGGGGGGGCGGCGGGCCGCCGCTGGCCGCGCTGGGAGGGCTGCTCGGCTTCGGGGGCAGGGGCCCCGTCCCGGGAGGGAGCGCCCTGGACGGGCTGGCTGAGGTGATGGGGTACTTGGAGAAAAACCCGCTCAAGGGGCGTCGTTGGACGTTCAAGGACGCCCTGGGCCTGCTCCAGCTGGTGCGGTCCCCGAACGTCCGGGCCTTGCTGGCCAGCGCCACGGCTGTGGCCAGCCTGGTGAGAGCGGGGTCGAAGGCTGCACCCCTCCTCTCCTCCCTGCTCGGCGGAGGCGGAACCGGCCGGGGAGGCGGGGGAAAGCCCCAAGCGGCGGCGGCCGAACCGCCCCAGCCGGAGAAGCCCACTCCGTCTGAGCCCCCGCGTCTCATCCGGTTCAGCCGGACGGAGGGTCCCCCGCCGGTGGTCGAACCCTGGAGAGAGGACACGCCGGGCCGCTGGGTGTGGGTGGCGGAAAGCGGCGAAACGGCGTAGGCCATACTACAAACGGGCAGGAATTGGTCGGTCACCCCGGGAAAAGCCTTTCCACACCCGGGGTGCCGCGCTATAATTGAGATAAAGCTCTTCCTGCCCTGGCAAATGATTCCGGACCGGGACGCGTCCGGCAACGGGAGGCCCCATGTTCATCGATCGCGCAACAATCTGGGTGAAGGGCGGCGACGGCGGCAACGGGGCGGCCCACTTCCGGCGGGAGAAGTATATCCCGGCAGGAGGGCCGGACGGCGGGGACGGCGGCCGCGGCGGCAACGTCGAGGCAGAAGTGGACAGCGGTCTCGGGACGCTCCTGGACTTCCGCTACCGGAGCCGCTACCGGGCGCCGGACGGCGGAAACGGGGCCGGCAAGGGCCAGTCAGGGCGGGACGGAGAGGATCTGGTCCTCCGGGTGCCGCCGGGCACCCTCATCCGGGACGCACGGACCGGCGAAGTCCTGGCCGATCTCGTGCACCCCGGCCAGCGGGCCATCCTGGCCTTTGGCGGGCGAGGCGGACGGGGCAACGCCCACTTCGCCACCCCCACCCGCCGGGCGCCGAAATTCGCTGAGCAGGGCGAGCCGGGGGAGGAGCGCGAGCTCGAGCTGGAGTTGAAGCTCCTGGCAGACGTGGGACTGGTCGGCCTCCCGAACGCCGGCAAGTCGACCCTGATCGCTCGCCTTTCGGCCGCCCGCCCGAAGATCGCCGACTATCCCTTCACCACCTTAGTCCCCAACTTGGGAGTGGTCCGGGTGGGCGAGGGACAGAGCTTCGTCGTGGCCGACCTCCCGGGACTCATCGCGGGAGCGAGCGCCGGGGCCGGGCTGGGCCTGGAGTTCCTCCGCCATGTGGAGCGGACCCGCGTTCTCGTGCACGTACTCGACCTGGCAACGGTGGAGCCGGGGCGGGACCCGGTCTCCGACTGGCAGGTCATCAACCGGGAGCTCGCCGCCTACCGGCCGGAGCTTCTCGAACGGCCGCAACTGGTGGCGGCCAACAAGGTGGACGTGACCGGGGCTCGGGAACGGCTGGCGGCGGCCCGCCCGTTCTTCGCGGAGCGCGGCCTGCGGGTCTTCCCGATCTCGGCGGCCACGGGAGAGGGGCTCGAGGACCTGGTCGGAGCGCTGGCCGCGCTGGTGCTCCCGGCCAAGGCGGCTGAGGCGGAAGCCCACAGGACGCGGCCGCCGGGAACCGTGGAGTACGTGGGACGGACGGAGCGGCCGCACCGGCCGGACGGCCCCTTGAGTGCGATCCGCCAGGACGGGGCCTGGATGGTGAGCGGGCAGGGGTTGGAGCGGCTGGTGCAGAAGACTGACCTGGCGAACGAGGCGGCCGTCAAGCACCTGCAGAGGATCTTCCGCGAAAAAGGACTCGACGAGTTCCTCCTGAGCGCCGGGGTCCGGCCGGGGGAGCTGGTGCGGATCGCCGGCAAGGAGTTCTATTTCGAGCCCCAGGAGTGAGGGTGCGTGGGAGAGGTGGCATTGGGTGGAAGACGCCTGGTGGTGAAGGTGGGCACCAGCACCGTGACTCACCCCACAGGGAAGCTTAACCTCGGCGGGCTCGAGCGGGTGGTCCGGCAGGTGGCCGACGCGGCCAACGCCGGGTGCGAGGTGGCGCTGGTCAGCTCGGGCGCGGTCGGAGCGGGCCTGGGCCGTCTCGGCTGGCCGCGGCGCCCGGCGACCATTCCGGAGAAGCAGGCGGTGGCGGCGGTCGGGCAGAGCCTGCTGATGCAGATCTACGAGAAGCTGTTCGGCGAGTACGGCATCACCATCGCCCAGGTCCTGCTCACCCGGGAGGACGTGGCGGACCGCCGCCGCTACCTGAACGCCCGCACCACCTTGCTCACCCTGCTTTCGTACGGGGTAGTGCCGATCATCAACGAGAACGACACCGTGGCGGTGGACGAGCTCAAGTTCGGCGACAACGACACGCTCTCCGCCCTGGTGGCCGGCCTCATTTCGGCCGATCTCCTGCTCATCCTCTCCGATATCGACGGCCTGTACACGGCCGACCCGCGCCAAGACCCGGAGGCCAGGCTGATCCCTCGGGTGGAGGAGATCACGCCGGAGGTCGAGGCGCTGGCCGGAGGAGCCGGGACCGAGCGGGGGACCGGCGGGATGGCCACGAAGCTTGCGGCGGCGAAGATCGCCACGAGTTGCGGGGTGAGCATGGTGATCGCCAACGCCGCCCGCTCCTCGGTGGTGCAGGAGGTTCTCTCGGGGAAAGAGGTCGGGACGTACTTCCCGGCCCGGGAACGCCTCGTCTCCCGGAAACGCTGGATCGCGTTCAACGTCCCCCCCGCCGGGCAGGTGGTGGTGGACGACGGCGCCCGGAGGGCCCTCACCGAGCGGGGGAAGAGCCTCCTGCCGAGTGGCGTGGTGAAGGTGGCAGGCGAGTTCGAGGCGGGCGACGCGGTGGCCATCCTGGGCCCCGACGGAGTCGAGTTCGCCCGGGGCCTCACCAACTACGGCGCAGCCGATCTGGACCGCCTGAAGGGCCTCCACACCCCGGAGATCGCCGAGGTGCTGGGGGAGCGGTTCTACGAGGAAGTGGTGCACCGGGACAACCTGGTGCTGTTGACCAGAGGAGGAGGGGAGTAGCGTGGACCACGAGGCCCTGGAACGGGAAGTGACCGGACTGGCCGAGGCTGCCCGGAAGGCGGCGCAAGCCCTGGCCAAGGCTCCCGGGCCGCTCAAGAACAAGGCACTCTGGGCGATGGCGGACCGGCTGGTCAGCGCGGAAGGGGAGATCCTGGCGGCCAACGGCGATGACGTCAAGGCAGCCCGGCGCGCCGGCCTCTCGGAGGCTCTGCTGGACCGGTTGACGCTCAACCCGGCGCGACTCGCCGGGGTGGTGCAGAGCTTGCGCGAGGTGGCCGCTTTGCCCGACCCCGTGGGGGAGATCGAGCACCTCGTCCGGCGCCCCAACGGGCTTCAGGTAGGCCGCATGCGGGTCCCGCTGGGTGTGGTGGGGATGGTTTACGAGGCCCGGCCCAACGTGACGGCGGAGGCGGCCGGGCTGTGTCTGAAGGCCGGTAACGCCTGCATCCTGCGGGGCGGCTCCGAAGCCCACCGCTCCAACACCGTCATCGCCGGCCTGCTTCAAGAGGCTCTGGCCGAGGCAGGGTTGCCGCGGGAGGCGGTGCAGCTCGTGCCGACCACCGACCGGGCGGCTGTGACCATCCTGGGGCGCCTCGACCGCCTGGTAGACGTGATCATCGCCCGGGGCGGGGAGTCGCTCATGGCCGGGCTCGCCGGGGCCACCGTGCCGCTCTTCCGCCACGGGAGGGGCGTCTGTCACGTCTACGTGGACGAGGACGCCGACCTGGCGCAGGCGGAGGCGATCGCGGTCAACGCCAAGTGCTCCCGTCCCGGGGTCTGCAACGCCCTGGAGACGCTCCTGGTCCATGCCGCGGTCGCCCCGGTGTTCCTGCCCCGGATAGCGCAGAAGCTGCAGGCGGCCGGCGTAGAGCTGCGGGGGTGCCCGGAGTCCCGCCGCCTCGTCCCGGAGATGGGGGAGGCGACGGAGGAGGACTGGGCGGCGGAGTATCTGGCGCTGACTCTGGCGGTCCGGGTGGTGCCAAGTTTCGAAGCGGCGCTGGAGCACATAGCCCAGTACGGCTCGGGCCACAGCGAGGCGATCGTCACCCGGGAGTACGGGAAAGCCCTCCGGTTTCTCCGGGAGGTGGACGCCTCCTGCGTCCTGGTGAACGCCTCGACCCGGTTCAACGACGGGGGAGAGTTGGGGCTGGGGGCGGAGATCGGGATCAGCACCCAGAAGCTGCACGCCCGCGGACCGATGGGAGTGCGGGAGCTGACCACCACCAAGTTCGTCGTTCTGGGTGAGGGGCAGGTCCGGTGAGCTTCGAGGTCCGCAAGCTGGGCATCATGGGGGGGACGTTCGACCCCATCCACTACGGCCATCTCGTGACCGCCGAGGCTGTGCGGACCGAGTTCGACCTGGATCAGGTGGTCTTCGTCCCCTCGGGTCTGCCTCCTCACAAGGACCCGGCCACGATCACCCCGCCCCAGCACCGCTACCTGATGGCGGTCCTGGCCACGCTGACCAACCCTCACTTCGAAGTCTCCCGGGTCGACATCGACCGGCCGGGCGTGACCTATACCGTCGACACCCTAGCCGACCTGCGACGGGAGTACGGGCCGGAGGTCGAGTTCTACTTCATCACCGGGGCCGACGCCCTGGCCGAGATCTTCTCCTGGAAGAACGCCGAGGAGCTGGTGCGGGAGTGCACCTTCGTGGGCGCCACCCGGCCCGGGTTCACCCTGGAGCACCTGTCCCCGGAGGTCGAGGAGTTCTACCACCGCAACGCTGCCTCGTTCCGGTTCATCGAGGTGCCGGCGCTGGCGATCTCCTCCACCGACCTGCGGCGGCGGATCCGGGAGGGACGCTCCCTCCGCTACCTGACGCCGGAGGAAGTCGTCTTTTACATAAAGAAAAACGGCCTGTACCGGAAGACCGGGGAGAACGGGCCAGAGGAGGGCGGGACCGCATAAGGCAGGACGGGCAGGGCAAGAATACCCTGCGACGACAGGAGGGCGGAACGTGACGACCACGCTGTATGTAGGGAACCTCCCCTGGACCACCACCGAGGAGGAGCTGCGGGACCTCTTCGCCCCGTACTGCTCGGTGGTGAGCACCCGCATTATCACCGACCGTGAAACCGGCCGCTCCCGAGGCTTCGGGTTCGTCGAGGTGGAAGAGGACGACGTCAGCCGGGTGGTGGAGGCCACGAACGGGCTGGACGTGGGCGGGCGGGCGTTGGTGGTCAACGAAGCCCGACCGCGACCAGAAAGGACCCGCTTCTAGGGGGCTCTGCTCAGTCCAGGGAGGGTGGGGGAGAAGTGAATCTGACCGAAGCGGTGGCCGCCCGGATGGCTCCGGTGCGGTTTTGCCATGCCCGGCGCGTGGCGGAGCTGGCGCGCCGGCTGGCTGAGCGACACGGCTACGACGGGGAGAAGGCTTTTGTAGCAGGCCTCTTACATGATCTGGCACGGGATGTCGAACTCTCCCTTCTCTTGCAAAAGGCTCTCGCCTTTGGTATAGTTAAGCACAAAGAAGAAGTCCTGGTACCTGTGCTCCTGCACGGACCGGTGGCCGCCGCCCTGGCGGCGCAGGAGTTCGGCGTGCACGACCCGGAGATTCTTGAAGCGATCGCCGTACACAGCACGGGCGCCCCCCAGATGGGTGGGGTGGCGCAGGCGGTGTTCGTAGCGGATGCCGTGGAACCGGGGCGGACGTACCCGGCGGCGGAGACAGGGCGGCGCTTGGCGGAGCAGGATTTGCGCTGCGCCGTGGCCTTCGTGGCCAGGCAGTCCCTTCGCTACTTGAAGGAGAACGGGAAGCCGGTGGACCCCCGGACGGAGGAAACCTACCAGGCCTTTGCCTCCTCCGGGACGGAAACTGGCGGAAGGTGATCTTTTGGGCAAGCACGTCTGGAGGGGGAACGACCTCTTTGCCCGCCCACGGATGGACCGGGCGGAAGAGTCCTCCGGTTCTCCTCGCCCCCCGGCGGACGAATCCCCGGCGGGAGCGAGGCGCTTTCTTTTTTACGGTCTGCTCGGGGCTTTCGGGCTGGTCCTGGCGTTGGCAGCCGCCTGGGTGACACTGGAGATGACCGGCGGGTTCAACCAGCCGCGACGGCCGGTCACCCTGCTTTTGGTCGGCGTGGATCACCGCCGGGAGGACATCGGCCGCACCGATACCATCATCCTGGCCACCTACAAACCGCAGGCGAGAAAGGTGGAAGTGGTCTGGATACCCCGGGACACCCGGGTCTTGATTCCCGGCTACCACTACTACCAGAAGATCAATGTGGCGTATGCGCTGGGCGGGGTGGACCTGACCCGGCGGACCGTGGAGTCGCTGCTCGGCGTCAAGGTGGACTACCACTTCCTGGTGGACTTCCAGGGTTTCGTGCGGGCGGTGGACGCCCTCGGCGGGGTCACGGTGAACGTCCCCCGTCCAATGGACTACGACGACTTCGCCCAGAACCTTCACATCCACCTCCGTCCGGGCGAGCAGCGACTCTCCGGGACGGAAGCGCTCGGCTTCGTCCGCTACCGGTCGGACGGGCTCGGCGACATCTCCCTGGTGGATCCGGTCAACAAGGTCTACGAGGGGCGGCTCGCCCGCCAGCAGCAGTTCGTTCAGGCGGTGGTGAAGGAGCTGCTGAAACCGTACAACGTCTGGCGGCTGCCGGGGCTGATCCGGGTCGCCTCCCAGGCGGTGGAGACGGACATGCCGCTCGGCGAGTTGATCGCCTACGCCCGGGCGGCCCGGGGGCTCAACCGGGAGAGCGTGGTGACCTGCATCCTGCCCGGCGAGGGACAGACGGTCGAGGGGGCGAGCTACTGGGTGCCGGAACCCGGCGCCGTAGCCCGGCTGGCGGCAGGTCATCGGAGCTTCGAGACGGCGCCGGAAGCTTCCCGGCGTCCCTCCCTCGCCCTGCCCAACCTGAAAGAGGGCCTGGCCAAGGTGGTGGAGGCGGTGGCCCCAGTTCAGAAAC
Organism: Aneurinibacillus sp.; assembly: GCA_020725425.1. Taxonomy (GTDB): domain Bacteria; phylum Bacillota; class UBA5301; order DYFA01; family DYFA01; genus DYFA01. The sequence continues at coordinate 9,250 of DYFA01000017.1, forward strand.
CCCTTCCGCCCGCCCGGGTGAGCGTGCTCAACGGCACGGGGGAACCGGGTCTGGCCCGCCGGGCGGCGGCCCGCCTCGAGAGCGAGGGGCTGGTGGTGGCCTCGGTCGGGAACGCTAGGCGGTACGATGCCACGGCCACGCGGGTGATCGACGTGACCGGGCGCCGCGACGCCGTGGCCAAGGTGAAGAAGCTGGCGCCCGACCTCGAGGTGCTCGCGGCCGGCCGCGGCGGGGAGGAGGCCCCCGTTCCGGAGGATGTGGATCTGGTTATAGTGGTGGGTCCGGACTTTCGCCTGTAGGGGGGTCGCGTTTGGAGGCAGAGCGGGTGGCGCGCCTGGCCAGCGCGGCGGCGCAAGACAAAAAGGCCATCGACGTCCTGGCCCTGGACATGCGGCCGTTCCTGGCGATCGTCGACTACTTCGTGATCGCCAGCGGCACCTCAACCGTCCACACGCGGGCCATCGCCCAGGAGGTCGAGGAAAGGCTGGCCCGGGAAGGTGTCCGGCCGGCCCGGCGGGAAGGGACGAGGGACGGGCGGTGGGTTCTGCTCGACTATGGGGGGGTGGTGGTGCACATCTTCCATGAGGAGGAGCGGGACTACTACAATCTGGAGCGGTACTGGCAGGCGGCGGAGCGCCTGGACCTCGTCCACGCCTAGCCCTGTCCACGCCTAGCCCTTGACAGGGCGGGGCGGGATGCTTATAATAGCTGTGTAATAGCGCCGCGCCACAAGCGTGGCGTCATGCGTCAGGTCGAGGATGGGGAGCAGTAGGCGCCCGGAGGGCAGAGAGAGCCGGCGGGTGGTGGAAGCCGGACCCGCAACGTGCGCCGAACCTCGCCCCGGAGACCAGCCGGCGAAGGCCAGTAACCGGCGAGGGTGGCACCCGGTATCGTGCCGTAGAGTGGGTAAGTGTGGGGCTGTAGCTCAGCTGGGAGAGCGCTTGAATGGCATTCAAGAGGTCGACGGTTCGATCCCGTTCAGCTCCACCATTCTCTTACCAATTAGGGTGGTACCACGGGAGAGAATCCCGCCCCTGCGGGGGGGCGGGCTTTTTTATGCCTGGCGGCCGCCGGCGGGCACCATGGTGACGGAGGGATGATGAGCTGGATGGAGGCGAAGTACGACTTTCGGGCGATCGAGCCGAAGTGGCAGAAACGCTGGGAAGAAGCGGGGATGTACCGAGTCACGGAAGACTCGGACAAGCCCAAGTACTACTGCCTGGAGATGCTTCCCTACCCTTCGGGTCCGTTACACATAGGCCATCTGCGCAACTACTCCATCGGGGACGTGGTTGCCCGGTTCTTCACCATGAACGGGTACAACGTCCTGCATCCCATGGGTTTCGACGCCTTCGGGCTGCCGGCCGAGAATGCCGCGATCAAGCATGGCGGTGTCTTTCCCCGGACGTGGACGCTGAACAACATCGACTACATGCGCAAGCAGATGAAGAGTCTCGGCTTCTCTTACGATTGGAGCCGCGAGGTCATCTCTTGTTTGCCGGACTACTACAAGTGGACCCAGTGGCTCTTCCTGCAGTTCTACAAAGCCGGCCTGGCCTACAAGAAGAAGGCGCCGGTGAATTGGTGCCCCTCCTGCCAGACGGTGCTCGCCAACGAGCAGGTGATCAACGGCGGCCACTGCGAGCGCTGCGACGCTCTGGTCATCCGCAAAGACCTCGAACAGTGGTTCTTCAAGATCACCGCCTACGCCGACCGGCTCCTGGCCGACCTGGAAAAGCTGCCGGGCTGGCCGGAGAAGGTCAAGACGATGCAGGACAACTGGATCGGCCGCAGCGAAGGTGCCGCGGTCAGGTTCCGTCTCGAGGACGGGCGGGAATTCGAGGTCTTCACCACCCGGGCGGACACGATCTTCGGGGTCACCTTCATGGTGGTGGCGCCGGAGCACGACATCGTACCCTCCCTCATCAAGGCGGAGCACAGGGAGGAGGTCGAGCGGTTCATCGAGGAGACGCGCCGCCTGACCGACATCCAGCGGGAGGCGACCAACCTCGAGAAGAAGGGCGTCTTCACGGGGACCTATGCCACGAACCCGCTTACCGGAGAGAAGATCCCGGTGTGGCTGGCCAACTACGTGCTCCTGGGCTACGGCACAGGTCTCGTGATGGGCGTGCCGGCGCACGACCAGCGGGACTTCGAGTTCGCCCGCAAGTACGGCCTGCCGGTACGGGTGGTCATCCAGCCGCCCGACCTGCCCCCGCTGGACGGGGAGACGATGGCGGAGGCAGTGGCGGCCGAGGGGACGATGGTCAACTCGGGCCGCTTCACCGGGATGCCGAGCCGAGAAGGGATCAAGGCGGTCATCAAGTACGTCGAGGAGCAGGGGCTCGGCCACGCCAAGATCAACTACCGGCTGCGCGACTGGCTCATCTCCCGCCAGCGGTACTGGGGGGCGCCGATCCCCATCGTGTACTGCGACCGGTGCGGCGAGGTGCCGGTGCCCGAGGACCAGCTCCCGGTCCTTTTGCCGGAGGACGTGGAGTTTCTGCCCCACGGCGAGTCGCCCCTGAAGACCAGTTCCACCTTCGGGCGGACGACCTGCCCGAAGTGCGGCGGCGGGGCGACGCGGGACTTCGACACGATGGACACCTTCGTCGACTCCTCCTGGTACTTCCTGCGCTACTGCGACCCGAAGAACGAGCAGGCGCCATTCGACCGGGCGAAGGTGGATTACTGGATGCCGGTGGACCAGTACATCGGCGGGGTGGAGCACGCC